>JAZKIH010000188.1:0-15394 GCA_040384965.1 Bacteroidota bacterium | reverse complement strand
AGTCTCGACGAGATCAAAAAGCCAATCGCCGCAGAACTTGATACTTTTGAAGGGAAGTTCAAAGCTTCCATGCAGAGTTCTGTTCCGCTTCTGGACCGTATAACTCACTACATTGTTAAGCGAAAAGGCAAGCAGGTCCGCCCTATGTTCGTATTCTTTTCAGCAAGCCTTTGCGGAGGAATTACCGAAGCCACTCATCGCGGGGCTGCACTTGTAGAATTGCTGCATACTGCCACGCTTGTTCACGATGACGTAGTAGATAACTCTTACGAAAGACGGGGATTCTTTTCAATAAATGCTTTATGGAAGAACAAAATAGCCGTACTCGTGGGCGATTTTCTGCTTTCAAAAGGACTTTTACTATCTATCAATAACAACGATTTTGGCTTGCTGAAGATTGTTTCAGAAGCTGTAAAGCAGATGAGCGAAGGCGAATTGCTGCAGATTGAAAAAGCCCGCAGGCTTGATATTGATGAAAAGATCTACTATGAAGTTATCCGGCAAAAGACTGCTTCACTTATAGCATCATGCTGTGCATGCGGAGCGGCTTCAGCGGGGGCAGATGCGGAAACGGTAGAGAAGATGCGCCTTTTCGGAGAGAAGGTTGGAATTGCCTTCCAAATAAAGGATGACCTGTTTGATTTTGGTACGGATGCCATAGGTAAGCCGCTGGGAATTGATATCAAAGAAAAAAAGATCACTCTGCCTCTAATCTACGCCCTGAACAAATCCGATCGTTCCGAAAGGAGAAGAATAATTAATCTGGTGAAAAACCATAATGAAGAAGCTGAGAAGGTTTCTGAAGTGATTGATTTTGTTCGGAGAAGCGGTGGTATGGATTATGCTACAAAACAGATGGAAGCCTATCAGGAAGAGGCTTTCAATATTTTAAGGGATTTACCAGCACAGAGTTCGCGCGATGCGTTAGAACAGCTTGTGCGATTCACTACAGAGCGTAAAAAATAATGTCTAACGAATCTATCTTTTTCGGCAGTTTCCTTCTTTTCATCATCCTGATGCTTTCTATTGATCTTGGAATTTTTAACAAGACCGATAAGAAGGTCAGTATGAAGGAAGCTGGAATCATGAGCTTTATCTGGGTCAGTTTTGCTATTGGTTTTTATTTCATTCTTCTGAGCGAGGGTGAAGTATTACACGACATTAACAACTTTGCTCAGCTACAGGAGATAACAACAAAGCATTTACATAATATTACTCTTATTCCGGGCAATTATCCCGAAAGTCTTGCCCATTATAAACAGAATCTTGCGCTAGAGTTCCTGACAGGTTATGTAATTGAATACGCACTGTCTGTCGATAATATTTTTGTAATGGTGCTCATATTCTCGGCCTTCAAAGTGAACGAGAAGTATTATCACAGGGTTTTGTTCTGGGGGATAGTAGGTGCGGTTATCATGCGCTTCCTGTTCATATTCGTAGGCTCGACCTTAATCAATGAATTTGGCTGGATATTGTATGTCTTCGGAGCTTTCCTGATCTATACCGGAATAATGATGTTTGTAAACCGGAGCGAGGATGAAACTATTGATACAGAAAACCATCGGGTCGTTCGTTTAGCATCCAGGTATTTTTCCGTACATCCGGAGTATGTGGGCAACAAGTTTTTTGTGAAAATTGACGGTAAAAAAATGATCACTCCTTTGTTCATTGTTCTCTTGATCGTAGAATTTACTGATTTAATCTTCGCTGTTGATTCCATACCCGCAATCTTCGCCGTAACCAAAGATCCGTACATAGTTTTCTTCTCAAATATTTTTGCGATCCTGGGGCTGAGGTCGATGTTTTTCCTGCTGGTTAACGTGATCCATAAATTCCATTATCTTAAAACCGGACTTGCATTTTTGCTTGTATTTATTGGAGTTAAGATGCTTGGACACGACTGGTTGAGTGAGATGGGCTTCAAGACCAGCCATTCATTATTCATTATCCTGTTTATTCTGACTGCTAGTATTGTGGCATCGTTAGCATTCCCGAAGAAGAAGAAACATAGTATTAAGTAGGAGGCATAAGGTATCAGGTTACGTTTCAGGTGGAATTGATATTTCGTTCCCGATTGATGCAGTTGTCTATGGACTGTAGGGCTTGCATATAAAAATTACCTGCCCAAAGTCCTGATACTTGACTCTTGATACTCCTTTAAAGCATCTTAAGAATTTCATCCACATAGGTGCGGTCGTTAGCCAATCGGGGTACCTTATGCTGCCCGCCAAGCTTGCCGCGATTCTTCATCCACTCGTAGAACAAACCATCCTGGGCGACATGCAGCTTTGGTCTCCGCAGTGCCATATCTTTAAAACGTTTGGCGTCGTAGTCTGAATTGATACTTCTTAAAGTTTCATCAAGTACATCGGTAAACCGTTCGATGTCATTTGGCTTTTGCTCAAATTCGATGATCCACTCATGGCCTCCGGCTTCATTCCCCTCAAAATAGATAGGACAGGCGGTATAATCCCGAATTACGGCACCAGTTTCACTACAGGCTTTGGAAAGCCCCTTCTCTGCATTGTCAATTATCAGCTCTTCCCCAAAGGCATTAATAAAATGCTTTGTGCGCCCTGTTATCCGGATGCGATGCGGAGCGAGAGAGGTAAACTTGATTGTATCGCCAATCATATATCTCCATAATCCTGCGTTTGTGGAGATGATCAATGCGTAGTTCTTATTTAATTGTACCTGTTCCAGACTAAGTGTTTTTGGACTTTCTGCATTGATATCTTCCATTGGAAGAAATTCATAATAAATGCCATAGTCAAGCATCAGGAGCATGTCCTCCGAGTTTGGCTGATCCTGGATTCCAAAGAACCCTTCAGATGCATTATAGGTTTCCATATAATACATGTTTTCTGAAGGAATGAGTTTCTTAAACTGTTCCCTGTAGGGATTGAAATTTACCGCACCGTGGAAATAGAATTCCAGATTTGGCCATACTTCGAGAAGATTATCCTTCCCTGTTATTTCCAATACACGTTTTGCGAGGACAATATTCCATGTAGGTACCCCGGATATATTCGTGACGTTGACATCAATCGTTGCTTGTGCCATCTTCTCAACCTTCGCTTCAAAGTCGTCCATCAATGCAATCGACATATTCGGCGTTCTGTAGAACTCAGCCCAAAAAGGCAGGTTCTTAATTAGAACCGCAGAAAGATCTCCATAGCATGAATCTGCATTCAGCTGATTTATCTGATGACTTCCGCCAAGTACAAGGCATTTACCAGTGAAGATTTTCGTGTCCGGCCGGTTATCACAATACATAGTAAGGAGATCCTTCCCTCCTTTAAAATGGCATTCTTCAAGTGACTCTTCACTTACCGGAATGAATTTGCTGCGGTCATTGGTTGTGCCCGATGATTTGGCAAACCATTTTATTTCGGATGGCCATAACACATTCTGCTCGCCGGCAAGCATACGCTCGATGTAAGGTTTAAGTGTGTCGTAATTTTGTATTGGCACCCGGTCTTTGAACTGATCCTGGGTATAAATGCTGGCATAGCCATGAGTTTTACCCCACTCTGTATGCTGAGCCGATGATATTAGATTTTGAAACCATTCATCCTGTACATCGTATGGATATTTTATGAAAAGCTCGATCTGATGCATCCGCTTTTTCATAATCCAGGTAAAAATAGAGTTTACTATTGTCATAAAATGATAGGACTATACCTGGTTAGAGTTTTTTCTTTCGTAACTCAAAATTCTGACCAAGGTAGAATTTTTTGGCCATCTCATTATTTGCTATCTCGAACGGAGTTCCGGTGAGCATTATTTTACCCTCGGCAAGTAAATAAGCTCTGTCAGTGATTGACAGAGTTTCCTGTACATTATGGTCTGTTATCAGGATACCGATATTTCGTAATTTAAGCTTAGCTACAATACTTTGTATTTCTTCTACGGCGATGGGGTCTACACCAGCGAATGGCTCATCCAGCAGGATAAAATTAGGATCTGCAGCCAGCGCGCGGGCAATCTCCGTTCTTCTTCGTTCGCCTCCTGAAAGAAGATCGCCGCGGTTTTTCCGAACTTTGTGAAGGCTGAATTCATCAATGAGTTGCTCTAGCTTGTCCCGCTGCTCCTCTTTATTAAGGCGACCCATTTCCAATACAGCTTTTATATTGTCTTCAACGGTAAGCTTTCTGAAAACAGAGGCTTCCTGCGCCAAATACCCGATACCTTTCTGTGCTCTGCGATACATGGCGTCTTCGGTAATATCGGCATCATCCAGGTAAACGTTTCCTTCATTCGGTCTGATAAGACCAACGATCATATAGAACGAGGTGGTTTTACCGGCGCCGTTCGGTCCAAGTAAACCTACGATTTCGCCCTGTGACACGTGGAACGACACGTCGTTTACTACCGTACGTTGTTTATATTTTTTTACAAGATGTTCAGCTTTTAAGATCATTTTTTATCTGTCTAAGCTGATTGTGATTTCCGTATACCCTTGATATTCAATTGCAGTGATGTTTTGTCCATCCATTTGTTTTCCTCGATAGTGTAGCAAATGTCAAATGGCATACCATTATTGACAAATGACAGAAATTCTGCGAGGCCAAATCCAATGCAGTTGTAAACGATATTATTATCCTGACGTACGCTCATTTTTAAATGCTTTCCACCAACGGCAGCAGCCGAACCGTAAGTATAAACATTTCTGCTAACAAATATGGGTGCCATGTTTTGAGGTCCGAAAGGTTCAAACTGCTTTAGAATCCGGTAAAATCTGGCATCTAATTTATTTAGATCAAGCTCTGCTTCAATTATGATCGATTGTATAAGCAACTCATCGGGAATTGTCCGCCCCACCACCTCTTCAAATTTCTGCTGAAAAGCCGGAATGTTTTCTGTTCTCATAGTGAGCCCGGCAGCATATTTATGTCCGCCAAACTGCTCAAGCAAGTCACTGCACTCCAAAAGTGCTTCGTAAAGATCAAAACCCAATACAGATCGCGCTGAGCCAGCAGCATATCCATTTGATTGGGTCATAACAATGGTTGGCCTGTAATATTTTTCGGTGAGCCGCGATGCTACTATTCCAATAACACCCTTATGCCATTGCTCATTGTACACAACGGTAGTTTTACGGGCTATTAATTCCGGATCAGCATCGATCAATGCCAGTGCCTGTTCTGTGATATTGCTATCGTGTTCCCGGCGTTCTGTATTTTTTGTATTAATTACTTCCCCCTTTTCAAAGGCGATAGCATCTGTCTCAGCGATCAGTAAGTTAACAGCGTGTTTAGCGTCATCAATTCTTCCCGCAGCATTAATTCGCGGCCCTATCGTAAAAACAACGTCGGTGATAGTCAGATTTTCCTTTCTTCCTGACAAATTCATCAGAGCCGTTAATCCCTTACAAGGCTCGCTGTTTATTCGTTGCAGGCCATACCATGCCAGCACTCTGTTCTCCCCGGTAATCGGGACAATATCTGAAGCAATGCTAACTGCGACAAGGTCGAGGTAACATGAAATATCGTTAAACGGTATATTGTTTTTTTGAGCATAAGCCTGAGCCAGCTTGAAGCCAATTCCACACCCTGATAATTCCTTGTAGGGATACTCGCAATCAAGACGCTTAGGATCAAGAATAGCTGCAGCCTCAGGTAATTCATCTCCCGGAAGGTGGTGATCACAGATAATGAAATCTATCTTTTTCGTGTTAGCATAAGCGATCTTATCAACGGACTTGATTCCACAGTCTAAGGCGATAATAAGTGTAAATCCATGGGAGGCAGCATAATCAATCCCCTGAGTGGAGATGCCATACCCTTCCTTATACCGGTCTGGAATATAAAAGTCTATAGCAGAATGGTATTTCCTGAAAAAACTATAGACCAGAGCTACCGATGTAGTTCCGTCGACATCGTAATCGCCGTACACGAGAATCTTTTCGCCGCTGGATATTGCGCGTTCAATACGGGATATTGCCAAATCCATGTCCTTCATTAAAAAAGGATCATGAAGATGTTCGATCTCCGGACGAAAGAAGAAGCGGGCTTTCTCGAAAGTATTAATACCTCTTCCAACAAGCAGGCTGGCCAGAACAGCATCGACATTTAGCGATTGCTGCAGTTCTTCTACTTCCGCAGGGTTTGTAACCTCCTGCTCCACCCACCTTTTTTGCATATCTTTGCCCAATAAGCCGTAAAAATAGAATTTAACCTTATAATATACAAAGACATTGAAAGCTTTAGCCTTATACGAAGGGTCCTATTCCGTAGATAGTTCGAAGACGTTTCTCCCTTTTGACCCGGCTATTCATAATCCAAAGGACCGGCCGGCATCGCTGTTCATTTATGTGCAGCCCTTTCTTCTGAAAACCAAAAATGATCTGATAATTTTGGATGCTGGATTAGGTTTCAGGAACGATAAAAATGAACTGATTATTCACGAGAATATACGTAAAGCAGGTTTTGATCCTAATGATGTTAGTCTTGTATTGATGTCCCACCTCCACTTCGATCATTCCGGGGGAATGATAGACAAGACGGAGGATAACATATCTCTTAGCTTTCCGAATGCGGAATATGTTATACAACGCGGGGAGTGGGAAGCTGCTTACAGCAAGCCTTCGCGGTCATATAAAACGGAGATATTTGATTTTCTGCAGCGCAGCGGGTCTGTACACTTTGTGGAAGGGAACGGTAAATTAAATGATTCGATCTCGTACGAGCTTACCGGAGGCCACTGCGAATACCATCAGGTTTTTCTGGTGGAGGAAGGAGATGAAACAGTCTTCTTCGGGGGCGATATCCTGCCCGAGCCTGAGCAGCTATTAAGAAAATTCATGGCTAAATATGACTTCGACGGAAGAAGAGCCATGGAATTACGTCAGGAATATGGAGTGCGGGCGGCTGAGGGCGGATGGGATTGCCTTTTTTATCACGCCAAGTCTAAGGCCATTGCCAAAGTCGGGATGGAGGGAGAAGGGTTTAGGATACTGTAGAGAGGTATCGGGTGTCAGGTATCAGGCCTGGGCTTTTAGTCCTCACAGCTGATACCTGATACCTCGTACCTATTTCTTCGCAACCAAATTTATGTTCAGCTCAAATTCATCATCAACGGCTCTGTCGCCGATATCCAGGAAGAAAGTCTTTGAGCGAAATTTGATATCATATTTTGTACGGTCGACACGAATACCAGTCGCAACAGCAACAATTATATCCTTTTGAGTTTTAACTGTCGCCGGGAATGCGATGGGCTGGCTAATTCCTTTGATCGTCAGATTTCCGACAATATTTACCCTGTCGCCACCAGCAGGGGTAACTTTTGT
Organism: Bacteroidota bacterium; assembly: GCA_040384965.1. Lineage (GTDB taxonomy): Bacteria > Bacteroidota > Bacteroidia > Sphingobacteriales > Sphingobacteriaceae > Daejeonella. The sequence goes on along the minus strand of JAZKIH010000188.1, from coordinate 8,103 downwards.
GATCTCAAACTTAGAATTTGGGTTTTTTTCCGCCGCAAAAAAGTCATCAGATTTAAGATGAGTTGTTACCCGGGCATTGTCGGATGTAATGCTTGCCATATTGATCAGAAAGGATCCTTTGGTTAATGATTTTCCATTATGAACAAGGCTGCCTGAAGTAATTTTGATTGTTCCGGTATGGCCGCCACCCACTTTTTTCGCCGTCCAGTCGATAGTGGAGCGTTCAGTGTCTACAGTGTACGTAGAATCCTTTACGGGTTTATCGAATGACATAAAAACTGCCATTCCGGTTATGATGCTTAATGCTAAAAAGATTTTTTTCATTGTCCTATGTAATTGTTAAAAGTTTGCACAAAGTTATTCCATAAATATATTCTAAAAATCAATGGATGTTCAGACTATTAATTCTGTCACTGAGATATTACGGTTGAAGGTATTACCGCGTTCTTAAAGGAAATTTTAAAAGTAGTTCCAACATCCGGCATGCTGTCTACTTCGATTTTTCCATCCAGCGATTCTATTTGAGATTTGATAATGTATAAACCAAGACCTTTTCCGTCTATTTTGCTATGGAAACGCTGGTAAAGGCCGAATATTTTGTTGCCAAACTTATTCATGTTCATTCCTGTGCCGTTATCGCTGAAATATAACACTGTATAATCTTTTTTGACACGGGTTTTAAGACTTATGATAAGCTTTCGCTTGTCAGAACGGTATTTAATCGCATTAGTCAAAAGATTGAGCAGTATGCTATGAATGAATCTTTTTGGAAAATAGACAGTTTTAATCTCTGAAAAATTTGTTTCAATTTGTGCACCGGATTCAGTTACCTGTTTCTCAATACTCCTTATAATCAGTTGCAGCTCTGCTTCCAGATCGAGACTTTCCTTGTGGACATGATTTCCGGACTTACTTGCAACAATTTCTATCAGATCGTTTAGTGTGGAATCGAGCTGCTTTACACAATAGTGGATCTTATGCGTAATTTCTTCGTTCAGTTCATCTGAAAGATTTTCTTCAGACTGCATTTCCGTAAGACTCATCAAATTCACTACCGGAGCACGAAGGTTATGAGAAGTTATGTAGGCAAATTTCTCCAATTCTGAATTTGTCTTTCTCAGTTCATTTGTAATATCCTGAAGTTCTATTTCTTTCTCTTTAATGAAATCAATGTCCAGATGGGTACCGATCATATGGGCGGCTTTACCATCTTCCTTCATGCTCACTACTTTGCTGAAAGAAAGGATCCACTTCCATAAACCCTCCTTTGTTTTTATCCGGTATGCATGGCTGTTGGAAGGGGATTTGCCAGCTACCAGGCCGTCCATGATTTCCTGAACAGTATCGTGATCGTCCTCATGAACAAGATCGATGTAGGAGGAGTTCTTTAAAAATTCATCGGGGTCATAACCAAGAGCCTTAACCCAATTGCTATCGTAGGTGGTTTTATTTTCCACCAGATCCCATTCCCAAATCCCGAGTCCCGCAGCCTGTATAGCCAATTCCAACCGCTGCTCGGCACCTTTCCTGAAGGTTATCTCTTTTTGAAGGGCCAGGGTCTTTTTATAAACTATCTTTCTCAGCTGCCAGTTCCAGATAATGGCAATCACAAATAACGATGCAGCTATGCCCAGCACATAAAGCAATACATCAAAATATAGTACTTTTCTAATGCTCGCATCCTTGAACAAAAAACCATCAATGGAATCGCTCTTTTTCGCAATACCGATCTGCTTGTACACATCGAGCATAGTCTGCCACCTTCCCGGGTTCATGTGTCCCATTTCAACCAGATCGGGCAGGATGAGCTTCTCCATTTCCTGTGCTTCATTGAGCAAATCATCCTTAGAAATTCCCCGTTCTTTTACCCCGGGTAATGTCAAAATATAATCGGCCATTTCAGATGGATGTGACATGGCATAAATCCATCCTTTCAAAGCGGCAGCATTAAGCTTCTCAACTTTAACCGGCTCCTTATCAGCAATGGATCGTTTGGTAAAAAGTACATCACCATAGAAATCAATCCCATAATCGATAGGCCTGATCAGGGTAACGTTATATCCTAGTTTTCTTATTTGATTCGGCTCTACTGTGCTGTAAGCTGTAATTGCATCAACCTTTCCGTTGATCAGATCCTGATTATTCCAGGTATGATCCACCATTACCATTTTATTGCTGGGTATCCCTTCCCGGATAAACAAGGCTCTTAACAACAACCAGCCCTGATCTTTTGAAACCATGATCTTTTTATCGGCAAGGTCGGTAGCGGAGTTAATTTTCCTGTCTGTAAGAGTCAAAAACACATATGGGGAATGTTGGAATATAGCAGATATAACGACAACCGGTTTTTTAGCGATATGATAGTTGATTATATCAGATCCGGTTACGCCGAATTCCGCATCTCCGTCAAGAACTGCCTGCACTGGTGGATTTTTAGCATTGCCCTCAAGTAATTTAACATTCAGGCCAGCATCTTTAAAAAATCCTTGACGCTCCGCGGCATAGTAGCCAGCGAATTGAAACTGATGATGCCATTTCAACTGTAGCCTTACTGTGTTGGCTTCCTGTGCATTTGCAGATGTGCACGAAATGATCCAGGAACATGAAATGCCTGTAATCATTAAGAAATTCAGAAGCTTAATTTTTAGTTGCTTGATCAGCATCGTCTCCCGGCCAAATTTATGTAAGGTACAAATTTGTTACAGTTGAAATAAATCTTTGATAATGTAAAAATTAGATGGTCAATCCGGCACAATTTCTTTTGGTTTATCGAGCTAAAAACTTGATTTAAGAGATAGAGGTTCAGATACTTGAAACCTTCTAATATCACCTATTGTTTGCAAAAAAATATAAAATGATAAGGGTGGGGTAGGTTACGAAAAAAGCCGAATCAACAAACATTGTCAATTCGGCTCTTAAGCATAAATAGGGAGGCTTTTACACCAGCTCTTCCATGTAACTTTCTATCGGCGGACAAGCACAGATCAGGGTCCTGTCACCATGTGTATCATTAACTCTTCCTACCGACGGCCAGAATTTAAAAGCCGCTACATACGCAAGAGGAAAGGCCGCTTTTTGCCTGCTGTAGGAATGTTCCCAGGCATCTGCCGTCACAACAGCCGAGGTGTGCGGCGCATTTTTAAGCGGATTATCAGTTTTATCAGATATGCCGCCTTCTACTTCATTAATTTCACCACGGATGGCAATCATGGCATCACAAAAACGGTCAAGTTCGTGCTTTGGCTCTGATTCAGTAGGTTCGATCATAACCGTTCCTGCTACCGGGAAGGAGACTGTAGGAGCATGAAAGCCATAATCCATCAGCCTCTTGGCGATATCTGTAACCTCTATTCCAAAATTCTTGAACGACCTGCAATCAAGTATCATCTCATGTGCGCAACGTCCCTGGCTTCCGGAATAGAGTACCGGATAGTGTTTTTCAAGACGTGACTTTATATAATTCGCATTTAAGATTGCATATTTTGTGGCATTCGTCAAGCCATCTCCGCCCATCATCGCAATATATGCGTGAGAAATCAGCAGGATAGATGCAGAACCCCATGGTGCTGAAGATACAGCAGGAATTGACTTCTCGTTGCCAATTGACACAACCGGGTGTCCTGGCAAATATGGAACAAGATGTTTCGCAACGCCGATTGGCCCCATTCCCGGGCCGCCTCCGCCGTGCGGAATACAGAATGTTTTGTGAAGGTTAAGGTGACAAACGTCAGCACCAATTGTTGCCGGACTTGTAAGACCAACCTGTGCATTCATATTAGCGCCGTCCATATAGACTTGTCCGCCATTTTTATGAATGGTTTCACAAACTTCTATGATTGATTCTTCAAAAACTCCGTGCGTGGATGGGTATGTAACCATCAGGCAGGAAAGATTCTCAGCATGCTCTTCTGCTTTCGCTTTCAGATCAGCGACATCAATATTTCCTTTCTCATCACACTTGACAATAACGATTTTCATTCCTGCCATTGCTGCTGAAGCTGGATTGGTTCCATGGGCAGAGGATGGGATCAAAGCAACAGTTCGCTGGAAATCTCCGCGATCCTGGTGGTAAGCGCGAATAACCATTAGGCCGGCATACTCACCCTGAGCACCTGCATTAGGCTGTAAGCTCATGGCAGCAAAGCCTGTAATTTCGCTTAACCATTTGTTTAGCTCATCAAAGATCTGCATGTAACCACCCACCTGATCAGTTGGTGCAAATGGATGCATTTTGCTGAATTCGGCCCAGGTAATCGGAACCATTTCAGTGGTTGCATTAAGCTTCATAGTACATGAGCCTAAAGCTATCATCGAATGACAAAGAGAGAGATCTTTTGCTTCCAGAGACTTTATGTAGCGCAGCATTTCGTGCTCTGAATGATGCGAGTTAAATACAGGGTGGCTCAGGTAAGCGGAAGTACGCTGGAGATCTGTTGGGATATGCAGTTCAATCTTTTGTTTAATACTATCTGTGTCGACATCGTGAAGGTTTTTACCTTTCACTTTTGCAAACAGCCGCACTAAAGTTTGAATGTCCTCGAAAGATGTTGTTTCGTCAAGCGAGATAGTAACTGAAGATCCTTTATAGTTTAAATTAACCTCATTGTTGAGAGCTTCGGCATGAATTGGATTCACCAGATCGCCAAGATCAAAACGTAATGTATCAAAGAAGAATTCATTCTCCTGTTTGTAGCCAAGGCTCTGAAGGGAATCTTTAAGAAGAACCGCAAGTCCGTGAATACGTTCGGCAATAAGCTTAATGCCTGTTGGGCCGTGATATGCTGCATACATTCCAGCCATGATAGCCAGAAGTGCCTGTGCAGTACAGATATTAGATGTTGCTTTATCTCTTCTTATATGCTGCTCACGTGTCTGAAGCGCCATACGCAGGGCGTAGTTTCCGGCGGTGTCGATCGTGACACCTATAATTCTTCCCGGCATGGAGCGTTTGTATTCGTCCTTGGTCGCGAAGAAAGCAGCATGCGGACCGCCGAATCCCATCGGGACTCCAAAACGCTGGCTTGAGCCTACTACAATGTCGGCGCCCCATTCTCCCGGAGGAGTTAGCAAGCTAAGCGACATGATATCAACAACTACAGTAAGTTTTATACCTTTCTCATGGCCTTTGGCCGCGAAATCTTTATAGTTATAAACTGAACCACTGCCCGCCGGATATTGGACAATCGCGCCGAACATTGACTCATTAAGCTCTACTGTACGATGATCGCCAATTACGATCTCAATCCCGTAAGGAGCAGAACGGGTTTTTAGAATATCTATAGTCTGAGGCAATACTTCTTCCGAAACAAAGAAAACCGTGGCTTCCGGATTCTTACGCAAGCTGTATTGCATGAACATAGCCTCACCAGCCGCAGTACCTTCATCAAGAAGAGATGCGTTGGCAATTTCCATTCCGGTAAGATCAACAACCATGGTCTGGAAATTTAGTAAAGCCTGTAAGCGACCCTGAGCGATTTCAGCCTGGTATGGAGTGTATTGAGTATACCATCCTGGATTTTCGAGAATATTCCTTTGAATAACTCCGGGAACAATTACATCGTTATAACCCTGGCCGATATAAGATTTAAAGACCTTGTTTTTAGATGCAGTAACTTTTAGATCATTTAGATAATCAAACTCACTCTTTGCTTCCGGCAGGTTCAATGGGGATTTTAAACGAATGTTTGAAGGCACAGTTTGCGCAATCAGTTCATCCAGAGAATTAATGCCGATAGTTTCGAGCATTTTTGCGGTATCCTGCTCAGTAGGAGCAATATGACGCTGCTCAAATTTTTCCTGGTAATCTATATTAAGCTTCATTAAAGAGGGGGAATATTGGTGGGGCAAAAGTAAGGATTTTCTTCTTTAGTTTCGGTAGTTATGATGGTTTTTCGGCTGCCTTTGAAACGGGATTTAGTGTGAGATTTACCCCGCCTCATGTCGGCGGAAGGGCACTTACTTTTTTCTGCAGGAAAAAAAGTAAGCAAAAATCCCGTCGCTGCGTCTGCTGCTTTGGAAGCCAGTGGTTAGGCCTGGCATGTGCTAAACGCACCAGCCGAGGCGAATAAAAAGGAGAACGGAGATTCAGTGGTTTGGCTGAAGAAGCGTACCGGACGTTGGCTGGTGTAGAGGAGCTGCCCTGCGGCCCGCGGCGTATCGTACCAAACGTACCTTTGAAGTCAGTCCCAGCTGGCACAAGGCGAATCTATTCTACCTCCCAGCCCTTGTCCTTTTTGAGTTTTAGCTTATATGTTTTTGTGATGAATTCACTATTTGAATCCTTGCCATTCATGAATGGATAGAATTCTGTTTCCACTTTCTTTAATGATACAGTGGCCTTCGCGGTTTTGTTATTTGATTTAACAAAATTTACCGGCTTTGCGTCATCAAGTATATAGTTGATAGCTTTAACGGTTGCTTTATCTTTGCTTTGATCCAGAACAAGGGGTGCCGCTTTTTCAGTCAGCCTGACCTGATAAACAAATGAGGTGTCTTTTGAAAGAAATACTTTTTTCTTCTCGTCAAGCACCATCTCTATGAGCCCTTTATCTTCCAGTTCCTTGTATTTATTTAAGTCTGCCTGATCTTTACCGCTCCTGAATTTGATTTCTCCATAGTGGAATGTTGTGGTTTCGTATTCAGGTTCGATCACCAGATGTTCTTCAATAACTTCCGAAGCGTCATCCTCATTAATAGTAGTTTCATTTTTACAGCCAGTTGCTGCGGTTATTAAAGCCAGAAATAAGATCCAGATAGTTCTTTTCATTGTCTTTATTTTAATTGTCTAAGATACATTTGGATAGTATTTTCCAAACCTAAATATAGTGCATCTGAAATTAGAGCATGGCCGATACTTACTTCAAGTAGTTCCGGAATCTGCTGAGCAAAATACTGTAGGTTGTGAAGATCGAGATCGTGGCCGGCATTGAGTCCAAGTCCGAGCTTTGTTGCCAAATTTGCGGATTCAACATAGGGCTTAATAGCTGCTTCTTTGCCCGAATGGTATTGTGAAGCATAAGTTTCGGTATAAAGTTCAATCCGATCAGTTCCCGTACTTGCGGCCGCTTCAACCATCTTATTATCAGGGTCGACGAAAATGGAAACCCGGATTCCGGCAGATTGAAATTCTGCAATAATATCTTTTAGATAATCCTGGTGTTTTATGGTGTCCCATCCATGGTTTGAGGTAAGCTGGCCCTCGGCATCCGGAACAAGTGTGACCTGAGCTGGCTTATTAGCCAAAACTAGCTCCACAAATTTTTTCTCAGTAGGATTACCCTCGATGTTGAACTCTGTAGCAATAACCGCCTTAAGGTCAAATACGTCCTGATAACGGATATGCCGCTCGTCAGGGCGGGGGTGGACGGTAATACCCTGAGCACCGAAGCGTTCGCAGTCAAGGGCTACTTTAACAAGGTTAGGATTATTGCCGCCCCGCGAATTGCGGAGGGTAGCGATTTTATTAATGTTTACGGAAAGATGTGCCATAGTGTTAATCACAGAGCTAAATTTAAATTTAGCAGCTATTTCAAAGATAGATAAATTGTAATAAACTGTCTTAACCGACCAGCACAGGCTTTTGTAAAATAAACCCGGGCGGCAGCGTTAGCTTTTGCCGAGGGGGCCGTCTTCAGATACCTGCCCCAGTGTTTGGCAAAAACTAAAGCAGAGCACGGGGCTGGCGGAAGCGAAGAACCACAGGCTCTGCTTTCCCAAAATGAATTTAAAAATATCTAATCCACCCCCTACCCCCGCCAGCGGGGGACACAGGGTTCATAACCGTAACGCCAAAATTCCATTAACGAAAAAACCCTTCCGATATACTCGAAAGGGTTTTTTAAAATCGTCGGAAAGATTCAGACTTCAGACTTCTGTCCTCAGTCCTCCGACTTCAGATCTCTTAGTATCTGTATGTATCTGCTTTGAACGGACCTTCAACCGGCACACCGATATAATCGGCCTGGTGCTGATCTAATACATCCAGTTCAACACCAATCTTTGCTAGGTGTAAACGTGCTACTTTCTCATCTAAGTACTTAGGAAGAACATAAACCTGGTTCTCATACTTATCTGTATTTGTCCAAAGTTCCAACTGAGCCAAAG
>JAZKIH010000187.1:7338-15025 GCA_040384965.1 Bacteroidota bacterium | reverse complement strand
TATCAAAAGCTAATTCATTAGCCTGTAATAATAATGCCATAAAATCAAAACGCCTTTATCCGTAATCGAATAAAGGCGCTTATCAGTGTTTATTTGGCTTAATCTACATTATCGTGCAGAAAAGAATTATTCGGACGAATCTCAGTAATTCCGTCTTCTGTACTCAAAGTAAAGCGGGACACCTGTGATTCTGAGGAATGAGGCACGTCCTGCAATGACATCTGCTTCCGTTTGTATGCTGGCTCACTTTCAAGTTCCTGCAAACCATTGCTTGTACGCAGCTTCATACTTAAATCTTTAAGGCGAAGAATACGCTCTTTGGATTTCCGAAGCTGTTCTTCAATCGATTCATCGGTTTTATTTTCGTCGGGGTTAGGAGTTTGTTCTTCTTCTACCCAAGCCTCTGCTACCGGCAACTCCTCATCTTCAATTTTGACCTCGAAGTCCTCGTTCTTCATCTCAAACTCGAAAGAAGGCTCGATTTTTATGCTGTCCGCTGGTATTTCATCATTCAAAGTATGACGTACGTAATCTGCATCCGGCTGAGCCTCTTCTTCAATCTTAGGAGCGCTCTGGAAATAGCCGGCAAAAAGATCCACCTGACTCTCTTCCTTCTTCAGCATTGGCTCGTTTACTTCTTCAACCTTGGGTGCGATAAATGTATTCTCGTGAACTGGTCTGACAAGCGGCGCCTGCTCAGGAGTAAGTAATGATACTTTACGAACCTGGCTTTTTTCAACTTCACGTTCTTCCTTAGTTTGGAATCCGGTTGCAATGATTGTCACCGAAATTTTTTCTCCTAATGCTTCGTCAGAACAGTTACCCCAGATCAGATCAGCAGCTAAGCCAGCTTCCTGCTGGATATAATCTGTGATGATGCTTACCTCATCCATGGTAACCTCTTTGTCACCAGAACTAATATTTAACAGGATATAACGGGCACCTTCGATCTCATTATCTTTCAATAAGGGTGAAGCTAAAGCTCCTTCAACTGCTCTTAATGCACGGTTTTCGCCTTCAGCCGCATAGCTCCCCATGATTGCAACGCCGCTTTCTTTCATTACGGTGCGCACATCCTTGAAGTCAACGTTGATATAACCCGGTATAGTTATAATCTCAGCGATGCCTTTAGCAGCTGTTGTCAATATATTATCAGCTTGCGCGAAAGCAGACCCCAGGGTCAGATTCCCAAAAATCTCACGGAGCCTGTCATTTGATATGACCAGGTAAGAATCAACATATTTCTTAAATTCATCCAAACCTTCTTCAGCCTGGATTTTTCTGCGTTTACCTTCGAATGAAAACGGAGTTGTAATGATACCAACTGTCAGGATATCCATTTCCTTCGCCGCTTTGGCGATGATCGGACTGGCTCCAGTCCCGGTTCCACCACCCATTCCGGCGGTGATAAAAAGCATCTTTGTATTGCTTCCAAGCATACGCTTGATGTCATCAATATTCTCAATAGCAGAATTCTTTCCTACTTCAGGAATTGATCCCGCTCCCATACCTTCCGTAAGACTAGCTCCCAGCTGGACTTTATTAGGAATCGGACTAAGCTCAAGAGCCTGTGCATCTGTATTACAAATGATGAAATCCACCCCAGTAATACCCTGACGATACATGTGGTTTACAGCGTTCCCGCCTCCACCACCAACACCGATAACTTTAATAATCGATGATTTTTCTTTTAACATTTCAAACTGCATATCTCTTATCAGTTAGGTAAAATCTTTGTTTTGACAGTTCCTGCCGTAATATTAGCCATTTATCAACATAGGTTATCCACAATTGTTAGATATGTGGGAAACTCGCCACTTTGTGGATAATTAACGTATATAATCTTCGTCCTTGATATCGTCCTTAATGAATTTGGCTCCCGATTGCAATATCTTTTCGAACAGCCCAAGAGTCTTCTTGGACTTGTCTGCAACCTGAACTTTCTCTTCCGGCATACCTACCCGTTTGCTTGACTCCTCCAATTGCTCTGCTTTCTGAATTCCTTTGATAAGCAAGCCAATACCTGTTGCAAACATTGGGCTTTTCAGTTCGTCATAGGTAGGCTTAGGAAGCACATCATTTTTCGCCAAATGTTCATTTGGATATCCAACACGGCTATCTAAACCAGTTACATATTCAACCAGTTGCGGTAAATGTTTTAACTGCGCGCCGCCTCCTGTTATCACAATCCCAGCTATTAACTTTTTCTCGTATCCGGACGATTTGATCTCATAATACACATGTTCTATGATCTCTTCCATTCTGGCCTGAATGACGAACGCAAGATTCTTTACTGAAATTTCTTTAGGCTCTCTGCCACGAAGGCCGGGAACACAAATTATCTCGTTCTCCTTGTTTTCTTCTGCCAGAGCAGATCCAAAACGAGTCTTCAACAACTCTGCCTGGTTTCTCATTACCGAGCAGCCCTCACGGATATCTTCTGTTACACTATTGCCGCCAAACGGAATAACAGCAGTGTGACGAATGATTCCCTCATGGAAAATAGCAAGATCTGTAGTTCCTCCACCAATATCAACCAAGACAACGCCAGCTTCCTTCTCTTCGTCGCTCAGCACCGACTCAGAAGATGCAAGTGGTTCCAGGATAAGTTCCTGAGTTTCCAGTCCGGCATTATCGACACATTTAATAATATTTTTTACGGCACTAACGTGACCAGAAATAATATGGAAATTCGCCTCGAGACGCACTCCAGCCATTCCGATAGGATCTTTGATCCCCGGTTCATTGTCTACCGTAAATTCCTGAGGCAAAACATGGATAATTTCTTCACCTGGGGGCATCACCAGCTTGTACATGTCTTCGATCAATTTGTCGATATCCTTTCTCTGGATCTCAGTATTCAGATCCTTCCTGGTAAGAATACCCCTATGTTGAAGGCTTTTAATGTGCTGACCGGCAATCCCGACATTGACGATCTTAACGTCGACATTGGACTGGCCACTTGCCTCTTCAACAGCCAGGATTATACCCTGAACCGTTTTTTGGATATTTGATACCACCCCACGGGTTACTCCCGCAGATTCGGCTTTTCCCATACCCAAAATTTCGATCTTACCGTGTTCGCTTCTACGACCTACGGTGACACAAATTTTCGTTGTACCTATATCAAGGCCGACAACTATTGGTGAATTTTTGACTGAAGCTGAGTTACTTTTGTCCATATTATGTGCATTAATTTATTGTTGAATCCGGTTTTACTGCTAATGTGCTGTCTATCGCTGCTCTTATAGTGGCGGGATTCACAGCAGTACTATCAATTATATTTCTCTCGCAAATGATCTGATTAGCGTATTTAAGATTGATCGACTTGTAAGTCTCCCATCCCACTTTTGGGATAGCTTTTTTATAAAACACCAGCAGATTTCTAAATTTTGTCTCCAGAGAATCGGCGGTCCCCAGAATTATTTTATGATCTCCTACCCGGGGCACTATTTCGATATCGCCTTTGAGGCTCACGAATAACTGTTCCACCTGATCATTCCAAAGAGTATCCTTCCTGATGAAATTTGCGGTTCTGAAAAGATCTTTCGCCAACTGGGATGAAAGCGTATCAACTTTACCTGAGAAATCCTCGTCAATCAAACCGTTTGCTACCAAAACCCTTGCTGTATAATTATCAGACATAGGAATTTTATAGCCGTTTTCATCAATATAGAAATTGACGTTAGCCATATTTATTATCCTGATCAATGGCTTGCGCTGGCGAATATCAACATGTATGACACCATTCATATCTGCGAATACTTTAGCATATTCTATAAATGGGTTGGCTTTTAGCACGTTCTCAAGCTTATGTATATTTATATTTTCCAGGTTCACTCCAACCAAAGGACCGTTGCTCTCAAGCAGAATTCTATCAACTTCTTCCCGCTCGATAAAATTGTTATTGCCCGGGAGCATCACTTTAAGATCTGTACATTTCTGCTTATCCTTTTTGATACCTATAAAACTCATAAGCACAACCAGTCCGCTGAGACACACAACCCAGGTGACGCAGTAAAGAATTAGCTTCCAGTTGATCTTTTTAAGCATTCTCTAAAACCTTCTTTAATGGTTCGATCAATGTATCAATATCCCCCGCTCCCACTGTCAATAAAAGCTCAGGCTTCTCTTCCCGCACGTAGTCAATCACATCATGTTTGCTTAGAATGCGTTTTTTCGACAGATCGATTTTGTCCAGGATCATCTCAGAATTTACACCGGCAATAGGTAATTCCCTTGCTGGATAAATGTCTAACATGATTAGTTCATCCGTCATTCCCAGAACCTCCGCGAATCCATCAGCAAAATCTCTTGTTCTTGTAAATAAATGCGGCTGAAAAACGGTAGTCAATTTTTTATCAGGATAAAGAGTTTTGACGGCCTGAATACAAGCACGCAGCTCCTCGGGGTGATGCGCATAATCATCTATGTAAACAGAATCTTTACTCTTAACAATGTATTCGAAGCGGCGCTTAACTCCTTTGAAATTCCCTAAAGCGGCACGGATCTTATCCGGCCTGATGCCCAGCTTAAGTGCAACTTCAGCAGCAGCCACTGCATTTTCTATATTATGTAATCCTGGCAGCCCCATCTCGATGTTTTCGATTATCATTTCACCATTCTTGAAATCGAAATAAAAACTCCCGTTCTCAACACGAACATTGACAGCCTGAATATCTGCTACAGTATTTGCCGCATAAGTCTCCCCATTTTTCAGGTCCAGCCCTTTTCTATACAGAAGCTTGCCCCCTGGTTTCAACTGCGATGTGAACTGTTTAAATGACTCTTCCAGATGGCTTTTATCCCCATAAATATCAAGATGATCAGCATCCATTGAGGTCACAATAGCGATATCAGGGTGCAGAGTTAAAAATGAACGGTCAAACTCATCGGCTTCAACGACCATTGTATTATTCTCACTGAATAGCACATTGCTGTTATAATTACTAGCTATCCCGCCCAGGAATGCGGAACAGTCGTACCCGCTGTCTTTCAAAACATGGGCAATCATACTTGATGTTGTAGTTTTGCCATGAGTACCCGCAACGGCTATCGTAAACATCCCTTTGCTTATTATACCTAGCACTTCCGAGCGTTTCTTGAACACAAATCCGCCAGATTTAAAACGATTGAGGATAGCTGAGTCTTTAGGAATTGCCGGAGTATAAATCACCAGTGTATTAGGATCCTTCTGCTCGAAACTAAAAGGAATATTATCAACCTCATCTTGAAAAACGACTGGAATACCCTCGTTCATCAAGGCTGCTGTTAGGGGTGTGCAGGTTTTGTCATACCCACAAACAACGCAACCCCGCTTTTTGAAATACCTGGCAAGGCCACTCATTCCAATGCCTCCAATGCCAATTAAATAAACCCGTCTTATATTTTCTAACTCCATATTGCTTATGATATATCCTTAGTTAGCAATCTTTAGTACCTCGCTGGCTATTACCTCATCTGCATCAGGCAGCGCCATCATTCCTATATTTTTTGATAATCCAACGTTCTTATTATCATCGTTCAGCAACTGCAAAGCAGCGTCAACCAAATCCTTTTCAGCTTCTGTATCCTTCACCAATAATGCTGCATCGTTTTTCACAAGTGCCATCGCGTTTTGGGTCTGATGATCTTCTGCAACATTAGGTGAGGGTACCAGTATCACTGGTTTCTTCACCACAAATAATTCAGCTATCGTACCAGCACCGGCACGCGATATAATAACATCTGCTGCAGCGTATGCCAAATCCATTTTTTGCAGAAATTCCAGGACTTTTATATTTTCATGAGTTTTCCCTGCCATGTGCTCATTAATAGATTTGAAATAGTGTTTTCCGGTTTGCCAGATTAACTGAACATCCTGGGCAACTATTTTATCAATCCCAGCCATCATACTCTTATTGAGAGTTCCCGCCCCCAGACTTCCGCCGGTTACCAGAATCGTTTTCTTGTTAGATGACAGACCAAAGAAATTGAATGCTTCTTCCCGCTTACCATCAATATCAACCGTTTCCTTGCGGATTGGATTCCCGGTAATCATAATTTTATCTGCTGGAAAGAACCTATCCATTCCTTCAAAAGCCACACAAATCTTCCTCGCATTTTTTCCCAGGTTCTTATTAGTAATACCTGCGTATGAGTTTTGTTCCTGGATCAGATAAGGGACTTTCATTAGTGACGCCGCAAACAAAAGAGGTCCGGATGCATAACCTCCAACACCCACAACCGCATCTGGTTTGAATTCTTTAATTATACTTCTCGATTTTATCAAACTCATTAATATTTTAAAAGGCAGTAACAGGTTTTTCAATAACGAATTCCTTTGAAATCCCTGAATGTCCAACCCTATGATCTTATATCCCGCAGCCGGAACTTTTTCCATTTCCATCCTGCCATTCGCCCCAACAAATAATATCTCCGTATCTGGTGCGATTTTTTTGAGTGCATTCGCAATAGCAACAGCAGGGAATATATGCCCTCCTGTACCTCCACCGCTTATTATCACTCGCTTTGCCATACCTTAGCCCATTGCCGGGATTTCCCCGATAATTACCTTTTCCTTACTTTGTTCTTTTTTCTCGTCGATATCTCTGCTGACGCTCAAAATAATCCCAAACGCCACGCTGGTAAAGAGTATTGACGTCCCTCCCATACTTACTAACGGTAAAGGCACACCCGTTACTGGTCCGAGACCTACTGCAACAGCCATATTAGCAAATGCCTGAATGGTCAGGCTGAAACTCAGTCCTGCCGCCAGCAGGGCACCAAAAGCCTTGGGACTGTGTGTCACTATGAGCGTACATCGATATAAAAATACCAGGTATAAGAGCACGAGCCCTACGCCACCTACAAGTCCATACTCTTCAATAATAAGAGCAAACACAAAATCAGAATAAGGGTGAGGAAGGAAGTTTCGCTGAGTACTGTTACCAGGGCCTTTGCCAAAAACGCCACCGGTAGCTATCGCTATTTTTGATTGGTTGGCCTGGAAAGATTTATCAGGATCAGCTTTCTCAGGATGCATAAAAACTTCTATACGCGACATCCATGTTGCGCTTCTACCCTTGCCTATCAGTATGACGCTGGCAAGGATAACAAGCCCTGCAACGCCGACGATTGATATTTGCTTAATACTTATCCGGCCAACGATAAGCAATAGAATACTCACGCCAAAAAGCATAACGGCTGTGGATAGATTTGCCGGAAGTATTAGAACAAATATGATACACACCGACCCCATTATAGGTAAAAATGCCTTTTTAGCATCTTTAATATTTTCCTGCTTCCTGGACAATGTTCTGGCAAGGAAAGTGATTAATGCCAATTTTGCCAAATCTGACGTTTGAAAGGTTTGGTTAATGATTGGAATTGTAACCCACCGGCTAGCATCATTCACATGATTACCCAACAACAGCGTATAGAGTAACAAGGGGATGGTGATGATCATCAAAATCTTTGAAATACCAGCGTAATGGCGATAATCAAGCAAGTGCGAAAAGTACATTAGTGCGATGCCGCCAATGATCATTACCAGGTGTTTCACAAGGAACTGCTCACTCCCCACACCCTGTTTGTAAGCGAGAGTACCTGTAGCGCTGTAAACGGCAAGCACTGACCATACCGAAAGTAAGATCACTATAAGCCAGATCCACCGATCACCTTTAGTTTTATTTATGAGTCTTTCCAT
>JAZKIH010000187.1:0-7238 GCA_040384965.1 Bacteroidota bacterium | reverse complement strand
TTAAACTGATTACCTCTGTCTTCATAATTCTTAAAAAGGTCGAAACTTGCACATGCGGGTGATAGCAATACTGTATCGCCTTTTTTCGCCATATGATAAGCTATTTGCACTGCTTCGCTGGCTGAAAATGTATTCACAATTACTTCAACATCATCTTCAAAAGCCTCATGGATACGCTTGTTATCTTTTCCGAGACATACAATTCCCTTAACCTTATTTTTTACAAGATCCTTTAACATACCGTAGTCATTTCCCTTATCCACACCACCAAGAATAAGAACGACCTGAGCCGGCATACTTTCCAACGCATACCACGTCGAATTGACATTTGTTGCTTTAGAATCATTGATAAAATCAATTCCTGAAATTTTCGCAACATGTTCAAGCCTGTGTTCGATATTGTTGAAACTTCCCATACTATCGCGGATGGATTCGTTTCTTAATTCAAGCACCTTTGCAACTATACCAGAAGCCATAGAGTTGTAAATGTTGTGCTTGCCTTGCAGGGCTAATTCGGTAATTGACATAGTTAGTGGTTCTTGATTGTTGTGGTTTAGGTTTATATTGATCTGCTGATCTACCAGCCAGGCACCCTCATTGAGTACCTTTTCGATAGAAAATGGATAAGCTTGTGATATGATGTTGCGACTACTCAGGCCAGTCTGGACTTCAGCATCGTCGGTGCAATAGATGAAGACATCATTTTCACCCTGATTCTGTATGATCCTGAATTTCGAATCTGCATAATTCGCCATTTTATAATCATAGCGGTCCAGATGATCGGGGGTTATGTTCAGCAGAACGGCTATGTCTGCCTTAAATTTGTACATATTATCAAGCATAAAGCTGCTGATCTCCAATACGTAATAATCGTACTGATCGAATGCAACCTGCTTTGCAAAGCTTTTCCCGATATTCCCGCCAAGGCCAACACTTAAGCCCGCATCCTTGAGAATATGATAGGTTAACATTGTCGTTGTTGATTTGCCGTTTGATCCGGTAATACAAATCATTTTTGCATCAGTATATCGCCCGGCAAATTCGATTTCTGAAAGAATCGGAACGTTTTTTTCAAGTAGTTTTTTGATTATCGGCGCCTTGTCGGGAATACCCGGACTTTTGACAACCTCGGTCGCCATTAAAATCTTCGACTCTGTATGTCCGTTCTGCTCAAATAAGATATTCGCCTCTTCAAGTTCCTTGCTGTATTTATCAGCCACAGTACCCATATCAGACACGAAAACCTCATACCCTTGTTTTTGAGCAAGCAAGGCTGCGCCTACACCGCTTTCACCGGCACCAAGAACAACGATATATTTTTTATCCTGCATCAACGGAGCTTCAAGGTTACAATTGTTAATATGGCCAGCATGATGCCAACGATCCAGAATCGTGTTACAATTTTGGCTTCATGGTATCCCTTCTTCTGATAATGGTGATGGAGTGGAGACATCAGGAATACACGACGCCCCTCACCGAATCTGCGCCGGGTATACTTATAATAAACTACCTGAATCACCACAGAAAGATTTTCAATGAGAAAAACACCGCATAGTACAGGAATCAATAACTCCTTACGGATCATAATAGCAAATGCCGCGATGATGCCCCCTATAGCCAAACTACCTGTGTCTCCCATAAACACCTGGGCAGGATAAGAATTGTACCATAGGAATCCAACGCAAGCTCCGACGAACGCGCCCGCAAATACCACCAGTTCCCCAGAATGCGGGATATACATAATATTCAGGTAGTCGGCAAAGATGGTGTTACCCGAAACATAAGCTAGTATAGCCAGAGTAATTCCAATAATCGCTGACGACCCTGTAGCCAATCCATCAATTCCATCGGTCAAATTAGCTCCATTGGAAACTGCAGTTACGATGATTATAACAACCAGCAAAAATACAACCAGCGAATATCCTTCTAAACCCTCGCCTATATATGTCAGGACTTTGGCATAATCAAACTCATTGTCTTTATAAAAAGGGAAATTAGTTTGGGTTGACTTAACATCCTGCGTATAATAAATCTCTGTGCCTCGTTTGCGAGCCTCAACGGGCGCAGTGGCACTTGCCAGGTTTGTAACAGGTTCGCGCACAACTATATCAGGGTGGAAATACATGGTCCAGCCGATAATCAGCGCAAGACCCACTTGGCCCATAATCTTGAATCTGCCTGCAAGGCCTTCCTTATCTTTCTTAAAAACTTTAATATAATCGTCTACAAAACCAATAGTCCCCATCCATACTGTTGTAACCAGCATCAGAATGATATAAACATTTTCCAGGCGCGCGAACAACAGTGTAGGGAGAAGGATGCCGAGAAGGATAATTAATCCACCCATTGTAGGCGTACCTTGTTTTTGCATTTGCCCTTCTAATCCTAGATTCCGCACCGATTCCCCGACTTGCCTGGCCCTAAGAATCCGGATCAGTCTGCTTCCATATACCGTGGTAAGGAACAGAGATAAAATAACAGCCATCCCCGTACGGAACGAAATAAACTGGAACAACCCGGCTCCGGGGATATTATACTGCTGATCCAGCCAGGTAAATAGGTAGTATAACATTAGCTCATCAGGGTTAAAATTTCTGTCAAAATCTGCTTATCATCAAAAGGGTGCTTTACCCCAGCAGTTTCCTGATATTTTTCATGACCTTTTCCGGCAACAAGAATTATGTCGCCCGGCTTAGCCAGATGACATGCAGTTCGTATCGCTTCCTTTCTGTCAACTATTGATATCGCTTTTTTCTTGTTTTGAGGCATTACTCCAGATTCCATATCACGGATTATCTGCTCAGGAGCTTCACTTCTCGGATTATCCGACGTTAATATCACCTTGTTACTCCAATCGCAGGCTACCTGAGCCATCACCGGACGTTTACTCTTGTCTCTATCGCCGCCGCAACCAATAACCGTAATAACCTGCTCGGCACCGGTTCGGATATCCTGAATGGTAGTAAGAACATTTTGCACGGCATCGGGGGTATGTGCATAATCAACAATCCCAATTATTCCTGTGGGTGAAACCAGATAATCAAACCTGCCTTCGGCCCCGCTCAAGCGACTGAGCGAGATGAGCACTCGGGCATGATCCTGCTCAAGAAGCATAGCAGTTGAATACACGGCCAATAGATTATATGCATTGAAGCTTCCAACCATCTTAAACCACACTTCCTCTCCGTCTATATTCAGAAGTAGTCCGCTGAAATGATTCTCGATGATTTTCGCTTTGAAATCAGCAATGTTTTTTAAGCCATATGTTTTCTTATGCCCGCGGCTATTCTGCAGCATAACGATTCCATTTTTATCATCAATGTTGGTGAGGGCAAAAGAACTGCTCTCCAGCGAGTCAAAAAAAGCCTTTTTTGCTTTCAGATATGCGTCAAATGTTTGATGAAAATCCAGGTGATCATGAGTGAGGTTTGTAAAAATGCCTCCGGTAAATTGCAGGCCGGTTATCCTATGCTGAGCCACGGCATGAGAACTTACTTCCATGAAACAGTAATCACAACCACTATCCACCATATCTTTCAGCAGGCTATTGAGTGCAATAGGATCAGGCGTGGTATGAGTTGAAGGAACAATAATCTCATTGATCTGATTTTGAACTGTTGAAAGGAGACCACATTTATATCCTAAGTCCCGGAAAAGCTGGAAAAGTAACGTGGCAACGGTAGTCTTCCCGTTTGTTCCGGTGACACCCACAAGCTTTAACTTGGAAGATGGATGATCAAAGAAGTTTGCCGATATAATACCAAGAGATTTTGCTGAATCTTCTACGAGAAAATAGCTTACCCCTTCTTGCAGCAAAGCCGGAAATATTTCGCAAATGATTCCCTTAGCACCCTGCTCTATTGCCTTTCCAATAAAGTCGTGCCCATCAGACAGCGTTCCCTTGACAGCAACAAATAAGGTGCCTGCATCAGCTTTTCGGGAATCGAAGCAGATAGAATCAATTTCCAGACTCGTAGAGCCCGAAACTTGTTTCAGGGAAACACCATATAATATGTCCTTCACTATCTTCATCAATTCAATTCTAATACAATCGGGTAGCCCTTACCTACTCTGGTGCCCGCTATAATGGATTGCTTTATCACTTTGCCGCTTCCCCGAACTATTGGCCTTAATCCGGAATTACCCAAAACGTATAAAGCATCTTTAAGGCCCATGCCGCTGACGTCCGGAACAGAACCTTCTACTATCCGGACTTCCGGATTAACAACTCCCTTATTAGTATCCACTGTGACATAATCCGCTTTTGCAGCAAATAATGTTTTTATTCCAAACGCTTTGTATACTCGTTGAGTGGCCTTTTTTTCACCTGCTTTGGCAGAAGGCATTTTAACGTTACCTGCCAACTTCCGATCCTTCATAGAATCATACATGTTGATGTCGCCAGCATATACCCGATCGGCTATTTCGCGGAAAACAGGGCCGCTAACCTGAGCACCGTAGTAACCGTTTTTCGGATCGTTTATAACAACTATTAGTGAGTATTTAGGATTGTCTGCTGGAAAATAACCGCAGAATGATGCCTGATATTGTTTTTTGGCTTTATAACCTTTATTGCCGTCAGCCACTTGAGCAGTACCTGATTTACCGGCAACAGTATAGAATGGACTTTTTATAATTGTTTTCCCGGTACCATTTGTGATTACACCCTCGAGCATCGCTTTTATCTTACTCAGAGTTTCATCAGAACAGATCTTTTCATTTATAACCCTTGCTCTAAACTGCTCAACTGTATTTCCAAGCCTCTTGATCTCCTTCACAAAAATTGGCGCAATATATTTGCCGTTATTTGCAATGGCGTTATAAAATGAAAGCATTTTAAGTGGCGTAAGCTGCATTTCATACCCGTAAGCCATTTGCGGCAGAGTCATGTTTTTATTCCAGCTCCTGTTACCAGGGTTTTTCACCACTGGCTTTGCTTCTCCTGGGATTTGCAGGCCTAATTTTTCCTGAAGATGCCACCTGTATAAGTGGTCAGTAAAGCCTGACTGATTTCCCTTGTAGCCATTATTAACAAGCTGGGCTATTGCTGCATTTGAGGATTCTTCAAATGCCCTTTTAACCGTCACAGTTCCAATACTTCCGTGAGAATCGGTAATTATTTTCCCGGGAATAGGATATGTGCCGGTGCCAACCATTGTATTGGTATCAACTTTTTTATCTTCAAGGAGAGCCATGTACGAAGCAACTTTAAAAGTTGAACCGGGATCCTGATTGCCTGCTATTGCATAATTAAATTTCTCCTTGTACACTCCTTCACTCTCCCGGCTAAAATTGGCTATCGCCCGTACTTCTCCTGTGGATACCTCCATCAAAACGACAGTACCATGATCTGCATTACTTAAAATCAATTGCTTTTTTAACGCACGCTGGGCAACATCCTGCATGTTGACATCGATGGTGGAAATGATATCTGCCCCCTCCTTCGGTGCTATTTCAATATCCTGATTAACAGGCATCCAAATGCCGCCTGCGATACGCTGCACTAGTCTTTTACCGCTTTCACCATCGATATACGAGCCGTATGCACCCTCTAAACCAACAGGCTGAACATTGTTATTCTTATATCCAATAGTCCGCGCAGCCAGGCTTTGGAAAGGCATAATCCTTTTATTCTGTTGAACTGAGATTAACCCACCTTTATATCGCCCCATATTAAATACAGGAAATTTTCGAATGGCTTTCAACTCCTGATGAGTTACGTTACGCTTCAAAAGCAAATACCTTGCTTTGTCTTCACGTGCATTTCTCAGCATTCTTGAATATTGCTTTGACGATTTATCGCCAAAAAAAGAAGATAATTTAGCAGCAAGAGAATCGATCTTCTCGTAGAATACCTCATCCTTCTCTATTCCACCTGCCATTACATCCATACGCACTTCATATTCCGGAACGGAAGTAGCCAGCAGACTTTTGCCATCCGACGCATATATATTTCCCCGGGCGGCTTCAACATTTGCAAAACGAGTAGAAAGACTGTCAGCCATCGATCTCCATTTAGCTCCTTCTACATACTGAACATGGAAAAGCTTGAACAAAACCGCAAACGCGAAAAGCACAATTAGCCCGAAAGCTATGTACACACGTAGTATTATGTCGGTTCTGATATTCATTGTCGGGTTAGATGGTTGTTTGTCAGTAATCTGTATTTATCAAATTCTTAGTTAAATTCTCCCTCAGTAATTACAATTTTCTTCGGTGGCTCAATCGGCTCCTTTAATCCCAGAGTATCTACTTCCTTTGCTACTTCGGTCTGAGTGCTTTTCATCATGAGATCAGCCTTCAGGGTTTTATAATCCCAGCTTAACTCTTTTACTTCTTTTCCCAGTTTATCTATATCCCGGATATTGTTTTCTGCAAAGTGTCTATTGCCTATATAAATCATCCCCAAAAAGGCAACGAATATGATAAATGGCAGCATATCGGTCGCTGCTTCCTTAGAGATAACCCCTTCGGTAAACATCAGTGTAAAGAAGTTGCGGGGAAGCTCAGCCTTTTCTTTTAATTCAGGCTGCACTTCCCGTTCAACTTCACCCTCCTCAGTTGTTTCGTTTTTAAATTGGTTACTCATATATCATAAGCCCTTCGGCTTAATTCTTTACAGCTATTCGAAGCTTTGCACTCCTGGCCCGGTTATTCTCCATTACTTCCTTTTCGGAAGCTACTATCGCTTTTCGTGTCAGGCTTTCCAACGGCTTGATCTGATTTCCGAAAAAATCCTTCTCAACCTCGCCATGGAACTTACCTTTCGCAATAAAATTCTTAACCAGCCTATCTTCCAGTGAATGATATGACATTACAACTAAACGCCCCTCACTTCTTAAGACATCTACCGACTGCTCGAGAAATTCTTTCAAGGCTTCCAATTCCTGGTTAACCTCGATTCTAAGTGCCTGGAAAACCTGAGCCAGATATTTATTTTCTTTTCCTTTAGGGATAAGAGCCCCGATGGCATTCTTAAGATTCGCAACTGTTTGAACAGGTTTGTTCAAACGAACAGTAACAATAGTACGGGCCAGTGATTTCGCATTCTTAATCTCGCCATAGATTCCGAAGATCCTGTGTAATTGTTCTTCGGAATAGTTATTTACCACGTCCCTGGCACTCAAAGATCCAGCCTGATCCATTCGCATATCCAGATCTGCATCAAAGCGAATAGAGAACCCCCGTTCTGGCTGATCAAATTGGTGCGACGAAACACCTAGATCAGCCAGAATGCC
>JAZKIH010000186.1:0-1844 GCA_040384965.1 Bacteroidota bacterium | reverse complement strand
TGCGTTAGGGAAGGCCCGCCACCTGCGGTGGAAAATTTAATGGGGGACAATTTGTAGCTTAGTAGTGGTCAAGAGGAAGTGGCAGTGCTTCAAATTAGTGTTTACTACCTGTTAGGGAATCTTGTTCCGGCCGTTTAGTGAAAAATTTATTGGTGATATCTGCGTGATATTCCCGTTCAGGATGCTTTCTTATTCAAAGAACGGCGGGCCTTAAGACCATTAAAGCAAATCAATATGGCAAAGCAATTAACGGTTGTTCATCCACACGCCGCTGGTATTGATATCGGCAGCAAGAGTTTTTATGTTGACGCGGGGGAAGATACGATCCGCGTGTTTCCTACCTTCACAGAAGATTGTCATGCGCTCCGTGATTATTTCTTATCGCTGGGGATCAATACGGTGGCTATGGAATCGACAGGAGTTTATTGGGTAGTGCTGTATGGAGTTCTTGAAGAAGCCGGGATCGAAGTTTATCTGGTTAACGGGCGGGATGTAAAGAACGTACCGGGCCGCAAAAGCGATGTAAAGGATTGCCAATGGCTCCGGCAGCTTCACAGTTACGGTTTATTACGCAAGAGCTTTATCCCGGGAAGCGATATCCGTAAAGTTCGTAGCTATCTGAGACTTCGTCAGGATCATATCCGGGCAACGGCTACCCAAGTGCACCTGATGCAGAAAGCGCTGACCCAGATGAATATCCGGCTAGCCGAAGTGATCAGCGATATTACCGGAGTAAGCGGATTGCGGATGCTCGAGGCCATTCTGGAGGGCGAGCGTGACCCTGAAGCACTGGCATCGCTCTGTGTAAGTACACTGCTCAAACAAAAAGGAGACCTTGTTATCAAATCACTGCATGGTCATTACACTGAGGAGCATCTTTTCGCACTGCGTCAGGCGTTTGGTACCTGGAATTACTATAATGGTCTTATACTGGAATGTGATAAAGAAATTGAGCGTCAGCTTAATGAAATGACCAGGCATAAGGATGACCAGCCAGTTACAGGAAAGCGTAAAGCGGTAAGATATAATAAACCGGATATCGCGGACCTGCATAAGCCATTACTGAAGCTCAGTGAAGGAAAAGATCCCACAGCAATAGCTGGTATTACTGATTACAGCTTTTTGCAGATCGTTGGTGAGATCGGAACAGATATGAGTCCATGGCCTACAGAGAAGCACTTTACCAGTTGGCTAAAGGTTGCTCCCATGAAAGCCAGTTCAGGCAGAATGAATCGGCGTATAACTCTAAAGCGCCACAACAATGCGGGACAGCTTTTCAGGAATCTTGCGCAAAGTATTTTATCAAGCAAGCATCTGGCATTAGGATCCTTTGGCAGAAGGATAAGAGCCCGACGTGGCGGACCGGTAGCGATCAAAGCCATCGCCCGGAAAATTGCTTGTTACTACTACCGCGTTATGACCAAAGGTGAAGCTTTCGTGGAAAAAGGGATAGAGAATTACGAGAGCTTACTTCAGGAACGTCGAAAAAGGCACCTGGAAAAAATGGCTAGGAGCTTTTATCTTCAGCTTGTACCAATGTAGTTGTCCTCAGGATAGGAACGGAAATACTTTTTACGGAGTAAAAAGATTGCAGTGGATAGCCCGGGCCCCGCACCACGGGGCAACGCCATACTCTAAATTAAGTTAAATAAATCTCTCATCTAAAACTTTCTCCTCTCCTCCCGATTATTCCTTTTTATTAATCCCGCAACTTAAACAGAAATCCCAAACCGTTTTAATTTTTGCAAATTCACATCCTATCACTATCTTTGTAAGCCTCCCAAGCATATTGGGCCAAATATTATGAATAAAGTTTTCACACATCACGTACATTTTCATCATCG
>JAZKIH010000185.1:0-13964 GCA_040384965.1 Bacteroidota bacterium | reverse complement strand
CGATAGCTATCGGCACGAACCAGCGACACAAAAAAGGCTTTGAACCAAAAAAGCCCCAGATTTCTCTGAGGCTTTAAGTGGTGCCAGCTGGTCCCGATAGCTATCGGAACGAACCAGCGACACAAAAAGGCTTTGAACCAAAAAAGCCCCAGATTTCTCTGAGGCTTTAAGCGGTGCCAGCTGGTCCCGATAGCTATCGGAACGAACCAGCGACACAAAAAAGGCTTTGAACCAAAAAAGCCTCACGTTTCTGTGAGGCTTTCTGTGGTGCCAGCTGGTCCCGATAGCTATCGGAACGAACCAGCGACACAAAAAAGGCTTTGAACCAAAAAAGCCTCACGTTTCTGTGAGGCTTTCTGTGGTGCCAGCTGGAATCGAACCAGCGACACAAGGATTTTCAGTCCTTTGCTCTACCAACTGAGCTATGGTACCAGACCATACCCGTTTTGTTCGGGACTGCAAATGTAGTGTCTTTTTTGGTTTAAGAAAATAATATTTGAAAAAATCTAATCTCACGGCATTAAACCACGCTAAATCCATTGCCTGATAAAAATGTTTGCAACCGTTGGTTTCAGCTCTTCTCCTGTAAACAGCTGTAACATTATATTTATCCTGTTAATTTTCAGCAGGTTTAATATGCTTTTCATTACTTTTAACTCCAATTCCTCAGGAATTTTACTTGAATTACGACTTTTGCTTTGAGATATCTATTCCTGCTTGTTATTTGCGTCATTTCCGCACCCAAACTTTATTCCCAAAAAATAAACAGCGCCTATAAGCTTCAAATTGCCGAGACAAAGCTTCCCATAGTAATCGACGGACTCATTGATGAAGAAGCCTGGAGCCGCACAGACTCAGCAGGTGATTTTTTCATGGTCAACCCAATGGATACCAGTTATGCAAAGGTCAGGACCACTGTCCGTATGACCTACGATCAGCAAAATCTCTACATCTCTGCTATTTGCTATGAACCGGGCAGCAATACTAAATATGCTGTTGAATCCCTGAGAAGGGATTTCGCCTACACTAAAAATGATAATTTTCTGCTAATTGTCGATCCTTTTGATGATCAGACCAATGGTTTTACTTTCGGCGTAAATGCTGCCGGTGCGCAATGGGACGGACTGATCTTCAACAGTAACGGCTACGACCTGAGCTGGGATAATAAGTGGTATTCAGAAGTCAGACATTACGCTGACCGCTGGGTCTTTGAGGCAGCAATTCCATTTAAATCGATCCGCTATAAAAAAGGGATTCAAACCTGGGGTATTAACTTCGCCCGCCTCGACATCAAAGCGCCTGAGAAATCGGCCTGGGCTAAGATCCCGAGGCAATTTAATGTAGCCTCTCTGGCCTATACCGGAAATCTGATCTGGGACAATCCGCCGCCTGAGACAGGGACCAATATTTCTGTCATACCCTATGCCCTGGGCGGTTTTACCAAAGATTATCAGAATAATACAACCGCAAAATTCAAAAGAAACATCGGCGCTGATGCAAAGATCGGCATAACTTCATCTCTAAATCTGGATTTGACAGTCAACCCTGATTTCTCCCAGATAGAAGTAGACAAGCAGGTAACCAACCTGGATCGGTTCGAACTATTCTTCCCCGAGCGCAGGCAATTCTTTCTTGAAAATGCCGATCTGTTCGCAAATTTCGGTTATTCCAACATCAGGCCTTTCTTTTCCAGACGGATCGGGCTGGGTGTGCCTATTGAATTTGGCGCCCGCCTGAGCGGTAGCCTCAACAAAAAATGGCGTATAGGTGCGATGGATATGCAAACTAAAAGCATGGATGACACAGGCCTTCCTGCGCAAAATTTCGCCGTTTTGGCGTTGCAGCGCCGCGTATTCTCAAGGTCTAATATCCGTTTCATGTTTGTCAACAAGGAATCCGTCAATTATGATCCTGCGCAGCATCCCGGTAACCCCACTTATAATGCCTTCAACCGCAATATCGGGTTTGAATACAATCTTGTATCGGCTAATAACCTCTGGACCGGGAAATCCATGTTCGTGAGGTCATTCGGACCGGTTAAAAACAACAACGACCTGGTGCACGCCGCCAACCTGCAATACACAAGTAAAAAATGGCTTTTGAGCTGGCAGCACGAGTACGTAGGTGAAAACTATACTGCTGAAGTCGGTTATGTGCCCCGCATTAACTATGTAAAGCTGAACCCGAGAGTCAGTTATTCCTTTTTCCCGAAAGGAGGCAAAATACTAAGCCACGGGCCTTCTCTGGGGTCGAATTTTTACCTGGATAAATCATTCCATCAAACAGATAATGATATCTCCCTTAATTATAGATTTACCCACCGGAATCAGAGTACGTTCGAAGTCTTTACTTCCGATAATTTCATCCGCCTGCTTAAACCGTTCGATCCGGTAAACACGGGAAAGGGAATCTTGCCTGCCGGAACAGAGCATAGTTGGAATACCTTCGGCGCAAATTATTCTTCCAAGCCTCAAAAATTATATACCTACTCCTTTACGGGCCAGTATGGCGGCTATTACGCTGATGGGACTCGTCTGAGCTTATCGGCAGATCTGGGCTACCGTTTCCAGCCTTACGTAAATATCGCCATGAGCACAAGTTATAATCATCTTGTTCTGCCTCAGCCCTGGGGTACAACTGATTTATGGCTGGTTGGTCCGAGAACTGATTTTACGCTCAGCAATAAAGTGTTTTTTACAACTTTTGTACAGTACAATAACCAGCAGAAAAATCTGAATCTGAATACCCGCTTTCAATGGCGCTTTAAACCTGCCAGCGATATATTCCTGGTGTTTACAGACAATTATTACCCATCTCCCTTTGCAATCCGCAATCGTGCTTTAGTGCTGAAGTTCACCTATTGGTGGAATTAAGTTCAACGGGTTGCCAATGCTTTAACAAGGAGCCTCATCAGGGATGTGCCCTTGGATCAGCCACCTGCGATATCGCGCAGAATAAAAACCTCCTTAAATAAAAAAGGACTTGTCCCGGGGGACAAATCCTTCATCATTAACCTAAACCTAAACTATTAACTTATAAACCCTAAACTTATTTTATTTTACCGCTGCGGCCTCTGGCAGCACCACCGGCTGGCTTAGCGGAGATGCGTGTTTTCGCTCCGCCTGTTGCTTTTACTCTTTCACCATTCCTGGCTTTTGAACTCGCTGCAGCGCTGACCGCTGCACCTTTTTCCCGGCCCTCGAGACTAGTCTCACGGGCAGCTCCGCTGACAGTTTTACCATGCTCGTTATTTTCGTTTATCCCGTCTTCACCATATCGTCCCGCTCTGCGTTCTTCAGAATCTGTCCTTCTCGCCTGCTTGCGCGCTTCTCTTTCTTCCGGACTAATTGTACCGTCATTGTTCAAATCCCCGAAGTGATCATCTTTCCCCTCATTTACACGCTGTGCTTTGCGGGCTTCCTTTTCCGCGTTACGCGCTGCTTTCCGGGCGTCTTTCTCTTCCTGACTTAGTTTTATATCATTGTCCATATCGTCATCGCGTTTTGCTTTCGCAAGATCTCGTACGGACTCTCCTTTTTCTTTCCCTTTAAAAGTAGTTTCCCGTGTGTGGGTGCTTACTTCTTTACCATGTCCATTTCTCGTTGCTGCCGTTTGAGCAGATGCAGAAACTGCAAATAATGCAATCGCTGATAGTACAATTAATTTTTTCATAGTGTGGTTCTTCATTTAGTATAATCAAAACTACCACACGAACATGAAGAGAACATGAAGGATGTTAAGAGGTATTAAAAGGGACTTTTTAATGACAAAACCCGTGCAGTTCCTTAAACTCATTCTAAATTCCATTTATAATGCATGCATAGCAATTACATCTGCTGGATATTATTTACTTTAGCTTTATTAAGCTATACCAATATGCTTCTACAACTGCTTTTTCTTCTCATTACCATTGCCGCGATCGCGTTTTTCACTATGAATGCGCGAAAAATTGCCCGGAACATCAATCTTGGCCGTCCATTAGATCGCTCAGATCGTCCCGGTGAACGGCTGATGGTCATGCTTAAGGTGGCATTCGGCCAGACGAAAATGGTGAAAAGGCCCATAGCAGCTGTACTCCATTTATTCGTTTACGTAGGTTTTGTCATTATTAATCTCGAGGTATTAGAGATCATTATCGATGGTCTGTTTGGTACCCACCGGATTTTCGCTTCGCCTCTTGGCGGATTTTACAATGTACTGATTGCGTCTTTTGAAATACTGGCAGCCCTCGTCCTGATTGGAGTGCTTGCTTTTCTGGTACGCCGGAATATTCTGAGAGTACGGCGCTTCTCCGGGGTCGAAATGACTAAATGGCCCGTGTCTGACGCTAATATTATCCTGATAGCCGAAGTCCTGTTAATGAGCGCATTTCTTACAATGAATGCTGCCGACTATAAACTTCAGTTACTCGGAGCAGCACATTATACGCCCGCCGGATCATTTCCGGTCAGCAGCTTAATTGCTCCCCTCTTACCGGATTCAGAAGGGGCTTTAATCGCTCTCGAACGTGCGTGCTGGTGGTTTCATATTATCGGTATATTCCTGTTCCTTAACTATCTGCCGTACTCCAAACATTTCCATATTGTTCTCGCATTTCCTAATACCTGGTACTCCAATCTGGAACCGAAAGGTGAATTCAACAATATGGCAGTTGTAACCAATGAGGTAAAGGCAATGCTGGATCCCTCATTTGTGCCCGCACCTGTTGAAGAGGGAGGTCGCTTCGGCGCAAAAGACATTACAGACCTCACCTGGAAAAGCTTGATGGATGCTTACACGTGTACGGAGTGCGGCCGCTGTACCTCGGTTTGCCCGGCTAATCTAACCGGCAAGCTCTTATCTCCCCGCAAGATCATGATGGATACCAGAGATCGGACGACAGAAGTAGGGCAGAATATTGACAAGCATGGTAAAGGTCACGTTGACGATAAATCATTGTTAGATACCTACATCAGCAGAGAGGAAATTTGGGCATGTACAACCTGTAATGCCTGCACAGAAGCATGTCCCGTAAATATCGACCCGCTGGCTATTATTGTAGAGCTGAGAAGGTATGCGGTAATGGAGGAATCACAGGCCCCCGTTAGCTTGAACAATATGCTCGGCAACGTTGAGAATAATGGCGCTCCATGGAAATACTCACCCGCTGACCGGTTAAATTGGGCGGAGAATGGGTGAAAGCGGGAGGCTGAAAGCCGAACCAAGCTGAAACCTGATACCTGAAACCTCATACCTGATACCTGACACCTGACACCTAAACACCCCTTATCAACCAAAACCATGCAAAACTTAAACGTACCCACAATGGCCGAAATGGCCGCCAAAGGTGAATCTCCAGAGATCTTATTCTGGGTTGGCTGTGCAGGAAGCTTTGATGAGCGTGCGCAAAAGATAACCCGTGATATTTGCCGGATACTCGAGCACGTGGGAATTAAATATGCTGTGCTGGGTACCGAAGAAAGCTGTACCGGTGATCCCGCAAAACGGGCAGGAAATGAGTTTCTTTTCCAGATGCAGGCCATGGCTAACATCCAGACGCTGGATGCCTATCAGATCAAAAGTATAGTAACAGGCTGCCCGCACTGTTTTAATACCATAAAAAATGAATATCCCAGCCTTGGCGGGAATTACGAAGTGATACATCATTCGCAGCTGATTCAGCAATTGATTGATGAAGGAAAATTAAAAGCTGAGGGCGGCGAATCATTCAAAGGGAAAAAGATCACCTTCCATGATCCCTGCTATTTAGGGAGAGGCAATAACATATATGA
This sequence comes from Bacteroidota bacterium, assembly GCA_040384965.1. Classification (GTDB taxonomy): domain Bacteria; phylum Bacteroidota; class Bacteroidia; order Sphingobacteriales; family Sphingobacteriaceae; genus Daejeonella. Next base: position 8,193 of record JAZKIH010000185.1, on the reverse strand, counting down.
GGCACCACGGGCGGCATTAGAAATTCTTGACGCCGAGCTTGTGGAGATGAAGCGCTGCCGGTCAAACGGACTTTGCTGCGGTGCTGGAGGAGCTCAAATGTTCAAAGAACCTGAAAAAGGCACTAAGGATATTAATATCGAGCGTATCGATGAAGCTTTAGCTCTTGAACCAAATATTGTTGCATCATCCTGCCCCTTCTGCATGACAATGCTGAGTGATGGTGTCAAGAATTATAACAAGGAACAGGAAGTAAAGGTCCTGGACATCGCAGAGATCACAGCGAGGGCTAACGGACTTTCTTAGTTGAGATCTAAGGTCGGCGCTCAGCGTCAGACCTCCCACTTCGGGCATCCGACTTCTGACCTCCGAACTCCGACTTCAGAAAAAAAACTCCCAATCTCGCCTGAACGAAACTGGGAGCACGCATTGTTATAAAGGTTTAGGTTATTTCAAGCGATTTTGGATTTCATTAACAACACTCTCGTATTTTCTCAATACCCTGTCCCATTCCTGAAACTTTTCATCAGATTTAGGACTTGTACCGGGCTCACCCGATTGTTCACTCATAAGTTTGATCTTATAGTATAAGGGGTCGTTTGCACCTAATTTCACAACCATTCTGGTCCGGATAGTATTACCTTTAAAGGTTTGTACCGCCCATGCTGTACGCAGGTAGCCAGTTTCCTTGTCAGTGATCTCAATAATATCAAACTGAGAAGTAATGATCTGGTTCATAAGTCTCCACGCATCTTTCTCAGGTTTTGAAGTCCTCACATCGATATCATTATTTGCAAAATCAATCTTCAGGGAAGCATCATAAGAATCATCACGCTTCAAATCAACAAAAAGACTTTTAGGGATGCTTGCTGCATTCTTCTTATCGCAGAAAGATAAATTTTCTGTCAGGAAGCCTGTTTTCACCACCTTAACAGTCACACAGGAGCCTTTGTCAATTTTAATCTCTGCAGAAGATCCGGAAGGCTTTCCGTCAACATAAATGACTGCATCCTGTTCGGAAACATTAATTTTAAGTTTTTCATCCGCCTGACTCACAGTTGCGAGACCCAAAACAAGGCTGAGGGTTAATAGTAGTTTTTGCTTCATAGTAGTTTTTTTATAGATAAACTTAAAATATTATTTACCGTCAAACTTATAGAAACTAACTATCCATGTAAATCCCCATAATTAGGTATTTTTTGAAATTGGGATGGCAATGCTTTTAAACCTTAGCTGCGATAATCAATTTCTGCTTGCAAGCCGTTTTATCTCGAATAGATCCTGCTGAAGTCCGGATAGATCTTCAGCCTCAATCGCCTGTAAATTAATTTTCATATCTACAGACATGGAATCGACATTTCCGCTCCGGTCATTGTAAGTCTGAACAATAATGTCATCTTCCATGGTTCGGATAATCAAATTGCCGGATCCCGCATTACCCAGGTAGTCTATACTCCGGAGACGGGATAGATTAAAGGAATAGTATTCTTGTTTGCCGCTGGTGTAGGTTTTCCTGTAACGCAAAAATCCCTCTTCAGAAATGGTTATTTCGCATTTCCTGATCTTCAAAGCTTCCGCATCTGTACCGTGAAGGGCAGTTAGTTTTTGCTGAGCCTGCAGAGCGAGCTTCTGTGCAAGTTCATCACCCCTAAAAGCCATCAGGGCAATGAGGATCATAGCCGCAAAACAGCAGCGCCAGAATGTGGAATTTACAGCAGCGCGCTGGAAGGAAAAGGGCGTTGTCATCATACGAAATTCAGGCCATCTGTAAAGTGCATCCTCATCGACATCGTTGATCTCGTTGCTTAATTTTCGTTCTAAAGTAGTAATTCAGCAGCATATCTGAATAAACATATAATAAACTACAGATCAGCCTTTTATATTGTATGCCCGTCCAATTTTCTGGCAATTCTTTTAAGATATTCCTCCAGCATTTGAATTATTTGAAATTTATCACAACAATACACGAAAATATCGCTTATAATGCAGTATTAATACTAATAACTGACTAAATCATTATTAGTAAATTTACATTGATAGATTTTGGAAAATAAATTGCTGTCTCTCCCCTGCCTGGAAGATGCAGTGTACTTTTGCTAAATGAATTATGAAGCTTAAAATTTTAACGCTTGTATTTAGCTTTTTCTATTGTTTGCAGGTCAGTGCACAGATAGATTCAGCTGCTACCCTCTCTGATCTTTCCCTGGAAGAACTAATGAACGTAAAGGTCATTACTGCTTCCGGTTATCTGCAGAAGACTTCCGAAGCGCCTTCAACCATCCAGGTGATAACGGCTAAACAAATCTCAGAACGAGGTTACGAACAGCTTACAGACGCGTTGCGTGATATCCCGGGCATTGATATGATCCATCTGAATGGGTACGCTCCAACGCTGATATACTTTCGCGGAATGTATGGTGCGGAGAACCTTCGGGCTCTGCTTATGATTGACGGGGTAGTCGAAAATAATATTATTGGCAGTAATGATATGGCCGGACCTGCTTATAATCTTCACAATGTAGAGCGAATAGAAATTGTATGGGGCCCGGCCTCTGTATTATATGGAGCCAATGCATTTGGCGGTGTCATCAATATTATAACTAAAAAAGGCGGCGATATTAACGGTGTAGTCGCGGAGAAAGGGTTTGGCACTTTCAACACTTCGCTCGATAAAATAAGTATGGGTGTCCGCACCTCAAAGTTTGAGATTGCTCTTTCAGGATCTCTTTACAGTACTGATGGTCCCAGCTTTGCCAATCGTGACCCTGATTACACCGCTTCGTATGTTGATAAAGCTTATTCGATCAGCGGTTCTGTGGGATATCTGGCTCGCAAATCCACAACCACACTTGGTTTTCGGGCCTACCGTACCCCTATGGGTTGGGGAACTTTTTTCAATAGTCCCACTCAATTTCTTGGCCTGCCCTCGCAGGGATACGAGAATAAAGGGGTTCTTGGACTTCTGGCTCGTGATGTCAGGAACGAACGGTCGGGTCTGGAATCTCCTTATGCCCGCACCATCTTTTTGCAAAATGACTTTAAACCTAATGAGAAGTTCAGCCTGCTCACCCGGGCGGTATATCGGGAAACAGGCATAGGCGAAGATTCCTATGTATACTTAACCATCGATGGAAAGAAACTAATCAGGGCTATAACAGCAAGTCATTCTACCCGGGCATTTGCTGAAGCTCTGGGCAACTATTCGTTTTCGGAAAACCACAAGTTATCAGGGGGCTTGCAATTCTTCCAGGACAATGTAGAGCAAGGCAGCAGAAAAGCAACTCTTGACACCAATACTATCTACCTTATCGACGGAAAACAGATCGTCACTAATTTATACTCCACGTTTTTACCCCGTGAGTATGATCTTCGAAATAACTTTGGCAGTTATCTCCAGTATATTCACAGTACTGATTTCCTGAGAAAGACTTCTCTTACCCTCGGCGCCCGTTATGACTATAATAGTTATTATGGAAGCAATGTCAGTCCCAGAATAGTACTTGTTAATCAGCCAACGGAGGAACTTACTATTAAACTCCAGTATGGAACAGCTTACCGTGCACCTACCAATACGGAGATCTACACTGCACCGCTGAATTTTAAATTAAAAGAAGAAAAGATCAGAACCTATGAGTTAAATCTCGGCTATGAGATTTCTAAACGGGCGATGTTTCAGCTGAACGGCTTCCGCAACAACCTGTCTGATGTTATCGTAATAAGCAATTTATCGTCTAACCTAACCGTTAATAAAAACCCGGCAGAAGTAACTATACATGGAATAGAAGGGCAAATAGATTACGTGTATTCCTCCAGACTCTCGGGTTTCGTGAACTTCACTATTCAGGAAGGTAAAGGAAGGAACACGGTAAGTAATGCAACTGGCCCAATTCCCGGGATAGCAAACTTTAAAGGAAATATCGGTATGTCATGGAATGTGCAGGATCTCTTTAATCTGAGTCTCACTGGAAATATGGTGGGCAAACGGCGGGCGCCCGCAACAAGTCCTTATGGAACAGTAGACGGATACTTTTTGACACACCTGAACTTCAGGACCCGCGCACTGTTTAATGAAAGGGTTACCGCTTCATTCAATATCAACAATTTATTCAACACAACCTGGCTTGATCCGGGCTTCCGGACTGCAGACGGCTTCCTTTTCTCAACAGTTCTGGAACAGCCAAAACGAACCGGGATGCTCAAAGTTGCCGTCCGATTATAATCCATATAGATGAGGCTTAGAAAGTTCATATTCTTATTCCTGACATCAATACTGGTGCAAAACAACTATGCATCCGATAGCTATCGGATCCAGGTGAGCCAGCCGCAGGGTCAGGAATATAATCTGAAAGCCGCCTTTCTATACCGTTTCCTGGATTATGTAGAGTGGACTAACAATAGCTCATGGAACAGCAACAGCGAAGATCCGCTGAGAATTGCAATTCTTGGAGATTCTGCACTGTACGGTCCCCTCTCAGAGATAAGCCGCGACAAACGCGCAGGGACCAGGGCCATCAGAATCAGGCAGATCAGCAGCGTAACGGAGATTGGTGCAAGCCAGGTAGTCTTCGTTTCACGTAACTATAAGTATGGTATCGATGCAGTTTTAAGCAGGATGATCGACCGCCCGGCATTAATTGTAAGTGAACAAAAAGGAGATGTTGAGAAAGGAAGCCATATCAACTTCCTCATCTCTGATAATAAATTAAAGTTTGAGGTTAACCTGAAGACAGCTTCGCGTTCCGGAATAAAGATTGGGTCGCAGCTTCTTCAGCACGCTGCAGTAATTAAAAAATAGTTAATGATTGGTTTACGCGATTTTTCTATAAAAAATAAGCTGGTGCTCATGCAGGTTTTAACCTGTGTGCTGGTACTGGGCTTATGTTTCGCGGCATTTGTGATCACGGATGTTAAGGGCTACAAGGATAGAAAAGTGGCCAGCACCATTTCGTTTGCGCAGGTTATTGGTAGCAACAGCATATCGGCAATCCAGTTTCTTGATAACGACGCGGCCCAAAAAACGCTCATTGATCTTCAGGAAGTAGAAACGGATGTAGTAAACGCAAGCATTATGGACAGCAAAGGCAGCGTATTTGCCAGCTATACCCGGCCTGACCATCCCGCTTACAAATTTGCCCCTCCTTTCCGCGACCAGCATCGTTTTGACGATGATTATCTTTACGTATACAAAAATTTCCTCGATCAGCAGAACCAAGTGGTTGGCACCGTTTGTTTACAGGTAGAACTCACACAACTTCAAGCGATAAAGAAGCAAAAATTTGAGATCGCCGCCGTTCTGCTTTTCGTCGGTATAACCCTTGCCTTCCTGCTTGCGTATCTGAATCAGCGTTATATCTCGGAGCCAATTCTTAACCTGGTAAACGTAATGCATGAGATCAGGGAAAACGGCGATTATAGTCGCCATGTTGAAGTTGCCGGCAGGGATGAAATAGCGGTGCTCTCATCTGAGTTTAACAACCTGATGGATGAGGTTGCCAGGCGTGATCAAAAGAAAGACGAGTTTATCGGTATTGCAAGTCACGAATTGAAAACTCCGCTTACCAGCGTAAAGCTTTACCTGGAGGCCCTTGCAAAGATGAAGCATGAACCTCTGGTTCATAACTTTATTCATAAATCAAAAGAAGGAGTAAAAAAGCTTCATAATCTGATCCTAGACCTGCTGGATGTATCCAAGATAGAGTCCGGACAGCTCCAGCTGAATCATAATGATCTGTCCATTGACAAATTGGTTGACGAGTGTATCGAAGATGCCCAGATGAACACTAACAACCATACTATACTCAGAGAAGGCGGACCATCAAATACGATTATTCGCGGCGATAAAGACAGGCTGGAACAAGTTCTTATTAACCTTATCTCTAATGCAGCAAAATACTCACCGGCCGGGACTAATATTGCCGTCGAAACTCTGGCAACTGATGAGGAAATTACCGTGACTGTTAAGGATAATGGAATCGGTATCGCCGATTCGGAGCATAAGAAGATCTTTGGCAGGTTTTACCGGGCTAAAGATAGCAACTCGGTCATATCAGGATTCGGACTTGGCCTGTACATCTGTTCGCAGATCATTAAAAGGCATAAAGGCAAAATTGGAGTGGACAGCGAAGAAGGCAAAGGCTCTACCTTTTATTTTACCCTGCCCCTGACTTCACCCGTGACGGAAAATCAAGTGGTCATGGCGATATCAAATAACAAAGTCTGAGCATCACAGTATAATAAATTCGTATTTTTGCGCATGACTATTTCTGAAAATTCACGTATCTGGATTTACCAGGCCAATCGTATATTCAATTCTCAAGAAGAGCAAGAGATTCAGCAGAAGCTGGACGATTTTACCTCACAGTGGCAGGCGCACGGACATGATCTCGCGGCTCAGGGCGAAATCCGACACAGCCAGTTTATAATTCTTTCTGTCGATGAGCAGGTTGCCGGAGCAACAGGATGTTCAATCGATAAGTCAGTTTACCTGATGAAAGAAATAGAACAGGAGTTCAATCTCGAGCTTTTTGATCGCTTCAGAGTAGCTTACCGCGACGGAGAGCGGGTAAATAATTGCAGCAGAGAAGAATTTGAAGAACTCTTAAGCAACGGAGACCTTAGCCCTGACACCATCGTTTTCAATAATATGATCTCCACCCGCAAAGAGTTAGGCACCTCGTGGGAAGTCCCTATGAAAGCCAGCTGGCATGCGCAGGTCTTTGGATGATTAGCATATAAAATCCAGTTCGATACCGGCGAAGGCCGGGATTCCTGATTAAATAGTGATACATGTCATCCGATAGCTATCGGATCTGGCGAAAGCCAGAACCTCACGAGAACGAATTTTAGAGTCAGGCGGGAATCTCTAAAGGCTCTTAAAAAGGCAATTTTCCCAGTCTCCTCATATTTCTCAGGATAAGGTTCTGTTTCCGATAGATATATGATGTTGGTTTAGCGGGTGACCATCTCCTGGGATTTGGGAAAACCGCAACGAGCAGTGCTGCCTGTTGTTTAGTCATACTTACCGCAGACTTATTGTAATAGTTCCAGGATGCAGCTTCCGCCCCATATAGCCCATCGCCTGTTTCGATAACATTCAAATAGACTTCCAGTATACGCTGTTTGCTCCATAACAGTTCAATCAGGCCTGTGAAATACACTTCAAAAGCCTTCCGGATATAAGATCTTCCGGGCCATAGAAAAACATTCTTTGCCGTTTGCTGGCTGATTGTGCTGCCGCCGATTACTCTCTTACTCTTTTGATTCTTTTCAAAAGCATTTTCCATTGCCTTAAAGTCAAAACCCCAGTGTTTCAGAAAATTCACATCTTCTCCAGCAATCGCAGCTTTCTTCAGATTATCTGACAGATCATCGAAATGAATCCACTCTTTCTCAATCTTCCAGTCCCTACCGTCAACCTTTCGTTCGATCCCTCGCTGCAGCATTAAAAAAGTAATGGGTGGGTTGATGAACCTCAGGGCGAGTACCCAGACAAAAGTAATCCCCAAAAACCATAGTATCACCTTGCCGGCTATCCTTGCAAACTTTCTGAGCTTGGATTTCGGTGAAGTTTTGGTTGATTTTCGTTTAGCCATTGATGTGTTGCCAGTTACCTGTTGCCAGGCAAAGCGTTTAGTCACCCGCCCAGCCAGGAAACAGATAGCTGGCAACAGGTAATTGATATTGTTCTAAAATAAAAAATGCTTTCTGAAATAAATCAGAAAGCATTTTTTTAATTGCTTATTGCTTACCTGTTAACAGGCTCGCATGATATTACTCAGCCACTACTTCAAACGGAACCTTAACCTTAACTTCTTTGTGTAGGTTTAAGTTGGCGATGTACTCACCAACAAACTTAGGTTCAGTTTCGAATGTAATGCGTCTGCGATCTACATCAAATCCTTCTTTCTTCAAAGCATCAGCGATTTGAATAGTGTTAACTGATCCGAAGATCTTACCACTTTCACCCGCTTTAGCACCGATCGACAATTTAACACCCTCAAGCTTGCTCGCAATTGCATCAGCATCTTTCTTGATCTTATCTTGTTTGAAGGCAGCTTGCTTCAGGTTCTCAGCTAAAACTTTCTTTGCTGATTCTGTAGCCAACGATGCATAACCCTTAGGTATAAGGAAGTTACGACCGTATCCTGGCTTTACATTTACAACATCATCTTTCTCTCCGAGATTCTTGATGTCTT
>JAZKIH010000184.1:0-2504 GCA_040384965.1 Bacteroidota bacterium | reverse complement strand
GACGTAAACAGGACGTTGGCGTACTTGAAAACGGCAATGGCGACATCATCTGGATTGCAGGTTTCCGCATTGATGAGCGTTACAAAATTACCACTAACACCAAAAAAGTTTTTATCTTCGAACAATACACCTGAACATGCAGAATTCATCTGTCTTTATCGAAAAGCAATATCTCGGCCGTGATTACAGCCGGATTAGTATCAGGTTGGTGCTGGCACTTTTCTGTTTCGCGGCCTACTTTATTACAGAAAGACGGGAGCAAAACGCTGCGTTATTTCTTGTGGTAGGATGCGGCATCCTCATAGTTTCAGTAATAATGATGTTTCTCCTGCATTATAAAACTACTGTGCAAAACAAAAGCATCGTGCTGGACGGTCTGTGGACCACAAAAATGGTAAAAATTGACCTTAACAGTATTGTAAAGGTGGAACGTACTGAATACAGTTCTTATATAATTAATAATCCAGTTTACAATTTGCATCAAAAAGGAACCGTCCGTTTTTATGCTGGCGGAAAAGATGCTGTAAAGTTAACAGACCGCGACGGCCTTCTTTATGTCATCGGCACGCAATGCCCCACTGAACTCGAACAAAGTATAAAGGCGCAGATGAAAAGCTAAAATTTGGTACCGGTTATCAGTTACCCGTTACCTGCCAAAGCGTCTTATCCACTCAGCCTGGCAACAGGTAACCGATAACAGGCACGATCTTACTTCTTCAATCCAATTTCCCTCAATCTTTCATCCAGATATTCTCCAGCTGTTGTATCGTCATAAGCTTTAGGATTGTCTTTATCGATACATGATTCTAAAGCAGTCAGGTCCATATCTGCCTTCGGGTGAAGGAAGAACGGTACTGAAAACCTGGAAGTCTTCATCAGTTCCCGCGGAGGATTTACCACACGGTGAGTAGTTGATTTCAGTTTATTATTTGTCAATCGCTGCAGCATATCCCCAACATTCACAACAATATCTTCCGCATTAGCTTTTACAGGATACCAGGTGCCATCCCGGGTCAAAACTTCGAGCCCGTCGGCACTTGCGCCAATCAGGAGGGTGATGAGATTAATATCCTCGTGAGCACCCGCGCGAACCGCATCATCCGGAAGGCTTTCTGGATTATCTATAGGGAAATAATGAATACCTCTTAAAATTGAGTTGCCATTATGAACTTTATCATCAAAATAATTTTCAGGCAGATTAAGATAGACCGCTATGGCATGTAATAAATGCTTTCCGGCAGACTCCAATCGCTGATACACCTCACGTGTAATCTCATTGAATCTAGGCAATTCTTCCACGTCAACATTATCCGGGTACTCGTTTTTAATAGGATCACCATCGCTGACGACCTGCCCGCTTTGCCAGAATTCCTTAAGATCAGGAGTTTTAGAATCTTTAGCTTTCTCCCGCCCCTTGCTGGTATAACCCCGCTGACCTGCAAGTTCTGCCTTTTCGTATTTTAATTTCTGATCATCAGGCATGCTAAAAAACTTCTTCACCTCAGCGTAAAGCTCGTCCATGAGCTCCTTAGTCATACCATGATTAGCTATGGTTACAAAACCTGTTTCATTAAATGCTTTGCCGATATTATCAGAAAATTGCTTTTTCTGCTCTGCTGTACCTTTAACGTAGTCGTTAAGGTCCAGACGTGGGATATTTACTTCTGCTGACATAATCAATTAGTTTTTGAATAAAAACTAATATACGCCCAATTGTGAATAAGAGGAAAGATATGCAATATAATTTAGGGCAGTATTTTATAAATCAGGCTGTTATGTTATTAACAATTTATAAAAGAAGTTGTAAGTTATACGTTGCAAGTACTTAACGCATAAATACCGCACCAGATCTAAAACTATCGTCGCAGAGGTAAAACTTGCAACGTATTGGGTGCCACGTATTACTTTTTCAAGACACTAGCCACAATCTTTTCTAGTTCTTCTATATCAAATGGCTTGGCAAGAAAATTGTCCGCACCGGCAACTCGGGCAAGGGCCTTAACATCATTGTTAGCAGAAAAATATATGATGGGAATTTGGCTTAATGCAGGCGTACTCTTAATAGCTTGAGTAGCTTTGATACCACCCATGTCAGGAATCCAGTTGTCCATTAGAATAATGTCCGGCATTATTTCTTCAACAGTTTCAACAATATTTTTGCAATGGTTACGGGTATGAACATCCCAGCCATTTTCCTCAAGTATATAGGTGCAAATGGATAGTATATCCTCATCATCATCACAAATTAGTATCTTCTTATCCATAATATATATATTAACCTAAAAGCAATTTCCCAGAATTATAGAATCCAAAATAAATGCGGATTAAAAATATATAAATATCTACGAATACCAAGTTGGAATAATTCTAAATTACATATTAACGACTTTCTTTTCGTAAAATAGAGTACTTAACGCAAAACCTTTTTAACGAAATTAAGGTTAACAATAGAAATATTCTTATAACAAATAAATCTTTTTAATATGAACAATATATTTCGTGGT
>JAZKIH010000183.1:0-17314 GCA_040384965.1 Bacteroidota bacterium | reverse complement strand
ATTCCATAAAGCTGTTGAACTTCCTCAATTTGATCCTGGCTTTTAGATCGTTGCAAACTCATCAGGATATTCTGAGTGTTAAATTGCCGGAGGTCGGAATAGTTCACTTCGATACGATCCGCTGCTTCATTAATAAGTTCGAGCCGTTTGGCATCACTCATTTGAGTCTTAAAAGCATTTACCACCAGTAAGATCTGATCCAGGTTTTTGGCACTTTCATTTAGAATGCCCGTGTACACGTCGTACATGTAGTCGAGTTCCTGGGGAGTAAAGTTTTTATCTCTACGGGCCAGATTCCACGCTTTTTTGTACTCTTCAATTAAGAAAACCTGCTTGGTGGTAATATCCTTGATACGCTGGTAGTATGAAATAGCTGCCTTCACCTTCCAGAGATCAGCATAATATTTACTGTAGATATCTTTCTGTTTCTCTGTCCAGTCAGATATCTCTGCGAGTTTTAACTTTGAAAGCTGGTTCTCCATGACCTTTTGTGCATTTTGAAGCCATATCGTCTCGTTCTGCATCCGTTGAATTTTCAGGTCAACTGATTTGATAACCTTTTTTACACCGGCTTTTATAACTTCCAATACAGCTACCTGGGCATTTACTTCGCTGATCGGGAGCGAGACCATCAGTACAATCATACTGGCTGGCATGTAGATCATAAATTTTTTCATCTTGATTTTTTTTGAGTTAATACTAAACCTGCTGCTCTCTTGCGAGAATTTTTATTCCTTTCTGAATGCTTCCATACTTTTTAGTGTATTGCTGCACCCTCATTTTTTCAGTCTCTTCTGTAGTATAGGTGAGATATTCCTCAGGACTTACTTCCGTCCGATAAACTTTGCTGTGTTGTCCTCCGAGACTTATAAAGACTTCCTTATATTTCAGTTTTGGGTCGTTGGCTTTATTGACTGATAGGATCTGAACCTTTTCTTTTTCAGTTAAGCCTAATAAGTCCTGTATGAGATCGAATTTATTCTGGTATTTAGATTGGTCAAGAAGGATCTTACAGTCAGAATTATTGATGATGGTTTCTTTTACGATAGGGGAGCTTATCACATCCTCAACTTCCTGGGTGACAATAATTGCTTCTCCAAAGAATTTCCTTACGGTTTTGAAGAGATACTTTATATATTCTGCCATGCCTTCCTTCGCAATAGCCTTCCACGCTTCTTCAATTAGAATCATTTTTCTGATTCCCTTCAGCTTCCTCATTTTACTGATGAAGGTTTCCATTATGATGAGAGTAACTACTGGAAAAAGTATAGGGTGATCCTTTATATTGTCGAGCTCGAAAACGATGAACCGCTCATTTAACAACTCCAGGTTTTCAGTCGCATTCAATAAGTATCCGAATTCTCCCTCTTTATAGAATGGTTTTAGAACATAAAGAAGATTATCAAGATCAAAATGGCGCTCCTTAACATTATCCGCCTTTAATTGTGCTGCAAACTCATTTTTTAAATAATCATAAAATGTGTTGAAGCAGGCAGCTGTCTCTGGTGATTGCGACAGCATTTCATAATAGCCTTGAAGGGCATTAGATAAGGCTACATATTCAGGTCTTTCAAGCACTTCATCTTCTTTTTTCCAAAGCGCCAGAATGAGGCTTTTTAAACTTTCTTTCTTTTCTGTGTCTAGAACTGACCCTGCACTGATATAAAATGGGTTGAATTGTAATGGCTTTGCTTCATCGTATGTGAAATAATATCCACCAACCAGGTCACAAAGACCTTTATAACTATGTCCAACGTCCACCAGAACGATATGAGTTCCTTGTTCATAATAGCTCCTAACCATATGATTCGTGAAAAATGATTTGCCAGAACCGGAAGGACCCAGTATGAACTTGTTGCGGTTGGTGCAGATACCAAGCTTCATAGGTTCGTCGGAAATATCGACATGAACAGGTTTGCCGGTTAAGCGGTCGCCAAGGCGAATTCCGAAAGGGCTTACAGAACTCCGGTAGGTGGTTTCCAGGTTCAGAAAACAACAAGCCTGTTCAGCAAAGGTGTCAAATGTGTCGTTTATGGGGAAATCTGCTTCATTGCCTGGGATACCTGCCCACCAAATTTGAGGAGCACCATCAGTTTCCAGCTTTGTCGTTGCGTCCATTTGTGCCATTGCCGAATGAACTTTGGTCCGTATATCTTTTCTGTCATCAGGATTGTCCGTCCAAGCCAGAATATTGAAATGGGCTTTTACCGGTAAACGCTGCTGACTGATGGCTTCATTTAAGAAATCCTGGGTGGCATCCCTGCCAATAGAATTTTCTCGGGAATAAGCAGATAACGATTGCAGGCGTAAACGCTTCGCTTCAAGTTTCTTTAACGTTTTAGCGGCATCATCAATGAAAATATACTGGTTGAAAATGTGATTGCAATTAAGCAACTGGCCTAAAGGAGAAGAAAAGCCTACACTGCATTTTGTTCGGTCGGTACTATATTTATCGTAATTGATACGGGGTCCGCAAAGAGCGGGCAAGTGTTCTGCTTCTGAAAGACTAAATAGCTGACAATAATTTGCACCAATCTTAATTTCATCCTTTAAATGGACATCCGTTAAGGATGCTAGTTCTGATTTACCCAGCAAGAAACAATACCGCTCAATGATTCCAACTGTGTTATTCGATCCGGCTAATTCATCCGTTGATAGCCGTCTCATTTGCACTAATCCGCTATCTATCAGGATCCGTTCGAACTGATTTGCTTTATCTGCGAACTCGTTTACGAAATTGGGGCTTAAGATCTGAGACGGGACAATAGACTTTCTGAAGAGTCCTGAAAATGCGGAACTTGGCGTTCTTCTGCCGTCAGGCTTTTTAGATAGGAAGATATAGCAACTATGTTCTAAATACTGACGCTCGTTAAAGAAATGTTCACTCGCACCCGATAAAAAGCTGGTCGCATCTGAAACTGTCCTGGAGTTCGAGAGAAAATCCGCTTTATAAGAATCTTCTAAAAACCAATCCTGCTTATGAAAGCAACTGTGCTTAGGTAAGATCCTGATTGCCTTGGACAACACTTGATGAAAGGCTTCGTATTCGCTGTTTGAAAGCGAGAAAATTTCCGGAAGCTTAACTTCATATCCAATGGTGATGTCTCCAAATACCGACAAGATGCAATTGTTTTCAATCTTATAAATAGGAAACATTTTTTCTATATCAATTGGCTTTGCCATCATTCCTCCTTGCTTTGTCCGAATTCTGGTTTAATTGAATAAATAGCTTCCGGGAACTAAATCGGAGATATGTGGGGATATACCGTTTCGCTGCTTTCTTTAGTAACCCATACTCGCCATACTTGTAACTCAACCGGTAAACAGTCATAAACAAGGCGGTGCCTGCTGCAGAGATTATGAGTATGCATACCAATAAATTGATACCGATGATATACATAGTCGCAAACAACACGAGGAGAATTACTAGTCCGATTGCCAAGTAGCCGATATATTGAGCCTTTAAGCCCTTAAATTCGATTGGCTTATTAATCCCTTTGTTGATACTATAAATGCTAGCCATAGCTCAGATTCCAAAGAATGATTGAAGAACTGTAGCTACGATCACAAGGAAAACGCAGCTTCCAAACCAGGCTGACGCAACCTTGCCGGTATCATGATCTCCGCTGTTCCATTTCTGATAAACTTTAATGGCACCAACTAAACCTACCACGGCACCAATGGCATACATGAGGTTGGTGCCTGTGTCGAAATAGCCTTTGACTTTGTTAGTCGCTTCGTTGATTCCGGCGTTGCCGTCTTGGGCGAATAAAGTTATAGTGGTCAATAAGAGGATCATTGATATGAGTCCTCGTGCTATTCTTCTCTTAAGTTGTCTGTTGATTTTGAATGCTCGTTTCATAGCTTTAATTGTTTAATTATTTTCCTCGGTTAATTGATCCGCTTGATCGGATGAGAATTGTAGTTCCTCAGATACTATCGAAGCGTTATTCGGGTCTGGCTGGATTTCGCCAAGAACAATTTTATCTGATGGATAAGGTTCAAGGTCATTCGGGTATTGACCTTTGCCATTTACCATAGCCATTATCTGTGAACGATAGTAGATTAGGATAATCGCCAGGTAATACCCGGTAAGTAGAATGGAGATGGCTATTGCATATTGCAGCCAGGAAATTGAGTGGAGCATATACCTTCATTTTGGATTACAGCTGCATTGCTGTATGAAGGCAAAGGTGGGGCTAGTCGGGATTGGGAATTCACACCTCGGAAGGGAGGTGTGTGTTTTTAAGGAGATTACGACTCCATCGATCGATTCACAGGTCCAAACGAATTCTGATTTTTGAGCCGATTGAATGAATCATTCAAAATCAAATAGACCGTCTTGAAAATTTTTGTTACATATACTGCAATTGCAAACAAGGTAATATCAGATCAATTTATATCTGACCACTTTGTCGTCTTCCCAGACACAAAGTATCTTACCGTTAGCTAGTGTATATACTCGTGGTGAAATTCCATTACCTATCTCGGAGATCTTATCTTTCTTGAGATCCATGACCTTGATTTTGTTTCTATCCTGCCATGATACGAATGTATTGTTTTTGCTCTGAGCCATACTTACATCACGACCGGTACCCAGTTTCTGCTCCTGCTGATTTTCAGCCCAATAATAGACCTCGCTGTTACGTCTCCAGGCAGTTGAAGTGGTTCCACTCTCGCTAATAGCTAAACCACCGCCGTCCATAGGGCAGGCATTAAGGCGCCAAGTGCCGGTTCCTGATTTTTCAGGATCGGTAAATGTCTTGCCTTTATTGGTGGAAACAGTATAATAAATATCCCTGGAACCCATCAGCCAGTTACGGAAGCCGATGACTACTCTGCCGTTATTAGCGAAAATATTAGGTTTACAGCATTCACACACATTTCCCTCAGGGGATTTATAAACCATTAGGTTTTTAGACCATGATGACGACTTTCCATTTACGGTCGAAAAGAATATGTTATTTTTTTTACCCACGCGAATATCCAACCAGACGGCGTAAAAGTTATCTTCCTTGTCAGCTGTCAAAGCCATTAATCCCTCTACCGCAGAACCTTTGCTGTCATTAACACTCCCTGACTTAATCCATTTGTTTATCTCATGGTTAAGGCGATAGGAATGCACCGTGCCCGCTTTATCAATCGCCGAAATAACTGTGTAATTCTTCGATGAAGCAATTTGTGGCCCTCTGGTATGTCCCAAATGCATGTCCTTTATCTCACCGACTAACACTGGATCTGAGAAATTGCTACCATTATTATTAGAGGTTATGCAATAAATCTTTTGGCCATCACCGTACACCATACGGACGATACCCTTTGTATCAATACCAACATTGGGCTGTTGTCCGCTTATGTCTGCTGCTTGAGTTGCAAAGGTGATAATCAAAGAAAAAAGAATAAAGAGTCTTAGCATGAGTATTTTGTTAATTACGCCTAAAGATACTCCTTCATATAGGACTATGCCTTAAGTTAACAGTGTATTTTAAATTTCTCCGTGCGTTTAATGCGAACCCTTTGGTGTTTATGATCCATAATTTTCTCAATTGATATTAAGTCAGATCGGCTATTGCCCGGCTTTCAGTGCTGTTGTGACCCATTATGTTTAGATCATTTTCATTTATCCAACGATGCACCTTTGAGCCGTAATGAGTTTAGAATAACCGACACGGAACTAAAACTCATGGCCAAGGCCGCTATCATCGGAGAAAGCAGGATCCCGAAAAGAGGATATAGTAGCCCTGCGGCTACAGGAATTCCTAATACATTATAACCGAGTGCAAAGAACAGGTTGCCTTTGATATTCCCCATGACCTTGCGGCTCAATAACCGGGCCTTAGCAATTCCGTTCAAATCGCCTTTCACCAGCGTGATGGTAGCGCTTTCAATGGCTACATCCGTTCCGGTACCCATAGCAATACCAATATCTGCCTGTGAAAGCGCCGGGGCATCGTTAATACCATCTCCTGCCATAGCAACCTTCTTACCTTGGGCTTGTAATTTTTTAATTTCGTTCAACTTATCTTCCGGCAGCATCTGTGCTTTAAAACCATCCAGGTTCAGCGTCGCGCTGACTGCGCGTGCCGTATCTTCATTATCTCCGGTAAACATGATCACTTGCAGCCCTTCCTGCTGAAGTTTCTGGATAGCCGCTTTACTGGATGCTTTGATCTTGTCGGAGATGACGACATAGCCAAGAGCAGTCTTTCCTATCGCGAGGTAAGAAACCGTTTTACCTTGTTTTTGAGCTGCTGTGACCTGCTGATCCAGTTCCGAAGAAATCTCGGCCTTTACGTGCTCCATTAATTTTCGGTTACCTAAGGCTAAATTTTCACTGTTAAGCACACCGGTAACACCCTTTCCCGTTATCGCTTCAAAATTAGAAATGGGATTAACACTCACCTTGTTTTCTTCTCCGTACCGCAGGGTCGCCTGTGCCAGGGGATGCTCGCTGCTGCTGTTCAATGCGACTATTTTTTGCAGAATATCCTGATCGCTAAAATCAGGATTTACGCTGACCACCTGTTCCACCGAAGGTTTTCCTTCCGTCACCGTTCCTGTTTTATCAATGATCACCACATCAATGGCATTCATTTTTTCCAGCGCTTCAGCGTTTTTAATAAGTATACCCGACTTGGCACCTTTTCCAACACCGACCATGACGGACATGGGGGTGGCCAGTCCTAACGCACAAGGACAGGCGATGATCAGTACGGCGATGGCATTGACAAATGCATACACATAAGATGGCTCGGGACCATAAACAGCCCATATCGCGAAAGTGGCGAGTGCGATCAGCACCACGACTGGTACAAAATACCCCGAGATCTTATCTGCCATTTTTTGAATTGGCGCTTTGGAACGGCTGGCAGTATTGACCATTTCTATGATCTGGGACAAAAGGGTCTCTGCACCTACTTTTTCAGCCAGCATCGTAAACGTTTTATTGCCGTTAATCGTTCCCGAACTTACCTTGTCGCCCGGTATCTTTTCTACCGGAATGGGCTCACCGGAAATCATGGACTCATCAATGGTTACTTCGCCAACCTTGATACTGCCATCAACAGGTATTTTCTCACCTGGTTTCACGCGCAGCATGTCTCCTTTTTGAATATCATCGATGAGAACGGATAATTCTTTGTCGCCTACAATTTTTGTTGCATTGTTAGGTGCCAATTTCAAAAGCTCCTTAATAGCGCTATTGGTTCTGCCATGTGCCCTTGCCTCCAAAAGCTGTCCTAATAGAACAAGTGTAAGGATAACTGTTGCTGCCTCGAAATAGACGTATACCGTGCCATGATGTGTTTTAAACTGATCTGGAAAAACACTGGGAAACAGCAGAGCAACCAGGCTGAAAAGCCATGCTATGCCTGCGCCGATGCCAATTAAGGTGAACATGTTCAAATTCCAGGTTACTATGGATCGCCAGGCACGCTCAAAGAACATCCATGTAGCATAAAAAACTACAGGAATAGACAGTATCAATTGCACCCAGTTCCAGTACCTGAGCTCCATGACTTTGAATAGTGGGTTATTTGGAACCATCTCTGACATGGCGATAAGAAAAATGGGGATAGTGAAGATGGCTGCGATCTTAAACTTAAACAGCAACTTAGTATAGGTATTATCCTCTTCTTCCTCATTTGTGGCCATAGGAACCAGGTCCATGCCGCATATCGGGCAGGAACCCGGCTGATTCCGTATGATTTCGGGGTGCATGGGGCAGGTATATTTATTTGCCTTTTTTAGCGATGGCTGTTTGACCAAGTCCATTCCGCAGACCGGGCAGTTGCCTGGCTTATCATAGGTTTTGTCCCCTTCACAATGCATCGGACAATAATAGTTGTCTCCACTGCTTTCATTGCCTGGCTTTGCAGCCTTTGTTCCATGATTATGATGTGCCGGTTGATGGTGACCATCAGTAGCGTGTGGATGCGTATGCAGATCTTCGGCCTTTTTCTGATGGCCGGCCATTTCAATCGAATAGCCTCCGGCAGCAGAAAGAACGTCCTGGAATTTCTCCGTTGGCACATGCTTATCCATTGTAATAACTGCCTCTGCGGGTTCTAAAGTAACCACAGCTGAAATTCCATCTACGCCATTTAAGGCTCTTTCTACTTTACCCCGGCAGCCATCACAGCTCATTCCGGTTATTTTATAAGTAAGTTTCATATGCCAGGTATTATTACTGAAATTAATATGTTAAGGTAATTCCTCCTCCATAACCCATATCGCTATCATAATGAGTAGATAGTGAAAAATATTTGTTTACGATATACCGCAGACCTGCCATATATTCTTTATCGGTATTCCCCATCATACTCAACCTTAACCTTGGCGCTATCGGAATATCCTCCCGCATTAATTGAAAACGAAGTTTGCCTTCACTGTCAATTCTCTGTTCGGCAATAAATAACATCGGTAGCGTGTACTGGATACCCGCTACAAAAGCTTTTCTGTTGGTTTGATTACTCATTTGACCAAACAAGTTTTTCTCACTTTCGTTTCTCATCGTATTTCGATGATAATCGAACCCGACGAAGGGGAATATCCACTGGTTCTTTCCCAGGTATCTTCCAAAATTAGTTTCGATCTCGTTACCATGCATTGCTTTTAAACCGATTCTCCATTCTGTAGAGAGCCTGAAACGAGTATTCGCAAACATCAATTCGCCGTCGCTGCCATTACTTTCTAACCCAACCATGCCCATTGTATGAAATTTTCTGTCTTCGGAATTTAAGCCGCGCTTTGCTACCTGGGGATTTGTGATATCTGTTTTGTCAACCAAAGGATTATCGTAACTGAACACCTTGCCCATACCGCTCATCATGTGGTATAGAATATGGCAATGAAAAAACCAGTCGCCACCCCGCTCGTTTGCATTAAATTCTATGGTGTCTCTTTCCATCGGCATGATGTCGATGATGTTTTTCAGGATAGCGTTTTCCCCTTGACCACTTAACAATCTGAAGTCATGCCCGTGCAAATGCATAGGGTGTCGCATCATACTATTGTTGAACAAAATTATTCTTACGTTTTCACCTTTTCGTATAAGTATCTTATCACTTTCCGATACCACTCTGTTATCAATGCTCCAAACATATCGGTTCATATTACCCGTCAAGTCAAATTTTATTTCTCTCCACGGCCCGTTAGGTAAAGTGGTTTTCTCAGGAGCTCGTAACATTTCGTAAGTAAGTGAGACCATGTCGGAGCTGTCCTGAGCTGTATTCATGCCAGCCATATTGGAACTGCCGGTTTCCATCTGGTGATTTCCTTCACCTCCACCAGGTTCTGGAATAGATGTAGTCTGTTTCTTACCAGCCCTTCTCTTCTCCATACTTTCAACCTTAGATTCACTGCGGATCTCTTCACCAGTAACCTCAGGATACATGACCGTGTTCATATCCATGATCTGATTCTGCATTTTCATTCCTTCCATCTCAATCAGATCGCCCTTCATGTCCATCATATCGTTCATCATCCTCATACCTAAAAAATATTTAGGCCGGTTCCATCTTACAGCCGGGACTTTCTCACCGCTTCCGAGCCAGAGGGAAGTGAATTTTGTACGATCTTCGGGTGTTGCCAGAAATTCGAAGCTTTTGTTTTCAGGAATGGTTACCACAACATCATAGGTTTCTGATACAGCAATTATCAGCCGGTCGACTTCTATCGGTTCTACATCGTTGCCGTCGGTGGCGACCACCGTGATTTTCCCGCCGGAGTAGCTAAGCCAGAAATAATCGGACGCTCCTCCGTTTGCAATCCGCAGCCTTACTTTGTCACCAGCTTTAAATTGCGGATACTGGATCTGATTTCTACCGTTAACCAGTAGACTATCGTAAAAGATATCCGTTAGATCC
Source organism: Bacteroidota bacterium (assembly GCA_040384965.1). Taxonomy (GTDB): domain Bacteria; phylum Bacteroidota; class Bacteroidia; order Sphingobacteriales; family Sphingobacteriaceae; genus Daejeonella. The sequence continues at coordinate 7,448 of JAZKIH010000183.1, read as the reverse complement.
ATCGCGTTCATGCGCTTCCATTCGTTCTTGACCTTTGTTTTAAACCAGCCCAATTTTATCGCTTCTGAATAGGTTTGCTCTGCACCTTTTCGCACAGCGAACCAATCTGTAGCCGCATGTAAACTACGGTGGGCCTCTTCTGGTTTCATATCCAGCCATTCACTAATAATCACGGGAATAGTTGGTATGTCCCATTCCTCTCTCTTATTCATGATAAAAGAACCGTACATACCCAACTGCTCCTGCAGGCCGCTATGGCTATGATACCAGTGGGTACCATGCTGAATAATAGGAAACTTGTACACGTACGTGTCGCCCGGCTTGATAGGCATTTGTGTAAGGAAAGGCACCCCATCCATTTTGTTGGGTAAAAAAAGGCCATGCCAGTGCAGGGAGCTGTTTTCCTTTAAGCGATTATGAACATGAATTTCAGCCGTATCCCCTTGCGTAAAGGTTAAAGTTGGCATCGGGATCTGTCCATTTACAGCAATCGCACGTTTTGCCTTCCCTGTGAAATTCACCACAGTATCTGCTATATACAAGTCATACCGAACGGTTCGCGGAGGAGTTTTGCTGGGTATGGTTTTAATCGGGCCAAGATTAGCTTTTGCGAGGGCATATGCATCCATCTCTGCCACCTCTTCAACAGTGTCTGTACTTGCCACAGGCATATCAGTGTGATGGGGCATTTCCGCCGGAACAGCATCTGGTTTACTATCAGCCGGAGCAGCCTCCTTTTTTGGAGCTGTCACACCTTTCGTGCTGTTCTTCTTTACAACAGGGGCTTTCTTTAGCGGAGTTGTTGCTTTTTTAACCGGAACTGCCTTCTGAAGGACCAGCTTCATCCCGCATTTAGGACAATTGCCCGGCTTATTCGATTTTACTTCCGGATGCATTGGGCAAGTATAAACTGCGGCGGACTGCGGAGCGGGACTTGCCTTTGCCGGAGTAGAGGCTTTTGGTGCTGAAGGCTTAGGTGACGGCGCTTTTCTCACAGGCGCAGGTGTTGCTGGTTTAGTGACTTTAGCTTTTTGCAAAACGAGTTTCATTCCGCATTTCGGGCAATTAGCTGGCTTACCGGATTTAACTTCCGGATGCATCGGACAGACGTATACAGCCTGGAATGCCTCCGCGGCGAAATGGGTATGCTCCGGATGACTGGCATAAAGCTTATGCTGGAAACAAAACAGAAGCACCAGTATTAATAATTTATTCATGGGTATTTATTTAGAAATCTTATCTAAGGATACTTCTATCCAGTCTTTTAACACTTGCCTTTCCTTTTCAGAAAGAACTGCATTACGATGTATTATTGTGTAGGAAGGCAAAGGCATACTTTCATCTTCAATAGCCCCGCCAATGGCCTTTAGTTTACTGAGCTGTCTGCGTTTGGAATAGCTTGCAAATTCATCGAAGTTTAACTCTTCTTTACCTTCCTTTATGTGTGACGCCATCCACCATGCTCCCGGCTGCAATGAAGCATACCAGGGATAATGTGTGTTATTACTGTGGCAATCATAACAGGACTTTTGCAGAATAAACTGCACATCAGGCTGTACAGGAAGTACGGTCTTAATACTTGCCGGCTGAGCCGATCGGCCGCTTTGATTACGTTCTGGCTGGATAAACTGTATGGCAGCCAGGATAAGCAGAAAAACAAGCAGTCCTATTTTTAACCTGCTCATCAGATTTAATTAAGCTCTTCTTTAACTGTTCCGCATGTCAGCATAGCCTGGCCTAAGTAAGGGTTTTTAACATCCTTTGATTCACTGAGCCAGTTAGCCCCTTTATTATTATTATACATCGGACAATTGGTGTAGTATAGTTTCTGAGCAGCACCTGTAGCTTTCACTAATTCATAAACTTCCTCGCTTAAGGTTTCAAAGTGTTCACGCTGATGGACCAGATTACCTGCGTTTGCAGCAATGTGCTCCGCATGTTCAATTGCATCTGCTTCAACATCAGCGAATACCTGACTCTGCTCCGAATTTAATGCAGTTTTGTCCATCGTTTTAAAGACTTTAGCCAATTCTATTGCGGCCGCAGCAGCTTCTTTATCGTTGTCATTTGTCAACGCATTTTTTATCTGCAAATAGCTGGTTAATATTTCGTCGGACGGCATTTTACTGCTACTTGTTTCCTTATCCGTTGATCCAATTGTTGTGGTACTGTCAGATGCTTTTTTATCAGATCCACCGTTGTTACAGGCGATAAAAAGGATTGATACCAGCGTTAAGCTTAAGATGATTGTTTTCATGTTTTTAGGTTTAAATTACTTATACCGGCTAAGCCTTATGAAAAGTGACCGGGATGTTTTTTGTAATTGGTTAATGAATTAATTCCAGAAATAAAGCGATAGGTTGCGATGCACCTATGGCCGGTTTGATTAGAATTATTTAAGGATTTCTACAACATTCCCACAAGTAAGCATAGCGCTACCGTAACAAGGATTTTTTATAGAGGACGAATTGCTAAGCCAGCTTGCCTTTACCATAGGGCAATAAGCCTTATAGATAGGTTGCGAGCTTAACTTCTGCACTTTTGCGACCGCAAAAATGCTCTGGGAAAGAGCTGAGAAGTAGGTTCTTTGTTTCTTGATGTCTTTTGTGTTAGCAATACTTGAAGCCTCTTTTATCAACGCAATCCTGTTTAACTCAGGCAATGTGCTATCTGTAGTCAGTGTTTCGACAAATTCGATTGCTTTGGAATTTGCCAGATTTGCATTTCCACTAACTAAAGCATCTTTTACTGCGTAATATCCATTAAGAGTATTACTTCCTGTCGTTGTTTTATCCTGTGCCGAGATTGACTGCAGGAGGGTTGTTGCCAGGATGGCAACCATAAGTGTTATCTTTTTCATTTGATTTAATTTTATTTATACACAAATTGAGCATAGCCGGGTCAGTCCCGCTATGATAACATGGGCTTTAAATAAAAATCAAATAAGAAAGCTCTGAATAGCTATGCGGGTATCCGCTATTGGGGGGTGATGATTTCGAACTAAATACCTTGAATTTGGGTTATGTAAGGATGCGGTGATAGCATCTACATTAAAAATAGGATCTATTAATAAAGTAATAAAGACAGCTTGGAAGTTATAATTAAATGTCTGTGGGTTCAGTTTGTCACACTTCTCAAATTTTGCCGCCTCATCCCTGCAACAATCATCCGGGGTGCTTTCTTTAGACGTATCGTTTTTCTTTTCGTGACGATCTGTTTCAACTTTGTGGCTGTGTTCTTTCGGTAAATCAGACGACGAATGTCCGTGAGGAGCTTTTTTTGAGTGGTTATGATCATTTCCGGGATGCTCCTTTGAGGTTGAGCTATCCTGAATTTGATGATGGCCTCTGTTATAACCCATATCTAATCCTGCAGCACAAGCAAAACTCACCAGTGTACTTAAAGAAAATACTACAAGTAAAAAGACTGCTTTTAGCTTTATGGAAAGAGATCTTTTCATAGATTGAATTATCCAATAGTCTAACAAAGATAATTCTAATTTGATTTAAGGATTTATATAATTAGCATTTCTTTTTACATAATTTCCGGGTGACTGCTGGGTGAGGGGGCAAAAGAGTTCTTAGTCGGTTAGTGAAATTTATTTAAGTAATTGCTTAAATACATATCTTTACACCCAATAACATAATATGAGCGATTGTAAAAGAATTTTTGCTAATAGCGACCAGATCAATAACTGTCGATTAGCCATTAATAATAAGCAGGAGTCATTTGCTAATTTGTCTCAGATCCTCGCATTAGCAGGTAATGAGGTTCGGTTAAAAATACTTTTTCTTTTAAACCGGGAGGGTGAACTGTGCCCTTGTGATCTAAGTGACATATTAGAGATGACGATTCCGGCTATATCTCAGCATCTTCGTAAATTAAAAGATGGGGGCGTCGTAAAATCAAGAAAATCTGGTCAGAGCATCTTCTACTCAGTTCGGGAAGAGCAAATATATTTGCATAGACCGTTCTTTGATTTAATAGCCGGATCCTTATCAACTATGCTTGTATGAACGATGTCAACCAACACAGCTGGATCAGTAGTATTCTAGCCGCCTTTGCGGCTTCACTTTGCTGCATAGCTCCGGCATTAGCTATTTTTGGGGGCATAACTGGCGCTGCAGCAGCCTTCAGCTGGATAGAACCTTTCCGTCCATATCTCATTGCACTTACTACTCTGATTTTAGGTATCGCGTGGTACCCACATTTGAAAATACTTTTTCGAAAGCAAACTGACAACTGCTGCCTAAGTGCAAAGAGTTCTTTCTGGCAGACTAAAAGATTGCTCTTTATTGTAACGCTGATCTCTGCGTTATTGATTGCATTTCCATTTTATTCTTCGGTATTTTATAATACTCCAAAGCATGAAGCGTCAGATGGTTTAACACAAGCAAGTTTCAAATACCTAACTCTTAGTGTTAAAGGTATGAGCTGTGCTGATTGTACCAAACATGTTGATGGTGCCCTGAATAGTCTTAACGGCATAGCTGAATCCAGGACTTCATATGAAAAGTCGCAGACGATAGTTCGGTATGACCCATCAAAAATAAGCGCAGACAGCATCAACCATAAGATCCGTAGCATCGGATATGAACCTACAGCTATTAAAACCAACTAACATGGCTACACAAATCCTATTAAGTTCGATTATTACTTGTCCAATCTGCAGTTTTGCAAAGAAGGAGGAAATGCCGACAGATGCTTGTCAATACTTTTATGAATGTGAGAGCTGTAAAGCATATCTAAAGCCGCTGTCAGGAGATTGTTGTGTCTTTTGCAGCTACGGTACGGTGAAATGTCCACCGATCCAGGCGGGAACTTCCTGTTGCTCGTAGCAATAAGTCATGTTGATTACTAAGTACCTTCCTGCTTATCATTTTAGTGAACTTCACTCCATCGAAATTGAGGGTACTGGAAGCTGTATATACGAACAGATGCTACGAAGTGACATCAGCAAGAGCTTTATAATTAGGATTCTATTGCGAGCAATACCAGGTGGAGTTCGTTCAATAGAAAATCTAACAGACTTAGGTTTTATAAAACTTGCCGAAGTGCAAGGCGAAGAGATACTTTTCGGTGTGGTTACAGAAAGTCCTATGTTTAATTCTTGTCAATCAAGCTTCTCATCGAATCAAATCCTTTATGATCAAGGTAAAAGCGTGATAAAAGCTGTTATTAATTTTAAACTTCAGACTCAGGACTATAAGCATCATGTTCTCACTACAGAAACTAGAGTATGGTGCGGCAGTAAAGAACTGAAATCAAAGTTTCAGCTGTACTGGTACTTCATAAGACCATTCAGTCAGCTTATCCGAAAGTCCATTCTTAAACAGATAAAATTGCAAGTTATAGCGGTCAACCAACTTAATTAATAGGCATATGAAGATGCAAAGAACTATACCCGCATTGCCGGTCCGGAGTATTAAACGGTCATGTGAATATTATACAACTAAACTTGGTTTTATGATCAGGCACCAGGAAGAGACATTTGCCATCGCCGTTCGTGATGAAATAGAAATACACCTTTGGCAGTCCTGTGATAAATCTTGGAAGTGGCGAAGTATTTTTTTAGCGTTAAAACCAGTATTGACTGGTGCTGAAACCTTTATAGCTGGTACGGCAAGTTGTAGAGTACAAATGCAGGGAATTACGGAACTATACGATGAATACAAAAAGCAGAAAGTATTGCATAGTGTTGATACCGTAATTGAGGCACAATATTGGGGGCATAGAGAATTCCCTGTAGTGGACCAAGACGGAAACTTACTTACCTTCTATGAGCTAATAGAAAATTAGGGATTAAACAATAAATTAGTTTGCTTAGCTAAAATCAACTCCTGCGCATTAAAATAAAATGAGTATCACAACGAAGTAGCTGTTCCGTTTGGCACGAGTAACATCAAAACTGTCACATTTGCCGCAAGTGAAGCTAAACAGGTGTTTCAGTACGAAATGATGCTAAACCATCCTATTTGTGGGAGTTTGATGCGATGTCCTTTTTTATTCGAATAACTTTGGCTTGCTTATCAAGCCGGTAATGTTATAAGTGCTTTTAAAAATAAGTTGAAACGCCAAACTGGAAACCTGCAAGCTTAGTAGCTGGATTTCCCAGTAGATCTGTTTGCCAATTATAGCGGTAGTTTAACCGGATAACAGTTTGAGGTGTCGGCCTAAAGCTCACTGCTGGAATTATTGAATAAATATGATCTGAAATGTTCCCTCCCGTTGAGCTGAAATTCCCTTTGTTCCAATCGACGAATTCCATTCTGACAGCCGCGTTCAAAACAGCCCGTTCAAAACCGAATAAGGGTTTCTTTATTAAGGGCTGTACGATATCAATAAAGCCTCCTTGTTGTTTACTCCCAAACTGTTCGGTATAGGTTGCCGGAACATTGACGTTTACCCAGGCCCATTCGGCATTTACGAACGTGTTTAGCTTGGGTATAACGGTATTGAAATCTATTGCGAACACGTTCAATCGCCTTTTTTCGTCAAGAACGAGTCCATCATCCTGGAATTTATTATAAATGCCCCCCATGTAGGATAAACCTAGTTCACCAATCTTCGTGTTTCGTAAGGCTACTTTTCCGGTTAATAAAGGAGCTCCGTTAAAGCTCTCTTCAAAACGATCTCGGTTAGCTTTAGAAGCCGGTAAAAAAGTCCTGTTCTCGGAGTTAGCAATGATGGTCTCATCAAAGCCATTCGTTAAGTAAGCTTCGTAAGCATATACCCAGTTCTTAAGGTACTTCTTCCCGAAAATTCCGAAACCTACATTACTCCATGTTGCAGGAAGCATTTGTGTCGCAGATATTGGCCGGTCTACAAACTCCCATTTTGGTCCATCATGGTTTTGGTTGAAAGCACCAATGGGGTTCATAACGATGCCACCTCTTAAATTCAGTAAGGGATTAAATTCAAAATCTATAGAAGCGAACTCAATGTTGATCTCTTTTGTACCGTCTTCAAACTCTAGTTCTGATAGAAACTTAATTCGTTTTGCAATACCTGAGGACACAAATAAGGTGAGTCTTCGCATTTGAAATTGGTGACCTTCAGTCACACCGTCCGCACCTAAATACTGATAGTTTGCTTCTGCGTATCCCCCAAGCGCGACCGGGAGCTTAGCAACTTGAAGGAAAGGACGGTCATAAATTGCGTCCATATTTAGTTTTATGCGTGCGGAGTCCCTGTCAGGCGCGCGTAGCAATTCGGGATCGATTTGAGCGAAACCTTGCTCAGCAAGTAGTATAATTAAAAATAAAATAATGAGTTTCTTCATGATTGCTTTCTCATATCTATGAATATATCGTTATTAGACACTACGACAGGGAATGCCCTGAGATTATTGTCAGCAGGTCCGTTGGTAACATGACCTTTGTTATTAAACTCACTTCCATGAGCTGGACACTGAAGGAAATCCCCAGATGCTTGCAATTCTGTTCCCT
>JAZKIH010000182.1:0-7937 GCA_040384965.1 Bacteroidota bacterium | reverse complement strand
GAACAATGTTCACTTCCTCATTCATATAGATCAGCGGCGCAACGTTATCGGTATTCACTTCGTTTAGCTTATCCATAAAATTTAGAATATTATTCATGTCGTCCAGAAGCCCCTGTTTATCCTCTTCCTTAACTTCCAGCCTCGCCAGATGAGCCACTTTCTCTATCGTATCTAAGTCTATCTTCATGGTACTATGGTAATTCCTCCGGCTTCACTGACCGATGATTATTAAAACGTTGCTCCATCATATTAAAGACTTTATCCCTTAATTCTTCCGCATCTGCGGGAACCATTCCCTTTGTTTCGATAGGAGCGTGGATGTAAATATCGCAAATCCCCGGCTTACTTCCATATTTAGCGCCGTCATCCCACATTAATTCCCAGTTATTCTGGATAGTAATGGGTAAAATCGCGACACCCTGATCGATCGCCAGCTTAAAGGGGCCATTTTTAAAAGGCTGAAGTACCGGCGGATAGTGTCCGCTGATCATTCCCTCAGGGAAAATTACAACATGCTTTCCTTCTTTTATACCTTCCTCTGCCTTTTTGAACGCCCTGAATGCCGACATCTTACTCTCGCGGTTAAGAGGGATATCTATTGTTCTGAAATATATGCCGGTTATAAAATTTTTCAGCAGTTCTTCTTTTCCCATGAACACCATGTTCTTCCTGGCAAGAAGCATCACCGCAGTGATATCCAGATTTGATGTGTGATTGCCGCAAATAATATATGTTTTTGTCCAGTCGATCTCCTTTTCATAAGTAAACCTGTAGAAAATTCCTGAAAGTGTAGTACTTATAAAACTGAACGCCAGTCGTACACTGTTCATGCCTTTAAAATTTACGGGCTTTCGCGAAAAAATATAAGTGAGAGGATAGAGAATTATAAAAGCCAGCGCAAGCAGGAACAAAAAATAATAAAGGTGCAGCTTCTTTAGGAATCTCTTCATGCTGATCAAAAATAGAAAATTCCCCAACAAAACTTTGACTGCTTATATGGGCTCTTCCGTTGATCCGTTAGAGAAAAAATTCTTACTTTCGCCCGTATATGGAAACTGTTGTTAGTGGCATCCGGAGCACCGGAAAACTGCATTTAGGAAATTTTTACGGAGCAGTCAAAAACTTTGTGCAGATGCAGCACGAGTATAACAGCTTTTTTTTCATAGCAGATTATCACTCCCTTACTACTCACCCTACTCCTGCAGATCTTCACGGTAATGTTCGCCAGGTGCTGGTCGAATATCTTGCAGCAGGTATAGATCCCGAAAAAGCAACGATTTACGTTCAATCTGACGTTCCGGAAATTACAGAACTCTATTTGTACCTGAATATGAATGCTTACATGGGAGAGCTTGAAAGAAGCACATCTTTTAAAGATAAGGTCCGTGCCCATCCTGACAATGTAAACGCAGGCCTGCTAACCTATCCTGTTCTTATGGCTGCTGATATTCTGATCCACAAGGCCACAAAAGTACCTGTGGGTAAAGACCAGGAGCAGCACCTTGAAATGGCACGAACCTTTGGGAATCGCTTTAACCGCCTGTATAATAACGAATATTTTCCTGAGCCATATGCATTTAGCTTTTCTGAAAAGTTGGTGAAGGTACCCGGGCTGGATGGAAAAGGTAAAATGGGCAAATCAGAAGGTGAAGGGAACGCGGTATATCTTTCAGATGAACCAGAAGTGATCCGTAAAAAAGTTATGCGCGCCGTAACTGACTCGGGCCCGACAGAAGAGAACCAACCCAAAGCAGAAGCTATTCAGAATTTGTTCGATCTGTTGAAGGTTGTGTCTGCTCCGGATACTTATTCTCATTTTGAAAACCTTTATAGTACATGTCAGATCCGCTACGGCGACTTTAAAAAACAGCTGGCAGAAGACATGATTCTGGCAACAGCACCAATCCGTGAAAAGATCAGGGAAATTGACGCTGATGATACTTACCTAAGGGAAGTTGCGCGTTTCGGTGCTGTAAAAGCTCGTGAAAGCGCTGCGAAAACGATCAAAGAAGTCCGCGAAATCATAGGCTTCAAAAGTTTTTAACGTTTTTGCCGGAATAAAAAAACAATTTGTATTTTCAAACTCGCTTTGCGCCTGCCGCTTGGCACTTACCTTATATATATCATGCATATTGCTATCGTTGGAAACATTGGGGCTGGCAAAACTACCCTTACAGAATTGCTTGCCAAGCACTTAGGGTATGAGGCCCAGTTTGAGGCTGTTGATAATAACCCATACCTCGAAGATTTCTATAGTGATATGAAAAGGTGGAGCTTTAACCTCCAGATCTATTTTCTTAACAGCCGTTTCCAGCAGATCCTTGAACTTCAAAGGACGAATAAAAATATAATTCAGGATCGCACAATTTACGAGGATGCGTATATTTTTGCTGAGAATTTACATGATATGGGATTGATGACCTCCCGCGATTATGACAATTACACCTCGATATTTGAGAACATCACATCATTCATTAAACCTCCTGATCTGCTGATCTTTCTAAAAGCATCTGTACCTACCCTGGTTAATAATATTCAGCGAAGGGGACGGGAATACGAAGCAGGAATTCGTCTCGACTATCTTTCCAAGCTCAATGAGAAATACAAAAAATGGATTGACTCTTACACCCAGGGTAAACTTCTTGTTCTCGATAAAGACAAACTTGATTTTGCGAACAACCCCGAAGATCTGGGATTTGTAATAAATAGCATTGAGCGTGAAATCCACGGCCTCTTTTAGGAAAATCTGAAATTCTCCGGATGAAGATACTTGGAATTATACCCGCCCGTTTCGCATCCAGCCGCTTTCCCGGGAAACCTTTGGCCGACATTGCCGGCAAAAGCATGATCCAGCGTGTTTATGAGCAGTGCAGTAAATCGTCGAGCCTTCAAAAGGTTATTGTTGCCACAGATGACCCGCGAATACTTGATCATGTAAAGAATTTCGGCGGAGATGCGATAATGACATCAGACACACATGTAAGCGGTACCGACCGATGCAGTGAGGTAGCCAGTTTGTTTCCTGATTTTGATGTTTGTATTAATATCCAGGGAGATGAGCCGCTGATTGATCCAATGCAAATAGATCTTTTATGTAATTGCTTTAAGGACGAAAAAGCGGAGCTGGCAACGCTGATAAAAAAAATCACGACAGCAGACGAGCTTTTCAATCCCAACACGCCTAAGGTGGTGTTTAATAAGAATATGGAGGCCATCTACTTCAGCAGAAATACCATTCCCTTTCTCAGAAATTCTGTACATGACGAATGGCTTAAAGATCATACCTATTATAAACATATCGGGATTTACGGTTATCGCAGTTCAATACTTTCAGCGATAACCAAACTCGAAATATCTGCATTGGAAAAAGCTGAGGCACTGGAACAGCTGCGATGGGTGGAAAATGGCTATAAAATAAAAGTCGCCATCACTGATAAGGAAAGCCAGGCGATTGATACGCCGGAAGACCTGCAAAAACTCCTCACCTTTTTAAGCTCCCTGACTTAAATGCTATTGCCTGATACCTAATTCAACCCCATGAAACCAATACTCCTTCTCATCTCCTGCATCATGATCACTCAATCTGCCCTGGCTCAATTGGAAAAGAGACTTGACTCTGTTATCACCAGCACCATCCAACCTGGTGAGCCCGGAATTGCGTTGTACGTTGAGAACAACGGGAAGGTGATCTATAAAAATGGTTTTGGGCTTGATAATACAAATGGAAAAAGACTAAAATCCACAACAAACTTCAGAATGGCATCTGTATCTAAACAGTTTACAGCAATGTGCATCCTACTGCTCGAAAAAGATGGCAAGGTATCATTTGACGATCCGATATCCCGGTTTTTCCCGGAAATCCCTCCAGTGGTTGGCAACAAGATTCTGTTGAGACACTTGCTGACGCACTCCTCAGGAATTGTTGATTATGAAGCTGTCATGGACGATTCGAAAACCACCCAGCTGCTTGATGCTGATGTACTCAACCTTCTGTCCAAGCAAGACACAACTTATTTCGAACCGGGCAGCAAGTTCCGCTACAGTAATTCGGCTTATGCCCTTCTCGCGCTGATAACGGAAAGAATATCGGGGTTGCCCTTGCCGCAATTTATGAAAGATCGCATTTTCAAACCGCTTAAAATGAAGAATTCCCTGATGTATGAAGAAAGTGCCCCCATTTCAAACCGGGCATTGGGATTCGCCCGTGATGGCAGTAAAAAGCTTTATGCAAATGACCAAAGCTCCACGAGTGCGGTCAAAGGCGATGGCGGAGTTTATACCTCTTTGAACGATTACAGTAAATGGACGCACGCTATCTGGAACAATGCCCTCGTAGAGATGCCGGCTGTCTTAAAGAAACTGAATTTCCAGATCAAAGAAGTTACTGGCAGCTATTACGGCCCGGGGTGGTTTTATTTCGACAAAAATCAGCCTTCACTTTTTCATTCAGGAAGTACATGTGGCTTCAGCACCTTTTCGATCAATATTCCGGGGCAAAAAACATCAATTGTATACTTTTCTAACATTGCAAACAACTCCGCTCCTTTCAAAAAGATTCTCGAAGTGCTGGCATCTGAAGGGATTGGTAATCCCGCCCAGGTTTTCGAATTACACGAGTTGACGAGATGATACTACCTTTTTACAAATCACAAACATTCTTTTAATTAAACTTGCATTGTAAATAACAATTGACGTAACTCCGCAAGTAACAATGAACGAGGATTTTTTCAGGCATATTTTTCAAAAACAACAGGATGCGGATGAAGTGCCTTCCAATAAAGAGATCTCCAGATGGGCTACAGACCTGATCCGGCTGATCTTCCCGGAGCAATCAAAACGCCCATTTTCTTCGATACAGGAACTCAAAAGCCAGTTTGAAGAGCTTGAAGCAGAACTTTCCAAAATCATGGTTGCTACAAAAGCGTGCGACCACTGTAATCACGAGCAATTATCTAAAGAGTTTTTCGCAAAGATCCCGGAACTATACCGGGTTTTAAATACAGATATACAGGCTATATTTAATGGTGACCCGGCTGCAAAAAGCGAGTTCGAAGTTATCAGGGCATATCCTGGCTTTTATGCTATATCTTTCTATCGTCTTGCTCACGAGCTATCACTGCTTGATGTGCCTTTACTTCCCAGAATTCTTACTGAATATGCGCATTCCAAAACTGGGATAGATATTCATCCCGGGGCCGACATAGATGAATATTTCCATATCGATCACGGAACGGGTGTCGTTATCGGTGAAACATGCAAAATTGGCAAACATGTAAAACTTTATCAGGGTGTTACTATGGGCGCATTAAGCGTGGATAAGAGTATGGCCAATACTAAGCGCCATCCTACCGTTGAAGATCATGTGGTAATATATTCGGGCGCCACAATACTTGGCGGCGAAACCACCATTGGACACCATAGTATTATTGGAGGCAACGTCTGGCTTACTAAAAGTGTTCCCCCGGGTTCCTCTGTATATAATACTGCTGATGTTGTTATATCCACAGGCAGGAAAATAAATCTATAATGGCTGGTATAATTGATTTTGTTGGCAACACACCCCTGGTTGAGATAAAAAGGCTGAATCCAAATCCCAATGTCAAGATCTATGCGAAGCTGGAAGGAAATAATCCAGGCGGCAGCGTTAAGGATCGTGCAGCACTGAACATGATCCAAAGTGCCATTGAACGCGGAGATATAAAAAAAGGAATTCCATTAATAGAAGCTACCAGCGGGAATACCGGTATTGCCCTGGCTATGATATCAAGGCTTTACGATCTGGAGATCGAGCTGGTGATGCCTTCCAACTCTACCAAAGAACGCACCCTTACCATGGAGGCTTACGGAGCAAAGGTTACCTTACTCGAGGGAATTGAGGCGTGCCGTGATTATGCCGATGAAAAAGCGGCTTCTGGAAAAAGCTTTATGCTTAATCAATTTGCCAATCCCGACAATTATCTTGCACATTATAAAACCACTGCGCCAGAAATCTGGAAAGACACTAACGGAGCTATTACACATTTCGTAAGCTCGATGGGCACTACGGGGACTATAATGGGTTGTTCGAAGTATTTTAAAGAACAAAATTCTGAAATAACTATTGTAGGATGCCAGCCTACAGAAGATTCATCTATTCCCGGCATTCGGCGCTGGCCCGAGGCATATCTTCCTAAAATATTTGATCCAAGCCGGGTTGACCGCATTATGGATATATCCGAGCAGGATGCAATTTCAATGACAAGGGAACTTGCCCGTACTGAAGCCATATTTGCCGGCATGAGCAGCGGTGGCGCCGCTTCTGCAGCGATCCGTCTGGCAAAGAAACTGGACAAAGGCGTTATTGTGTTCATAGTCTGCGATCGCGGTGATCGATATTTGTCAAGCGAGCTTTTCGGTTGATAAGCTGAGTTTCTCGTACTTTAATTAGGTGTTATGGCTAATTTAGCCAGAAGTTATTGGCGTAATACTCTACATCCCTGCAGTAAATTTCCCGTCGATTTTATAAATTAGCGTTACCAATAAACCCAATTATGGAAGAATCTAAACCCGGCCAAATCCTCTGGCATGACCTTACAGTTGATAACGCTGAAGAAGTTAGTAATTTTTACAATGGAGTTCTCGGCTGGCAGAAGGAAGGGCTGAGCATGGGCGATTATGATGATTTTATGATTAAAAGCTCAAAAGACGGTGATGTGGTGGCTGGGGTATGCCATGCGCGTGGTGGTAATAAAGATCTTCCCCCTCAGTGGCTTATGTATGTAAAAGTAGCTAATCTTGACGATAGCCTGGCGAAATGTGTGGAGCTCGGAGGTAAAGTGCTGGGTGATAAACGTAAGATGGGGGAAGGCTATTATAGTCTGATACAGGACCCTGCAGGTGCGTATATGATGTTGTGCGAATAGAAATTAACTAATATTTCTAATCCCTAAAAAGTGCTTGTTGTTCATATGATTATGAATAATCCGGTCAACTATTTCTGATGTAATATCGGGATAATCTACGTCGACAACGCGGGCATTCTCAATCCAGTTGGCAATTACCATATCATACTTAGTCTTCAGGCTTTTGATCACAGGTACTCCGATGTCTTTCAGAGCAGCGGCGTTAAGCTGTTGTTCATACTGGTTTCTCATTGGGATTACCAAAAGCTTCTTTTTCATAAACAATGCTTCGGCTGGTGTTTCAAATCCGGCACCGCATAAAACACCAGCCGAACCAGCCATGCTTTTGATGAACTTGTCGTTATGAATTGGCTGGATCGATACGTTTTTAACTTTAAAAGGCCGCCGGTTATGTTTAGAGAAAACATCCCATTTAATGTCCTTAAACTGACTGAGTTTAAGGATAAGTCTTTTATCATCGTATGCAGGCAAATAAACCGTGTAATGGTCGCCGTCCTCAACAGCATGATCTCTCACCTGTTTACGAATAACAGGTGTGTAAATATCTTTTGCGTAAGGCTTGAAATGGAAACCGTACTGAACGGTATTCGGAGCATAATTCTTCAGAATAAACCTACCCATCATATCGGTAACATCCGGAGCCGGCGCTTCTTCAGCAAGTACAGCAGCCTGATGGCTCAAGCCAATACAAGGTATATTTCTTGTATGACATGCCCATGCAGAAATAGGCTCGAAGTCGTTGATTACCAGATCATATTTTTCTACAGGAAGATCCCTGACTTCTTTGAATAGCTTTGGCCCATTAGATCTGATGAGAGTCTTCCACAAGTCTACCCCTCCACTTCTGCCAAAAATAAAACTAAGGCCTCGGAGCTTGTATTTAATAGGAAATGGTAAAGTAAGATCACTTTGTATTCCGCTAACGAGAATATCGACATCACCATGCTCCATGAGACACGGAATTACGTCCATGGCTCTGCTTAAATGGCCATTGCCTGTTCCCTGAATAGCATATAAGATCTTCATTCGATATCC
>JAZKIH010000181.1:22435-23840 GCA_040384965.1 Bacteroidota bacterium | reverse complement strand
TCGCAATTGAGAAGGTAGTTAATGTTCCACGGGTAATCAGCAACTGTTTCCCGATTTCCACGATTTCAATCAATTTGGTCGGATCATTGTCAAGATCGACCATGTTGCCTGCCTCCTTAGCAGCCTGTGTACCGCTGTTCATCGCCACACCAACATCTGCCTGTGCCAATGCAGGTGCATCATTTGTACCGTCGCCCATCATAGCTACCAACTTACCTAAAGCCTGTTCGTCTTTGATATAGTTCATCTTGTCTTCAGGTTTTGCTTCAGCGATGAAATCATCAACACCAGCCTTTTCGGCAATATATTTGGCAGTTAATGGATTATCTCCTGTTACCATTACCGTTTTTACGCCCATTTTACGCAACCGCTCAAAACGTTCGCTAATCCCTGGCTTGATGATATCCTGCAATTCGATAACACCTAAAGCTTTCTCGTTTTCACAAACCACTAATGGTGTGCCTCCATTTGACGAAATTACACGCACCTGATCTTCGATATCCATCGGAAAAGCATGCCCTGCTGCTAGCACAATATTGCGCATCGAATCAAAGGCACCTTTACGAATTCTGCGACCGTCGGGCGTATTGATACCGCTCGAACGAGTTTCGGCAGTGAACTTAATGAACTCCGCTCCCTCAGGTGCAGTTTCCAGTACGATATGGTTATCACCCTTTGCTAATTCAATAATCGATTTACCTTCTGGAGTCTCATCGGCAAGCGAACTTAACACACAGGCATCGGTAAAGTGTTTAATGATTACACCCGCAGTTGGATAGAAATTAGTTGCCTTACGGTTACCGATAGTAATGGTACCCGTTTTGTCTAATAAAAGCACGTCAATGTCTCCCGCTGTTTCTACCGCCTTACCAGATTTGGTAATTACGTTCGCTCTTAATGCTCTATCCATTCCGGCAATACCAATGGCAGATAAAAGGCCGCCAATAGTAGTTGGGATCAGACATACAAAAAGAGAAATCAGTGCAGCAATAGTGATCGGTGTATTTGCATAATCTGCAAAGGGTTTAAGTGTTACACAAACGATAATAAATACCAAAGTAAAGCTGGCAAGCAAAATTGTTAGTGCAATTTCGTTTGGTGTTTTCTGGCGTGAAGCGCCTTCAACAAGGGCAATCATTTTATCTAAAAAGCTTTCGCCAGGCTCAGTACTTACCTTAACTTTTATTTGATCTGATAATACCTTTGTACCACCTGTTACCGACGATTTGTCGCCACCCGACTCTCTAATCACAGGAGCAGATTCTCCTGTAATAGCCGATTCGTCGATAGTGGCAATCCCTTCTATGATCTCTCCATCGGTTGGGATGGTATCACCAGTTTCGCATACGAATACATCTCCTTTTCTAAGCAGGCTGGAAGAACGGATTTCAATTTTTCCATTTTC
>JAZKIH010000181.1:0-22335 GCA_040384965.1 Bacteroidota bacterium | reverse complement strand
ATGTTTACTTAAGCATGGTAAAATATTCTGCAAGCGGACCAAGGGCTAGTGCAGGAAAATAAGATAGTGCGTTCAGTACCAAGATCACCGCAAAGGTCATCAGACTGAAGGTCAGCGTATCGGTTTTCAGCGTACCTGCTGATTCTGGAATAAATTTCTTACCAGCAAGCAAACCAGCAATAGCTACAGGACCGATAATGGGCAGGAAACGGCCTAAGAAAATGACAGTTCCTGTTAACAAATTCCAGAAGATATTATTATCTCCGAGCCCTTCAAATCCAGAGCCATTATTTGCATTGGATGAGGTTACCTCATAGAGCATCTCGGAGAAACCGTGGAAATCAGGATTATTTAGCCAGTTTTTAGGCTGCACTGCCCATGCTGCATCGCCATGGCTCATAAATACATAACTGGCAATTGCAGTACCCGCCAAGATCAAAAATGGACTAAGGAGGGTAACGATTGCAGCAATTTTGATTTCCCTTGCCTCAACCTTGTGTCCGAGGAACTCTGGTGTTCTTCCTACCATCAGTCCAGAGATAAATACAGCTATGATCAGATAAATGAAATAGTTCAATAAACCGACCCCACATCCACCATAAAATGCATTAATCATCATACCTAGTAGTTGCCAAAGCCCAGTAAGTGGCATGGTACTATCGTGCATACCGTTTACCGAACCAGTAGAGATCACGGTAGTCATGGTGCTCCAGTACGACGTTGCCACTGGACCGATTCTCACCTCTTTACCTTCCATCGCCCCAGTGGCCTGGGAGATGCCCATTTTGGCAAGTGCAGGGTTTCCACCCACTTCTGAAGAAATAGTTGGGATCAGTAACAGTAATGTACCAATGGTCATTACACCAAAGATCATCCAAGCAAGTTTCCTTCTGCGGATGAAGTACCCGAATGCAATCACCATCGAAAGCGGTATAATCATCTGCGCAGTCACTTCCACCATATTTGTAAAGTAGCTTGGGTTTTCTAGTGGATGTGCAGAGTTGGCACCGAAGTAACCACCACCGTTTGTACCCAAATGTTTGATCGCAATCATTTGGGCAGCAGGGCCACGAGATACGTTAACTGTATCCCCCTGAACAGAAATAAATTGATCCTTGCCCTCATAACTGGCAGGGGTACCATTAAAGGCAAGTAGTAGCGCTATTACGATAGAAAGAGGCAACAGCAATCTTGTTATAGCTCTTACAAAGAACTCCCAGAAGTTTCCAAGTGCAGTGGTGGTTTTATCTCTAAATGCCTTAAAAAAGACAACGGCCGCAGCAATACCCGTAGCAGCACTTACAAATTGCAAAAACATCAGTACAAACTGTTGGGTGAGGTAACTTACGCCACTTTCTCCAGAATAGTGTTGGAGGTTACAGTTGGCCACAAAGCTAACAATGGTATTGAAGGCCAAGTCTGGGGTCATACCAGGATTGCCATCGGGGTTAAAAGGAAGTTTGTCTTGAAAAATCAGGACAAAAAATCCATATACGATCCACAACAGGTTGATGGTTAACAGTGCCTTTAAGTGCTGTTTCCAATTCATCTGTTCTTTGGTATTGATTCCGGAAAGTTTATAGATTCCGTTTTCGAGCGGTTTTAGGAAATCCGTCCACACCTTTTCACCTGCAAAAACCTTGGCAAGATACTTTCCCAATGGGATAGCAATCGCCAGAGCGAGCAGGAACGTGGCAATAATGCCGAGTAATTCTGTGTTCATTTTTTAACTTTTTTTAATGCTCCCAAAGGAAGAATGGATTAAAATTTTTCGGGTTTGATGAGTACGTAAACCATATACAGGAATACCAATACTGCAATGATGAATAATGCGATCATGGGCTTTTAGATTTTTTCGAACCAGTCGATTGATTTGTACACTACCCAACAGAGCAGCAATAACAGGATAAATAGAAGTATGGTCATAACTTTAATTGTTTATCCCCCTATACCAACTCGCGTACCACAAGGCAAAAATTAATCTCAACCAACTGAAATACAGAATTATAAAATGATATTTTTAACAAACAAAAAGATAGGGCATGAAAAAACCCTTCCAAAATGGAAGGGTTTTTTCATATCGGGTTGTTTTAAGAAGATAAGTGGATCTATTCAATATTCATCATGGTTTTAATCCATTTTATAGCTAGGCTGACTGGCTCTTGTGATTTCGAGGAGGAAGTGTTATGTCCCAACTCTTTAAACACTTGATATTCGTAACGTTTCCCTTGTTTTTTAAGTGCATTGAGGTGTTCTATTGATAAACCTACTGGAATCTGCACATCTTTTGCCCCAAAAAGCCAAAGTCCGCGAATTGAAAGTTTGGCGAGCGTATTTCGCGGATCAGTATTGGAAAACTGATACCGATCGGGATCGTTGGCTGTGTGTTCGCGTGCCTGAGCTTCAGTGTGTGTGTCCCAAAACTTAGGATTTCCCTCTGTATAAAATTGAAACCGCAATTGTTCGAGCGTGGTAACAACTGGCCCGCTAAATATTACCATAAAGCTTACCTTACTATTTTTTTTAGCGGCCATAGGAATTACCCAGCCAGCCTGACTAAAGCCCAGTAAACCCAAGGGCCCGTGATTGCGAGGCAGATGCGCTAACAGTGTGCTAGAGGCGGCGCTTGCGTCTAAAGCCAATAGGTTGAGATTGGAAGAATCAATGTTGTTTGTTCCTACTTCTGGCCCAGCATACACACCACCAGATTTCCCCACTCCACGTTTGTCATAAGTTAATACGGCGATTCCGTTTCTCGCTAAAAGTGAGGGCATTCTCTCCGTTCTTGTTTCCTGACCAGATCCATGTACAATAACTACAGCCGCATACGTATGCTTGGGTTTAAAGATTGTTCCTGACAGCGTAACCCCAGCGCTGGTGAACTCAACATTTTCTGTGGTGAAAGTAGAATCAGCTACGTGTTGTCCAAACAAGCTAACACTAAAGCAACTGAGCAAAATAAATAAATATGGTTTCATCTTTGTTGTTTAAAGGATTTTATTCCTCGATTAAAATTATTCTCTAAATATATCCCTACCAGAGCCTCGAAGGGGTTAAATGTGACGAGATGAGGGAAAAATGTGATGAAAGACAGATTTTAGCACTCGCATTTTTTTTGCTGGTCATTTAAAATCAGGCCTAATTGGAAGAGTCTTCTGCCATCCATCATTAAGCATTTGTTTGAGTTCTTTAACCAAAGCTATATTCGAAGGCAAATCTGCTATATTATTTACTTCGGCAGGATCAAGCTGACGATCATAAAGTTCGACCGCTTTAACTTCGGCTGTTTTAAAATCACGCCATTCTACATAACGGTAACGATCTGTTCTCATTGCGTAGCCCATTAACTCTGGTGCCCCCTTATATATCCAGGGTCTGGGAAATTGGCTAAACACAGCATTTTTCCAAGGTTGATTCGGATTGATCAATAATGGCGTTAAACTAGTTCCCTCCAAACCATCTGGTATTTGGAGTCCCCCTAAATCGGCTAAAGTTGGGTATAGATCTACCAATTCTACCAGTCCATTAGACACCACACCTTGTTTTTTCCCTGGAGCTGCAATAATTAAAGGCACTCTAGTATCTAGCTCGTAATTGGTTGATTTAGCCCAAAGACCCTTCTCTCCCAAATGGAACCCATGGTCGCTCCATAATACAATGATGGTATTCTTTGTGAGGTTTAAACGGTCTAATTCGGCCAATACCTTTCCAATTTGGGCATCGGTATAACTAATTGCGGCATAATAACCATGCAATAGTTCCCTCGTTTTACGGTCACTAATGTTGCTATCAATATCGCTATAGCCTTTAAGCTCTTCATTTTTGTGGGCAGTATAAGGAGGTATATTTTTTGGAATAGTTCGCTGAACAGGTAGATGGATTTTTTCACGATCGTAAAGGTCCCAATATTTCTTAGGCGCACTAAAAGGTAAATGTGGTCGACGAAACCCTAGAGCTAAAAAGAAGGGCTTATCTTTAATCTTATTTAAAACGGTTAAAGCCTGATCTGCTACTTGCCCATCTACATAAACTTCATCAGGTACATCTGCCATTTCTACAGCAGCTGCTTTGGGGGTTTTATTTTGAAGATTAACAGACAATACATATTTGCCCTCCTTTTTGGTTACTGCGAGTATTTCTGGTGCAGACCAGGAAAGCGCATCTTGTGCAGATTGGGGATCATGATAAATTTTACCAATACTTTGGGTAAAATACCCATTGTTCTTAAAATATTGGGGTAAGGTAATTACATCTGGTATAGTGGTACGAAAATGTGTTTTCAAATCCCAAACCTTGGTTGTATTCGGCCTCCTGCCTGTCATTACAGAAGTTCGTGAAGGAGAACATACAGCTTGTTGGCAATAGGCACGATTGAATAATACGCCGGACTTTGCCAATTGATCAATGTTTGGGCTTTTTACCGTCTCATTCCCATAGCAGGCCAGTTCGGGACGTAAATCGTCTACCGCAATAAAAATAACATTGGGTTTTTGTTGAAAGCTAAATCCCTTGTTGATCCCGCATCCAAAAAGTATTAGTATCGTTAAAACCGCCATTACAACGAATTTTTTCGTGCCAACAATCAAGCGTGTTATGTTTTTATTTTTCATTAGTATATAAGTTGTTTTTTATCTGTGATGAAGCTATCATAAGCATTTTCATTTGTGTTTGTAAGCGGTATGCTTATGATGGTTTCATATCAATTTTATAGTTCAATACTTAAATTAGAATTACAGGCCCAGCAAGCCCTGTTGAATACAATGGTTGTGGTTTTATACTGGTCCATTGTTGTGTAACCGCATTAGCCTTCAATGATTTGGTATAATTCCCTAGCGTGGTAGTAACTTTTATTTTAATCGTGTTTTTACCTGCCTTTAATACTCCCTTCAAATCGTAACGATGCTTTCCATACCATTTAAACCCTAACGATTGACCATTTATCTGTAATTCAGATATACCAAATACCTTTCCAAGATCAAGCGAATGATAATGCGTTGGATTTTCAACACTAAACTCCTTTTCGTAAAATATAATTCCACCGAACGATTGGAGACCTGGGTCATCCTTAAAATCAATCAATTTCTTAAATTCCGTTTGAAGAGGTTGCTCGTTTACTTTTTCAAGCGTTACCTTCCATGAACCTTCAATAGGAAAAGGTTGCATGCCCGCCACTTTAGGGAGCTGATATAGTTCCCCTTTGGTGTCATTTGTAAAAACAATCAATATCGATTGGGCCGGACTGAGATTAATTTGAAGTGTGTTCTTCTCTCCCAAATAAGGGTATAGATACTTTTTGCCTGTTTCAGGATCCCATATCCAAGCCGTTCTATCCTTAACATTAAAAGTAGCTGTAAATTCGTGCGCTTTTTCCAAGTGATAATTACAAATAAAGAAGATAGCTACATCGTCAGTTTTGTAGTGTACCTGGCTCACGTATGAAACAGGCTTATCGAACTTTACAAAAGGTGTTAAGTTATAGCTGGCCTGTAACTTGGCATACCAGTCGATCATTTTTTCTTTCGGGGCAGGAAAGGATGTAATATTACGCGGAAAATCCTTCTTCAAAGCTTGAATTGCTGCAGGTATCTTTTGATCCCAGGCCTTTGCGTTCTGTTTTCCAAACGACTTAATAGGTTCTTTGCCGATGAAGATGACTTGTCCGCCCACTGTCGCAAATTTTCTAAGTAACGCTAGCGTCTCAGGCGCTATCGATTCCATTTCCGTCAAAAATAGCGTTTTATAGCTTCTGGTATTATAATGGATCTTACCGTCTGAAAAACTGCATTTTTGAAGGATACTTTCATTCATATAGTCACAGCCATTCCCATGCTGATGAATAGCCTCCCAAATATTGTTAGCGTAGGCAGGGTAAACTACCTGTGGAACTTGTTGATATTGAAGTCCAGCTTCCGACCATAAATCTGCCATCGGGAACATAATGGCAATATCTGATTGCATTTCCGAATGCTGGAAAACCGCAGACAGCCTGGCCTTATAATCAATCCAGATTTTTAAATAAGGCCACCAGGTATTTCGCTCACTAAAAAATGATCCATAACGAACCCAGCCCGGAAAGGGTATATCTTGTGGACTATAATTAAAGCCATGCAAAATGGAATGGGTAACTCCCGAAAGATTACTCTGATCTCCTGTTACTTTTATCCTTTCCAAGGTGGCATTAAAAACAAGAGCTGTATTGGTAATTTCCTCACAACTGACTACACGTTTCCCCATTAATCTTGCCGCAGAAGAAACAAATTTATTAACAGGGCGATATGCTCTGCCTGTTTTAAAGGTATGTTCTGGCATATCTCCACCTACATCATCACGAATCCAAGTCTCACATTCCGGTATATCAACCATCATTGTTGATTCCAATGTGTAATATTCGCGCCCATAAGCCTGCACCCTAGATTTAACCTTGTTTTTCTTACACCAAGCTGTAAATGTTTGCAGAAACCGCTCATTGAAAAGTTCAAGACGGGTGGTTTCGAAATCGTACCGCACACGGTTAATCTCATCCTGTACCTGAGGAGAAAGCGTAATGGCATTTTCCAGAATTTGTGTACCCGTATGCGTAAGCTTTGGGCTTAATTTAAATAGAACGAAAGGCAAATAGGGAGCAAGTGAATATTTTCTTCGCTCCTCAAATTGCTCAAGCATATCATGGCACCAATTAGAGCCTCGCAATTCCATGCTATCAACAAATACAGACCTGAAATAATCTCCCATATTGCCAATTTTGCCATTTATCGCATCAGACATCCTATCTAAATACCCTTGAACCGCAGCTTTGTTGTAATGATCAAGTACTGGCCCTGAAGCACCAGGAGACCCGAGTGTTACAGTTGCATAACCAGTTAATTTTACCATAGCGTAAAGTACATGACCACCAGCAGGCACATCAATCGTGATTTTTTTATTCGATATTTGTGAATGAAGATCTATTCCCGGATTGAAAGCATGAAGATGAGCTGCTGAAAGCCTCAATCCCAAAAGTTCGGCCTTACCAGCCTTCCGCTTCTTTAGAAAATCTACTTCTTTTAACAGCTCGTTATTGGTTAAGGTAAGTTGTTGCGGACCTTTAAGCTTCCTTGTTGTAAGGGTAAGTAGTTGTATTTGTTCATCTTCTTTAAGAAATTCGCCACCGAAAGGCCAGCCAGAACCTACAATAATATCGCAGGTTATTCCACGCGCCTTAGCCGCAATTAAGGTGGTCTTGAGCACATCAAGCCACTCTTCGCCCAGCCAATTAAGGGCCTTATAATCCATCGGATTATTTTCTTTAGGAAAGGCGATTGGATTTATCTCTACTCCAGAAATTCCAGTTGCTTTAAGAATATCAAGCTCTCGTATAAGCTCCTTTTCTACCACTCTCCCACCATTCCACCACCAGCGTACAAAAGGCCTGGCTTCACCAGGTGGATTTTGAAAATTTTCATAAAGGATGGCTGAAGATTCTGGATCTACAGCCGCATTCAGTATTTCTGTGGAGAAAGGAAAACCATAAACCAATGGAGTTAAGGCACCAATTCTAACAAAATTTCTCCTTGATATTTTCATTTTTTAACTCTTATAAGTATTGACATTAAATATCACCAGTTGTCTGTCCTAAAGGAGGATGCGGGTAATCCTTCCTTATTAAAGAGATTTCCAACAATCCAATCTTTAAATGCATAGCGAACTGCAACGGGTTTTTTGACCTGATCATTCCGTACCATCACTCCGTTTGATGTAACTTTTGCAATAGCAGGATAAAATACCTGATCAACTCCGGCAATTTCAAAACCGGTTAATTCCTTGCCGAATGTACTGAGGCCATTTGTTGCATGATCAAAATGGATTTCAATGATATCTTCTTTTATAGCCATTGATTGATATACTGGGCTTGCATACGCCAATTTGCTTATTCCATAATTATTGGCCAATGCCCATAACGCTAGGCGCTTGGCAATCGTAGTTTTGTCTGGCGCATGGATAAATGTTTCCCTTCCAACATCCATGCTCACCACCATCCCACTGTTCGGGATCAAAGTTGATGCTTTGAGCTGTGCTTCCCTTAAAAAGGCAGATTTATGATCTCCATCGTATTTGAATGGCGCAATCTGAACATAATAAAATGGCAATTCACCAATATTCCATCCTTTGCGCCAACCTTTAACCATCGCCTCCATTAACTGCGCATATTGAGGAGCGTTCGAGCGATTGGCTTCACCTTGATACCAGATAAATCCTTTAATGGCATAACCTTCAATCGGCTTGATCATCGCATTATACAAAACGGTCGGACTATTGTGAGTTATTTTAGCTTTTTCCTTTATGCTACTCGAATTCATCCAGGCCTCAATTTTGGTACCTCCCCAAGCCGTCATGATAATGCCGATTGGGATTTTTAGTTTTTCCTGTAAGATCTTGGCATAAATATATCCTACCGCACTAAACCCCGCTACACTCTCCGCATTTGCTTCAGCCCAAGGAATAACCTTACCATCAAATTCAGGCTTAACAGAAAACTGCCTTTCAATCTGCATCAACCGAATCTTAGGATTTTCAGCATGTAATAAAAGTTCATCGGAACCTTCAATGGGCTGATTTTTAAATCCCTTCACTGGCATAGACATGTTCGATTGTCCCGAGCAGACCCAAACTTCTCCAATTAAAATATTCTTTAAAGTTAACAGCTCCCCATCATTGAAGCTGATGGTATACGGCCCCCCAGCTTCTGGAGTATTTACACCAATAGTCCAACTACTATCTCCTTGCGCCGTTACAGTATATAACTTATTGTTCCAAGAAGTCTTAATTGTAATTTTAACACCAGGCCCTGCCTTGCCCCATAGCTTGGCTACGGTAGTTCGTTGCAGGACCATATTATTGTCGATCACTGCCGGAAGTATTACTTTCGCACTCGCAGTTGCCTGTACAAGCAAAACCAGAACGATGCTTATTTTTATTAGTTTCATCATAATTAATATATTTTTCGAAGCTGTATCCCATTCAAAATTGCCTCACCAGTTAAGGGCATAAATTCCAACACAATGCCTTTACCATCTTTCACATCTACAAAAAGACGAGTGTTATAAGCGGTTTCAGGCACGAGGTAATTATTACTGCCCAAATGATCAATCATTTTTACATCATTAACCAGTACATCAAATGATCGATCTATTTTCTTTTGTACGACAGCCTCTTTATTATCTAGGTTATAAACCAAAGCCTCCCGCTTCACATCAGAAATTAGCTCTGCAAAATGTAGTGTAAGGTCATAACGCCCATCTGGTACATCAAAACGAAATTCTTTTATTCCTGTACGTTGCGTTTCATAGATGGGATCATATTCTGTTCCCAAAATATTCTTATCAGATCCATAAGGATGTCTCGAGCTATTCGGAATGCGGTAAATTTCGCCCCCAATATAACCCCATGATCCAGCTTGGTATTCCTTTTCTGGAATCCAGACCTGATGAGACTTTTCATCTATAAAATACCGGTTGTCTCCCAAGCTGATGTTAATTTCCTTAAATGGAAGTTTGGTAGACTTCAACATGGAAGGCAAAAGGAGGAAATTAATTTCTACGGCATCTTTAACCTTATTTCCCATCGCCAGTACAGATGCTTCCAATTGATTGGTTCCATCTGAAAATGGCACATTAAATATGGCCACACCATCTTTTGGGATAGCTTTGGCTATAATTTTGCCGTTCAGGTTAAGCGTTACTTCAGCTTTTTGGTTGGTATAGACTTCAACCTGCTGATGGCAAAGCAATTTTTCTTCACTTTCGGCAATCCCACTTCGCAATTTCCAGCTTCTAGAGCCTATACGCAAAAACGGTTCCTTGAGCAGTAAGGATTGATAGAGATGGTAAACGTCCTTAGGTTGGCGATATCCATCCAATAAGCCTTTGTTGTTGATGTGTGGCATGGCTTCTTCACGAGTCTCAGAATTGAAGTCGGCCAGGTTCCAAACTATTCCCCCACTTACATAATCCCGTGCGGTTATCGCTTTAATGTATTCTTTATGATAATACAGGGCATATTCCTGAGATTTATCAAAACGAACTGGGTCTAGGCTTCTGATCCGTGGATCGGCGTCGGCGCCATACTCTGTAATCAGCATTGGCGTTTCCGGGAATTCCCGATGATGCTTATCAAGATGTTCTCCAAATTTTTCTGTACCTGCTGTATACCAGCCATTGTATAAATTCCACCCTACAATTTGTGGTATCTGTAATAGGCCAACACGCTTAAACAATTCATAATTGCTACTAAAAACAAGCATTGTATTGCGATATGGGTCTTCCTTCTGCAGCAGGCTGTCTATCGAATGGGCCAGTTTAACCACATTTTTATAATATACTTCCTGCCTTTCCTTTTCACCCTTGAAAGGTGCTTTCAACAATACCTCATTCATGTATGCCCAAATGATTACAGAAGGGTGGTTATAATGCTGTCGTACCATTTCAACCTGCATTTCCTTGCTATTCTTGTAAAACTCATCCGTCTCAGTAATCGTGTTAACAATTGGAACCTCTACAGAGGCTAATAGTCCCAAACGATCACAAGCTTCGAGAATTGCCGGATCCTGTGGATAATGAGCAATTCGAAGAAAGTTTGCGCCCGTTTCCTTTAACAGACGAACATCTTTTACGTGCAGTGCATCTGAAAGTGCATTACCCATTAATAGATTATCTTGATGCCTACTCGCCCCCCAAAGCTTGTAAGGCTTGCCATTTAAGAAAAAACCTTTATCTCCAGTAAACTGATACCAGCGAAAGCCAAGTGGATTAACCAATTCATCTAGCACCTTTTTTGTTTTCTGATCTGAGATGGTCGACACAACACGGTATAGATACGGATCTTCGGGGCTCCAGAGCTTTGGTGAAGCTACTGTTGGCAATGCCAAACTAAATGAATTATTTCCTTCTTTCAATTTGAGTGTTTCTGTTTTTTCACTGACGGTCTTACCTTCTCGGTCTAATATCCGATGGCTAATCGACACCACTCCACCTTTATTCCAGTTGTTGCTAACCTCTCCTCGCACATGAACGCTACCTGCAGAAGCACTAACCTTGGGTGTTGAGATATACAGCGACCTAGCAGCACGGTCATCTGCACCAAAATGTATGGGGTCATAGGCATTCAGCATCACGTCTCTGTAAATCCCCCCAAAGAACGTGAAATCGGCTGTAAGCGTTGGAATATTGAGGTCAAAAGCATTATCTACCTGAACAGTAATAACTACATCCGTACCTTTTGGATCAATTTTAATATAATTGTTGAGGCAAACATTAAATGCATTGTAGCCTCCTATATGTTGCCCAGCTGGCTTACCATTTAAAAATATGGTAGCTACCTGATTGGCACCTTCAAAATGGAGATAAACTACTTTTTTCGACCAAGATTCAGGAATATTGATCGTTTTTTTGTACCACGTTTTTCCACGGTAATATCCCGGCTCGTCATCCATCACATCATGTGTGTTGAAACTGTGTGGTAGGGAGATTTTTTGCCAGTTCACTGGGCTGTTCACTACTGTATCACCTTTATAAAAGAGCCAATTTGAATTGATTGTCTGACTAATTGATTGGGCAAAAATCGGGATATTGATTATCGTAAGCAATAAGCCCAGTACTAGCGTCCACATCAGTTTATTAGAAAATAACTTCATACTTTATTTATTTTGCTGTAATAAGGTCATCTGCTTCGCAAATCGTTTGCCCAGTTCGGTCGCCGAAGCTGCGTCAAAATGGGTATTATCACCTTTATGAACGAGCCCTTCGGAACTGGCTACTGCGGTGTTCTTCACTTCTTCAGGCAATTTGATCAATTGATCGCTCACCAGTCTATAAGTTTCACGATATCTTCCAAGTTCACCAGCTACAAACGGTAAATTCTTGTCACCTACCTCTTTGCGAATTCGCTTTATAAGTGTCTCCAATTTTTTCAGATATCCGACAGCTCTTTCAGGGGTACTGTTGGCTTCTCCTTGTTGCCAGATAATGCCTTTAACTACGCCGGTCTTCATTGCTACGCTCAATCGTTCGATCATGTCGTCATAGGGGTATTTCTTAGTTACCCGATCCATTATCCCAGGTTCCCATGATTCTATAGCTGTACCTCCTACGGCACACGGAATTAATCCAATCTTTACCTTGGGATTGGCTTCATGCATTTGCAAACCAAACGCCAGACCAGGCCCTACTCCAGCGATTTTCGGTTTATCAAAATGTAAAGGATGTGAAGCTTCTAACCATTTACCATCTTGGTCTAGCATCAGTACACTGGGATTCGAAAGATTGCGATATTCAGGCGTAAGCACACCTCGTCCCGCCATGTTAGACTGACCAATGAGGAGATAAAGATGAAAATTAGGATCTGGTTGTTCCCGTTTTGTGAATGAGGCAAGTGTAAGCACCACTAATGTTAAAAGCAACGTTCTGCTATAAAGTCTAAAGAAATTCATTAATCTATATTTAGTCATTATGTACTACATAACGAATGTACGTGAAAATAATTTTGCGCAAATAGGTTTTATGCTACTGTACAATATAATAGCCAGCCGGCGCTCCCGACTAACTGAGTTTTAAGGTTCGGGTTGTCCGTTGAGCAGCCATGTCAGGTTAAATTTTTGGAATTCTATAGACCAATTGCTGTTAAATGTACCTATAGGCGTTTCCTTTTGTTCAACCAAGGCACCAATGGCGAAATCAGCAGTCTTTGCCATACTTGAATACCCACCCTTACCCTGTGCTTCTGCTTCTTCTTGGGTGATGGTATTGTGCAGCCTTCGGGTTGCGTACCAGGTTTGTCCTTCATCGTAACTTATACGCGCCGTCATGTTATAACGGGTAACCGTGCTTGTCGAATTCAGGAAAAGGATACGTGAGCGGTCACCAGCATAGCGCAGTATGGAGCCTTCGCAACGCGGATCAGGCAATGACCAGTCTGGTGCAAACTCCGAAAACCCGCCCTCAATTGTCCCGGTAGAGATGTGTCTTCTTTTCGCAACTCCCCAAGGAGTTCCACCTGGGCGGTCATTACGCATAAGCGTTCCATTTGCCCGTTCTACGATTGTGCCTTCATCTGTTCCTGCTGGGATAATCTGATACTGCCAAGTCACTCCATTATCGTCACTGTAAATATTTCTTCTTCTGGCAGGAATAATCAAACGGCCAGGATGAGGGCCTCCTGTGGTTTGAATGCCAACGCCAGGCCCCATGGTATCCCAAGTCATTGTTGAAGGCAAGAGTGTACTTGTTTTATCAACTGGAGTGGCCCATGTAGCACCATTGTTGTCACTCCATGTTACAAATACACGTCTTTCCCCCCAAGTATCAACTGGATCGGTATCGCCACTGCCATTTTCACTATGATTGGCATCGTTGTAGGACATGAAAAGCCATACTCGCCCAGTCTCCCAATCTACAACCGATGTAGGATTTCCCCAGGTTCCAAGTGAGGTTCCAGCTACAGTTTGAAGTGCCAACCATGTTGCGCCGTTATCCGAAGATCTTTTACACACTACGTTGATATTTCCGTAATCATTATCCGTATCAGCCCTCCCCTCGCAAAAGGCAATGAGCGTACCATTGGTTGTTCGAACAATGGAAGGAATACGATAAGCGTGAAATCCTCCAGTTCCGCCATCGAATAATTTGATACTAGTGTGTACGGCTGTCGACGTAAGACTAGCAGTTTCCTGACTATGGCCCATCATTTCGCTGGTGCCTACATAATTTTCAGGTCTAATCGTTTCCTGCTTACAGGAAATGATTGAAAAGAGTGATAAAACAAATACAATGGTGTTTATTTTCACCTGTTTGAAATGTCTGTACTGTAAAATTTTGTTTAACAGTTCCGTGCTGCGGCGTGAAAACGGAAACTGCATACCCATTGGTTTCAGATTCTTATTCATAAAATATTTGGTTAGAAGGACGCAACATTGCGCCCTTATTTTGAAGCAGAGGTAGTCTCGACCGCAGCTTGGCCACAGTCGAGAGTGTAAAATGAAAAATATCGTTTAACAATTAAGGAACAATAATTTCTATTTCACGAATAACTTGTTCCTGTCCCTTATAACTCGCATTAGTAGCAATAAATGCAACTTTATAAGTACCAGGCGTACTATAGGTGAAAGAATAGGTATTCATTTGGGTATCAATTGATGTTTTGATGGCAATTGGCCGATCGGGTCCCATGTCTACCTTTCCAACTTCAAAACCTTTACTGATTGCCCAAGATTCTGTTAATACTTCTTTAGTGAGGTGGTTTCCATTAAAACGAACGTTTCCTGAACTTTCGATCGCTGCCCCGCGCCCCGCATCTACAATTGCACCATCATTAATTAATTTCCAATCGGCGGTGGTAAGCGTAGCCAACGCTACTGTACCCAGTTCATTCTGTGATTGGAGGGAAAAAGCTCTTATCCGCCATGTCGAATTAACACCAAAAGGCGTTTGTGGTTTACAGATGTACCTGAAACCATAATATAAAGGTTTTCCTTCCACAAGCAGGTCTTTGATGTCTTTCGTTCCAGATGGCAGGGAAGCTGATGCTCCCCGAGTATTTAGCACATAACGACCAGTAATATCCGCCCAGGTTGCTGCACGTATGTTAGTGATGTCGTAAGTACCTGAGAAATCTGAGGAGACCATTACAGACAGCTGATTATCTTGCGTTCCGTTATCTAATGTTGTAGAAAACGACGAAAGTAACGCTCCTACACCAAGCATCCGACCTTCACGATAGGCATAGTCATTGCCCAACACGCCTGGATAAAATGAAATAATAGAAGCATCTCCCTTAAAATTGAAGGTAACCTGCTTTACTGCATTTCCAGCAGTATCTAGTACCGACTTTACGGTATAGTTAGTTACTTCGAAATTGGGTTCATTGATTTCGCCCTGTTTTTCACAAGAGGCGAAAATGGCAAGGCACATTAATAATGCTATATTTAATAGTTTCATATTGATAATGAATAAAGTTAATTTACCAGCCTGGATTTTGGGTCAAGGCGCGATTTAGCGTAAGTTCGTTTATAGGTATAGGAAAAAAGTAATCTTTCTCGCTAACGTTAAGTCCAGCACGGGACTCAAATTTATAGCCGCTAACTGCAATTTGATTGATTTCAGTTCCTGCAGCACGCATTTCTTCGATAAAATTACCCCAGCGGATGAGGTCTCCTTTGCGCAGGCCCTCAAAGCACAATTCTCGGCTGCGTTCATCTTTAATATAGGCCCTAAAATTATCCTTTGTACTATAGTCTGCCAGTGGAATCTTAGCGTCGTCAGGATTGGTGAGTGTGGCTGTTGCTATGGCACCAGTGCCTACGCCTCCACTAATGGTTATCGTAGGAGCCGAAGTATAGAATTTTCCTCTGCCTGAAATATTAATTACTGTAATTTTTCCACCCGAAATAGTTGGTACGGCTGTGGCGCTGTTACCTCCACCTCCAGTAATCGTAATGGTAGGTGGATTAGTAGCATTATAGCCACTACCGCCATTAACGATAGTGATTTTACTTAGGTTCTCTCCATGAATAGCCTTTCCGAATCCTCTTTGTCGCACCAAACTAACCGCATTGACCGCTTCTACTGAAGGTGAGGCAGTTAGTTCATTATCAGCCTCTGCAAACATGAGCAATACATCTGCATATCGCAAGATTGGATAGTTGATCGGTGTAAAGCTTGTACTTTTTGGCGTAAGCACTTCATACATTCGACGGTATTTGCCGCTACTTCGCTGCCAAGTATTGCTTTCTGCCCAATATTGTTTTTGAGCATCATTAGTACCTCCATAAATGTACGGTGCAATATTCCAGTCGCGGCGGTCATCTGTGGGATGATATCGAGCATAAAAGCGGGGTGTAGCATTTATACGCCCTAAGCTATAACCTGTATCTACATTTAAACAGCGAATACTATTGCGTGCGCCAAGGCGACCACTTTCTGTGTATGCATCTGTACGGTTTCCCCAGAATTCAACTTCGAAAAGACTCTCCTTAATATCATACTTGTCTGCTGCAAGATTAATAAAAACCTGACTATATGAATCATTTAAGACGTGGCCAGCTTGGGCATCATCCATTACTTTTTTTGCCCATTCTCTAGCATCTACGTATTTAGATTTGTCGTTTAGCGGAAAACCAGCCATGTGGAGGTATACCCGGGCCAACATGCCACGAACTGCAGACTTATTTGCTCTGCCACTGAAGCCTATTGTTTTTATTGGAAGCACGAGTGTTTCTGCTTCTTTAAGGTCGAGCAAAATCTGTGTATACACATCTTTAATGGGAGTACGTGGAACTTGGGTGTTCTCAGGAGTTTTAGTAGTTTCCAATACAAGTGGAACATCTCCCCACATTTTCGCTAACATGAAGTAGTAGTAGGCGCGAAGAAAAAGTGCTTCGCCTTTAATTACATTCCTTTTAGTTTCATCCATTACTGGCTTATTGATATTTTCAAGGAGAAGATTTGCTCTACCAACTCCGTTATATAGTGTTCGCCAAGTGGCAAAAATTAAAGGATCTGAGTTCGAAAAGTTATAAACTTGAACACCATTCACTACACCCGCATGGCCGTAAACACCTTCATCTGTAATATCATATTGATAGAAAATATTATCCCCATAAAGGTCGGCGCTGCCTAGTACATCATAAACACCGGTAAGTGCAAAATTAAGTTCACTTTCAGTATTATAATATGTTTCTGGGGCTAAAAAATCTTTTGGTTCGGTCTCCAAAAATTTTTTACATGAAGTTAGGGTAAGCAGACTAAAAGTCAAAACCGCTATATATAAATTTCTCATATTTTTAATTTTAAAATTAAAAGCCAGCACGTAAACCAAACGTTATTGTTCTTGCTCTTGGGTAAGCTGAATAATCAAAGCCTTGTGTTAATGCAGAATTTCTCACAGAAACTTCAGGATCCATACCTGAATATTTCGTCCATGTATGGAGATTTTGTGCCGATACGGAAGCGACTAGGCTTTTTACTGCGATCGATTTCAAAAGCTTGGACGGCAACGTGTAACTCAGTGCTACGGTTTTTAGCCGTAGAAAGGATCCATCTTCCAAATAATAATCTGAATAATAACCCGTAGGACCAAAACCGCCTGTGCGATAGATCTGGCTATCTTGATTTTCCAACGTCCAACGATCGTTGTAACTTGCAAACTGGTTCAGACTTGCTTTGTTACTAACATTGCCTTCAAACATCATTCGGTTTGCATTATAGATCTTATTACCGAACGACCACTGAAAAAATACATTCAGGTTAAATCCCTTATAGGTGAAATTATTATTAAAGCCCCCAATGTGTTTTGGCAAAACTTGCCCAATCACTACTCGATCTTTATCATCTACTACGCCATCTAGGTTGATATCCTTATATCGAATATCGCCTGGTTGTACGCGATATCTTGCCATTCCGTTAGTAGGTCGATCTAATTTAAGCGTATAAGTGCCATTGGCAGCTACATCAAAGTCTTCCACTTGATACAAGCCATTATTGAGATAACCGAAGAATACAGAAGCAGGCCCATTTAGGGTAGCAATATATAATGGTACGGTATTAAAACTATTCTCCCAACCAACAGCACTCAATAAGTTTTCCTGATTTTCAGAAAGCCCTAGCACTTTATTCTGATTAAAACTAATATTGAAATCACTGGTCCAGCTAAAAGATTTAGACTTAATGTTAACTGTACTTAAGCTTAACTCTAGGCCTTGGTTACGTACCTCTCCAATATTTTTATAGACTGTATTAAATCCAGTTGTAGTTGGTAGGTTTGCATTCAACAATAGATCGGACGTGGTCTTGCGATAGATATCTGCAGTTAAAGTAATCCGGTCACGAAAGAAACCCATATCAAGACCTAAATCCATCTGTGTGGTGCTTTCCCATTTCAATTTTGAATTTCCAAGGGAGGATTGGATAACACCGGTAGATGGACTTCCATTATTGAAGGAATAAGATGCACCGATTGGACTAGTCAATGCCGAAAGCGGAGCGAAATCATTCACCCTGTTATTACCTGTTACACCATAGCTCGTGCGCAATTTAGCTTCCGATATGAACTTCAACGATTTCATGAAAGGTTCATCCTTTAAGCGCCAGGCGAATGCCGCTGAAGGGAAATATGCCCAGCGGTTTTCTTTGGTAAATTTTGATGATCCATCTGCGCGGAAGCTTACGGTTAACAAATATTTGGAGCGATAGTTATAGTTTATCCTTCCTAAAAAAGAACCTAATGTATTATTGCTTGACGAGGATGTGGTAGAAGTTGGAATTCCTTCGTCGAGACCATTAATTCCTAAAGATTCGTTCGGCACATTCTGCGATAAAAAACCATACCTAGTTGCATCAACACCTTGAAGGGTGAATCCACCAAGTACTTCAAGACGGTTATTGCTATTTATTCTCTTTATCCACGTTAACGTATTTTCATTTAACCAGCTGTTGCGCTCGTAAATATCTACTGAACCAAATTGTCCACGCGTATTATTAGGAAATAATGGAGTACCACGGGAAGTTTCTGAGTTATAGAAGCTCAAATTCTTACGGGTGATATTTTCAATTCCTCCAGTCACACGTAATTTCAGTCCAGAGATGATTTCATAGGATAGGTATGCATTTGCAATCATGTTGTTGGAGTTGCTTTGCCTCACTTCATTTTCCACAGATTTAATAGGATTGATGCGATAGTCCATTGTTTGGTCAATCTCATCATCTATGAGTTCCTCTGCTAGATCAATGACATTGTCTAAACTTCGTCCAGAAACTGGACGATACCCCCAAACGGAATATAATAAGTAACTACTTGCTCCATTCCCTGCATTTGCTGTTGATGCAATTTGGCCAAAATTGGATACACGGCTATAGTTAACATTCAAACCTGCGGTAACCTTTTTACTAATAGTTTGATCGAGTACAAAACGTCCTTGGTAACGTCGCAGTCCGGAATTAATCATGATGCCAAGTTGATCTGATATTGAACCAGAAACTGCATACTTTGTTTTGTCGTTTCCACCGCGCACCGACAAGTTATATACCTGCATAGATGCTTGTCTGAACAGTTCATCTTGCCAATCTACACCAGAAACCCGTTGATAGGTTTCAATGGGCACACTGTCGAGGCGATAGGAAGTCGTGGCCACCGTTGGATCTCTTTCCACTTGATAGCGTACAAAATCATAAGGGCTCATTACTTCCATTCTATTGGTTACATTCTGAAAACCTAATGAAGTGGAAGCCATAATATTGGGCAACCCTATTTTTCCACGCTTCGTTTCAATTACGATTACTCCATTGGCACCTCTTGCACCATAAATAGCGGTTGCAGAAGCATCTTTAAGAATATTTATAGTTTGGATATCTTCTGGATTTATAGACAGATTTTCAGGGTCTTCAATAGGAAACCCATCGATTACATACAATGGCGAGTTGCTTTGAGAAAGGGAATTGGCGCCACGAATAACAATACTAATACCCTCGGCTCCTGGCTGTCCATCATTTGAAGATACCCTTACACCTGCTACGCGGCCAGCCAATGCCTGATCAATCGACAAAACAGGTGCTTTCTGTAGGTCATTCATGTTGATCTGGGATACCGAACCGGTTAAATCTCTCTTAGCGGTGCTGCCATACCCCACTATTACCACTTCGTCTAGCCGGGCGGGATCTGGTTTCATCTTAACATTAAGTTCTGAAGTCGAAGTCACCATTTGTGAAAAAGTGTGGTAACCTACATAAGAGAATTCAAGGACAGCACCAGCGGTTGGAACGTTAATCAAGTATCTTCCCTTTGAATCACTGGAAACAACCTGATTGCCATTTTTAACTCGAATTGACACCCCCACCATAGGCAAATCAGTTTCATCGGTGATACGCCCAGTTATCACAAGTACATCCTTTGTGGTTAGTGCCTCCTCTTGGTCAATTGATCTTAATGTGGGTATAGTTTCTGAGGGATGCTGGGCCTTCACCACAACAAACTGATCATTGATTACCTCATAAAAAAGATTATTTGACTTGAGCAGTTGATCTAATAAGTCCTTTAGCCGGACGTTGGTAAAGTTTCCGCTAATAAGTGAAGTATTTTTATTGATTTGATTATTGTAAACCAAGCGAAACTTTGCTATGGTTGCAATTTCTTTGAGTACTTTTTCAAGTTTTTGGTCAGAAAACTCGATGGTTATCCTTTTTTCAGTTAATTGTGCTTTTGCTGTTGCCGACCAGCTAAACTGAACGGCGATGATAATACCTAGAAGTTGCAATACTGAAAATTTCATAACCCTAATTAAAATGGGTAGTGTATCTACCCTTACACACAACTGGTTAACTTGTGTGGTTGACGAAGCGAAATTAAGTGCATAGCTTGCCCGTCTGAACAATTTTTTGTACATTCGTATAGTTTAAGTGGTTTAGTATATAGGCTTTTAAACTTTGCAGCAGGGTGTTCGTAGCACGCCTGCTGTAGCTTTTTATAGGTAGCGTTATTTCATCATTTACAGCCTCCTCCTGTTAGTTTAATTTCATTCCTATTGATGGTGTAGCTTTTAAGATTGAGTGCTGAAGAGATGACTTTCATGGTGTTCTCCAATGACTGATCGGTAACATCTGCCGTCAAAGAACAGTCGACATAATTATTTTTGTCAGCAATAATCCTAACTCCAAACTTTTTTGCAATCCTTGATCGCACTACTTCAAAGCTTGCATTTTCAAAATTCATGTCATATTCTGTGCCTTCTAGCAATAGCACCTTTTGAGATTGGGGCACTGGTACAACGCGAGGGGCTGTTGTTGTACGTGCCATTTCATATTCATTTCCAGGCATTACTATGGTTGATTTAACGGATTTCGAATCGGATGTAGCTTGGGAAATCAAGACCTTACCTGTCAGTACCGTTAATTTGAATGTATGCTCAGGAGCATTTTCATTAATATTAAAACTTGTTCCAAGCACTCGTGTAACATATTTACCCGTAGTGATGATAAAGGGATGTTTTGGATCTTTAGCAACTTCGAATAATGCCTCCCCATGAAGTACTACGTTTCTTGTACTATCAGTAAATTGAGAAGGATATTCTAATCTGCTTTGCCCTTTTAGCCAAATAATGGAATGGTCTGGAAGATATATTTTCGTGATTTTGCCTTCTGTAGATAATCGTACATGCTGTACAATCTCTACATCAGTATTTTTCTTTTGCCAAATCCAGATACCCACACTGCAGGTTAATAGTATTGAGGCAGCAACTGTAAGCGATTTCCAAAGTCTGGTAGTTTTTATAGGCTGTTGAATTTGTTCTTTTATAGAATGTAACATTCTTGCCCTCAGCTCAGACGTATTTTCACCCGCTAATTTCCATTCTACATGATTTTGAGGAGAGGCAGTATACCATTGCTCTAATTTTTCAAACTCTTCCGATGTAATCGTACCATTTAGCAGTTTCTCTGCCAATGTTTCGATTTCTGAATTTTTTTCTTGAGATGTTTTCATAACGTACACCCATATAGTGTGTAATTAATTACGAAACCCTTGCTATGATTGAAAATAATTTGTTTTTTTGTAGGACATAAAAAAAGGCTACAAAAAAAACAGGGTAAGATTGCTCCTAATATGCTTTAACGCTTTTGTAAGATGTCCTTCTGCTGTTTTTTCGGCTATCCCCATCTTTTTTGCTATCTCGTTTGTGGTGAAGCCTTCATCTCGGCTCAAACGATAAACCAGTTGGCATTTTTCTGGCAGTTGGGCAACTAAGGTTTCTATCTCCTCTCGTACCTGCGAAAATGTTAGCCAATTTTGGGTGCTATCGTCTACTAAACCTTCTAAAATTGAATCCTGAAATGGGACAGAATTGCGTTTTTTTCTTTCGGCAAACTTGGCATATATTGTATACTTTAATGCTGCTGAAATGTAAGTTCTGAAGGTATATTTTAGCGTGGTCTGATGCCTACTATTCCAAATCTGAATAAAGACTTGCTGTACCGCCTCTTCCGCATCTTCTTGGCTTTGTAACTTTATGAAAGCCACTCCAAGTAGCTTATCCCAATATCGATTATATAAAATGCTGAATGCAGATTTCCTATCATCCTTCAGATGAAGAAATAACGATTCATCAGATTCTCCATTTAATACATTCATTTTCTATATTTGATTACCCTAAGATAAGCATAATATTGGATTAACAAATCGTTAAAGGCATGTTTTGTTTAATTCGTTTAGTATTTTAGTTCGCCTAATAGAACATATTTGACAGCCTGTTCTCTTCATTAAGTTTTCAGCCATAAAAAAAGGACATTCTGCAATCAGAATGTCCTTGTGGAGAATATCGGA
>JAZKIH010000180.1:0-14904 GCA_040384965.1 Bacteroidota bacterium | reverse complement strand
CTTCCATGAGCTGGACACTGAAGGAAATCCCCAGATGCTTGCAATTCTGTTCCCTGGTGGGTACACCTCATCCACAGCGCGGTATAATCTTGTTCGCTAAAACGGTACACGCAAATAGGATATTTAAAGGCATCATTTCTAATGACCAGGAACGAAAGGTAGGCCTTGCTTCCCTTTCCTGTCATTTTAAACTCTGATTTGTTTAATCTTAGTCCGTCCTTTTCAACAGTTCCGGTAAGATATCTGGTGCTTGTGCAGGAAGTCAGCAATGCAGGCATAACAGCTACAGATAAGCATGCAGTACAGCCTTTAGCGATAAAATTTCTTCTGTCCATTTTTATAAGGATTCAAGGAACTTGATGAGTTTAGCTTTTTCGTTTGATGGGAGCTGCTGAAACTTATTCTTGCTTTGTTCAGCTTCACCGCCATGCATCAGGATAGCCTGGTCGATAGTTTTTGCCCTTCCGTCGTGTAAAAGATGATACCCACCTCCCTGAGAATTTTTGGATAAACCTAAACCCCATAAGGCAGGTGTCCGCCATTCTGGTGTCATTGCTGTGCCTTCGGTATATTTATCATCAAGTGCTGGACCCATGTCATGTAGGAGGAAATCCGTGTAGGGTGCGAAGGTCTTATTAGCCAGCGCACCTATATTGGACGGCCCTGTTTGTAACTGCGGAGTATGGCATTTTCCACAGGAAATATTCAGAAACACTTGTTTGCCAGCAATCACATCGGCATTATTCTGATCTCGTTGTATAGGCGCTTTTAATGTTTTGAGATAAAATACTACATCCAAAACTTTTTGATTTGATATTTCAGGGTCAATTTCCTGATTGTCATAGGTACTGTAATGTTCGTAAGTAGAATTCACCCCCATGTCCTGGCTATAAGCATTGGCGGTCTGCTGTATGAGATCATAGACCGAAGCCTTCTTTCCGAACCGGCCAATGTATTTCCCATTGCGAATGATTGTTCCTGGTCTTATTTGGGAATATTGAGTGATGCTTATCCAATTAGGTCTTCCTGAAATACCGTCTCCATCAGCATCATTCGCATCTGCCATCGCCATAATAGACGCATCAGATATAGCTTCGAAAAACCCAAGCCCCGTATTTGCCGGGGGAGTAAAATTCGAGAATGTTGCCCCGGTAGGTATTTTCTCTGGTTGAAAACCTGGTATAGCTCTGTTTTGCAATTGTGGCCCGCCAAGTAACAAAAATTTATTACCCAACGTGTCGCTTTGCCCAAATCGGGTTAGCGTTGTGAAAGGGTGACCTTTGCCATCCCCGGCATGACAGCTGCCGCAGGAGTTAGCTACAAACATTGGCCCTAACCCATTGGCCGATGAAAACACATCACCGTTAAAAGCCACATCGCCATTCAGAAAAATGCGATTTTGTTCAGGTGTTAGTCCCTCTATAGGGCCGTCAAGGATCTCATCGTCAGCCGGTGCGTCAGGAATAGTCTTTTCACAGGAAGTGCCTATCCCTATCAGGCAGCTGATAATTAATAGAATCATTAACTTATTCTTCATACGCCATTGGGTCTTTTGATAGACAAAGATATAGTTATTTGATTTACAAAACTATTATTTTAGGCTTATCTAAAATAATAGTTTTATGACCCTTTTTCTTATTTTGCATAAAATCTCTATTGATGCATACTTTTACTGAGGAAAACTATCTTAAAGCCATCTACAAGTTAGAGGAACAGACAGGGGATACTGTAATAAATTCTGATCTGGCTAAGGCATTATCCATCCATTCGGCAACCGTGACGGACATGCTTAAAAAGATGTCCCAAAAAAAACTGATTACTTACGAAAAATCAAAAGGCTTTAAACTTACTGGTAAGGGTAAAAAGATAGCTATCAGCATTATCCGAAGGCATCGGTTGTGGGAGGTTTTTCTTGTCAATAATCTTGGCTTTGGGTGGGATGAGGTACATGATATGGCTGAACAATTGGAACACGTACAGAGCGAAGATCTGGTAAATCGTCTGGACAAGTACTTAGGCCATCCAAAAGCTGATCCGCATGGAGATCCGATACCTAACGTAAACGGCGAGTTCGCGAAATCTAAAGCAATCCCTTTATCGAACCTGCCTGTAGGTAAGCAGGGCAAGTTTTCGGGGGTAATAGATCATTCATCATCGTTTCTTTCCTACTTAAATAAAATTGAATTTGCCCTTGGTGATCCCATCAGAGTTAAATCAATTGAGGAGTACGACAATAGTTATACGTTGCAGCTAAAGAATGAAAAGGAGATTGTAGTAAGCAGCAAATTTGTGAATAGCATATTAGTTATAGAAATATAGAAAGGCAAAGTCACTCTATAGATCGATTTTTGTTGACAAGCGCCACATTCCCCACCAGGCGACAGGTGCAAGGAGAACTACACTCATCATTCCTGGAAAATATCCATACGGTACTTGCTGAAATAATGGTAGAATGAAATGAGCGAGTTCAGTGATCCCCATTGCCGCGAAAAATGTCCATGCAAGGTAATATCCAAATGAATAGCCGCGATTGATAAGGGTAGGTACCAGTAACCAAGCTCCAACTGATATTAATACAAGAAAAATTATCGGTATGGATGTAATTTGAGGAACCGGAACCATTGTAATTTCTGAGAGCGCCTGAAAAAACCCAGTTACCTTTTCTTCAACCCGATGAACTAAAAATAAAAAAAAAGCTAACCAAAACGGAACCTTGATCACTTTGAACTTTACTTCGGAAGGGAATAAAATCCAAAGAATAAAGCCCCCTAAAAAGCCTGAAGTAAATATTAACGTCGTCCATATACCAAATGAGATATATCCAAGGGCCAATACTGCCATTGTAAAAAGAAAGGCAAGAATAACTACAGACATTTTCATTTTCATAAGTCGATGTTGTTAATCAAGTCCCCCAGTGGATTAGCGAGTGATTGAATTTTGCGATAATCGCTAACAAAACTAATGCACATAATAGTATTAAGAATACCATTCTTATCGTTCTCATCCATAACGGCTTTTTATAGCTTTTTACAAATCCGTTTTTTACTGGTTTTCCTTTAAATTTTGCTGGTTTTGCCACAACAATTATATATGCATTTTTTGAATTTATAAAGTGTTTAGTAAAGCTACCCCCAAATCCGCAATTACTGCCTGTTGCAGAACTTCAGGATAAAATTAACATAAGTTTTTAGTGGTCATCGCCCCAAACTTTTGCAGGATCATTTGAATTGGCTGCAGCACTCTTTCCCGAACTTAGATAATATCCGGTTACACCAAGCGCGACTGCAATCCCAAAAACAAAATAAACATCCCAGCTAAACTGAGTTGCAAGAAGACTGGAAATAATTAAACCGAAAGCAGGAAGAATTGGAAACTTCCCTATCCTTAAAGGAACAGTAAAAGGCCTCTTAAGTGTTGGATTCTTATACCGCAAGACCATAACTGCAAGGTTAACGAATGCAAAAACGAGCATCGCTCCCAGGGACGAAACCGAGGCTACTAACTTTATTTCACCAAACGGGATAAAAATTCCAACGATTGCCGCCAACACCAAAGCTGCCACCCATGGTGCCTGTTGTTTATTTAGTTTAGAGAGTATGGCAGGCATGTCGCCTTTGCTTGCCATGCCGTACATCATTCTGCTTACCGACAAAGAGGCGCTTAGAGAAACATTAGCGGTTGCCAATAAAGCAGCAACACCGATTACAGGCCCCATCCAAGAATAGCGATTTGATCCCGCGAGTGCGAGCGGAGAGCCTGAATTGGCCAGTGCTTCCGGTGTAGCCAAAGCAAGAGCAGATAATACGATCAGAAGATAAAT
Source organism: Bacteroidota bacterium (assembly GCA_040384965.1). Classification (GTDB taxonomy): domain Bacteria; phylum Bacteroidota; class Bacteroidia; order Sphingobacteriales; family Sphingobacteriaceae; genus Daejeonella. Next base: position 11,084 of record JAZKIH010000180.1, on the reverse strand, counting down.
TACGGTGGTGAAAATAAGACTGAAAATGAAAGCAAGGGGAATATTCCTTCCTGGATTTTTTGCTTCTTCAGCAAGAGTTGCCATATGCTCATAGCCGGTATAAACGTAAAACACAACTGCAACAGAAGCAAATATTTCTGAGCCCAGACTAAATTTATATTCAAATACGTTCCCAAAATCTGGGGAAGTTAGCCCGGCCACAACAAGCATAACTAATCCTAATATCTGCGCTGAGGTAAAGGTTATATTTACTACCGAAGATTTTTTTATACCCGACAGGTTAAAAAGGGTGATTACAGTTAATAGAGCATAGGCGATAAGCATTTTTGGAATGTCAACAAACCCGCTAAAGTATCCTACAAAAGCCAAAAGAACTGTGGCGAAAGTAGCCGTTCCGTGTATGGTGATAAAATAACCCGTGATAAATGGAATAACTTTTTTCTTTGGGAAGGCGTTACTCAAAAAAACGTATTCTGCCCCAGCTTTAGGGAAAGAAGAAGAAAGTTCTGCGTAGGACAGAGCTGAAAAGGTAGCTGCTATCGCGGCTAAAACAAAGGCAATCCACATATTATACCCTGCATCACCTGCAACTACGCCAATTATAGCGTAAATGCCTGCACCAACAATAGTTCCAACCCCATAAAATGTTAATGGGATTAGCCCCAATGCTTTTTTAAGCTTGTCTGCCATACAGTATTAAATTAGCTTGTATTTAATATGAACTAATTTGTTAATACAGTACGATTTGAGTTTTGTTCTCAACACATCACAAACAGTTTTGAAAAAGAGATGTTGATGAAGTGCAACGTCAATAAATAATTTCATATTTCTGTATGCTGGGTATTCAAGTTTTACTACACTCGGAGAATGGCTATGAAGAGTCGCTATAAATATGAAGGCCACTTTATCTTTCTATCTGGCAATTTGTATTGCCGCTTTAGTTTTGAAAGGGCTTATTGTTTTGGTGTCAAAAGTTATTAATCATAGCCACTCGCTTGATCATGAAAAAGAACATGATTTAGGCACGTATATAAAAATACTAATTTTGATCTTGTTAGGATTAGGTATCTGGTACCTGGCTAATTCAGGGATAAATATTAAAGAGGCCCCAGCAGTCTGGGCATATTATTTAGCTAATTTTTCAAACATATAATCTTATGGGATTTGACCAGTATCACGAACCGCCAAACGAACTGTCTGATGAAACGAGGACGTTCGCAAGAATGATGTTATCTTTAATCGAAGAGGCAGAAGCAATCGATTGGTATGAGCAGCGAATATCTGTTGAGAAGGATAAGCAGGCTAAAGCAATCATGCAAAATGCTCAACAGGAAGAATTTAAACATTTCGGCATGGACCTGGAATTCCTTTTGCGCAAAAAACCTAAATGGCGCGCGGTAATGCAGTCTATTCTGTTTACAAAGGGTGACATTGTAAAACTTGGTAAAAAGGGGGAAGAAAAAATTGAATGATCGCCTATCTTGTTTGGCTTAAATCGTCATCTTCTGTATTCTTACCGCATTCAAAATAGCCAGTAATGCTACTCCCACATCCGCTATCACTGCTTCCCAAAGAGTTGCAACGCCGCCTGCACCCAGTCCTAGCACGATGATCTTCACCACCATAGCTAAAATTATATTTTGCCAAACCACGTTCCTGGTAATTTTTCCTATAAGGATGGCAGAAACAATTTTTGAAGGGTGATCATTCTGGATTACTACGTCAGCAGTCTCGATGGTAGCATCACTCCCTAATCCGCCCATAGCAATACCTGCGTCGGCTAAAGCAACCACCGGAGCATCATTTACCCCATCTCCTACAAATGCCAGCCGAAAGCCCCCATCTTTTAAGGTTTGTACCTTTTCTACCTTTCCTTCTGGCAGCAAATCACCATAAGCTTCATCAATACCTAACTTTTTTGCAACCTGGTCAACCACACTTTGTTTATCCCCGGATAACATAACGGTTTTAATATTGAGGTTATGCATATCTATTATCGCCTGAGCCGCATCTTCCTTAATTTCGTCTGCTATGGTAATATAACCTGCGTAAGCTTTGTCTATTGCAATGACGACGATCGTGTCCACAACCTTTTCCACTTCTGCCGGGAAGCTAATTGAAAACTTCTTTAACAGCTTAAGGTTACCTGCAAGAATTTCCTTACCATCAATTGTTCCTTTTAATCCGTGGCCGGAAATTTCTTCTACCTTTTCGGCTTTGCTTTTACCGGTATCACCCGCATATTCCACAATGGCTTTGGCTACTGGATGCGTCGAGTTTTTTTCAAGGACAGCTGCCAGTTTTACTAACTCCTTTTTGTCCATATCCTTAGAAACAACTTCCTGAACCTTAAAGACCCCTTTTGTTAGCGTGCCTGTCTTATCCATTACCACGGTATTAATTTTCGTCATTACATCGAGAAAATTACCCCCTTTAAATAAAATACCGTTCCTAGATGCTAGCCCGATTCCTCCAAAGTATCCTAACGGAATTGATACCACTAATGCACAAGGGCAACTTATTACAAGAAACACGAGTGACCTATAGAACCAAGTATTAAAGTCATAATTGTCAACAAAAAAATAAGGGAGAAAACACACCATTACGGCAAGGAAAAACACAATAGGTGTATAAACCTTTGCAAATTTTGAGATAAACAGCTGGGTTTGTGACTTACGCGCTGTAGCATCCTGAACCATTTCTAGGATCTTACTTAGTTTGCTGTCCCTGAACAAAGCCGTAACTTTAACCTCCGCAACGGTGTTAAGATTAATCATTCCGGCGAGTATAGATTCTTTAGCATATTTCGTATCAGGCTTGCTTTCACCTGTTAGGGCTGCAGTATTGAATGAAGCATTTTCCGAAATCAACTGACCATCCAGGGCTACTTTTTCGCCCGGTTTTATTTGAATAGTTTCGTTTAAAGCTACCGTAGAAGGATCAACACGCTGTTCAGCACCATTTCTTATCACTGTTACTTCGTCAGGCCGAACATCCAGGAGAGCTTTGATACTACGCTTGGCCCGGTTCACCGCTGAATCCTGAAACCATTCACCAATAGCATAAAATACCATAACCGCCACACCCTCGCTGTACTCGCCGATAAGGAAAGCTCCTATTGTGGCTACACTCATAAGGAAGAATTCATTAAAAATATCGAAACGCTTCAGTTTTCTGAACGCGAGGTCCAGCACCTTCCAGCCAGCCAGTAAATAGGCTATTCCATAGATGATAAGATTAACAGTATTTGGAAAGATTTTATCAAACCCATACTCCAAAACAAGCATCACTGCAAGGATGAATAAAGAAAGAAGCAGGTCCCAATGCGCTTTCCAGCTGGAGTCTTCAGCTACAGCCGAGCCATTACCCGAATGGTCATGACCGTCTTCCTCCGAATGGTCTGGTTCATTATTAAGCTCAGCAACTTTTGCGGCTTCATCTTCTCGCGGGACATTTTTCTTTTTTTTCATATTTGACTTTATTTATAGCCAGCGCCTGACTTTTTTGTACGATTTGTAAACCTCTCTATGTCGCTAATTTATAGCTCTACCTCTAACACTATTAGTGATCGTGACCACCGCCACCAGACATCTTAGCTAGGACAAAAAACGCCCCCTTTGTAATTACCACAGAATTGGGAGGCACAACCTTCATTATGTTAATTTCCGTATATCCGACGTCTGAAACGCCTTTAATAACCTGGACTTTTTCAAAATACAAACTCTCTTCTTTACTGTGTTCCTCGCCATCTGTATGCTTTTCCTCTTCTTCATGTGACGCTTTCTCGTCCGGGTCATGGGTTTCTTTAGGAGCCGTGGTCTGTACAAAAATGTAATCCTTCCCGCCATCGCTAACAATGGCATCTGTTGGAACGGCTGAAGTCATCCTCTGCCCAATACTAATTAATGCCGTTATACTCATTCCTTCAATTAACTCTGAATGACTTCCTAAAACTATTGAGTGAACAGGAATGGTTTTCGACTCATTTGCAAAAGCCGTACCGATAGAATAAATCTTCGCATCGTATTCTTTTCCGGGATTATTAGTCAGGGTAAAATGAATGGTTTGATTTTGATGAAGATTTGATAAATCCTTCTCATATACAAACAGATCAAGGTGCAACTGAGAATTATTAACGATTTCTGCCACAGGCGTACTTTGATCAATAGAAGAACCTATTTGCGCGGTAACATTACTTATAGTACCACTTATCGGTGCCGTTATATTAATTGTGGTACTTATTGACCCTCTACTTACAGATCCTGGAGATATGCCAATAGCAATCAGCTGTTTTTGCAGAGAATTCCTTCTACTTCTTAGCGATGTAAGTTCTGATTGCACTCTTTGCACATTCTTTAGCGGCGCTGCATCACCTTCGACTAGAGCTCTTTGTCTTTTAAGTTCAGTTTCGGCGAAGTTTATCTGAGAGTTTACTTCTTGCAATTCCTGTTGGCTTTGAGCAGCTTCAGGATTAATGATTGTTGCAACAACCTGGCCCTTTCTCACATAACTTCCAGGTTGAATATTGAGCGAACGTAAAACACCACTGCTTAAAGAAGTAATCAATGCCTTATTTTGATTGGGAACAGTTAGGGTTCCATTCGCTCTGATCGAGGTTCTTAAATTTTTCATTTCTATGGAACCTGTTTTAATACCTCCGGTTTTTAATTGCTCCGAAGTAAGGGAGACAACATTTCCGGCGGCTTCTTCATGTCCGGCTTCCTTACTTTCTGCTTCCTCGCTGGTAGTCTTTTCTTTGCTCTGACAACCTGCTAGCAAAGCTGTAAGAGTTAAAAATATAATGAATCGTTTCATCTGAATTTTTATCTATTTAAGAAATAATTTATTTGAATGGCGGACTGGTTATATTCATTTAGAACCTCAATGTAATTCTTCTGAATGTCCAGTGCCTGTGTAATGTATTGGCTCAATTCTGAAAAAGTGATCTCGCCGCCTCTGTATGATAAATTAGCGGCCTTTATAATTGCTTCCGATTGCTTGAGGCCACTTGCTTCATAATATGTTAACGACTCCTCGTTCTTCTTAAAATCTTGAAATAGCTGACTATAATTAGACTGTAACGTAGCAATTTGGGAATTCACTAAAGCCTGCTGGTAATCCCTCTCTAGCTCTGCAGCCCGTATAGAACTTTGGTAGAAACTTCTTCCAAAAAGAGGGATACCGAGAGATACTGAGAATCCTGAATATGGATTTGACAGTCCGTACAGACGCTGCGAAAAGAACCTCCCGTCCAACGTGGGTTTGTTAGTTTGTTTTTGAACGGCTAATTCAGCTTCAGCTATATTTCCTCTTTGCCTTTGCAGATTTAATTCCGGGTGAGATAACAAAGAATCTATTTGAAAGTCGACCCGAAGCTTTTGCAATTTTGAAAGTTCGGGGAGGTAATTCAGGTTAGAGTTTGTCCAGCGTTTCAAAATTTCCTGCTGAGCCTGGATCTCTCTGGCAATAAGGTTCAGTTGTAAGCTAACCTCTCTTGATCTGGCAACGGCTGATATACTGTCCAGTCCAGCACTCTCACCTAATTTAACTCGTAAAACGGCGGCTTTAGTAATTGACCGATACATACTGTCTAGGCGTTGCCATATATCTCGTTTACTTTCCAGGTACCACAACGTATAATAGCTGCTAAGTAAATTTCGCTTTATTTCAAGCCGTTGAACCTGAATAGCTAACTGGCTCGATTGGGCTTGCTGACCCAGCAGATCTCTTCTCGCTTTATACAATCCGGGCCATTCAATACCCTGGGATACTCCGATCTTCAACAAACCATCCCTGTTCTGGGGGTTTATGTCTTCATTTTCAACAAAGATTCCGGTCTTTGGCACGTTCATCCATGTTCCTTTTAACGCTGAACTTTGTTGAATTTGGAGCTCGGATGCCTTTAACTGAAGGTTGTTTTGTAACGCAGTATTATATACTTCGGTAAATGTTGCTCTTGTGGAAGGAGGTTGTGTTTGAGCATTTGCTATTTGCGATAAACACATGATCCCCACTACACCCACAACTTTGGACAATGACGTATTGGGACGCATTTTATTCTTAATAAAAATCAGGTACAATAATGGAAGAACTATCAAAGTGAGTATAGTGGCTGTGATTAGACCACCTATCACCACTGTTGCCAGCGGTTTCTGAACCTCAGCCCCGGCACCACTGGACAAAGCCATCGGCAGGAATCCAAGCGATGCTACTGTGGCCGTCATTAAAACCGGCCTTAATCGTATTCTCGTTCCATCCAGCACACGTCTGTAGATGTTATTAACCCCGTCTTTCTTTAATTGGCTAAAGGTTCCAATGAGTACAATCCCGTTAAGAACTGCCACGCCAAACAAAGCAATAAATCCTACCCCTGCTGAAATACTAAAGGGCATTCCTCTTAATAACAGGGCGAAAACGCCACCTATAGCGGACATCGGTATTGCTGTAAAAATTAAAACCGCTTCCTTAATTGAGCCAAACGTAAAATAGAGCAGTACGAAAATTAATAACAAGGCTGCCGGAACTACAATTCTTAAACGTGAACTTGCCTTTTCAAGATTTTCGAACGTTCCGCCATAGGTGAAATAATATCCTGTCGGAAGAACCGAACTTGCAGAAAGTTTAGCTTGAATATCCTGAACTACTGACTGAACATCTCTGCCTTCGACATTAAAGCCAATAACAACTCTTCGTTTAGCATCTTCGCGGCTTATCTGTGCCGGTCCTTCTTTGAATGATACCGTAGCAACCTGACTTAAGGGTATTTGGTATCCTCCTTTAGTTGGAATACTTAAGGTGGATACGTCTTCTATGGAACTACGATTGGTAGAATCCAAACGAACCACTAAATCAAACTTCTTCTCATTCTCAAATACTACACCGGCCTTGCCACCGGCGAAAGCGGTGCTAACCATCGTGTTCACGTCTTGTATATTAAGGCCGTAACTGGCTATCCTACCACGATCATACTCTATGGTAATTTGAGGGAGTCCGGTAGTTTGTTCAATTTGTGGTGAACTAACACCCCCTACAGATTGAATAATTTGCGCAACTTTCGGGGCTAATTCAGCAAGCGTGTCAACATTTTCACCAAATATTTTCACAGCTACATCTTGCCTTATACCAGTCATCAATTCATTAAAGCGCATTTGAATAGGTTGATTAGCTTCGAAAAACACTCCAGGTATTGCTGCAAGCTTTTCTTCCATTAATCTTGCCAGTTCATTATAATCTTGTGTTGTAGTCCATTCACTTTTATCTTTCAAAACGATAATCAAATCCGATGCTTCCGGTGGCATTGGGTCTGTAGGAACTTCAGCACTTCCGGTTTTACCTACTACTTCCTTTACTTCGGGAAACTTTTTTATAATCCTTGAGGCAAGCATTGAAGTCTCGATACTTTGTGAGAGCGATGAGCCCTGAGGTAGAATACAGTGGAACGCATAATCACCTTCCTGCAATTGGGGAAGGAATTCTGCACCCATTCTGGAGAAAATAAATAATGAGATTGCTAAAAGCCCGACAGAGGCTCCTACAATCAGGTATTTTAATTTGATTGATTTACGCAAAAGAGGGGTATAAACTCTTTGGAAGAAGTCCATCATCTTATCTGATATATTCTTTTTATGCGAAATTTGTTTAGGTAGAAACAATGCAGACACCATAGGAATATAGGTTAGCGATAGTATTAAAGCACCCAAAATCGCAAAACCAACAGTTTGAGCCATTGGCCCGAACATTTTCCCTTCAACTCCTACAAGAGTTAAGATCGGAATATAAACTATCAGGATAATTATCTCGCCAAAAGCGGCGCTTTGCCGAATTTTAGAAGCAGAAATGAACACCTCCTCATCCATCTCCTTTTGAGTCAGTCTCTTGTTTACTGTTCTTAACCCCAGGTGATGCATGGTGGCTTCTACAATGATTACAGCCCCATCGACTATTAAACCGAAGTCTATTGCTCCAAGGCTCATAAGATTAGCCGAAACTCCAAATACGTTCATCATCCCTAATGCAAAAAGCATAGATAATGGTATTGCAGAGGCTACAATTAAACCTGCCCGCAAGTTTCCCAGGAAGAGAACTAAAACGAAAATTACAATTAGAGCACCTTCAATAAGGTTAGTTTCTACGGTTGCAATGGCCCTGTTCACAAGAGATGTCCTGTCCAAATAGGGTTGGATCTCGATATCAGCAGGAAGGCTTTTCTTGATGTTGGCCATCTTTTCCTTGACCCTGTTTACCACATCGGCGCTATTAGACCCCTTCAGCATCATCACTATTCCACCTACTACTTCATCATCCCCATTGTGTGTCATTGCACCATATCGAATTGCGCTGCCAAACTGAACTTTGGCGACATCTGCAATAAGTACAGGTACACCATTAGTCTCTTTAACCACAATTCGACCAATCTCTTCTAAAGAAGTTATTAAGCCTATCCCTCTAATGAAGTATGCGTTAGGTTTTTTATCAATATAAGCGCCTCCTGTATTTTGGTTATTTTTAGATAAAGCATCATAGATTTCGGCTATACTGATATTAAGGGATTTTAATTGATTGGGATTTACCGATACTTCGTATTGCTTCACTAATCCACCAAATGAATTAATCTCGGCTACTCCTGGAGTTCCGAATAACTGACGGGCAACAATCCAGTCTTGCATTGTCCGAAGATCCGTAGGAGAATATTTCCCCTCGCTGCCTTTCTTTGGATGCAGCATATATTGGTAAACTTCACCAAGACCCGAACTTACCGGAGCCAGTTCAGGTTCACCCATTCCATCGGGTATTTGTTCTTCTGCTTCTTTAAGACGTTCATTAATAAGCTGCCGTGCAAAATATATATCTACGTTGTCTTCAAAGACAACCGTAATTACCGAGAGCCCGAAACGTGAAATTGAACGCATTTCAATTAGCCCAGGAATATTTGCGAGGCTTTGTTCGATGGGGTAGGTAATGAATTGCTCCACTTCCTGAGTGGCTAAAGTAGGGGCTGTAGTAATAACCTGCACCTGATTATTGGTAATATCAGGCACAGCATCTATGGGAAGCCTTAAGGCTGAATAGACTCCCCAAACGATAAGTATTAATACACCTATACCAATAACTATCTTATTCCTGATGGAATAGAGTATAATTTTATCTAACATGAAATTTAAGAATTAAGTAAAACCTAGATGCGTTTCCACATCATGATATAGCAAGCGCTATTCTTACTTAAACTTTGGGAGGTTGCCAGAAAGAAATACCTGAATTTTTCATCATGTTTTGATTAAACACAGGCATATCCAGGGGCATTATTGCAGGAGTATGTAATTTATATACACAGGTAAATACATCAGCAGACGTCACGCAGCAAGAACATGTGCAGAAAGGGCTGCATATGTCGCCGGCAGCTTGGTGCTGATTGGCATCAGAACTTACAAGTTCTGTTTTAATATCACTCAATGAAGCAGCTTCTACGTCCAGACATGGAGCAATGCTCGCAGCAACGACTATAAGGGCTAATATGAAAGTGATATATTTCATTTTGTACAAACATAAAGTAATATAAAGGCAAATTGTTTAAAAAATAATTTTTTGACATTTCATAAAAGCTGTCATTGCCAATTCCCTTAAATAGGTTGCAGGCTTTACACGTCGGATAATACCTCAACAGCACAGGATTAAAGCGAACTGTTATCGCAGTATAGGTTTATATGAAGGCGAATGAGATAGCTATGAAAAACGTATTCTCTTCAACGGCTGCTCATTTAGTTCATTTTTACTATCTAGTTTTTTGGTCAAACAATCCTTTAGTTTATCCAAAAATACTGTTCGTTCTTTTTTACGGTTAGAGATATCCGTGAATTTGTGATAGTAATATTTTAAGTCGACTTTAAAGATCGATTGAAAAAATAGCATTGCACTCTTTATCTGAATATTACCGTTGTTTAGACATCCGCTTTCTACTAAAGCATAAAGCAGCTCTACCAAGTCTGTCTGGTTTCCTGTCCAGATTACGGGCGATTCTTGCACCTGACCGCAATAACCATTGATCCCTTTACACTTCAACATAAGGAATTCCTGAAACTGTTCATTGGCTATAATTTTCGAAATCTTATATTCATGGCTTGTTGAGAAAAGTTCGTCCCCTTGAAAATCCTCCAGTTCTGAATAGACATCCAGATTGCCTCTCGTAAAATAAAAGCTATCAAGGTGATTAGACCCGGATCGATAATATTGGTAAAAGCTTTGGTTACGGTCAAAGAAATTTTTTAAATCTTCTAACTGCGATGATATATAAGCCTTCACAATTTCATCACTACCTGTAGGAAGTTTGATATGATAATTGTAGATACTGATGTAATAAATGTACTTGCTATAGAAAATTGGTTTAATCTGTCTAAAGAAAGTAATTTCTTCTTCTAACGATCCAAAAAAGTAGTTGAGAAGGTATTTTCTAAGTATACCTAATGCCTTCTTACAAAGCGCGATCGCTAATTTAATTTTCTCGCATTCGGTCAAATTTTTCAGAGTTAAAATATATAGTTCAGTTTCGAGCGCGAATGCTAACCTGTCGGAAAATGTCTTCATAGTTTAAATAATTAGGGTAACCTTAGGTTGAGAGCATTACCTAAGACAAAATTCCCTAATTATAAGACAGTTGTAAATACTTTTAAAGGAGTATTTCAGTACTTCTAAAGGAGTATAAATGCGGATTTTGGTGTTAGTAGGTTTTAGTTTTCGAGTTTATGGATAAGTTCCACTCGATTGGTAGCTGCGGTCTTTTCGAAAATGTTCCGAACGTGTTTTTTTACGGTTAAGTCTGATATGAATAGCTTATCCGCAATCGTCTGATATTTATGTCCTTGCCGGAGAAGTTGGACAATTTCAATTTCTCGGCTTGTGAGCTTGTAACGAAAACTATTTTCTTCGAAAATCCTCGGATTGCTACCATTTATTGATAATTCGACCAATTGACGATATTCGTCTCTGGCGGTAATAACGGACTTATAAAGGAACATAATGGTGATGACAACGAATCCTCCATTAGTGCAGATGACCTCAATGAATTGCCCCCAATTGAAATACGCGATCAC
>JAZKIH010000179.1:0-26800 GCA_040384965.1 Bacteroidota bacterium | reverse complement strand
CGTAAATCAATCAAGAAGATGTCTAACATCGACAAGATGACTAAAGACGGAACTTATGATGTTTTATCTAAGAAAGAAAAATTGATGATTCAGCGTGAGCGTATCAAATTAGAATCCCTTCTAGGAGGTATTGCTGATCTGAACCGTTTACCAGCTGCATTATTTATTATCGACGTGAAGAAAGAGCACATCTCTGTTGCTGAGGCGATGAAATTAAACATCCCTACGTTTGCAATGGTAGATACCAACTCTGATCCGTCAAACATCGACTTCCCGATCCCGGCTAACGATGATGCTACAAAATCAATCACATTGATTACTGAAGTTATCATGAAAGCTATCCACGAAGGATTGGACGAGCGTAAACGCGAAAAAGAAGAAGAAGCTGATAAAGAAGCTGCTTCTGCAAAGGCTAAAGTTGATACTGAAGGCGAAGCTAAAGACGAACCAGCAACTCCGGGCAAACGTACCCGTAAAGCTACAAGTCCAGAAGGTGTAGCTGTTGAAGCTGAGCCTGAAGCTAAAAGCGAAGAGTAGTCTCATCCCGCTTTCGCGAGGATGACAATAAATTTAAATTTTAATAATTACAGGATCACCCATAAAGTGATCCTGTATTAAATAAAGGAAAACATGTCTACAGTACAAATTACTGCCGCAGATGTAAATAAATTACGCCAGCAAACCGGTGCCGGTATGATGGATTGCAAAAAAGCATTAACCGAAGCTAACGGTGACTTCGAAGCTGCTATTGATTACCTTCGTAAGAAAGGTGCTAAAGTTGCTGCGAGCCGTCAGGATCGTGAGTCTAACGAAGGTGTAGTTATTGCAAAAACAACAGCAGACGGAAAACGCGGTGTGATCATCGAGTTTAACTGTGAAACTGACTTCGTTGCAAAGAACGCTGATTTTGTTGCTTTCGCTAACAGCATCGCTGATCTTGCAGTTGAAAAAAATCCTTCTTCTCTTGAAGAATTAACTAATCTTGAGCTTAACGGCGAGAAATTAGCTGATACCATCATTTCTAAAACAGGAACGATCGGCGAAAAAGTTGGAGTTTCTAAATTCGAAACTATAACAGGCGAGAAAGTTATTGCTTATATCCACGGAAATTACCGCTTAGGTGTATTAGTTGCTTTGAGCGCTAATCCAGCAAGTGCTGATGAAGTTGGTAAGGACGTTGCTATGCAAATCGCTGCAATGAACCCGGTAGCAATTGATAAGAATGATGTTGATTCAAAAACTATCGAAAGAGAGTTAGAGATCGCTAAGGATGTTATCCGCCAGGAAGGTAAACCTGAAGAAATGGTTGAAAAGATCGCTGCAGGTAAACTGAACAAATTCTACAAAGACTCTACCTTATTAAATCAGGAGTTTGTGAAAGACTCATCGAAGTCTGTCGCTCAGTTCCTTAATGATGTGGACAAAGGCTTAACCGTTACCGCATTCAAGCGGGTTCAGTTAGGAGCTTAATATTTTAATCCTCTCCAAAACGGAGAGGATTTTTTTTGCCTGAACATTTTTTGTGCTATGAATATTGCCCTCATAAACGCTGCATTATTTACGGGAACTGAAAAATTTGAGAATAAGGCCCTCCTGATCAGGGACGGACTCATCAGTTCAATCGTTAGTAATTCTGAAGTTCCTGAAGGTTTTCAAGCTGTTGACCTGTCAGGGTTGAATGTTGCTCCCGGGTTAATTGATCTTCAGATCTATGGAAGCGGTGGTAAACTATTTGGCGCACTCCCGGATGCGGAAGGACTTGAGCAAATGGAGAATGATCTGCTTGCACAGGGTACTACAGGCTTTATGGCCACCGCAGCAACCAATAGTGATGAAATTGTTTTTAAAGCAATTGATGCGGCAAAGGAGTACCGTTCCAGGGCTAAAGGAAACTATCTCGGTCTGCACCTTGAAGGACCGTACCTCAATGCAAAACGTAAAGGGGCCCATCCTGAAAAGTATATAAAGAAAGGCACTCTTGCGGAAATTAAAAACTGGGTAGAGCGGGCTGAAGGGGAGCTGAGAATGATGACTATGGCCCCTGAACTCCAGGATCAGGACGTTATCGACTACCTTCAATCTAAGGACATTATCATTTCCGCAGGACACAGCGACGCTACTTATGAGCAGGCATTAGGGTTTTTAAATAACCCTGTCCACGCTGCGACGCACCTTTACAACGCCATGCCGCCCATTCACCATCGTGAACCCGGGCTGGTACCTGCAATATTCAAACTTAAACCTTATACAAGTGTTGTAGCTGACGGGGTTCATGTTGGCTTCCCAATGATCGAGCTGGCAAAAAAGGAACTGGGGAATCGTCTGTATTTGATCACTGATGCGGTAACAGAAGCTAACGAAGGGGTTTATCAGCACGTATTTACCGGTGATAGATTTACCATGCCTGATGGAACGTTGTCGGGATCATGCCTTACGATGCTTAAAGCTGTCGAGAACTGCGTTAAAGAAGTGGGAATATCGCTTGAAGAAGCACTCAGGATGGCATCAACTTACCCTGCAGAACTTTTAAAAGGACACAAAACAGGTTTATTTAAGCCAGGTTATATGGCAAACATTGTTGTATTTGACAATCAGTTTAAACACCATAGCACATACCTTTCCGGGAAATTAATTTAATAACTTTATAAAAATATTCTCTTCATGAAGTACAAACGTATCCTGTTAAAATTAAGCGGCGAGTCATTAATGGGTGAGAAGCAATACGGCATCGATATCGACCGGGTTGCTCAATATGCTAAAGACATTAATGAAGTTCATGCTCAGGGAATTGAAATTGCCATAGTAATAGGCGGCGGAAATATTTACCGTGGCTTAAGTGCGGAGAAAGCAGGCATGGACCGCGTTCAGGCCGATTATATGGGAATGCTTGCTACGGTAATCAATAGTATGGCGCTTCAGGACGCACTGGAGAAAACAGGCGTGAAAACCCGTTTGCTGACGGCTATTAAAATGGAACAAATCTGTGAACCATTTATCCGCCGGCGCGCAGTTCGTCACCTGGAGAAGGGAAGGATAGTTATTTTTGGTGCAGGAACGGGTAACCCTTATTTCACTACTGATACAGCGGCATCGCTTAGAGCCGTGGAGATCAATGCTGATGTTGTAATGAAAGGAACACGCGTTGATGGTATTTACACCGCCGATCCGCTGAAAGATCCCACTGCTACCCGTTTTGATGAAATATCTTTTACAGACGTTTATGAGAAAAGTCTTAATGTAATGGATATGACAGCGATTACCCTGTGCCAGGAAAACAACCTTCCGATAATCGTATTCGATATGAATAAACCAGGGAACTTTAAGCGTATAGCTGACGGGGAACCAATAGGAACTTTGGTAAGAGGATAGATTTTAATATTTTTACAGATCGAACAGGACCATTATGAACGACCTTATAAAAAAACAATTAGACGACGCCAGGACTCACATGGATAAAGCCATTGAATTCTGCGATAATGAACTCGTAAAGATCCGTGCAGGAAAAGCCATGCCGTCAATGCTCGATGGGATTTTTGTGGACTATTATGGTACGCCAACGGCTCTTACTCAGATAGGAACAGTTAATACTCCTGACGCCCGCACACTTGTTGTGCAGCCGTGGGAAAAAACCATGCTTATCCCTATTGAAAGAGCCATTATGGAGGCAAATATTGGATTAAACCCTCAAAATGATGGTGTTGTGATCCGCTTAAATGTTCCCCCTTTAACCGAAGAGCGCCGCCGCGACCTTGTTAAAAAGGTTAAGGAAGAAGCCGAAAAAGGTCGTATAGCTGTAAGGAACATCCGTAAAGATGCCAACGAAAAAATAAAACGCACTAAAGGTGAGGGTGTATCTGATGATGAGATAAAAACAGGTGAGGGCGAGGTTCAAAAGATTACCGATGGCAACATTGTTAGAATCGATAAGCTGATGGAAGCTAAAGAAAAAGATATCATGACGGTTTAATATTAATCTGATTGTAAAAAAGAAAGGGAATGAGCGTAATGCTTGTTCCCTTTTTTAATTTTGGAAGAACCAGAATAATCGGGTCAAACTCCGTAATATCTTAAAAGCCGAATAACATTTTAACACTATGCGATCTTGGCTCTTGATTCTTGATACTTGATACTTTTTTCTGCACCTTTAATCCCCTGAACTTTAAGAACATAATCTTCAAGGACCAACCATATTTAAATGAAGCTACTATTAGAATATCTAAAAAACTATAAAGGGTTAATTGCGCTGGCGCTCTTACTTGCTGCGATAAATCAGATCTTCTCATTGCTGGATCCGTGGATCTTCAGAAAGATAATCGATACTTATGTAACCCGGTATAAAGAATACACTACGCAGGAATTCTTCAAAGGTGCGGGCCTCCTAATCCTGGCCGCTATGGGAGTTGCTATGGTTTCCCGGATAGCTAAGAATTTTCAGGATTACTATGTGAATGTGATAACCCAGCGCCTGGGGGCTAAGATCTATTCGGACGGCCTGGCACATTCTCTGGAGCTTCCGTATTCTGTGTTTGAAGATCAGCGAAGCGGGGAGACTTTGGGAATACTTCAAAAGGTCCGCATCGACACTGAAAAACTAATTACAGCATTCATCAACATAGTCTTCACTTCTTTAGTCGGGGTAACATTCGTATTTATCTATGCGATCAATATCCATTGGTCGATTGCAGTAGTGTATATGTCGGTTATACCTATTCTTGGTATTATCAGTTCTGTGCTGAGTAAAAAGATCAAGGTTGTACAGAAGCTCATTGTCAGCGAAACAACTGCTTTAGCCGGATCGACTACCGAATCACTGAGGAATATTGAGCTGGTAAAGAGCCTGGGATTGTCCAGCCAGGAAATCAATCGCCTCAATGGAGTAACTGATAAGATTTTAAAGCTCGAGCTGCGAAAAGTGAAATACGTAAGAAGCTTAAGCTTTATACAGGGCACCCTGGTAAATCTTTTACGGAATGGAATCCTCTTGTTGATGCTTTACCTGATTTTTGCAGGCCGGATCAGCGTTGGCGAGTTCTTCTCACTTTTCATATACTCATTCTTTATTTTCGGACCCCTTCAGGAGCTCGGAAATATCATTAATATTTATCGCGAAACGGAAGTATCGCTGGATAACTTCAGAAAAATTCTGAGTACCCCGAAAGAGAAAAAACCTGCTAACCCGGCAGAGTTAGGTCGTATTAACAACCTCAGATTCGATTCTGTCAGCTTTAAACATCAGTCGGCAAACAGGAATGCGTTAGAGAATATATCTTTTGAAACCCACACTGGTGAAACTATTGCATTTGTAGGGCCATCGGGTTCCGGTAAAACGACTCTCGTTAAGCTTCTCGTAGGATTATATCATCCGAGCGGCGGAGAAGTCCTCTACAATAATGTTTCCGGAACGAACATTAATTTGGATGAGCTTCGCGAAAAGATTGGGTTTGTAACCCAGGACACACAGCTATTTTCAGGTACGATACGTGAAAACTTGTTATTTGTTCGTCCGGATGCTACTGACGAAGACTGTATGCGCGTGCTGCATAAAGCAGCGTGTCAGAACCTGCTAGCACGGGCCGACAAGGGATTGGATACTGTTATTGGCGAAGGTGGCGTAAAAGTGTCTGGTGGCGAAAAACAACGTTTATCAATTGCAAGAGCCTTATTGCGCCAGCCCAACATCCTGGTATTTGATGAGGCGACGTCATCTCTTGATTCAATTACAGAAGAAGAGATCACCGAAACCATCCGCGATGTATCTGTAATCAGTGATCATATAACCATTCTTATCGCCCACAGGCTTTCCACTATCATGCATGCCGATAAGATCTTTGTTTTGGAAAAGGGATATATCATCGAATCAGGCAGGCATGAAGAGCTTCTAGAAGAAAAAGGTTTATACTACGCGATGTGGCGTCAACAGATTGGTGAAAAACACGCTATGGAACTATAGTTGATTTTAGATATATTTATATTAAAACTATGGAAAATATGCTTTTTATAGGTCTTGGAGGTCCGGAGCTTATCCTTATCTTCTTCGCAGGTGGATTGCCTCTGATTCTTACCGTTTACTGCCTGATTGATATCATGCGCTCCGCATTCAGTGATTCAGTAAACAAAATCCTCTGGGTTCTTATCGTATTACTTGCTCCGCTGATTGGAGCAATACTATATCTGGTTTGGGGGCGACAACAAAAAATAGGCGTTAAAGCTTAGATATGAAACTTAAGCACATATTCTGGGTTTAAACTAGAAAAGAATATATGCTCAGCCAAATTAATTTCGAATTCGGAACATCAGAAATAATTATGGTGATAGTAGCCATACTACCACTGCTTATCTTAGTGCCGTTTACCATCATTGACAGCCTGAGAAGGCCTGGTCTTTCAGTCGTTCAAAAAATAGCGTGGATCGTTTTTATCATAATTGCTCCGTATCTTGGAGCCATAGTATACCTCCTGTGGGGTAGAAGACAAAAAATGGTATGATCACATTATCAACTTTTCTTTTTATCGGCGGTCTGCTTAGGTTTGTCTTTGGGATCATCTGGTTTATCCTTTTGATCATAACGCTGATGGATCTTTTTAAAAGCAGCTTCCCATTAAATACCAAGCTTTTATGGCTTATCGTCATTCTTCTTGCGCCTGTACTTGGTTGCTTAGCTTACCTGTTTTGGGGCAGACATCAGCGGGGAATATAAAAGCTCTTTACCTATTCTTAAAAGAAGCCTAGTTAATCTGCTTCAAGCTTAACGGTACCAGCCTCTTGGTTTTCAGCCAGGTGATCAACACGATTATAATTGTCATGGAGCCGCCGAACAACACCGATGGAATTGTTCCCATTAACTTGGCTGTTGCTCCCGACTCAAATGCTCCTATTTCATTCGAAGAACCGATGAACATAGAATTTACCGCCGATACTCTTCCTCTCATCTCATCCGGAGTCAAGATTTGAAGTATTGTAGAACGTATAATTACACTAACACTATCAAATGCTCCTTCGAAGAACAGTATAAGCAGTGAAAGATAGAAGTTGCGGGATAATCCGAAAGCGATTATACAAATCCCAAAACCGGCAACGGCGAACAATAAATTTCTCCATGGCTTATTCATCGGAGGATATTTGGCCATAATGAACATAGCAATTACAGCTCCCAGTGCGGGAGCCGCCCTCATTAAGCCTAATCCTTCTGATCCGACCTTCAGAATGTCGTGAGCAAAGATTGGCATCAGTGCTACAGCTCCGCCAAAAAATACAGAAAACATATCTAGGCTGAGAGCCCCCAGCAGCATGCGGCTTTTAAAGACGAAACGGATGCCCTCTTCAAGGCTTTTATAGATATTTTCTTTTGGGACGAACTTCGCCGGATGGCTTTTAATGTAGAATATAATGCAGGTAAGCGACATGCAGATGAACGATAATATCACGACGAAACAAGATGTTATTCCCCCGAATGCATAGAGGAGCCCACCGGCGGCCGGACCAACAATAGAGCCCAGCTGATACGCGCCGCTATTCCAGGTAGAAGAATTGGGATAATGCTCCTTCGGAATAATTTGCGCCATCAGTGAAAAAGCTGTCGGTGAATAAAAGCCGCGAGCAAGCCCAATACAAAATATCATGAGGTACATTGTAGTGATGATCATATCCTGCGAAAGTATGTCAAGCGCGGCGCTGGAAGTTACAAAAGCAAGAACTGATGAACAGGTTAACATTGTTCCCATGATCCACATCAGTACCGTCTTCTTATTGGATTTATCGGCGATATAACCGCCATAAAGCGTTACAGTGATAGAGGGAATTGCCTCGGCCAGACCGATCAGGCCAAGAGAAAGAGGATCTTTTGTAAGCTGATAAATGTACCAGCCAACAACAACAGCCTGGATCTGGTAGGCGAATGTAAAGAGAAAGCGCATTGCAACATAAGAGCGAAACTCTGGAAATCGCAGGGCTATATAAGGATCATTCTTGGTACTGGCAGGAGGTATTTCGCTCATTTAAATTTATTTTGTTCCATATTTATCTATCAAATAAATCATAGATGCAATGGACGCTGCGCCCAGTTCAAGCTCTCTTTTATTCACATTTTCAAACACATCACTGCTGGCATGATGAATATCAAAATATCTTTGAGAATCAGGCTTAAAGCCGATTAACACAATCCCGGGAATTGCTGTTTTCAAAGGGCCCAGATCTGAACCGCTGCCACCAGCTTCAATGTCACTTACTTTATATGGCTCCAGCAGCTGTTTCCATTTTGAAAAATGAGCAAGAGCAAGGGGTGAGTCTTCAATGGTAAAACCGCGGGGTGTAAAGCCTCCTTCATCAGACTCCAGAGCTGCAATATGTTGTTCGTTATTCTGCTTCGCCAGCTCTGCATATTTCGCTCCTCCGCGCAAGCCATTTTCCTCATTCATGAACATCACTGCGCGGATAGTATTTTGAGGTTTATAGTTTAGAACTTTAAAAATTCTGAGCACTTCAATTGACTGGGTTACTCCAGTACCATCGTCATGTGCGCCTTCGGCAAGATCCCAGGAGTCTAAATGGCCGCCTACGGTAATGATTTTTTCTGGATTGACGCTTCCGCGAATTTCGCCGATCACGTTGTAAGAAAGAGCGTCAGGCAATGTCCGACAATTCTGTTTGAAATACAATTTGACCAACGACCCATTAACCATTAGCTTTTTGCTAAGCATTTCCGCAGCCTTCGTACTAATTGCTGCAGCCGGAATTTTAGTTACGCCATCCTGATAACGCATACCGCCGGTATGGGGATTATCATCAATGATATTGGTCATCGATCGTACAATAACGCCTATGGCTCCAAGCTTAGCAGCTTCAACAGCTCCCTGACCGCGTTGGTTAACTGCGCCACTATACGCATCAAAAGTGTCGAACAGCCGGGCATCGAACGGGCGGTTAAAAAACACAATCTTCCCCTTTACGGCATCCCCCAAGACTTTTAATTGTTCAAAATTCTTGACTTCAATAACCTGTGCCGTTAGTCCATTGGCCGGAGTAGCAATTGATCCGCCCAAGGCTGCGATCCGGACAGGAATTTTTGTACTTCCTTCAATAATAAAAGCAGCCTCTTTTGCACCCCGCTCCCAATGCGGCACCATAACTTCTTGCAGGTATACCTTATCAAAGCCATAATCCTCCATTACCTTTTTACTCCATTCAACAGCTTTCTGCGCGTTTTTAGATCCGCTCAAACGGGGTCCGATCTGCTTACAAAGGTGTCTCAGGTTTTCATACGAATGGCCATTCTCCAGAGCGACATTATAAAATTGTCTAAGCATCGCAGAATCGGGGACTTGCGCCATAACTGATGTGCCACACCAGAAAGTAAAGGCAAGTAATTTTAGAAGTTTCATACTGTAAAATTAGCTTATATTTTATTGAGACGCTATGAAATTTTATCCCAGCTTATACCGCCGGAACGCTGTTCAAAATATTTTCTAAGTGTTGCATTTTCGACATTATTTAATTCGGGATCATCCTCCAATATTTTTATTACTGTCTTTCTTGCCTCAATCAAGATCTGCTGATCCTGAGCGAGATCTGCGAGTTTCAGATCGAGTACTCCGCTTTGCTGAGTTCCTTCAATATTTCCGGGGCCGCGGAGCTGCAAGTCTATTTCTGAAATCTCAAAGCCGTCATTGGTTCTTACCATCGTGTCTAAACGGATCTTTGCATCGGAGCTTAACTTATTTCCCGACATTAAAATACAGAAAGACTGATCAGCTCCCCGCCCAACCCTGCCACGAAGCTGGTGAAGCTGTGATAATCCAAACCTTTCGGCATTTTCAATTATCATTACGCTTGCGTTGGGCACATTAACTCCCACCTCGATCACAGTTGTTGCCACCATGATCTGGGTTTGCTTCTTTACGAAGCGGTCCATTTCAGAAGACTTTTCTTTCGCCGTTAACTTCCCGTGTACAATACTGATATTATATAAGGGTGATGGGAATTCGTTTGAAATAGCTTCTAACCCAGCTTCGAGATAAAGGAGATCAAGCTTTTCACTTTCTTTAATCAATGGGTAAACAATGTAGATCTGTCTTCCCTTTTCAATTTCCTCCTTCATAAACCCAAACATCCGGAGGCGCTGGCTGTGGTACATATGCACCGTTTTAATGGGTTTTCTTCCCGCAGGCAACTCATCTATCACAGAAACGTCGAGATCGCCATACAAAGTCATCGCAAGGGTTCTTGGAATAGGTGTCGCTGTCATAACAAGAACATGCGGAGGAACGCTGTTCTTACGCCACAGCCTGGCGCGCTGCTCTACTCCAAAACGATGCTGTTCGTCAATAACAACCAGGCCCAGGTTGTGAAATTTCACAGCATCTTCAATAAGTGCATGTGTACCAATCAGAATATTCAATTCTCCGCTTTCAAGCCTTTGATGAAGATCCTTTCTTATTTTCTTCGGAGTTGATCCAGTCAATAGTTCAACTTGCAGAAAGTCATCACCCAATAAAGACTTTATCGAAATAAAATGCTGCTGGGCCAGTATTTCCGTTGGGGCCATAATACATGACTGGAAGCCATTGTCAATGGCAAGAAGCATCATCATTAAAGCAACTACCGTTTTACCACTTCCTACATCGCCCTGCAGCAATCGGTTCATCTGTATTCCCTTTTGTGTATCCTGGCGAATTTCCTTTATAACCCGCTTTTGCGCAGATGTTAAATTAAACGGAAGCTTCGTAGAATAAAAGGTATTAAAGTTGTCGCCCACGTTAGCGAACACAGACCCTTTAAATTTATACGTTCTCAGAAGCTTAGTTCTTAAAAGCTTCAGCTGAATAAAAAACAGTTCGTCAAATTTTAGCCGCCGTTCAGCTGATCTTAACAATTCCGAATTATCGGGGAAATGTATATTGAACAAGGCCTTTTGCCTGCTCATTAACTTATGCTGCGTTAATACATAATCCGGTAATGTTTCCTCTATTTGCCTGATCACCTGGTCAATGAGGTGTGCTTGTATCCTCTGGATACCGCGGCTATCCAAATTAAACTGTTTCAGTTTCTCTGTTGAACTATAAACTGGTTGGAGAGTAAGATTTCCTTTATTCTCAGCTTTAGGCTGATAGAGTTCAATTTCAGGGTGTGTGATTGAAATTCTGCCGTTAAAAATTGTGGGCTTCCCAAATATCATGTAAACAGTCCCGGGTTGTACAACTTTATCCATCCACCTGATACTTTGAAACCACACGAGTTCAATACTGCCTGTGTCGTCTTTAAAGTTAGCCACCAAACGTTTGGCCTGCTTCTCTCCAATGATGTCTTTGGAAATTACCCTGCCGAGAATTTGTACTGATGGCAGGTCGCCATTCAACTCCCTGATTTTGTAGAAGCGGGTGCGGTCGATATAGCGAAATGGGTAGTGTTGCAGAAGATCCCCGTAGCTAAATATTGCAAGATCCTTTTTTAAGATATCAGCACGTTGAGTCCCAACACCTTTTAAATATTCAACCGGTGTTTTTAAGATCTGTTCTGCCAATTTGCGGGAGGGTATTCCTGCTGTTTATTCAGCAGGTCGTTTTGTTAATTCTCTAATGGTGCCCCAATTGAACACTACTACTGCCGCTAAAAGCATGGAGTAAGCATACAACTGATGAGGGTCTATTCCCTCGTGAAAATAGAAAAATGCCACTGCAAAAGCAACGATCGGGTTTAGATAAATAATGATCCCCAAAGTAGATGAAGGCATCCCAATAAGGGCGTAAAGACTCAAAAATAACGGAAGCACGGTAAACAAAACCGAGATCAAAACAATTACTGCCCAGAAGTGCCAGTCAAGCGGCAAGCTTTCAAAACCAGAAATAAAAAATGGCAATGTTATAAGTGTCGCGATAAGCAAATGGATGCCGAGCATAACAAGTTTATCAATTTTTCCCATCACCCGCTGAATAATGAGGTAAAAAGCGTAGAGTGCCGCAACAATAACAGACCACATAACATCCCGGAAAGATCCCTGTCCTAAAATTACGATGCTAATTACAGCTATGACCAGAGCGATAAGCTTGAGTCTGGACAACTGCTCGTTCAAAATTAGAAAGCCACCAATTGCGGTAATAAGCGGACAAACCATATATGCAAAAGCTGCAGACTTCAAACTGACCTCGTTAACTGCATAAATATATGTGAACCAATTGCCGGTTATTAGGATACCAGCCAAAAGGGTCAGCCAAATGATACGTCGTTTTTCGTGAGGTTGTTGGCTCTTAATATTGGAGATATCATCAATTAAGTTTCTTCTTTTAAATAAGAAAATCGCAAGCCAGGTGATAAGTAATGATGTAAATATCCGGTAGTGAAGAATATCACCAGGAGCATATCCTTTAATAAGTCTTAAGGGTATCGAGAAAAAGCCCCAAATAATTACCGAAGATAAAGCCGCCAGAAAATACTTTGCCCTGCCCGTATTCACTCAGGCTTTATAAGCAGTAACTGAGATTTCTACATTAACGTTCTTAGGTAGCCCGAGAACAGCAACTGTTTCTCTCGCTGGAAAGTCAGTCTCAAAAAATGACCCATAAATACCGTTAACAAGGCTGAAATGATTCATATCACTAAGAAAGATACTGGTTTTAACCACATCTGCGAATGAAAAACCAGAAGCTTTGAGAAGTGTGCCGATGTTTTTCATCACTTGCGTTGTTTCGTCTTCAATACTTCCTTCGATCAACTGATCGGTTTCCGGGACAATCGCTATCTGACCGGATAAGAAAAGCATGTTTCCCGCTATAACTCCCTGACTGTAGGGCCCGATCGGCGAAGGTGCATTTTTAGTGTAGATAATGGATTTCATAAGAAGAGATAAGATTTTAATAACATTACCTGGATAGTATAAACCAATCGACGAGTTTATAAAGGATGCCGCCAATAAATAATATGATAGCCAGCGCATTTATATAATGCATAACCTTCAAATTAAAACTTGTGGGGCGGTTTGGGTCTTGCTTTCTGAAAAAGTACATCTTAAACAAATCTATAAAAAAAAAATCCCGTTCCGAATAAACGGAACGGGACTCTTTACAATATGCTTATGAACAATATTGTTTATTGCATTTTCGCTTCAACACGACGGTTAGCGATACGACCTGACTCAGTAGCATTAGAAGCAACTGGACGGCTTTCACCAAATGCACTAGTAGAGATTCTGCTTGCAGCAACACCAGAGTTAACAAGGTAAGTCTTAACAGAATTTGCTCTATCTCTAGACAAAGTCATGTTGTACTCATTTGTTCCTTCTGAAGAAGCGTGACCATCTAATTGAACACGTGCAGAAGAATTAGATCTAAGATCAGAAGAGATTCTATCCAAGATTGGGAAAGCATCTGTTCTTAATACTGAAGAGTCAAATTCGAATTGGATAACGTTTCCAGTAGCTGTAGCTGTCATTGGAGGAGGACATCCGTTGTATTCAGCTGTTCCTTTAACAGTAGGACAAGCATCTTTTGAATCTGGAATACCATCAGCATCAACATCTAAAGGACAACCTGAACCGTCAACTTTAACACCAGCTTCAGTTCCAGGGCATTTGTCTAATTTATCAGCAACACCGTCACCATCTGAATCTTTTAACAGATCCTGAGCTTCAAGAGCAGCAACACGACCTTTTAATGCTTCAACTTCCTGACGTAATGTTGGATCTTTCAATTCATCATACATTAAAGCTACAGGATTAACCCAGTCTAAGTTTGGTTTTGCAGTAGATCCTAAAGAGAATTCAAGACCTGCATAACCGTAAGACCATTTGTCTTGTGAACTTGGTTTGCCATAGTATGCGTCAATGTTATCACCATCAAGGAAATTTTGAGTGTAACCTAAGTCAAAGTTAACGCGTTCAGATACTTTGAACTTTGCGCCAACACCAACAGGGAAGAATGACTCCTGAACGTATTTCTCGTCGCGGTTGTCACCAGCTTTACCTTTCCAATCGAATGGCGCACGTGGAGCGAATCCAACAATACCCCAACCACCTTTTCCGTAAACAAGTAAGTTATTTTCTCTTTTAAGAAAATTAACTGACCAAAGGTTAACTGTTCCCGATAAAGATAATGCGTAAGCAATATCAGTTTCGAACGCAGCTGGTGCACCAGCAGGAACAAACGATTTTGTAGCATCGTTCTCACCAGAAAGCTCTCCGCGCATTGCGTCAAACTGAATTCCGAAACGATGTCCAAGTTGCTTACGAAGAGATAATCCGTAACCTAACTCAAGGTTAAATTTGTTGAAATCATTAGTACCACCAGTGAAAACCTGAGGTGCTAAAACTCCAGCGTTAACTCCAAGGCTCCATGTTCTGTACTGTCCCGATCCACCAAAAATTTTGGCAGAGGAACTCGCCGAGCTCGTAGTAGCATCTTGTGCGTTAGCTATGCCTGTCAGGCCTAACACTGCTACTAACGAAAACGCAACGGCTTTCTTAATTGTAGAATAATTCATACTTTGTTTTTTTAAAGGTTAACAATTTTTTATTAATGTAATTTACACAAAAATAGTCATAAGTTTGACATGTGCAAATTAACAAATACTGTTCCAATTATTTTTCAACAATAATTGTTTTCTTTTAGTGTTGTATTCCAGCACTATAATTTGTGACTACGATGAAATATCTTACTATAGAAAATACATTATTCCAGTCAAATCGGAGGAATTTCAGCCGGAAACTGGCCACTAATTCCATTGCGATCTTTAATTCTCATGATGAATTTCCCCGAAGCGGAGACCAAAATCATTCATTTAAACAGAATCCAGACCTCTTTTACCTTACTGGCATAGATCAGGAGCAATCTATTTTGCTTCTTTTTCCAGAGTGTCCTAATCCACTATACAGAGAAGTACTATTTTTAAGACAGACCAGTGAGCACATTGCAGTTTGGGAAGGACACAAACTATCTATTAAAGAAGCTAAAAAAATATCGGGAATAGAAAATATATTTTGGCTGGACGATTTCTGGAAAATCCTCCCTTCAGTCATAAACTATGCTGATAAGATATATTTGAACACTAACGAGAATGATCGATATACGCATGAAGTTCCGTATCGGGATATCCGGTTTATAGAAGAGATCAGGAAGCTTTACCCCCTTCATCAGTATGAGCGAGCCGCGCCTCTCCTGCGCGATCTGCGGCCGGTTAAGTCTGAAATAGAGATCGAACTGACTAAAAAAGCATGCGGTATTACGCGAGATGCTTTTATAAGGATATTAAAATTTATAAAGCCAGGCGTAGCGGAATACGAGATTGAAGCAGAAATAATCCATGAGTTTATTCGTCAGCGGGCTACAGGGCATGCTTACGCGCCTATTATAGCTTCTGGAAAGAACGCCAACATCCTTCATTATATTGACAATAATCAGATCTGTAAGGATGGTGATGTCATCTTATTCGATTTCGGGGCTGAATATGCCAACTACAATGCGGATCTAAGCCGGTCTGTTCCTGTTAACGGAAAGTTCACTAAACGTCAGAAAGATGTTTATAATGCAGTGTTGCGAATAATGGGCGAAGCTAAAAAAATGCTTACACCTGCGACGATCTGGAACGAATACCATAATGAAGTCGGTAAATACGTCACTTCAGAGCTAATCGGATTAGGTTTACTTGACAAACACGATGTTGAAAAGCAAGATCCGTCAATGCCCCTGTATAAAAAATACTTTATGCATGGCACATCTCATCACCTCGGACTGGATGTGCACGATTTTGCGAGCCGATACCGTCCATTCGAAGAAGGCAATATCTTAACATGTGAGCCGGGCATCTATATTCCGAAAGAGGGATTAGGAATTCGTCTTGAAAATGATATTCTTCTCACCAAAAATGGCAACATCGATCTGATGGCTGACATCCCGATAGAGGCTGAAGAAATTGAAGAGTTGATGAATTCTTAGGATTAAATCAGAGAGTCTACAAAACTGTATAAGTTAAATTCGGGATCGTCGTACAACCGGCTTAGGTCTTTCTGGAGTTTATTCTTATCGATATTCTTCATTCTGGCCTGCTGCACAAGTTTCCATGCCTTCTCAGCAAGAAGAAATGGTTTCCTTATGTTTGATGAATAAGGATGATCTTCGATTGCTTTTATCAGATCATTAATCCCTTCCGCGCGATTGGCGGAAGTTTTTAAAACAGGAATTTTAGTGGACTTCTGAAGAACAAGATTTTTCAGATTATTGGCAAATGTATCAGATCCCTCTCTATCAGACTTATTGACAACGAAAATATCAGCAATTTCCATTAAGCCTGATTTGATATTCTGGATTTCATCTCCAGATTCGGGTACAAGAACAACAACACTAAGATCAGCAAGGCCGGCTATTTCGACCTCAGATTGTCCAACACCGACGGTTTCAACAAGAATGTAATCAAATCCTGCCGCCTGCAGCAGGTCTGTCATTTCAATGGTCTTACCTGACAACCCTCCTAAAGATCCTCTTGTAGCAATAGATCTGATAAACACGTTTCTTTTCGTGAACTGTTCGGCCATCCTTATCCTGTCACCTAAAAGTGAACCGAGATTGAACGGAGAGGTTGGGTCGACAGCTAATACGGCTATTGACTTCCCATTTTGTGACCAGTGATTGATCATCGCATTTACCAATGTGCTTTTCCCTGCACCTGGAGGCCCCGTAATGCCTATGATTGGGGAGCTGGATTTCTTTAAGCTCTTTAACAGTTCCCTGGATCCTTCAAGATCATTTTCAATAATAGTAAGAGCCCGGGCAAGCTCCCGGAAGCTACCTGATTTTACCTGACTGACCAATTCGGGAACTGTAATCATTATTAAACCTATATTTTATCTAAGTTTGTACAAATAAAAGAATTTTATCACACCTTCAGATTTGAAAGATTTGAACATTTCCGTAGTCATTCCAAACTATAATGGTGTGCATCTTTTCCCTTTCACTCTCCCTGCCTTGTTTGATGCGCTGACAAATTCAGGGAAGCAATTCGAGGTTATAATAGTAGACGACTGTTCAACAGACGATTCTGTTAATTATCTCAGAGATAATTTTCCGCAAATTTCAGTTATAAGCAACTCAAGTAATTTAGGTTTCTCTAAAACTATAAATCGGGGGATTGATACTGCAACACACGAGCTTGTACTCCTACTAAACAGCGACGTCAAACTAACAAATAATTACTTTGCTGATCAACTAAGGTACTTCGAAAGGTCTGACACATTCGGTGTTATGGGCAAGATCATTGGGTGGGACGATGACCTGGTTCAGGATACAGCGAAGTACCCAAAATTTGACGCTTTCAAGCTCAAAACCTCATTTAATTACTTAAGTAGCGACAGTAATCAGCTTTCATACAGCATGTATTTGTCAGGAGCAAATGCACTTGTCGATCGAAAAAAGCTTTTGGAGCTTGGTGGCTTTAATAGTTTATACAGTCCCTTCTACATGGAAGATGTTGATCTTTCAATAAGAGCCTGGCGGATTGGATGGAAGTGTTATTTCGAACCTCTGTCAATTTGCAGACATCGTACTTCAACAAGCATTGCGTCAAAAGAGAAGAAACAGTTTATCAAAACTATTTATAACCGGAATAAGATGTATTTCCACGCAATTCATCTCAACGGTTTAACGCTGGCAGGATGGTATGCCCAAACTTTTTTTGAATTATTATTCCGGACGTTAATACTACAATTCTACTATATCCGATCTTTTGTAGCCTTTATAAAAAGTGATTCCGGTATCCGAGATTCGAGATCAAACCTGGAAGAATTAAGCAAGAGAACAGGCGTGTTTTTAACTCTGAACTCAGTAGCTGATTTAATAAAAAAATCTGTTGAACACCAGGATATCAGTATTACCAAAAGGTAGCGGCGACCAAATTCATCACGGTGAGCGTTCCCTTCAAATGAGTAACTTTGCATACAAATAATTTTTGATGAAGACTTTTCTAAGACTTTTATCCTTCGCTGCTCCAGTTCAAAGGTTTGGCGTCCCATTTTTTTTAACCTCTGTGCTCGCAGTCATTTTTGGTCTTTTGAATTTTACTCTGCTCATACCAGTCTTTGAATTGTTATTTAAACAAAGCAGTGAATTATCCATCAAAAGCTTGAGTCAGGCACCCAGGTTTGAATTTACAATTGTCTATTTAAAAGATCTTTTCTATTACCATTTTCAAACTATAATAAATGAATCTGGTAAAATAGGGGCCCTTAAAATGGTCTGCATCGTCATTGTAGTCTCGGTTATATTAAGCAACCTCTTCAAATACTTGTCATTAAGGGTTATAGAAAACCTACGGCTGACGGTTGTTACGAACATCAGAAAAGATATTTTTAAAAAGCTCACGGATATAGATATCCAGTATTATAGTACTCAACGTAAAGGAGATTTGATATCCAGGTTTATGACCGATGTATCAATTATTCAAGACTCCATTATCCGCTCCATGCAAGTTATTTTGCGGGAACCCATTGCCATAATATTAAATTTTGCCCTTTTATTTACTATCTCCACTGAGCTTACATTATTCGCACTGATCTTAATCCCCGTTTCGGGATTGCTAATTACAACTATTGTTAAAAGGCTTAAAAAGCATGCAACCGCTGCACAGGAATCCATCGCTACACTTGTTTCAAGCATTGATGAAGGCCTCAATGGGGTGAAAATCATTAAATCGTTTAATGCTGAGAAATTTATGCAAGATAAATTCAACGCCGTTAGCATGCACGCCAGCAAAGTTAACAGACGGTTATCAAGACGTGTTTTATTGGCATCGCCAGTATCTGAGATGATGGGAGTTATAACCGTTTCAGCTTTGTTATTCTATGGCGGAACCCTCATTCTCCAGCAGGGTGCTGATCTGGGAGGTGCGGAGTTTATTGCTTACATCATCCTTTTCTCTCAACTCATACCGCCAGCCAAATCAATATCAGAAGCTTTTGGTAACATTTCACAAGGGACCGCCGCGGGTGAACGTATTTTTCAGCTTCTGGATGCTCCAGAGAGAATAAACGACAATCCTGATTCAATTCCAAAAACGTCCTTTGATCATTCGATAGAAGTAAAAAATGTGTCGTTTTCCTACGACAAAAAGAAAGTCCTAAACGATGTTAGCCTGAAAATACTAAAAGGTCAAACTATTGCACTCGTAGGACCATCCGGAGGGGGAAAGACGACCCTTCTGGATTTGTTTCCCCGATTTATGGACCCGGAGTCGGGCTCAATTATTATAGACGATACCGATATCCGTGACATAAAAATGCATGATACCCGGTCGTTGATGGGAATTGTAAACCAGGAATCAATTCTATTTAATGATACGATTTTCAGCAATATAGCATTTGGACGGCAAGTATCAGAACAGGCGGTAATTGAGGCAGCTAAGATTGCAAATGCACATGATTTTATCATAAATACAGAAGGCGGTTATCAAACTAATATAGGCGACCGTGGAATGAAACTATCGGGCGGTCAAAAGCAACGAATATGCATAGCACGAGCGGTGATTTCAAATCCTCAAATTTTGCTCCTTGATGAAGCCACTTCAGCACTGGATACCGAATCGGAAAAGTTGGTGCAGGAGGCTTTGAATAATTTAATGAAAAACAGAACCACTATTGTCATCGCCCACAGGCTGAGCACAATTAAACATGCCGATAAAATAGCGGTTCTGGAAAAAGGTAAAATTATAGAGCTCGGAACTCATAGTGAGCTAAACAAGAAAGATGGTCTTTATAATAAGCTGATTAAAATGCAGAACATCATAAAAACTGATGAGTAGCAATAAGAAGATTAGCATTATTTTGCCTTTTGTAGCTACCAAACCTATTGGTGGCATTAAAATAATGTACCAATATGCAAATGAATTAGCAAAACGGGGTCATTCTATCACTATTTATCATGCTGTAACAAAGTTTGAACGAACGAGCTTATTACCCTCGTATTTCAAAAAGCTGATCTTTAAACTCCGAAGGGTTGAAAGACCAACATGGTTTCCTTTGCATCCATCGATTGTCAGTAAAATAATTACCCGGGTTAATAAACGAAATGTCGATGATGCTGATATTATCTTTTCAACCTGGTGGGGAATTGCATATTTGGTAGATAAACTCGCCAGTTCCAAAGGCAAAAAATTCAATCTCATCCAGGGATACGAAATATGGAAGGGAAATGTTGATCTTGTCCATAAATCATACGCTTTAAAATCACTGCACCAAATTGTTATTGCAAAGTACTTAATGGAACTAGTGGCTTCATTTACGGGCAAACAACCACTCTATTTACCAAATGCGATTGACACAGAGAAATTTGCCATAAGAATTCCACCGCAGCAGAGAAACCCGGCAAGCATTTGCATGCTCTACTCAGAAGATCCAATTAAGGGTTCCTCATTCGGATTAGAAGCATTGATAAAGGCAAAAGAAAAAACCCCGGAGTTGAAAGTTGAATTGTTCAGCATTTACAAAAATCCGGGAAATTTACCTGATTGGATTACCTTTCATTATAAGCCCAATGATCTTGCCGAAGTATATAACGCAAATGCGATGTTCGTTTCACCAAGTCTGACGGAAGGGTGGGCATTACCTCCTGCCGAAGCCATGGCTTGCGGCTGCGCTGTAATATGTACCAACATTGGAGGTCACCAGGATTACGCATTTGACGGCGAAACATCCTTGTTAGTGAAACCCGAAGATTCTGACGATATAACCAGTAAAATTCTAACTCTGATCCAAGATGCCAGACTGCGGGATAAGCTTGCAAATTCCGGAAATTCGTATCTTAAAAAGAATTTTTCCTGGGACCGCTCCGTTATCATGCTGGAAGAATATTTTGAAAAATGCTAGAGAGTTCAAACCCTTTTGTGTCTATAGGTTTATGTACATACAATGGATCTGAATTCTTATCCGAGCAATTAAATTCGATCTTAAATCAGGACTACTCAAACTTTGAGGTTGTTATCGTCGATGATAATTCGACTGATGATACCGTCAATGTCATTGCTTCATTTTTGCAGGATCCAAGAATAAGATTCTATAAGAATGACGAAAACCTGGGTTATGCAGCGAACTTTGCAAAAGCCTTGTCGTTATGCGATGGCGAACTCATTGCGCTATCAGATCAGGACGATATCTGGTTACCTGAGAAGCTCAAATTGATGGTCGGCAAAATTGATGGCTTTTCTGGCCTATATCATAATTCGGCATTTATGACTGAAGCAGGAAAACTAACCGGTCTCACCCTGATGGATAAGGTGCATTTTGTGTCGGGAAAAAATCCACAAAGCTTGTTGCTGTACAATTATGTTGGCGGACATACCATGATGCTAAAAAGAGAAGTGCTTACCCATGCACTCCCTATTCCAAAGGGAATTTACCATGATTGGTGGCTTGCATTTGTGTGTACGAACCTCGATGGTTTAAATTATATAGAAAAGCCGCTGGTTCACTACAGAATCCATACATCTAACCAAACCGTATTGGCCGATCAGCTGACAAGAATTAATAAGGCTGACAGTACTAAAACCCGGCGTATTAAAAAGATAAGAAAAGTAACTGATGCAATATTCGTCCTTAAAATATTTTCAGCCGCCAGTTTCATAAGTAATTCTCTCCGTTATAAGATTGATACCCTGATTCAGTTAGAGAGGAATCGATTAAAGAAATGTTTTTCGATTCGATTATTCTATTTTCTTCTCACCAATATCTCGATTTACGACAGCGGACATCGTGGGCTTTTCGGAAAAATCAATGCCATGAGAAAGGATAGCACCGGACTGTGCTGAAATCGAAAAAGCAGTTCTTACCTGTATTTCACTAATTCTCATAACAAAAAAAAGCGATCTTCTCAGATCGCCTTTTTTTAATATAAGTCTATTTATAATTTCCTCTTTACTTCAACCTGCTCGTAAGATTCAACGATATCTCCAACTTCAATATTATTGAAGTTCTGAATATTTAAACCACACTCGTAACCTGTAGCAACCTCTTTTACATCGTCTTTGAAACGCTTCAATGAAGCCAGCTCACCAGTATATACAACTACACCGTCACGAACGATCCGGATTTTACTGTTACGCGTGATCTTACCATCAAGTACCATACAACCAGCGATTGTACCGACTTTAGTGATCTTAAACACCTCGCGGATCTCAACATTAGACGTAATCTTCTCTTCAAATTCAGGATCAAGCATACCTTCCATGGCCGCTTTAACCTCATTTATTGCATCGTAGATGATAGAGTATAAACGAATATCGATCTGCTCTGCCTCAGCCAGTTTACGCGCACTTTGTGAAGGACGTACCTGGAAACCAATGATGATTGCGTCAGAGGCCGAAGCTAACAATACATCAGATTCAGAGATTTGACCAACTGATTTATGAATGATATTAACCTGAATCTGTTCTGTAGAAAGTTTAAGTAATGAATCCGATAATGCTTCGATTGATCCATCCACGTCACCCTTAACAATAACGTTAAGTTCCTTGAAGTTACCGATCGCTAAACGACGGCCAATCTCATCAAGAGTGATGTGTTTCTGAGTACGCAATCCTTGTTCGCGTTGCAACTGCAGTCTCTTGTTCGCAACCTGACGAGCTTCAACTTCGCTCTCCATCACGTTGAACTTATCTCCTGATGTTGGTGCACCCTGCATACCCAATACCTGAACAGGTGTTGACGGACCTGCCAGTTCCACTTTCACGCCGCGTTCATTGTGTAAGGCTTTCACCCTTCCAGAATATCCGCCGGCAAGAATTGCATCTCCAACCCTTAATGTACCAGCCTGGATTAGAACAGTAGTTACAATACCACGGCCTTTATCAAGGGCTGCCTCTATCACACTTCCAACCGCACGCTTATCCGGATTTGCTGTAAGTTCAAGCAAATCTGCTTCAAGTAATACTTTCTCCAATAAAAGATCAATGCCGACACCGGTTTTACCAGAAATTTCCTGACTTTGATATTTACCTCCCCAATCTTCAACCAGGATATTCATTGCAGATAATTGTTCTCTGATCTTGTCTGAATTTGCTCCCGGCTTATCTACTTTGCTAAATGCAAACACGATAGGAACATTCGCAGCCTGAGCATGATTAATCGCCTCACGAGTTTGAGGCATCACGCTATCATCAGCAGCAATAACAATTATTGCGATATCTGTAACCATGGCACCACGTGCACGCATCGCCGTAAAGGCTTCGTGACCCGGTGTATCCAAAAATGTTATTTTACGCTCGTCTTCAAGAGTTACTTCGTAAGCACCAATGTGCTGGGTAATTCCCCCTGCCTCACCAGCAATAACGTTAGTTTTACGAACAAAGTCAAGAAGTGATGTTTTACCGTGATCTACGTGTCCCATTACGGTAACAATAGGCGCCCTTGGAACTAATGAGCCTTCCTCATCAACTTCTTCAAGCAGACCGCTTTCTTCATCTTCCGGTTTAACAAACTCAACTTCGTATCCAAATTCATCAGCAACGATAGTAAGCGTTTCCGCATCCAATCTCTGGTTAATCGATACGAACATTCCCAGGCTCATACAGGTCGAGATGATCTGTGTAACCGGAACGTCAAGCATTAACGCTAATTCATTTGCAGTAACAAATTCCGTAACCTTAATAGTTTTGGACTGCATTTCCAGCTCCATTGCTGCTTCTTCAGCAGTTTGGGCAACATCATCACGCTTCTGACGGCGGAGTTTAGCACGCTGGGCAAATTTACCTGACTTACCGGCCCCACTCAAACGAGCAAGGGTAGCTTTAATCTGGTCTTGTATTTCTTTATCTGTAGGTTCAGCTTTAGGGCCGCTGTCGGTACGTGGTTTATTCCTGAAATCAGGACGTGCACCTCCCGCTGTACCCTGGCCTGGTCTTGTATTTCTAAAATCGGGACGGTTGCCCTGATATCCTCCGCCTGCTCCGGGAGCTGGTGGGCGACTACCCGGCTGTTGCTGACCTGGCGCTGCAGCCTGACCTGGCTGACCAGGAGCATTGTCCTTACGTTTACGTTTACGTTTGTGATCAGCTCCTGCTGCACTTGATGACGAAGCTACCGGTTGCCCGCGACGTGCAGGGGTAACTGGCAGTTCAATTCTTCCAATAACATTCGGACCAGTTAAGCGCTCGGCTTTCGCCCTGATGACTGTTGCATCAGGATTGCCTTCCTGCGTATTTGGTCTATTCTCTACTTTATCTTCTGGTTTCGATTCTGAAGGGGCCTGAGTTGTTGCTTCAGCAACAGGTTGTGGTTTTTCCACTTCGGTAACAGGGCTTACCACTTCAGCCGCAGGGCTTACCACTTCAGCGGCCTTTTCAGCAGCTTTAACTGGTTCAGCAGCTGGCTCTGCTTTAGGAGCTTCAACCTTTACAGGCTCTGCAGCTTTTGGAGCAGCAGGAACTTCCGGCTTAGCGTCAGCAGCGGGCGTTTCTGTTTCTGCGGGTTTCTTCTCAGGGCGCGTTTTTGAGTTAAGATCATCCAAATTGATCTTTCCAACAATCTTTACGCCCGGCAATGCACCATCATCCGCTTTCGGCTGTTCAGCAACAGGCTCTGCAGGAGCAGGCTTTGGCTTTTCAACGACTGGCGGAGAATAAGAACTTACATTCTTTATAAGGATCTCTTCCTGTTCAAAATCTTTCGAACGTACGGGTGGTTCAACTCTTTCCGGAGTAGCTGGCAGGTCATCGCGACGGATCTTACCAATCACAATTTGTTTGGCTTCTTCCTTTACAATTTTATCACCCTGGTACTCCTTCAAAAGAACGTCATACATCTCATCGGTGAGTTTAGTATTTGGACGGGCTTCAACTTTGTAGCCCTTTTTCCCTAAAAACTCAACCGCCGTAGACAAACCGATATTCAGCTCCTTCGCAGTTTTAAGTAAATTTGTGCTTTTACCTTCTGACATTTATTAATTAACCTCGCTTATTTTTGTACAAAAGTACGTTTTTTTCTTTGTTTCAGTATCGGGTTACGCTTATTCAAATTCTGATCTCAGAATTTCCATAACATCCTTAACTGTGTTATCCTCAAGATCAGTACGTTTTACCAGTTCATCAACTGTTAAAGCTAAAACTGACTTTGCAGTATCAAGACCAACGCGTTTAAATTCGTCAATGATCCATCCTTCAATTTCATCTGAGAATTCTTCGATATCCACATCCTCATCATCTTCATGCGCCTCACGGTAAACATCGATCTCATATCCGGTCAGTTTTCCTGCCAGCTTAATATTGTGTCCGCCGCGGCCAATTGCAAGAGAAACCTGATCTGGCTTTAAGTAAACAGCTGCCCTCATTTCTTCATCATCCAGTTTAATACTGGTAATTTTTGCAGGACTTAATGCACGCTGGATATACAACGAAATATTGTTCGTGAAGTTTATAACATCAATGTTTTCATTCTTCAATTCACGTACAATACCATGAATCCTTGAACCTTTCATACCCACACATGCTCCAACAGGGTCAATTCTGTCATCGTATGATTCAACCGCTACTTTAGCACGCTCTCCTGGTTCACGAACAATCTTTTTAATGGTAATTAAACCGTCGAAAATCTCAGGAACTTCCATCTCAAATAGACGTTGTAAGAACTCAGGCGCTGTACGCGAAATGATAATTTTAGGATTACCGTTAAGCATCTCAACTTTATCTATTATAGCACGTACAGAATCTCCCTTTTTGAAATAATCAGCCGGAATTTGCTCTGTTTTTGGAAGCAAAAGCTCATTGCCTTCATCATCAAGTACTAAAGTTTCTTTTTTCCAAACCTGGTAAACTTCTCCGGTTACAATTTCGCCTACGCGATCTTTATATTTCTTGAAGATTTCATCTTTCTCAAGCTCAAGAATTTTCGAAACCAGCGTCTGACGTGCCGCAAGTATCGCTCTTCTGCCAAAGCTTTCAAGAGTAATCTGCTCAATGTAATCATCACCAACTTCTAGGTCAGGATCTATTGCTGTAGCTTCTGCAAGCTCAATCTCCAGATCATCATCTTCAGAAAATCCATCTTCCATAACCGTACGTGTGCGCCAGATCTCCAAATCCCCATTATCAGGATTGACAATAACGTCACAGTTTTCGTCGTTGCCATATCTCTTGCGCAACATGCTGCGGAAAACTTCCTCCAACACACTAATAACCGTCGGACGGTCAATATTCTTGAAGTCCTTAAACTCCTGGAATGAATCGATTAAATTAATATTGCTCATCTTTTATTGAATTTGTCAGTGCAAAACTGACGTTATTTAAAACTCACTAAAACTTTTGTTTCTATTATATCAGCAAAGGTTATAACATTCTCAACAGTAGTTGCCTTTTTCCCTTTTTCCTTCACGTTTTCCTCTATTGTGATCCCGTCATTGTCAACAGCAATCAGCTTGCCTTCTCTTTTATTTCCGTCGGCTAGTTTAACACTCAACGAACGGTTTATATTTTTCTGATACTGCCTGTGCGATTTTAAAGGCACATCCAATCCTGGTGACGACACTTCAAGGTTATAAGCCTGTTCAATCGTATTTTCCTCTTCAAGATGAAAACCAACATGCCGGCTCACTGCTACACAATCTGTAATCGCAACGCCATTGTCTCCATCAATAAGAATAGATAACTGGCCCCCGCCATTCATCTGTACATCTACTAAAAATAGATCCGGACGATCAGCAATCTTCTCTTCAACTAATTCGATAACCCTCTTTTCTATGCTCATATCAAATCTTTTGATCCCTGTTAAAAAACAAACGGGTAAAAAAAGAGCCCCGATAATGTCGGGGCTCTTCTCAGATCGGATGCAAATATAATAAAACAATTT
>JAZKIH010000178.1:0-8462 GCA_040384965.1 Bacteroidota bacterium | reverse complement strand
GCAATTTCACGCAGCTCAGAAACGAGCTTATCGTTCAATTTATTACTATCCAGCATTAAATATGGTTTATAGTTTTGGGATTTTTAGTTCAATAAGTTTATCCTGGAGAAATGACAGCACAAAATTACAAAAAATGATAACTAGGAATTATTGTGATTTCCTGAATTCAGGGATAAATTGAGATTACAGCACAATGCTATACAAATAAATGAAATAATCAAAACTTTTAATTCTTTTTTTGAGCGCTTGACATCTTCTTTATTTATTTTCGCTCAAATTTATACTATTGATGAACAGAGAACAGCTAATTGAACAAATAAAACGGAAAAAATCTTTCTTATGTGTAGGACTTGATACTGACATAGACCTTATTCCGAGTTTTCTGTTGGATTATGCAGATCCTGTATTTGAATTTAACAAGCGAATTATTGACGCCACTCACGATCTGTGTGTGGCATATAAGCCGAACAGTGCGTTCTATGAGAGCCGCGGTATTCCAGGCTGGCAAAGTTTGATTCAAACTTCACAACATATTCCTGAGGGATGTTTGGGGCTGATTGACGCCAAGCGCGGCGATATCGGTAACACGTCGACGATGTATGCCAAGGCATTTTTTGATAAAAAATCTTCCGGGATGAGTTTCGATGCTATTACAGTGGCCCCGTATATGGGTATCGATTCCGTTAAACCTTTCCTTGAATTCGATGGGAAGTGGGTTGTTTTACTGGCCCTGACGTCAAATGAAGGAGGAAAGAATTTTCAATTTATAAATACAGGAGATCAGCGGCTTTTTGAAACAGTGATTGATACAGCAAATACGTGGGCAGACAGCGGGCGTATAATGTACGTGGTAGGGGCTACCCGAAGCGAGGAATTTATCAGCATCAGAAAACATGCGCCAGATCATTTTTTACTTGTTCCGGGAGTTGGTGCTCAAGGGGGAAGCCTAAGTGAAGTGGCACGTTACGGACTTAATAAAGATTGCGGATTACTCGTCAATTCCTCAAGAGCGATTATCTATGCTTCCAGCGGTAAAGATTTTGCTGATAAGGCTCGCGCAGAAGCTTTGAAGCTTCAGCAGGAGATGA
The DNA here is from genome assembly GCA_040384965.1 of Bacteroidota bacterium. Lineage (GTDB taxonomy): Bacteria > Bacteroidota > Bacteroidia > Sphingobacteriales > Sphingobacteriaceae > Daejeonella. Next base: position 7,374 of record JAZKIH010000178.1, on the reverse strand, counting down.
GTGTTTTGCTGGAGGAAAAAGGAGTAATTTAATTTATTCCGAATTCTTGCTATTCACTGCCGTTAAATAAGTCGAACAAGCTTTTCCGATCAGAATGCGATAGTTTAAACTATGGCAATTCCTGAAGATTTTCTCCATTACCTTTGGAAATTTCGTTTATTTGACCAGCGCAACCTGCACACCATTTCAGGCGACCCGATGGTTATTCTGAACGTCGGCGTACATAATACGGACGCCGGGCCTGATTTTCAAAACTCCCTTATAAAGATTGGCGACACGGTGTGGGCTGGTACGGTTGAGATTCATTTACAGTCTTCTGATTGGTTTCGGCACAAGCATCAAACGGATAGATCTTATGATAATGTCATTCTGCATGTGGTTAAGGAGCATGACCAGGATGTATTTCGTACAGATGGTTCAAAAATACCTGTGCTTTCGCTGGATGAACTCATGCCTAAGGAGATCACAGACGCGTATTTGAACCTTATAGAATGTATGGACTGGATACCATGTGGAAGACAGTTAGCTAAAGTCGACAGCTTCTACATTCGAAACTGGTTGTATCGGGTTGAAATAGAAAGATTGGAACAGAAGGCAGAATCGATTGGAGCCCTATTGTCAGAATTTAAAGGTGGGTGGGATGAGGCGTTTTACCTCTCTCTCGCGACCAATTTCGGGTTTAAAACTAACTCAATTCCATTTGAAATGCTGGCAAGGTCGCTTCCGCAGCATTTGCTGGATAAATATAAGGACAAGCCAATGCAAATTGAATCGTTGATTTTCGGTCAGGCGGGATTCTTGGATCAAAAACACAAGGACGACTATCCGCGGTCGCTTCGAACAGAGTACGAGTTTCTGAAAAAAAAACATGGATTGAAATGTATTGATAATTTCGTGTGGAAACATATGAGAATGAGACCTGTAAATTTTCCAACAATCAGACTCGCTCAGTTCGCAGCACTGCTAATACGATCTAATCACTTATTTTCTAAAATTTTGGCTGAACAAGAAGTGGTGCCGATTATCAATATGTTTCATAACCTTCCGGTAAATAACTACTGGACGAATCATTACCGCTTTGATAAACTGACCAAAATTCGTCATCCGGGACTTGGCCAACAGTCAATAAACAATATACTAGTAAATACGGTGGCTGTTTTCTTGATTGCTTATGGAAAACAGACAGGCTCTCCGGATCACATTGGTCGATGTATAAATTTGCTTGAAAAGCTGCCCCCTGAAACAAATGCGATTACAGAACGTTTTAATGATATTGGAGTAACAGCAGAGAATGCTTTTTTTTCGCAGTCGTTAATTCAGTTAAAAAAAGCCTATTGCGATGAGAAGAAATGCCTATCTTGTGGTATTGGACTGAAATTATTGAAGATTTAACATGCTACAGAAATTTATTACATTTTTTGAGAAACGGTCATTTGGAGTTTGCACCTATCTTGGAGAGCGTTTAAATATCTCGATATCAAAGATCAGATTATTTTTTATTTACTCTTCTTTTCTCGCTGTTGGGTTCCCCCTGATATTTTACGTGTGTGCAGCTGTTGTATTAGACATACGTCATTTCATTAAAAGAAAAAGAGGTGGTGTGCTCGATCTTTAAGCAATATGTAAAGTGTCACTGTTAACAGATCAACGAGGCTTGACTGATGCTCCTTATTCTATTCTTCAGGAAAGGATCTTTGCGATTTCATTAAACCCTTTTTCAGAAGCCTTATCAGCAGGAGTTTTTCCGTCTTCGGTTAATGCATTAACATCTGCCCCCGCTTCCAGCAATACTATCAGCAGGTCAATATTACCGTTATGTGCAGCTGAATGTAAGGGTGTAGCTCCCGACATTTGAACTACATTTACTTTTGCACCCGCCTCCAACAGCATTTTGGCAATCATATCGTAATTTGATGCCACAGCCGAGTGTATAGGATAGACGTTATAACCATTTTGGGAGGAAACGTTCGGTTCTGCTCCTTTCAGCAGCAAAAGCCGGACGACGTCTTCGTTGCCGAAATATGAAGCCAGGCCGAGCGGCGTGAATCCATCGTCTGAAAAATCATTTATCAGATCAGCATTGTCGCGGAGAGCATTTTCAACAGCGTCTGTTTTACCCAGTGCTGCGGCCTCAAAAAAAGTGATATTGTCTACATGCTTTAAGATAATTTCTGAGAGATCTGGCTGTTTGTAATAGCAGCATAGCATTAGTGGAGATACCTGGTGGCTTGTTTTTGTTGTCGCCAGTTTAGGATTTGCAGTTAAAAGTGCATTCAGTTCAATAGAGTTGCCTGTTTGGATATATTCTTCCAGTAAATCCTGATCCATTATTCCCTTTGTTAATAGATATAAGCCTGTATGTAAGTCAATAATAATAAAAATAAACAAAAAAATCCCACTCCTTCAAAAGGAGTGGGATTAACCACCTAAACCTAAACTAATCGTTTGTTGCTTTGAAAAGCTAACTATTCCTCAATGTGCCTTTTGTATCAAACATTCCTCTGATTATAAGACCGCAATTAATCCTAAAGGTTTAATTATAGTTGAAGAAAAAAACAGGCAAGTTGGGGATATCTGATTATTCTTTATAACGTTATATTTGTCACTACATAATTAAACATAACGGATGCCCCTAAGAGGAAATCAATTCAGAAATGAAAATTCATTTCGTGATGAACCAAAGTCAAAACCTACAACAAAATCTAGAATTCCCAGGGAAACAGCGGAGGTAATGCCTAAGTTTAAGCTTAATGATGACCGAACCATAAAGATCATTGGCTTATTCTTCCTGATTGTTTCTTTATATTTTATGGTCGCGTTCACGTCTTATCTGTTTACATGGAAAGACGATCAGAGTTACGTCCTTGATGCAAACGGGGGATGGGCTAATCTTTGGAAAACTCAGGCAGAGCTTAGTGACATGGGACTTAATCAACCCGTTGTTGAGAATTGGCTGGGTAAGTTTGGGGCCTTGTTGTCGCACCAGTTTATTTATGAGTGGTTTGGTGTGGCATCGTTTCTCTTTATTGGTGTTTTCTTTATCGTCGGTTACCGGATGTTATTCAAAATCAAAGTGTTTTCAATTTCTAAAACGCTTTCATATTCTTTCTTTCTACTCATTTTTACATCAGTTACACTTGCCTTCTTTCATGGTTTTCTGACGGACTATCCTCATTACCTTGAAGGTGAATTTGGTTTCTGGACTAACAGGCTATTACAGGCTCAGATCGGTAACGCCGGAATCGCAGGTTTATTAGCTTTTGCTGGATTAACGGTACTTATTATAGCCTACAATATCGACTTTAAAATCCCTGAACGTAGCAGCGAACCTAAATACGTGGTTCCTGATACCCCTGAAAATGTTGAACTGGAAGAGGAAGTTCGGTATGAACCTGTAGAATTTAATCTTCCAAACCGGCCAAATTCTGAAAATGGAGCCTCGAATAAAGTGAATCAAAACCTTCCCCCACTTCAAACTATTGAAAGGCCAGATCCAGAGGAACACGTAAATGTGGTTTTAAGCCCATCCAGAAATGTACCGATGGAAACAGCGGATGCGGTGGTGAATGAGAATAAAGAAACCCCTCCATTGACTATAGAAGTAACTGAGGAGGAAAAGAAATCTACCGAGCTGGTTGAGCAATTCGGCATGTATGATCCGACTTTGGATCTTTCAAGCTATAAATATCCGCCTTTAGACCTGCTTGAAAATTACGGGTCCAATAAGATCGCTGTAAATGCGGAGGAGCTTGAGGCAAATAAGAATAAAATCGTAGAGACCCTTAATCACTATAATATTGAGATTGACAAAATCAAGGCTACGATCGGACCAACAGTAACTCTTTATGAGATAATTCCGGCACCGGGCGTAAGGATTTCCAAAATCAAAAATCTCGAGGATGACATCGCGCTAAGCCTGGCAGCTTTAGGGATCAGGATTATAGCTCCTATGCCGGGGAAAGGCACAATTGGTATTGAAGTACCGAATCAACACCCTGAGATGGTCTCTATGCGTTCCGTACTTGCTACAGAAAAATTCCAAAATACAACGATGGACCTTCCCATCGCCCTAGGAAAGACGATTTCGAATGAAGTTTATATAGCCGATCTTTCAAAAATGCCTCACCTGCTCGTTGCTGGAGCTACTGGTCAGGGTAAATCGGTTGGTATCAATGCTATCCTGATATCGCTGCTATATAAGATGCATCCCTCGCAATTGAAATTTGTGCTTGTGGATCCTAAGAAAGTTGAGCTTACTTTGTTCAGGAAGATTGAAAGACACTTTCTTGCTAAATTGCCGGGTGAGGAAGATGCGATAATTACGGATACAAAAAAGGTGATTGCTACTCTTAATTCATTGTGTATTGAAATGGATCAGCGTTACGACTTACTAAAAAATGCCCATGTAAGAAATCTGAAAGAATACAACCAGAAATTTATCAGCAGAAAATTAAATCCCAACGAAGGCCACCGTTTTCTACCATTTATTGTGCTGATTATTGATGAGTTTGCCGATTTGATGATGACAGCAGGTAAGGAAGTAGAGGCGCCGATAGCGCGTATTGCTCAGCTGGCCCGTGCCGTGGGTATTCACCTTGTTATTGCAACGCAAAGACCGTCGGTAAATATTATCACAGGAACTATTAAAGCAAATTTCCCGGCAAGGCTTGCATTCAGGGTTTTGTCAAAAATAGATTCAAGAACGATCCTTGACAGCGGAGGGGCGGACCAGCTAATAGGTCGCGGAGATATGCTTTTATCAACTGGCAGCGATCTTATAAGGATACAATGTGCTTTTGTGGATACTCCAGAAGTTGAAAAAGTGTCAGATTTTATTGGAGCACAACGCGGATATCCTTCAGCTTTCATGTTGCCGGAATATCTCGATGAAAATGCAGAATCGTCGATGAAAGATTTTGATGCTTCAGACAGGGACCAGTTTTTTGAGGATGCTGCCCGACTAATTGTCATGCATCAGCAAGGATCGACATCTTTGATACAGCGAAAATTAAAGCTTGGTTATAACCGTGCGGGCAGAATAATCGACCAATTAGAGGCGGCAGGAATAGTTGGACCCTTTGAAGGCAGTAAAGCCAGAGAGGTTCTTATTCCTGATGAATATTCTTTGGAACAGTTCTTGGGTACATTAGATCAGAAAGAATAACGTTATATACCAAAGAAGATAATTATAGAACATGAAGAAGTTAATATTATGCGCATTTGTAGTTTTGGGATCGGCTGTGAACCTGATGGCGCAAAGTGAAGTAAAAGCAAAAGCAATTCTTGCAGAAGTAAGTAAAAAATACCGGGCGTACGATGTTATCAAGACTGATTTTTCTTACACTCTTGAAAACCCGCAGGCTAAGATCAAGGAGACCCAGGCCGGAACATTATATGCACGATCCAAGGCTAATAAATACAAAATTATCCTTAAGGGGCAGGAGCTTATTAGCGATGGTAAAAACCAGTGGACGTATCTGAAAGCCGATAAAGAGGTGCAATTAAGCGAAGTGGATAACAATGCAGAAGGTTTAAATCCAGCAAAGATCTTTAGTATATATGAAAAAGGATTTAAGTCCTTATATACTAATGATACTAAGGGAGCTAATGGCCGTATAGTTCATAACATTGACCTTACACCTACAGATTCTAAGCGTACTTTCTTTAAAGTTCGTTTGCAAATTGATAAGCTAAACAAACAGATTGCGAATGCAGTAATTTTTGATAAGAACGGAAATAAATATACGTACACTATCAAGACATTCACACCTAACATCAAAGTTCCTGAATCAACCTTCGCTTTTGACGCTAAAAAGTATCCGGGCGTTGAAGTCGTTGACCTGAGATAAGACTTAAATATTTTTTGAAAAGGGCTTAAGCGTAATATGTTTAAGCCCTTTTTTGTATATTTTTGATTTCTGATGACTCTTTCTTATACACAGCATACACTTGAAAAACTAGAATCTTTGCTGAAGGCGCTGGGTTTTAAACTGCGTTATGAAAAAGGAAATTTCAAGACAGGAGCCTGTATTTTGGAGCAAAGCCGAGTGATTATCGTCAATAAATTTTCCAACCTGGAGAATAAAATTGTTGCACTCGCAGACCTGCTTCAGAAAACCGAAACAGATGATAACTTATTAGATGAAAAGCAAAAAGCTTTTCTTTATTTGTTGAAACAAACTAAGCTAGAGTTTTGAAAGTTACATTTTTAGGAACCGGAACATCTCAGGGTGTACCCGTAATTGCGTGTGATTGCGAAGTGTGTATGTCAACAGACAAACACGATAAGCGTCTTCGGGTATCAGTTCTTATTGAAGGAGCGGGAAAATCGCTTGTTATTGATGCGGGTCCTGATTTTAGATACCAAATGCTTCGTGCTGGCGTGAAACATCTGGATGCCATTCTATTTACTCACGAGCATAAAGATCATGTTGCAGGTCTGGATGACGTGCGGGCATTTAATTTTAAGCAACAATCTGAAATCGATGTGTATGCCGATAATCGCGTTCAGAGTGCGCTGAAGCAAGAATTTCATTATGTATTCTCGGAAGCCAAGTACCCTGGTATTCCGCGGCTTGAGCTTCATGAAGTTAAGGCTGATCAGGCTTTTACTGTTGCCGGGATTGAAATAACCCCTATTTCGGTGATGCATTATAAACTTCCGGTTTTTGGTTACAGGATCGGCGATTTTACCTATATAACTGATGCTAAAACCATCGATGAGAAAAATATTGAAAAGATTCGCGGGTCAAAAATTGTAGTAATTAACGCTCTGCAGAAGGAGAGTCATATCTCGCATCTAACCTATGAAGAGGCTGTTAATCTTGCCCGAGTAATAGGGGCAGAGAAAACATATTTTACCCATATAAGCCACAGATTGGGCAGGCATGAGTCTGTGTCAAAAGAACTACCTGAAGGAATTTTTCTGGCATACGACGGTTTGACTCTTGAGTTTGAAATTTGATCTTTGTAAGGTTTGTGGACAAGGATCCCGACGCAACCTGTGGTTTGATAAAAAAGGGAGCAATTTGCATTGCTCCGCTCAATTTAAACGAATCTCAATAACCAATTGATCAGCTAAAGTAACATTCCCTGTTGTAGCATGAAATACCCAATAGCGGTGATTTATGAAGTGCCCAGGAGCAGATTCGAACTGCCACACCCGTTAAGGCGCCACCCCCTCAAAGTGGTGCGTCTACCAATTTCGCCACCTGGGCATTAAGAAAACCTATAAATAATCGTTATCGATTTACTTATAGTGCCCGAAGAGAGACTCGAACTCTCAAGGATATAACTCCAACGGCTTCTGAGACCGCAACGTTTACCAATTTCGCCATCCGGGCATTTTCTAAGGGACTGCAAATATAAAATCTT
>JAZKIH010000177.1:0-5337 GCA_040384965.1 Bacteroidota bacterium | reverse complement strand
GGGTATTAAGTGTAAATTATTTAAATAACTTTTAACCACTAAACAATGAAAAATTTATTCAAATTCGGTTTCTTAGCTCTAGCTATCTCTTTATCAGTTGCTGCTTGTAACTCAAACAAAACTGAAGAAGCTGCTGCTGACACAATTGATTCTACTGCAGAAGTAACTACTGATTCTTTAGAAGCACAAATCGATACTGTTGATTCAGCTGCTGCAGTTGCTGTTGATTCAGTTAAACACTAATTAACCCCAAATTACAAGGAAAGCCTTCTCATTATTTGAGAGGGTTTTTTTGTGCGCTTTAGTTTCAACGTTAGTTTCGGAACATTTTCATGTCGCAAGAGCCCCTCAGCTTTGTCGCGATTGCACCACTTCCCGCTGGATCAAACTCATTAACTTTGATTCAAAGCGAAGACTATGAAAAAGCTGATCGTTACTGTTTTCATGACTATGGACGGAGTGATTCAAGCCCCGGGAGCTAGAGAAGAAGATCCGACCAACGAGTTTCCCTGGGGAGGCTGGATCGTGCCGTTTTCAGATCCGGAAATGAACGAAGCCATGGGGCATATTACTGCAGAGCCTTATGATCTGCTGCTAGGTCGCCGAACCTACGAAATATTCGCCTCTCACTGGCCATATCAGGTTAAAGATCCGATGTCTGACTTGTTTAATAGCATCCAGAAGTATGTAGTTGCAACTAAGCCTGTTGATTTATCCTGGCAAAACTCAACCCTCATCTCCGGTGAAGTTCCCTTAGAAATTAAGAAGTTGAAGGAACAGAACATCCGAAATCTTTTTGTTTGGGGAAGCTCCGAACTCGTACAAACCCTGCTTGAACACCAGCTTATCGATGTGCTGAACACTTTAACATATCCCATTACTCTAGGTAAAGGCAAAAAACTATTTGGCGAAGGCACTCAGCCCTTGACTTGGAAGATTACCAATAGCACGATCACTCCTAAAGGGATAATTATTGCCAGTTATGTCCCGTCTGGCGCAATTGACACAGGTGCATTTCAGGTGGAAGAAGCAAGTCAGCGAGAGATGCAGAGAAGAGGTAAAATCACCAAAACAGGTGATTTTTAGACTGCCAACACCCATCTCACATCAAACGCATCCGTTATTTCAAGTAGCTTTTGATCATAATCGCTGATGTCGGCAAAAGTTTTCTTGCCGGATTTCAGTTTGTCGGCAAGCTCCTTTCTTTCAGCAGCGTTATTGCAGGACAAAAAAACAGAAATATAATTCCCGAGTTTTCTTCCTTCGTTATGAACAAGATCCGAACCGTGAATTACAATTCTGTCCGAAACCAGCGATCCGCTAACGATCGGCTGCTCAGTAAAACCTTCAAGATCCTCTTCAAAAGCCTCAAACCGTAATAGTCCCCCAAAACATGTTTGATAGAATGTGAGAGCCTTTTTACAATTGCCGGAAAATGTAACAAATATTGCACTCAGCAAATTATTAGGATTGTTCTCCATAACAGGTAATAAATCAGGCATCCGGTATTTGAGGCTCTACAAGCTTCATCAACTTCTCCAGCGATTCCTGCCAGCCTAAATAGCACATCTCGGCCGGTATTACTTCAGGAATTCCTTCCTGCAAAACCTTCATTTCTGTACCACCTATAACCTTTTTAAGTGTTACTGTGGTAGTCATTTCCCCGGGCATATTAGGGTCATCGAACCGATCCTGATTTTTAATTAATTCGTTCGTTTTTATCTCCAGGTACTCTCCTCCGAAACTATGCGAATTACCGGTACTGAAATTAATAAAGGTCATTTTAAATTTACCGCCTACCTTAAAATCCATTTGCTGCACAGTACATACAAATCCGTAAGGTGGTAACCATGTGGCATGTGCAACTGGGTCTGAAAATGCCCTAAACACTTTTTCCGGGCTTGCTTTAATAATCCGATGTAATGAAACACTATTGTTTGCCATTGTCTTAGAATTTATTTTGATTAATTGCTTTTTTACGTTTCTCAGCTTCCTCGTTTTCCTTCTTCCGGAAACTAACCATTTGCCTGATTAATTCTTCCGGGAACGGTTTATCCAGAGGAAACTGGATGACCGCCTTACTTGTTTTATAGTTTTTTAAGTCCTTGCTGAAATGTTCCAGGAAGTCCTTGCTAAATGGATTCGATAAACTCACATGGTTTGGAAATGCTGCATAGTAAATCAGATAACCTTTATATTTAAAGCAGGGAATCTGATAGCTTATAGCTTCCTCTACTTCTGGTACAGCTTCATGAATGATCTTTCTTATATTTTGCATCCTTACTAATGCGTCGCCGCTAAAGGTTTGATGATACTCATCAATACTTTGATAATTAGTTTTAGCCATGTTGATGAATCTTCGGGTTAAAGCGATAAGAAACAGCGAGAATACCCAGTACAACAATTGGCATGATTATGAAACCCACGTTTTTGTCTACACAAACATGACTGATGACCGCGAAGATTAGATTAAACGTGAGACCTGCATAGGCCCATTCCTTTAGCTTGACTGGCACAGCAGGATAAGCGATGGCAAAAACACCGAGCGCTTTACAAATAATGAGTGCGTAGGCGAAATAATCGGGATACCCAAGCGGCCGTGTTCCTACTGTTACATATTCTGGGGCAAAGAATACCGTGCTAAGCGGCATTACACCTTCCCAAAGTATAATGATGACCGTAGCCACCCAAAACAATATTTTATTCCTTTTCATGATGGTAATTATATGTTCGATTATTTTTTTGATTCGATATACTTCGCAAAATTATCTATGATCGATTGCCAGCCTTGTTTCTGAAGTTCAGGATCGTTTTCTGATTCAGGATCAAATGTAGTTTGGATTAACGTTTTACCGTCACGTTCCGAAAACAGCGTAGTGGCCTGTCTTCCGTCGCCCATGGTGTAAGTAATCTCTTTATGCATTTCCACTTTATCATAAGTGCCTTCGAAGTCAAACCCGAAACTACCATCCTTAGCTTCCATCCTGTTCTTAAACTTCCCGCCTGTGCGAAGGTCATTTTCACTGCTTGGTGTGTGCCAGCTGGGGTCAGCAGTGTTCCATTGCATAATATCGGCTGGGGTATTCCATGCGTCCCAGACTTTTGCTAATGGAACATGTGCTGCTGCTTCCACCGTAATTTTTGTTAGTTTTTCCATTGTCGTATTTGTTTAGGGTTTTGTTATTCAAAGATACATCGAGGCTTTAAGTCGAGACTATACCGAAAATGACAACTTTAGGGGTGAATTACGACAAAACTATTTTTAGATTAGTAACTGTAAACATAATATCAATATGCGTATTTCCGTATTTGTCCCTCAGTATGGTGTAATTGAAGCAGTTACTCCAGCCTTTAGAAGCTTTAATACAGCCAACGAGTTTTTAACAGCGTTCGGTAAAAAGCCAATCTTCGATGTCGAGTATGTGGGCTTAAACGAGTACGTGCCGGCCAATAATGGAGAGTATACTATTAAGACCAACAGACTCCTAAAAGATGTTAATGAAACAGATCTGCTTATCATACCCCCTGTTTTTGGCGATACACTCAAAGGAGTAGAGGGGAACGCTGAAGCAATTCCGCATTTCAAGAAGCTTTACGAAGATGGTGCCAGCCTTGCAAGTTTATGTATCGGGGCTTTCCTCTTAGCCGAAACGGGTTTGCTGAATGGAAAAAAATGTTCTACTCATTGGGCTCATATTAATGAGTTTAAAGAAAGATATCCGGATATTGAAGTGGAAGATGGAGCGATAATAACGGAACACGACAATATTTACAGCAGCGGCGGCGCGAGCAGCTTATGGAATTTGATATTATATCTGATTGAGAAGTTCTCAGACCGGGAGACGGCTGTTATGATATCGAAATATTTCGCCCTGGATATTGGCCGAGACAGCCAGTCACAGTTCGCTATATTCAGAGGGCAGAGAAATCATGATGATGTTGAAATCCAAAAAGTTCAGGACCATATTGAAAAACACTATGAGGAGAAAATAACGATTGAATCCTTAGCCAGGATCATCAATGCAGGCCGCAGAACATTCGAAAGAAGATTTAAAGAGGCTACGAACAATACCTCTATAGAGTATATACAACGCGTAAGAATAGAAGCTGCAAAGAAGTTTTTTGAAGCTTCAAGGAAGAATATATCGGAAATAATGTATGATGTTGGATATACAGATACGAAGGCCTTCAGAGATATTTTTAAGAAAATTACGGGCCTCACACCTGTTGAGTATCGGAATAAATTTGCAAAAGTGGCAAATGAGGTGTAGAGTATGCACTTGACACGAATAATACATATTAGTTAGTATTCATGAGTCAGATATCAGATGCAACGAGCTTAACTCGCAGCGTAACGAATTTTCACGACCTCATTTCAATCCCTTTCGTCAATAAACTGAATGCTATTGGATGGATCCGTACACTCGCTGGTGATTTTTCCGACATTGTAAAGAAAATCGAAGGAAATGAAAATATTACCGAACTGGATGAAGACGACCTGTATGAACTTAATTTAACTAAACAGGGGCAGCTAGCACGTCAAACCCTAATAAGTGACATGAAGTTATTGCGCGATCATGGCTCATCGCCCAGCCTTAATCTCATCAGGTATTATGACACAGATGATACTAACCCGTTTTTTCCCACAGATGTTTATTCATTTCATGTAGATCGGGCGCCAGTACCAACAGATACATTCTTATGCACATATTATGGTGAAACGAGCGAAATATTGCCAAATTCCTACGCCGAACGAAAAGTGCTCATTCCTGAAATCCTTGAGGAACTTAAAAAACTTTATAAAGGCCCGGCCGACGGCTTCATGCCGTTTTTGAGTGAACATTTTTTCGATTTACACTACCAAGCAAGACCCGGCGCAATCCCGATAAGTTTAGGACAGGGCCAAATGTGGCGACTCGCCGTTGATCATCCGGAAAGCAAGGTCCTCCCCTGCGTCCATCGCGCGCCCAGAGAAAAGGCCGGCCAAAGCCGTTTGCTGCTCATCTGTTGACACAACTTTTGAAAAGATTAGAAATTGATTGAAATCTGAACGAAGTCGAGACAAGAATTTCTGAACGTTAAAAAATATCCTTTAATGGACGAGTATGGAATTTCTTCCCGAATTAAGCCAGTTTACCCCTTAGAAGTTATAACTCGGACCAGTTAAATTCTAAGCAGTTACCAAATGCTCTGGGAACAGATAACATATTAACCAAAAAAACCACACAAGGCTCAAATACCTTATGTGGTTTTTTAAATTGTGTACGCCCATTAGGATTCGAACCTAAGACCTACGGTTTAGAAAACCGTTGCTCTATCCAGCTGAGCTATGGGCGC
>JAZKIH010000176.1:0-37282 GCA_040384965.1 Bacteroidota bacterium | reverse complement strand
TATGTTTAAGAAAATACTTATTGCAAATCGTGGTGAGATAGCTTTACGGATCATTAGAACCTGTAAAGAGATGGGTGTTAAGACTGTTGCTGTATATTCTACCGCCGATCGGGATAGTTTACATGTGAGGTTTGCTGATGAGGCAGTTTGCATTGGACCGCCGGCGAGTAAAGATTCGTATTTGAGCATCCCTAATATTATTTCAGCAGCTGAACTAACGAACGCGGATGCGATTCATCCCGGTTATGGATTCTTGTCTGAAAATGCCAAGTTTTCTGCCATTTGCCATGATTATGGGATTAAGTTTATTGGTGCTACCGCTGAACAAATAAATGGAATGGGTGATAAAGCTTCAGCCAAAGAAACCATGAAGATCGCAGGGGTACCCACCATACCTGGCTCGGAAGGCTTACTTCAGGATATCAAAGAAGGAATTAAAATTTCAAACGAAATAGGATACCCGGTAATACTCAAGGCGACAGCCGGCGGTGGCGGTCGTGGTATGCGCATCGTTTGGAATGATGAAGAGTTCGAACCAGCGTGGGATTCTGCCCGACAAGAATCAGCCGCCGCCTTCGGGAATGACGGACTTTATCTCGAGAAATATGTTGAAGACCCGCGCCATATAGAAATTCAGGTTGTTGGCGACCAATATGGTAAAGTTTGTCATCTATCGGAACGAGATTGTTCAATTCAACGCCGGCATCAAAAGCTGGTGGAAGAATCTCCATCACCATTCATGACACCAGAACTTAGGACAAGAATGGGTGAAGCTGCAATAAAAGGAGCACAAGCCGTGAATTATGAAGGAGCAGGAACTGTAGAATTTCTTGTTGACAAGCATCGCAACTTCTATTTCATGGAAATGAATACAAGAATCCAGGTTGAGCATCCTGTAACAGAGGAAGTAATCAATTTCGATTTGATTAAAGAACAAATTAAGGTTGCAGCCGGGATTCCTATCTCAGGTAAAAATTATATTCCTGAAATGCACGCTATTGAATGCCGTATTAACGCAGAAGATCCTTTCAACAATTTCAGACCTTCTCCAGGATTAATAACTCATTTTCACTCGCCAGGAGGACACGGCGTTAGAGTAGATACGCACGTTTACGCTGGATACCAGATTCCACCAAACTACGATTCTATGATTGCGAAACTAATCTGTGTGGCGCAAACCCGCGAAGAGGCTATTAGCACCATGGAACGTTCACTTAGCGAATTTGTAATTGAAGGTGTCAAAACTACAATCCCTTTCCATTTACGTTTAATGAGAGATCCAAATTTCCGTGCAGGTAATTTCACTACTAAATTCATGGAAAGCTTTGATCTTACTGAATAGTAAAAGAAATCTAAGGAATGCAAAAAATCGTTTATTTGCAGGATGTGATACAATTGAATGTCACAAATAAATTGATGCACATTAAATATCCTAAGAATACCATTCTCAAGTCGAACAGAATGGTATTTTTGTTTTAGAAAATTATGAGCGAAGAACGCAGCGACCTGGTCAAGGCAATAAAAGAAAAGGGCAAAACAATAGAAGCCGAAATGTCATTTTTTGATCATCTCGATGTTCTTAGAGGACATTTGATAAGGGCAGCAATCGCAATTATTGTATTCACAATCCTTGCATTCTCATTCTACGACTATATTTTTAACAACATCATAATGGCTCCCGGAAAAACAGATTTCTGGACTTATAGAATGATGTGTGCGGCTACTGAGCGGTTCAACCTGGGTGCTGAATTCTGTGTCACGAAGTTAAATTTCATAATTATCAACACCCAGCTGGGCGGGCAGTTCACCTTACAACTAAACTCCTCGCTGATGATAGGGATAGTTTTAGGGTTTCCGTACCTTCTGTTTGAAATATGGCGCTTTGTTAAACCAGCACTTCATGAGAATGAACGCAATTCCGCAACTGGTTTTGTTTTCTGGGCTTCTATATTATTTATTGTGGGCGTTCTTTTCGGATATTACATCATTTCGCCGCTCTCTATTAATTTTCTGTCCAATTACGAAGTTAGCTCCATTATCAACAACAATATTGAGATCGATTCCTATTTCTCAATTCTTGCAACTCTGAGTATAGGCGCCGGTATAACTTTTGAACTTCCGATAATCATTTTCATTTTATCGAAACTGGGAATAATGACTCCAAAATTCATGAGGTCCTCCCGGAGATACGCTACAGTGCTGATCCTGATTATTGCAGCCGTAGTGACACCTACACCAGACTTACTTACGATGTTCACAGTAAGTTTACCGTTATTTTTATTGTACGAAGCCAGTATCTATGTGTCTGCTGTGGTAGAGCGCCGCAAGAAACAAGCTGAGGTGGAATTCTATAAAAATTGACAGTCGGAGCAATCCAGCTATATTAGAAAAGTTAAATTTGTGTTATGAATAAATCTTTAAGTATCGCTATTGGCGGAGACCATGCTGGCTTTGAATATAAAAAGGTCCTGATTGAATTCCTTAACGAATACTCAGTTAAAGATTTCGGCACCTATAGCGATGAGTCTGTAGATTATCCAGACTTCGCACATCCCGTAGCAAGCGCAGTTGAAAATAGTGAATTTGATCTGGGCATTTTAATTTGCGGCAGTGCGAATGGCGTGGCTATCACTGCGAACAAACATCAGGGTGTGCGAGCTGCGATCTGCTGGAATGGCGAACTGGCTGAACTTGCAAGAAGTCACAACAATGCTAATGTACTTTGTATCCCAGCTCGCTTTGTATCGACTGAGCTAGCTAAAGAAATCACATTCAAATTTTTAAATTCAGCGTTCGAGGGCGGACGTCATGCAAATAGGGTGAATAAAATCTCCTGCTAATTTTTTTTTAAACTAACCATTTAACTAATGAATATTAAACAATCACTATGGGCAGTACTTGTTTTTGGAATTTCCATCCAGGTATCTGCACAGGACCCAATTGCGCAAAAATATGCTGGGGTCATAAGCCCAAAGCTTGGAAAAAAACATCTTAAAGTGCTTTCTTCAGATAAGTTCGAGGGCAGAGAAACGGGTAAAGCAGGGGGACAAAAAGCGGCGGAATATATCGCTGGAGAATTCAAAAAGCTTGGGTTAGTTGCTCCGGTAAATGGTTCTTATTTCCAGGAAGTGCCTCTTGTAGAAACTGCATTTGACGTAAATTCATTTTCCGTAAATGGAACAAATCTTACGATTGGGAAAGACTTCATCTTTACCGGCAGCGGAGCTTCTAAAACAATTAATGCAAACGATATCGTTTTCGCAGGCTATGGTATCACGTCAGAAAATTACGATGATCTGAAGAATGTCGATCTTCAGGGTAAGGTCGTCATGTTAATTAATAAGGGTGAGCCCATGGCAAATGGTCTTTCTGTGATCAGTAAAACAGCAACACCATCTGACTGGACAACCAGCAGGACGAAAAAATTGCAGAACATCATGAGCAAAGGCCCTTCATTGATCTTAGCTGTGAGCCCGGATGTAAATAATTCTCTTAAACAATACCGTCCTGCTTCGGGAAGACTTAGCCTTAAAAAAGCTAACATGACACCTTCTACCCGCTCAGGATCCACCGCAATTGTTTATATAACTCCCGAAGTTGCAAATCTAATCCTCAAAAATTCCGGAAAAACTTTTGATGCACTAAAATCATCGATCGATAATAGCGGTACGGCTCAAACACAAACTTTGAATTCAGTTGTGGCCATGAATTACGGACCGGCATTAAAAGATGTTCGGTCGGTTAACGTTTTGGGATATCTGGAAGGCTCAGATCTGAAAAGTGAAGTGCTCGTTTTTTCGGCTCATTATGATCACATCGGACTGACCACAGATGGTGGGAAAGATAAAGTGAATAATGGTGCTGATGATGATGGTTCAGGAACAACTGGTGTACTTGAAATTGCCCGAGCTTATGCGAAGGCTAAAAAGGATGGTCACGGACCTAGGCGAAGTATCTTATTTCTCTTGGTGACTGGCGAAGAAAAAGGTTTACTTGGGTCTGAGTGGTATTCTGAAAACCCGGTTTTTCCGATGGCAAATACTGTAACCGACCTGAATATCGATATGATCGGAAGAGTTGGAGAAGAGTATAAAGGATCAGTCGATTCAGCAAACTACTGTTATCTGATCGGTTCTGATAAACTGAGCACAGAACTTCATAAGATCAGCGAGAATGCAAATTCCATTTACACGAAGTTAAAGATCGACTACAAATACAATGACCCTAAGGATCCTGAGCGGATTTACTATCGTTCAGACCATTACAATTTCGCGAAACACGGTGTGCCGATCGTATTCTATTTTAATGGTGTACACGAAGACTACCACAAACCGACAGACGAATTTAAAAAGATAAATTTTGATTTGCTGACGAAACGTGCTCAGCTCGTATTCTATACTGGGTGGGATCTGGCAAACAGGAACACACGGCCGGTGGTTGATGTGACGAACAATATGCCAAATTCAAGGTAAATGTTATCTAGTAACAGAATTTAAAAAAGGCCTGCTTCACGCAGGCCTTTTTTTATGATTTAATTTTTTACATATACCGGGAGCTTACTTGTCCTTAACCTGCGTTCAGCGTCGAAACGAACAATTGCTTCTGGCTTAGACGAGTGATATAATGACAGATCCATATCTGTTTTCCCAGATCTTGTCCTGGGTACACCCACCGAAGAATTACTTCCTTTATTTAGCAAACCTTCAATAACTGAAGCTCCGATATTTATGCCCGTTGCAGCAGCCTGTGACATATAGCGAACATTTTCAACTCTCGTACGCACTACCATATCAGTTCCAACAATCCTCGCGATCTCTTCGGACGGCAGACGCCATGAATCTTTCAGCGAGATCCCAGCCTTTTCGAGTCGGTCATTAACCACTTTAATGTCTACAAGCTTGATATTCCATTTCTTCCTGACAACCTTATCTGAAGCATGGTAAAGAAAATCATCATACACCTGTTGCTGCAATCTTAAACTCTCTTCTTTTTCCATTTTTACTACCCTATCTTCGCTCCAGCTCCTGGGCAAATTACCACTATACGTAACATCCGCGGGAAGAACCGCCAGGGCTTGTCCGCTCAGATCTGCTTTTGAAAAAAATAACTTGTCTTTATAAACGTTGGAATTGCACGAGGCTATGACTAAGATAGCAGGCAAAAAAAGTAAGGCTACGTGTTTCATAAAAGTTTTACTAATAACTACCTGATAGACGATAGAAGGGGCAAAAGAGTTACAAGAGATTTAAAAAAACTGTGCCTGAATAATTTTGATCTTGATCCACTATGAAATTGAAACTAAATCCCCTTTGACATACAAAATACCTAAATTCGCAACATGAGTACCTTGGCATCCGAATTCATTTCCACGTCTGAAACTAAAGCCTTCGATCTGGATCATAGGCGTATAATTAATAATAATATAGGTAAGTATGATACAGCGGTTTTAAGGGGGCTTTCACGCTTTGCTGACCTGGAAAATTCTAAACGTAAAGCTCACACTATAAAGTGGAAGGTCATGGAGAATCTGGATAAACTCTTACCAGAGTTTGAATCCAATTTTCAACGGCGCGGAGGAAAGGTTATCTGGGCCAATGACGCAGCGGAAGCCAATAATGAGGTCCTCAATATCCTCAAACGAGCGAACGCCAAAACCGTAATAAAATCAAAATCAATGGTCACCGAAGAAATTCATCTAAACGAATTTCTGGAACAGAATGGTGTGGACACTGTCGAAAGTGACCTTGGCGAATATATAGTGCAGCTTTTAGGCCAGCGACCCTACCACATTGTTACTCCTGCCATGCACCTGAGCAAAGAAGATATTGCATTGCTTTTTAACGAAAAGTTCGGCACCCCTGTTGATTCTACCCCCGAACAATTAACATTGAAGGCACGCGAACTTCTTAGAGAAAAATACACGTCAGCAGACGTTGGGATTACGGGCGGTAACTTTTTGATAGCTGACACCGGTAGCATCGCGTTAACTGAGAACGAGGGGAATGCACGTCTTACTACCACTTTCCCGAAGATTCACATTGCTATTGTCGGAATTGAAAAAGTTATCCCGTCTATGTCGGACCTGGATCTTTTCTGGCCGATTCTCGCCACACACGGTACTGGACAGAATCTTACGGTGTATAATACAATTCTGAGTGGTCCAAGACAGAATAATGAAACTGATGGCCCAGAGGAAATGTATGTAATTTTACTGGACAACGGCCGGACTAACCTCCTTGCTGAAAAAGATCAGCGGCAGGGCTTATATTGTATCCGTTGCGGTGCATGTTTAAATGCATGTCCGGTTTATAAGAATATAGGCGGCCACACCTACGAAACTACATATAGCGGACCGATAGGCTCCATTATAACCCCTCATATGGCAGGCATGAAGGAATTTAAGCACCTGAGTTACGCTTCGAGCCTTTGCGGAAAGTGTACTGAAGTCTGCCCTGTAAAAATTGACATTCATAAAATGCTTCTCTTAAATCGCCGAGATTCAGTTAAATCCGGTTTAAATCCGGGATCTGAAAGTATAGCTTGGAAAGGGTGGAAAATGGGAATGATGAAGAGGAAAATGATGGATATGCTTAGCGGTGGCTGGAAAGGCACCATTTTAAAAATGTTTTTCAAGAAGAGCTGGGGAAAACATCGAGACCTTCCCAATGTCGCAAAAGAATCGTTCAGCAAACAATGGACTGCAAAGAATGATACCTTGTAATTGGCGAATAATAACTTAATCCGATAGAAGGTATAAAAGTAAATTCTATAATTTAACTGATAGCCTATGGCTAATACTCCAATCCAATGAATTTCGATCCAAAAGACCTCAGTGATAAAGTTCTGATAACATTTTATAAGCAGCTTCTCAAACCAAGGATGATCGAGGAGAAAATGCTGATCTTATTGAGACAGGGAAGAATTGGCAAATGGTTTTCCGGGATTGGACAGGAAGCGATAGCCGTTGGCACAACTCTGGCTATGCGACCTGAAGAGTATATCCTGCCAATGCACCGTAACCTGGGAGTGTTCACTACCCGCGATATTCCTTTATCGAGACTAATGGCTCAATGGCAGGGTAAAATGTCAGGCTTCACAAAGGGCCGCGATCGATCATTCCATTTTGGCACCCAAAAATTTAAAATTATCGGGATGATATCTCATCTTGGTCCGCAGCTTGCCTTGGCTGACGGTATCGCCTTAGCCGATAAATTAAGAAATGAAAAAAATGCCACCCTTGTTTTTACAGGAGAGGGGGCTACAAGTGAGGGCGATTTTCATGAAGCTTTAAATGTAGCAGCGGTTTGGGATCTTCCGGTTATATTCATTATTGAAAATAACGCTTATGGCCTCTCCACACCCACCAACGAACAATATCGCTGTAAGAATCTTGTAGACAAAGCAATAGGATATGGCATGGAAGGTTATCGTATTGACGGAAATAACGTCCTTGAAGTTTATCATACCATAAACGATATTGCACTAAATATCCGGCAAAATCCAAGACCTGTACTTGTTGAATGTATGACGTTTCGGATGAGGGGACACGAAGAAGCCTCCGGAACAAAGTACATTCCGCAAGAACTTTTCGCAGAATGGGAAAAGAAAGATCCCGTTAAAAACTTTGAAGAATATCTGCGTCACGAAAAAATTATTGATGAACAAACGATAAGTGAAATCCGGGCAGAATTTAAGCTGGAAATTGATGCGGAAATTGAATTGGCCTTCTCTGAAGATGAAATTCTAGCCGACACCGATATTGAGATTGAGGATATGTACGCTCCATATTCTTCGTCAGGTCTCGAACCCGATGATAAATCTGCTAAAAGTGAGAAAAGGTATATCGATGCTATTAGCGATGGATTAAGGCAATCGATGCAGAAGTTCCCCGAGCTCGTAATTATGGGGCAGGACATTGCAGAATATGGTGGCGCTTTTAAAATCACCCAGGGATTTGTCGAGGAATTCGGAAAAGAAAGAGTACGTAATACGCCAATTTGCGAATCAGCAATAGTTGGTGCAGCACTGGGGCTCTCTATAAACGGCTACAAGGCTGTGATGGAAATGCAGTTTGCCGATTTTGTGACTTGCGGATTTAACCAGATTATAAACAATCTCGCAAAAACACACTACAGATGGGCTGAGAAAGCTGACGTTGTGATCCGTATGCCAACCGGAGCCGGCACCGGAGCCGGTCCCTTTCATTCGCAAAGCAACGAAGCCTGGTTTACAAAGACACCCGGGTTAAAAGTTGTTTATCCGGCTTTCCCGTCTGACGCTAAAGGTCTTTTGACAGCGGCTATAGATGATCCAAATCCAGTATTGTTTTTTGAACATAAATACCTTTACAGGGCTATTTCCGAGCCGGTTCACGATGACTATTTTACTCTTGAAATAGGCAAGGCGAACGTGTTACGGCAAGGCGAGCAGTTAAGTATTATTACCTATGGGCTGGGCGTCCATTGGGCTATTGAATATTTGGATGAACATCCTGAAATATCTGCCGACTTAATTGACCTTCGCAGTTTACAGCCATGGGATAAAAATTCGGTAGAACAGTCAGTCAAGAAAACGGGTCGTGTGCTTATCCTTCACGAAGACACACTAACAGGTGGGTTCGGGGGAGAGATCAGCGCACACATAGCAGAGCATTGCTTTGAATTTCTTGATGCTCCCGTCAAACGCTGTGCTAGTCTTGATACCGTAATCCCGATGAATAAAGCGCTTGAAGATAACTTTCTTGCTAAAGCTCGTCTAGATCAACAAATTAATAGCCTTCTCAATTATTAGTAGTTGAATTCAAACAGCTCGCAGGAACTTAATTGACTATAGTGACCTCAGAGAGGGGATTAAAAAGATAAACGGCACCCGTTTTGACTTCTACACAGCGGTATCTTTTTCTAACCAATTCTCCTTTCCTGAAAATTCGATTATTCTTGATCGCGAAAAGAGTGTTTATGGGAAGTTTCTCGACATGCACCACACCCTCAGCCTTATTATCATAACGGTTCAGGACTCTAAATAAATTCAAATCTGTACAACTGGAGGCTGAAGGATTCTCAAGATAGCTGACTATAGCTTGCCTAACGTCCGGTGGAAATATTGCCTGCTCAAAAAAAGGCTTCATCATTCGCTTGAAATTGTTCTTCCATTCAAGTCCATGGGGTTTAGCTTTTCGTTTATATTCGTTCCACGTCAGCAAATGGGCAAATTCATGTACAGTGGTAATTAAGAACGCATACTGGTTAAGGTTATAGTTCACAGATATTCTATGACCCTCTTCCTTGTAAGGATGCCTGTAATCGCCATATTTAGTACTCCTTCCACGGGAAATTTTAAACTCGCATTTAAAATAATCTATCCATCGGGCTACTACGGGAGCAGCGCCTTGCGGAAGATAATTACTCAATACGTTAATTTTATCCAAGACTTACTTCAATAACTGGTACACGATCAGACTTGCAATATAAGCCAGAGTGGTCATGTAGGCAAATTGAATGGCCGGCCACGTCCAGCTTTTGGTTTCTCTATACACGATTGCTATCGTACTTACGCATTGCATGGCAAACGCGTAAAAAACCATTAATGAGAACGCTACAGCAACAGTGAATACCGGAAGACCTGTTTCAGGGTTTTCTGCGGACAGCATTTTATCGCGAACAGACGCCAAATTGCCTTCATCTGCTTCAACACTATAAATTGTTGCCATTGTACCCACAAAAACCTCACGAGCGGCAAAGGACGTTATAAGTGCTATACCTATTTTCCAATCAAAACCAAGTGGCTTGATCACAGGTTCAATGCTTTTTCCAAGTATTCCTGCATAGGAGTTCTCCAGTTTTTCTGAAGATATCATCCGGTCTATTTCCCCTCCTGGATAAGTTTGAGTAACCGCCGCCGACCGGTATTTTTCGTCAATAGCGTCGAATCTTCCGGAAGGCCCATACGAGGATAATACCCATAAAACTATTGATACGGCAATTATAATCTTACCTGCCTCAAACACAAAAGCTTTTACGCTTTTATACATTGTCAATAAAACATTATTCCATCTGGGCATTCTGTAGACTGGGAGTTCCATAATGAAATAGCCGCGCTCCCGCGACCTGATGATCAGTTTCATAGCCCAGGCGACAATAATTGCACTAACAATGCTCAAAATATAAAG
Source organism: Bacteroidota bacterium (assembly GCA_040384965.1). Lineage (GTDB taxonomy): Bacteria > Bacteroidota > Bacteroidia > Sphingobacteriales > Sphingobacteriaceae > Daejeonella. The sequence goes on along the minus strand of JAZKIH010000176.1, from coordinate 27,114 downwards.
AGCCATTAATGCTATCCCCTGCATATTTATAAAGCCCCAAACCTTTTTATCTGGTACAACCATTGAAATCAACAGTGTGTAAACAGGTAAACGCGCAGAACAAGCTATAAGAGGTGTCACCATAATGGTGATCATTCTGTCCTTCCAATTCTCAATATTACGAGTGCTCATAATTGATGGAACAGCACAGGCAAAACCGCCGATCATCGGCACTATCGATTTTCCGCTTAATCCAACTTTTCGCATGATCTTATCCATCATGAAAGTGACCCTTGACATATAGCCGGTGTCCTCCAGAATCGATATAAAGGCAAAAAGAATTGCTATTTGTGGAATGAATATCAAAACACCGCTTAAACCAGCGAGCACACCATCGATGATAAGATCTGAAAAAGCGCCGGCTGGCAGATATTGATGCCCAATGTTTGTCAGCCAGATAAAAAGGCTTTCTATCAGAGTCATCGGATATTCAGACCATGCAAAGATGGATTGAAAGATCAGGAATAAAATCGCAAAAAATATTATAAACCCAAATACACGATGAGTTAGAACATTATCGATCTTATTGCTCATTGTCTCTTTACCCGGGTCGGAGTTCAGCTTAACTGTATCAAAAAGAACGTCATTGATAAAATTATATCTGCCTATAGTTTCAGTTGCCTGCGACTGCTGTGAATGAAAAGAGAATTCGTCTTTTATTTCTTCAATTCGGGTGTTTTGTTCATCGGTTAGAAATGACAGCTGTTCATGCTGATGCGCCAACTGGAGAGCTACATAAGGATACTGAATGTTTAGATCTCTTCGTATCGCGTGGATTAAATCAGGTGCAAGAGCGGAGACATCAATAGAACTGAATTGAGTAGGTATCGAGCTACTCTGACTAATAGCAATCTTTAGCTGCTCGATACCCTCACCTTTCCTGGCCGAAATGGGTACGATTTGGACGCCAAGCTTTAACGCAAGATCATCAACAGCAATTTCAACTCCGGCCGCAGTGGCCAGATCCATCATATTTAATGCAATGATAATAGGGATCCGCAGATCTGCTACCTGCGAAAACAGGAGTAAATTTCTTTTAAGATTTGATGCGTCGGCGACAAATACGATAAGATCAGGATGTACTTGACTGGTTTTATCGGCAAGCGCGTCCATAACTATACGTTCATCCCTGCTTTTGGGATAAAAACTGTAAGTCCCTGGCAGGTCAATTATGCGTGCCAGACGACTATCGGGAAGCTTTGTGAAGCCCTCCTTTTTCTCAACTGTCACTCCGGGAAAATTGCCGATCTTTTGGCTTAGCCCGGTAAGAACATTAAAAAGCGTAGATTTTCCTGAGTTGGGATTTCCAACCAATGCAACTTTTAATTCCTTACTCACTTACTATTGCATTATGATCGTTGAAGCTTCATGCTTCCTCAGGCTTAGAGAATATCCTGAAACGGTTATTGCTATTGGATCTCCAAGCGGTGCTATACGTTCAACAACAATGGATTCACCTGGTAAACACCCCATTTCCATCAGTTTAATGGACATCTCAAGATCTGTAAATTCCTTGATGACACCTGATTGACCGGGTTCTAATTGTGAAAGCTTCATAATTGTGAATTATATGCAAAAATAAGCCTTATTTGAATTAATTCCAAATAAAGGAGGGTCTATCGAGGCGTAAAGAGTATCATTTACATTACCCGGACTAACACCTCAAACTTCCACATATAGAAGTAGTTACAGCTGAACGCTGTATGCATCACAAAGTCTTATGATTAATAAGTTTGATTAATCCTTAAGGAAACCGACTGATACTTGCTGATTTTCGGACATTTGCACCCTTTCTTAAAAAGACCGCAAGATCCTAAGCCAAGGAGAATAAAAAGGCAGCCTATTTTATATAAGTTTTTCATTGAATCTTGTTCTATGCAAGAAAATATAACTAAACATTCCCATCCCCACACCTGTCAGATCAGCGAACAAATCCCACCAATCAGCGGAACGATAGGTAAATACAGTCAGTTGCAGTACCTCAATAAATGCTCCCAAACTCACGGTGATAACCATAATCTTCACCAACGTAATACCCCGGTAGGAATAGCTTACCTGCTGCTTAATCTTCCCGTAGAAAAGTAATACTGTCAGGACAAAAAAGAAGCCTGTATGTGTGAGTTTATCAAAGCCTTCGAAAAATGTAAAACCTAAGGCACTAGTGTCTGACAGTGGAATATCACACATTATTACGACAAATATCGCCCATAAAATGGCCAAATATTGATACCGTATTGTTTGTAACATGCTACACTCCTACAAGAGCTTTATAATCTGAAGCGCTTAAAAGATTATCAACTTGTGACGGATCCGAAAGTTCAATCTTGACCATCCAGCCATCTCCATAAGGGTCAGTATTAACCAGTTCAGGATTAGTATCCAGTTTTTTATTTAATTCTTTCACTTTTCCAGTTACCGGCATTAGCAAATCAGACACAGTTTTCACCGCCTCGACAGTTCCAAACTGATCTTCCTTCGTAACCTCTTTACCAAGGGTATCAATTTCTATATAAACTATATCGCCAAGTTCATGTTGAGCAAAATCAGTAATACCAACATATGCTACTGCCCCTTCAACACGAACCCACTCGTGATCATTTGTATATTTTAGTTCTTCAGGAAAATTCATTTTATATGGTTTTTAATAGTTCAAAAATACTTTAAACAGAACAAAGAACCAAGAAGCATAATTAAAGACTTACGTGTCATGCATCCGATACTTACCCGATATCCTCACTAATCAAACGAATAGCATAATAACAACGATTGTGTCCTGACCCGTGACTCTTACAATGTAAACCTCAAATTTATCCCAAAATTGCTAAACGAAGTATTAAATGTTTGAGAGGTATAGGGCTTTGTGATATTTCCATCATAGAACATTCTAATAGTGAAACGCTGGTCAAGAACATAGTCAACATTTGGCCGGATGGTAATTCTCTGGTCGCCGGAGGAAACTTCCGCATCAACAACATCCGCCCGGTATATTACTAGCTTTCTGTCGCTTAACGCGAAGTCAAGCTTGAAGGTCATATCGTTATCCAGTTTAAGTCCTTTGAATAATCCAAATGGGAACCTGAAATTTGTCGTCCGATATCCCCAACCGAATACGGCATTATCTTCCTTTTGCTGAGCCATCTGACTATTGGAAAGGCTAAAGCTTAAAGCCCGTGATTTACGGTATTCCATGGTTAATGTCATGTTATTCTTCAGCCTGACGTCAACACCAAGCAGGGGTTGAAATTGCTCAAATAACGTAACCTGAGAAAACTGATAAAACGGAAGAAAATTACCATTTGCATCCCGCACACTAACAGCACCATTCGTTTCCTGATACCGCACCAGGGAATTGAAACCGTTTACGGTGTAAGCTGACCGGTAGCCGTGACGCAAATCGAAAGAGGTGAAAATATCATTAAAGAAACTGAACTTACTCAGCCCGTTGTATGTCAGATTCCAATTTGGTACGGGGATTTTAGGAAAGCGATTAAGCGATACCTTATTCGCATCCTTACCAGTATAGGCTGCGATGAATGATGCAATCAAAACATCCTGGGAGCCCTTATTGTACCCGTCAGCAAAACCACTGGTTGTGCCCGTGGAATTGGGATTGACTTCTCCCAACCTCCTTGAAATAATTGCCCTATTATCTTCGAGTTGTCTGAAGAGACGCGACGAGTTATTGTTCTTGTCCTCTTTATTAAAAGCCGTTCTTAAAGTAAAGAATGAAATTGTATAATCTCCTGTAGTAACCGGGCTCAGGTTCTCAAAATTATTTGTTGCGGGAAGAAATTTAAAGTTTGTTGAATAATTAAAGTTTTGCCCTTTGAGAGCGGTAAGATCTATGATCATATCCCGGAATGGTTCAATTCTGGCTCTAAAGTTCATATCTTCACGATTGGTTGTGATATAGAGCTGATTCAGCAAAGAATCCCTCGTGATCCAGCCATTTGCCATCGCGCGGCCCCGAATGTCCCGCTGACTTCCTAAAAGGAAATCATACCCCGGCGCACTTGCATCCAAGTCTTGTCCGATAAAATCCGTCGAAGGTAAATAGCCGGGCAGGAATGTCCCCTGGCTTCTCGAGTACGTTCCATTTACAGTCTTTACACTTGTCAGCAGATTTACAAAAAATTTCCCTGCCCCTTTTTCTGCTTGTGACGCCGAACGCACGAAGCCAAACTTATTATACAATTGCATCAGGTTAAGCCCTGGATTCACCTTAATAGTACGTGCATTTTGAATTGTATTTCCAACATCTATCAGCGGATCTCTAAGCGTAATTAACGGTTCGGTTTGCCAGTTGAAACCAGCTTGATATGCCGTTGATATGTTGATCCAATCTAGTCCTGGTATTTTGTTAACAGGCAGGTTATAGGTCAGGTTCAAGCTGTGGTTATAGTCTGTTGTGCGGCCCAGCCTTTTCAAATTTTGCCATAAAGTATCCCTTTTCAAACCGTTGATACGCCCATCCGGTTCATCAATAACGGAGAAATTCGTAGCGTTGAAATCTAACTGCATAGATCGCGTTAAATTCCAGCTTATCCCATAAAGACGGGACATTTGGAAATTTTTGTTAAAGTTGGTATTTATCGGCAGGAAATTATTCGGGTCATTATCCCGTAATGTATTTTCCGAGTATAGTCTGTCAACACTGATATTAAAGTTAAGTACAGAAGGGAGAAGACTAAAGTTAAAATCACGGATTAAAGCGAGACTCTTCGATTTTATCAGCTTTTCGAAAGGTGTTATAGACTTTGCTTGCTTCGCGTAATTGTATTGAAGGCCAGCTCTATAGGTCTTTTGTATTGTGCTTTCATTAATATAATCGCGATGATTAAATGCATTAAACGCATACGTAGCACTAAGATTTTCTACATCCCATAAATGAACCTTACTTTGTGGGTCCATTTTTATCTTGCGCACATTAGTGAAATTTATGCTTTTGCGGGAACTATAATCTTCAGTGATAAACCTCAATGAATCTCTGACGCCTCTTGGAGAATTGTCCAGCACCTGTTTAAACTCAGTGTCTTGATTACGCGGATCGTACTGAGGACTCCCTAACTGCGATGAAAAATTAATGTACATGGGGACTTTAATCCCTGTGCGTTCAGGGAAAAATTTTCCCAGTTCCATACTGCCAGAGAGATCAAAAAGCATGTCATCTTCCCGGTTTCGTTCGCTCACCCGCTTATCGATTGAGCCGAATCCTATGGTGCTTTTGCTTCCAGAAATAGTGATATCAGCGAAATCGGCCAATTTAGCATTTAATCGTGCCGTTGCTGCCCAACCTCCCCGTTCGTCAAAATCAGTTAAACGAAGTTCATTAAACCATATTTGTGCGGCTTTATCGAGGCCATCATCACCTCCCGGACTAGCTGGATTCCGAAGCGGATTCCGAACTCCGAGCATATAAACCCTCACTTTACTCAAGTCGGGCTGCCCTTTAACAATTATGGTATTTACTCCATCCTGATAAATAAACGGACGATTTATAGGCCATGGCTGACCGTTAACTATGGCATTATTTCGGGCAGTCTTAGCAGCCTGGAACAAACTCAGCTGCACATCAATTTTATTCTGGGAAGGCCAGATAGTAGCAGGGTCGCTGGATCCGGCCGGAGTTATTTTAAGCGGAATATCATAATCATAATAGTTATCCTGATTATCCGTACCCACCCGAAGGAATGCTCTTAAATCATTATCTCTAGCCTGGTCGCCTTCTGCATGAATAAACATTTCTAATCGCTTATACGAGCGGAAATCATTATAGGTAGTCCTGAAGGCAGCTCTTCCGTAGCCGTCCCGAAGATTTCGGACAGTCAAAGCCAGAGATTGCTCATTCTGACGGGATTCTCCACGGAAATTCGTAATATCCCGCTCCCGCTCAATGCCTGGGGGCAATACGTAAGGTATTGGGGTACGTTTTCCGTTTTCTTCGATATTGACAGCCGTTACGTCAATAGAGGAATTATCAAGACCAGGACTAAGCAGTGACGGGTCTGCAAGTACTTTGGTAGGATTATTCTCCGCATTATATCTTCTCCACTCACCCCTTACCAATTGCAGCTTCGCCAGACGCATTATCGCCGTATCAGCGAAGTCAGTCATAAACATTCTGATAAAACGGATAGATTTAAAATCCTCGATATTGCCGACCTTCTGAATATAATCTGTAACCGGAATTTTAAATTGAATCCAGCGTACAGTTTCTGTTTTACCGTTTGCCAGCCTTACTGTGGCCGGAACAATATCAGTAATATAATTAGATCCAACTGTAGCAAGATCTTGCGGGCGAATAGATACTTTATATTGGTAATATTCATCCGCCTGCGTAGAATTATTGTCCCTGTTGATATCTTCTCCATCCGGCAAAGAAGTTGAAGCTGTGTTTTCAATTCCGGTTTGAGCTATTGACTGATCAGGTGTTTTTGAGTTTCCTTCTGGATTATTGTATTTCTCATATCGCTTTAATATTCCGGCATTTTGCTGGTCGAGGTTTGAACCCCGGTAATATTGATAATCGTCAGATGCAGGATCTTCCTCAAGAGCGAGTGCTGCCTGAGAATTCATAATAGCTTTTGCCTGGGTTAAAAAAGGCGCAAATTGCTGTCTTTCATCTGAACTGCCTAAACCATCAATACCAACATCCTGGAAAGCACGTGCTCCAGAGTTATTATCAAAAGCCTGTATAACCGGCTGCAGCTTCGGAACTCTACCCCATTGTGTAACATCTGTTTTCGCAACATTACCATCTACCGGAAGTCCATTTTCAAGACTCTTTCGCCCGTCTTTCAAAATATCCTCAGTAATATTTCCCAGGTTGAAATAAACATCGCCGCCCGTGCTTCTTGAATTGTATATAAAAGGATCGAGCATCCACATCTCAATGAATTCAATATTGAGAGCTTCGAAATCATTAGTTTCTAACTTTCTAAAAATGCCTCCCCATCGGTTTCTGGGATTTGTGAGCGTACCATCCGGGTTTATGCCTGTTCCCGCGAAGTTATAAGGTCCCCTTTGCCGCGGATAAAAAGCAAGATCAAACGTAGGTAGAATTATAGCTTGTCCGGTTGACGATTCTTTAAAAGGAAAAACCTCTCTCTCAAAAACCTGACGAACGTAATGATTTGAAAGTTCGTTTTTGTCCTTACGTATATTATCGGGAGTTAATGAGTTACCGCTTACAAAAAATATTGGATCAATATTATAGAATGCAAGTCTGGCTCTGTTATAGCCGTAAGATAAGTCATTGTTCAAACGCGATTCGGGAAAAAGCTGAGGTGTTCCAGATATCTGCCAGGCTATAGCGCTCTTTATATCAATTAGTGAACGGCTTGCTTCAAAATCATCTAAATAGCTGGCTCCGTTTCGGCTTCCCGCAAAATTCAGCGCCCGTGGATGCCCTGGCACAAGGTTAGCATATTCACCATTAAATGTTAATGTCGAAGGTTCCTTAGTATTAATAAAAGGAATTTTATCTACCATCCTGGTAAGCCACCTTGAAGGCGAGCTGTAATTTGCATCGAAGCCCCAGATAGAATTTGAAATGGATTCTTCTCCGATATTTACTTTTTCAGTAAGCGGCTTTTCGGTAAGATTCATAAATGTACCACCGAGATTAAGCTTGTTATTAACCCGGTAGTCAAATCTCGACCCGGTTAAGGATCGCTGCTGCAAACCAAAGAGTTCATTGTTCTCGAGTTTAATACGGATGGGCTGGCCGGAATTCAACAAAGCCTGGTTGAGTATCCTAACCATACCTCCATTATAATCGACCGTAAAATCAACACCCTCCTGTAACGGTAACGTTCCGGCGATAACCTGAACAGAACCCTGAGGGACATTTATAGCATTTAGCTGAAACTCCGAACTCGCCTGTGATTGATAAGTACCTCTAATCTGATACCTGTTTAGCTTTGGGAATAATTGCTGAGCAAGCACCTTCGTCGAATCATACAATGGCTGATAGACATATTTATCAATGAGATTTCGCTCGGATACAGGATTAAAACGTCTTGCCAAATCTGATCCAAATGGCTCCACCAGCGGAAAAGTTATCCGCCCGTTTAAGGGATCAATAGTTATACCTTCTACAAAGTCGAAAAAACCATCCGGCCTTCTATCATTCTGCTGGTTTAAGTTGTCAAGATTGGTTAACTGCAGCCACAGCTTACCATTCGTATTTTGCCCTTCAGTAATTTGAGGAGTTTCAACACCGGTATCTTCGCCCAACCGGAATATGTTCAATCTAAAATCCGTCCTGCTTACTGCGTAAGCTCCCAACGAATAAATATTTTTCATCATCAGGTCCCAGGTCGGCAAGCTAGTTTTGAGAGTTTCATTTTTCAAAAGCTTGACAAATAACACCTGGGGAGTTGTGTTATCAACCGAAACATCCGTGGAAAATTCTCCAACTTGATATTCAACTCCATTTACAGTATAACGGAAAGCCACAGCGAGAACTTCGTCTGCATTTAAAGCAGTATTTAGTGATATGTAGCCCAGACGTGTATTTAATGTAAATTCTTTATCTGTAAGATTTCTGGCAAACGTGAGCTTTGCGAAATTGTCATTCGCACCATTTGCCTGGAAAAATGCGCTAGCATCATTACTGTTGGTTTGTCTTACTCCGGGAGGCAAAATCTGAAGAAGATTATTGGATTGCTGAGTAAACCCTGGCCCCGTGAACCCGGCCGGCAGACCTGAAAAGCCTGCTCCTCCTCGTACCTGTGCTGAGTTATAAACTGAATTCTCACCGAGATCGATTAGCCCGAGAACGTCCCTGGAATTTACGGTTGTATTCGCCCGATTGGTAATCCAGACTTCAATTTTCGTGATGTTGATATTCGAACTGATTATGGGGATATTCTCGAGCGATTTATTGTAATTGTCTCTGAAGTATTTAGCCAGGAAAAAGTGCTTATTAGCCTCGTAGTTATCCCCTGAAATACTAAACTCATTTTGCTGAGAACCATTGGTAATCGTTATTTCCCTCTGTTGGGATTTTTGTTGAGAGAATACAGTAGTAACATTCAGACGCCCAAACTGAAGTTGAGTTTTCACACCAAATAACGCCTGACTTCCAGAGATTAACGATGTACTGAGAGGGAGACTTACATTCCCCGCTTCGATCTTCTGGATAATCTCATCATCTTTACCAGTGTAATCTAATTTAACTTGATTTTCAAAATCAAATTGAGCTTCCGTATTATAATTTGTTGTTATCCTGAGCTTCTCCCCAATCTGACCAACAACATTCATCTGTATTCTTTGATCGAAATCAAAGTTGCCCTGAGTTCTCTGGCGTTCATTAAATAATGGATTCTCATTCCTGTTGATCCTTCCCGAAAAGGTAAGATCTGCCGAGCCCTGTGGTCGGATATCTATTGTCGAACCACCAAAAATTTTCTCAAAAGACTTACTGTTAACTTTTACTGGCGGGATGAATCCAGGTTCCCGCGCTTCGGCTAAAGGAAGGTCAGCAAGCTCTTTCCAATAATTTTTCTTAATGAGATCATTCTCGTACTTCTGATACTCTTCAATACTTAAATATTGAGGCGACCGGTAAAAACGTTCTCCAATTTTCTCACGAATAATATAGCGCTTTGAGACCGGGTCAAATTCGACACTTCTCTGAATATTCGTCGGATTAGGAAGAGTTATGCCAGGCGGTCGTTTTAACTGGATATATTTTGAGTCTTCAAAAGGATATTTAAGCCTGGAAGTGTCCTTTACTGCGGAGGTGTTTTGTGCTGCAGCCTGCCTTCCCGATAGCGCAAGGAAGAGGAAGCAAACTCCGGTTAAATAAGACGAGACAGCACTTTTCAATTTCCTATGTATTGATAGTAATTATAAGCTTTTAAGAGCGATTTTTATTAAACGCTCAACAGATAAATTTTCCCCTTCGGATTTGACTGCTGCATCCAAAGCTTTCTCAGCAACATTCTTAGTAAAGCCAAGCATTACCAACGCAGACAAGGCCTCATCCTTGGCTGTATCATTATGCGGCATCGAGATCAATGAATCTGGTCCTTCCTTCTTTAATTTATCCTGTAATTCCAGTATCATCCGCTGTGCGGATTTGGGACCAATACCCTTTATTCTTTGTATCAACGGAACATCGCCTTTCACAATCGCCGTTTGTATTTCGGCAGGTGTAATTGACGATAAGATCATGCGTCCGGTGTTTGGTCCAATGCCTGACACTGAAATAAGATGCAGAAATAACCGTCTTTCTCCTTCATCGAAAAACCCGTATAGTGTATGTCCGTCCTCTTTAACATGAAGCCAGGTAAACAGCTTGCACCTTTCAGCATCATTTAGCGACCCATAGGTGTTAAGCGAAATATTAATATGATATCCAACTCCGCCTGCATCTATTACAACATACGTAGGGCACTTAAAAACAAGTTTTCCGTCGATATATGCGTACATGATCTGTTACTTCTGGGATTTAGTGACACGGCTGAAAATGCCCTTTTTCCGCGAGGAAGCTTCTTGCTCCTCCTTGGTTTGGGCGTCAACAACAGCTATTGTTACCATATTAACTATCTCTCTAACTGAGCTGTCTAGCTGCAATACGTGAACCGGTTTCTTAAGTCCCAGAAGGATAGGCCCTACAGCTTCAGCGCCTCCTAACTCTTGTAGCAATTTATACGCAATATTTCCCGATTCGAGGTTGGGAAACATCAGTACGTTCGCCGGAGCACCAATCAACGTACTAAACGGATAATTATCCTTAAGCAAGTCAGGATTCATGGCAAAATTCGCCTGCATTTCACCGTCAACTACGATTTCAGGATATTTTTGATGTAAAACTTTCACAGCCTGACGCACCTTTTCAGGCACTGCGCCGTCATTAGACCCGAAATTCGAATAGGCCAGCATTGCGATCCGCGGCTGAATATTAAATTTCTTCACCGATTTGTCCATCAAAACCGTGATATCTACAAGTTCCTCGAGTGTTGGATTCTCGTTTACCGTTGTATCTCCAAAAAATACCGGTCCTTTTTGAGTGAGCATCATGTACATACCCGCTACCCGGTTAACTCCTTCTTCAATTCCAATAACTTGTAATGCCGGCTTAATTGTAGTTGCGTAATCTTTCGTAAGACCTGAAATTAAGGCGTCAGCTTGTCCGAATTGAACCATTGTTGCACCGTAATAATTACGATCGCGCATCAGCTTTTTAGCCTCGTATAATGTTATTCCCCGCCGTTGACGCTTCTTATACAGAAATTCCGCATATTGGGCACAAGTACTCTTTTCTTCCAGAGGATTAATTATTTCAACTCCGTCAAGCTCTAATTCATGGTCTGCAATAATCTGCTTGATCTTTTCTTTATTACCAAGTAAAATTGGAATCGCTATTCCTTCGTCTTTAACAATTTGAGCAGACTTCAATATTTTATAGTTGTCCGCTTCAGCGAAGACAACGCGTTTGGGAGATGATTTAGCTTTATTCGTTACTGCCCGGAGAAGCTTATCATCCATCCCCAACCGACTTTTCAGTTCTTCGTTGTAAACTTCCCAGTCTGTAATTATCTTACGTGCAACTCCAGAATCGATTGCAGCTTTAGCAACCGCCGGTGACACAGAAGTTATCAATCTCGGATCAATCGGTTTGGGTATGATGTAGTCTTTCCCAAATTTTAGATTACGTGAATTATAAGCAAGATTCACAGACTCAGGTACGGTACGTTTTGCCAGTTCCGCAATAGCGATCACTGCCGCTTTTTTCATTTCTTCATTGATACCAGTTGCTCTAACATCGAGCGCACCGCGGAAGATATAAGGGAAACCAAGCACGTTATTAACCTGGTTAGGATAATCCGAGCGGCCAGTAGCCATGATAATGTCTTTCCGGGTTTTACATGCAAGCTCGTAAGCTATTTCCGGATTAGGGTTGGCCATTGCAAAAACGATCGGGTTTTTGGCCATTGTCTTCAACATTTCTGCAGTAAGTACGTCCGGCGAAGATAAGCCGATAAAAACATCTGAATCCTTTACAGCATCTGCCAGCGTACTGATCTTTCTGGACGTTGCAAATTCGGCTTTTGTTCCTTCCAGGTTCTCACGGTCATTACGGATAACCCCTGATCGATCGAGCATTACTATATTTTCGGTTTTTGCGCCAAGACTTACGTATAATCGTGTACAGGAAATTGCGGCGGCACCCGCCCCATTTACAACAATCTTGATTTTGTCCAGCTTTTTCTTTTGCAGTTCACAAGCATTTATCAAAGCGGCGGCAGAAATAATTGCCGTACCATGCTGATCGTCATGCATAACCGGAATTGACATTGCCTCTTTCAGCCTTCTCTCAATCTCAAAACACTCGGGAGCCTTAATGTCCTCTAGGTTTATACCTCCGAACGTAGGCTCCAGAGCCTTTACAATCATGACGAATTCGTCTATATTAGTCGTATCAAGTTCAAGATCAAATACATCAATATCAGCGAATATTTTAAAAAGCAAACCCTTACCCTCCATGACAGGTTTACCTGCTTCCGGACCTATATCGCCGAGTCCCAATACAGCAGTCCCATTACTGATAACAGCAACCAGATTACCCTTTGCGGTATATTTATAAACGTCTTCTTTATTATCTGCTATTTTTAGACACGGCTCTGCAACACCTGGGGAATATGCCAGGGAAAGGTCACGCTGAGAATTTGTAGGCTTTGTTGGAACTACCTGAATCTTGCCAGGACGGCCCTGAGAATGGTAGTCAAGTGCGTCTTGTTTACGATTAGTCTTACTCATTAAGTTTTTGAATTGATTAGTGCTTCAAAATTACAATTCTTTTCTTTTATATGATGACTTAAAACTCGGCGACGAAGATTATTGACGCCGTAAACAGATTGGCTATAATTGGCTGATTATCAATTTCATACCGGGAACAATGGCTGACCTTGATAAGCCGTTGAGGGCTTTTATCTTTGAGACGGTCATTCCGCTAAATTTCTCAGCTATACCAGATAGTGTATCTCCAACTTTCACAATGTAGCTCATGTATGCATTTTCCGATTCAGGGGAGGAAGATTTTATGGGGGCAGCAACTCGAATGGTTTGCCCAGGCACTACTGTCGAGGTTTTCAACCGATTCATAACTTTAAGATCCTGAACTTCCACGCCGTATTTGTTCGCAATCGCACTCAAATTTTGACCGGCCTGTACACGATGATACGTTGTTGGTTTTTTTGCTGCCTCAAAACTGCTCTCTTGAAATGAAGCTAGAATAACTGGCGAATTCGCACTTTCTGCCGGATTCAGTACATCATACAGAGATGCGAAGACGTTGTTATTAACACCAGGAATCACCAATGACTTTGGAAATTGCAGAGATCCGTTTATAATCTGTTTTTTATAAGATGGATTCAGAATCAACAATTCTGCGAGGTCTAAATTTGCTGCTTTTGCAATGCTTGAAATTGATATCTGTCTATTAACCTCCAACACATCTGTGGCGATACTAAAGTCAGCGGTTCGGGGTTGAATCTCATGCTTTTGATAGTTTTTCATCGCATAAACCGTTGCTATAAAAGCCGGGACATAGTTTTGCGTTTCTTTTGGAAGGAATGGCCGGACTTTCCAGAAATCGGGCTCTCCCCCTGATTTTGCGATGGCCCGGGTTACGGCACCAGTACCACAGTTAAATGCAGCAATAGTAAGTAACCAGTCTCCGATCCGTTTGTAGGCGTCGACAAGATAGTGCGCAGCGGCATAACTTGCTTTGACAGGATCCTTCCGTTCATCTACATAATTATCCATTATCAGTCCGTACCCTTTTGCCGTAGTGTACATAAATTGCCAGGGGCCAACAGCTCCAGATCTCGAAACCGCATGAGGGTTAAGGGCTGACTCAATTACAGTCATAAACTTAAGCTCATCTGGGAGACCAGCTTCCCTTAAAGCCTTTTCGAAGATCGGAAAGTAATACTTAGACATTCCAAGCATTTTTCCAATTTGCTCTTTTCGGTTAAGGTATATGTCTATATAACCCTGAACGTGTTCGTTGTAGTTCAGAGGGACAGATTTTTCCAGAGAATCTAAGCGAAACTTAAATAATTGATTTTGTGCTGAAAGTTGCAGATTTTGCGAAGACGCAGACTCGAAAGTTGTATCTGCTAAAGAAGTTGAATGAAATATTGTTTTGATTGGCTCTATCGAATATGTATCTGCAAACGCGTTGATCCCGCATCCTACACATAAAAATACCAGCATGACAAAAGTAGAAGTTCTTATCATATAAACTCAGAAATGCGACGCTAACCGCTTGTTAAACAACACTAGCTCCGACTAAGCTGTCAGAAGCTCCTCAATATCTTTTGAAAACGATAACAAGTTACCTTCTTCAAAACGTTTCCCCAAAAACTGTATACCTAACGGAAGACCGTCCTTATTATTGCCTGCCGGCAAAGATATTGCAGGAATGCCTGCAAGCGATGCCTGAACGGTAAAAATATCGGCTAAATAGTTAACTACGGGATCATCACTTGCCTCTCCAATATTAAATGCAGGAGTTGGCGCGGTTGGTATCATGATGAAATCAAATTCCGAAAGAATTTCATCCGTTTTGTCCCTTATCAGCCTCCGCACTTTTTGCGCTTTAGCGTAATAAGCGTCATAGTATCCAGCACATAATACAAATGTCCCTAATACTATCCGGCGTTTGACCTCGGGTCCAAAACCTTCTGATCGGGATCGTTTATAAGTTGTATCAAGATCTACAGCTTGTGCGCTGCGATAAGCATAATGAATACCGTCATAACGAGCTAAATTAGATGATGCTTCGGCCATAGTTAATATGTAATACGTTGGAACCACATATTCGAGCAGATCAAATGAGACAGCTTCCACAATATGCCCTTCATTCCGTAACGAATCTATACTTTTTTCAAATACAACTTTTACCTCAGCATCTAAACCATCAGAATGAAGTGCTTCAGATAAATAAGCTATCTTTTTCTTCGTCTTTAAAGGCTGTATTTGTGAATAGTTCTGTATCGGTTTATTCGAAGACGTACTATCATATTCATCAGATCCGGCAATAACTTCCAGCAAACGAGACGCATCATCGACACAACGGGCAATTGGGCCAACCTGATCAAATGAAGATGCATATGAAATGATTCCATGCCTGGAAACACGGCCATAAGTAGGCTTAAGCCCAACCACACCACAGAAAGATGCGGGCTGACGTACAGAACCGCCGGTGTCTGTTCCAAGGGCAGCAAGGCAAAGATTAGCCTGAACAGCTACCGCAGCTCCTCCGGAGGAACCTCCTGACACTTTATTCAAATCAGCGTCGTTGCGAACCGGTCCGTAATATGACGATTCATTAGACGCCCCCATCGCAAATTCATCACAATTAAGTCTGCCGATAATAATCGCATCTTCAGCTAAAAGACGTTCGACGACAGTTGCTGAAAAAGGGGATGTGTAATTATCCAGAATTTTGGAAGATGCAGAAACCTTATGATTGATATAACAAATATTATCCTTGATACCGACAACCATTCCCGCAAGTTTGCCGGATGTTCCCGCAGTTATTTTATCCTGTATCGTTATTGCTGCTGTTTTTGCCTCATCAGAAAAAACTTCAAGAAAAGCATTCAGTTCCTTTCGAGCCTCTATACGTTTTAGGTAATCAGCAACGAGATCTGGCAAACTTAGGTCACGGGAAACTAAAGCAGTTTGAATTTGAGCGAGCGATGAGAAACCTTCCATAAATGGAATGTGGTATTATAAGATTAAACAGCCTGATAAGATGTTAAAGCTTAAAAAGCTGCCTGTCGGCCACATACATACTTCATCGTCTCTAAAGCAGTATCACCTGACAAAATTGAAAAATGATCTTTACACCGCCAGATTGTTGGAAGTATAAAGATCATTGATGACATAATTATTTATTATCCTGATCTTTAGGTGCGGTCGAGGCAGTATCGCCTTCTCCATTTTGAGCAGTTTTAAATTCTTTGATTCCTTTGCCCAATCCACGCATAAGTTCCGGGATTTTTTTACCTCCAAATAATAACAGGACAACCACAACAATCAGAATGATTTCAGTAACTCCAAGTCCTGCTATCAACAAAGTTGAACTTAACATAATTTCTTTATTTAGTATATGAATTTTGTTCCTCAGTATTTACTGAACCTGGGTTCGATGATTCGGCTACAACCGGCGCTTCTGGATCAACATGAAATGCATCACCATGTTCGGCTTGTTCCGAGTGACCGGGGGCTTCTGGGTCAGGATTAAACGTTGTTTCACTTTTAACCCGGTCCATATCAGCAGTAGCTTCAGATACAGTATTAATATTATTATGAATTTCCCTTTTAATGCCGTCAGAAGCATCTTTGAATTCTCTCAGACCTTTACCCAGGCCACGTGCAAGCTCAGGAAGCTTCTTTCCGCCAAACAGCAACAGGACAACAAGAAATATCAGGATCATCTCCGGCCCCCCGATATTCATAAACAACAAGATTGAACTATACATTTCTTAAAAAATCAATATACAAATATAGACATTAAAAATACCTAAATATTAAATTAATTTGCCAGCCATCCAGCAGGATTCATAGGTTCAGCACCTTTTCTTACTTCAAAATGGATTTCGGTCGTGCCATCAACGCCATCGGTAATGACCGTCCCTATATTCTGTTTTAGGGTAACTTTCTGTCCTCTCGCTACACTTACTGAACGCAAATTGGAATAAACCGTAAAATATTCACCATGGCGTATCAGAACTGCGTACGACCCTGCGAAGTTTTGAACAGCGGCCACTTCCCCAGCAAAAACGGCCCGTACAGCCGAACCTGGCGCCGTTTTTATGTCTACACCATTGTTTTCAGTAGTAACATTCCGCCCATACGTATGATTACCGAAATCCTCGATGATAATTCCGTTTGTTACAGGCCAAGGCAAACTGCCTCTGCTGCCAAGAAAATCCGAAGATAACTTGGCTGATTCGGGCGTTGCCGCCAGGATACTTGACCCTCTTGATATCGGCTTTGCATCCGGAGCATCTTTATTTTCAGCTTTTGCTTTCGCGGCTGCTGCCCTAGCCTCAGCTTCGGCCCTCTTCCGCGCTTCCTCTATTTCCCGGTTGATTGCATTCGCAATTGCACGATTTAATGTTGCCGACTCCCTTTGTTTTTGAGACAATTCCTGCTTTAATTTCTTTTCTTCGCGGCTTAAACCTGTGAGCACTTTAGACTTGCTGTTCTTCTGAACACCCAAAGTTCGTCTCTCTTTTTCCTGATCATTAAGCAAGTTGCTTTTTTCCTGCTTGTTACGATCCAGCTGCTCGATTTTAATATTTAGGTCTTTCGAAGTTCCTTCGATATACATCGCCTGCTTCTTACGATAGTCACCAAACTGCTGAAGATATTTTAACCGCTTGTAAGCCTGGTTGAAATTCTGAGAAGCAAAGATGAACATCAGCTTACTATAGGAACTTTGGTTTCTAAAAGCAAACAGCACCATGCCTGCATATTCTTTTTTTAGCTTATTCAGCTGCGCCTGAAGTGAACGAACGGTACTCGTATTATCAGAGATTTGATTGTCCAACAGTCTCACCTCGGAGTTTATAGTGCTTATTTTTTCTTCCCTGAGTCGGATTTGAGCATTTAAAGCACGAATCTGTTTTAACGATAAGTTCTTACTGCTTGAAGTTTGATTTAGACTTCGGTTGAGGGATTCGATTTCCCGGGTTAAAGCTTCTTTGCGCCTTTTTAGCTCAGAACTGCTCTGACCAAAAGCTCCGGAGCCTAGACAGAAAAAGGATAACAGGAAGAAAAACCTCAGCAACTTCATTTAAACAAATGTATCTAATTTTTGATCGTATAACGATCAGGAACTCGAAATGGTATGTCAATTGGCACATCAAGTTCAATTTTGGAGAACTTGAGGTCAAGACTAATATTCTTACTTTTCGCCTGGGATTTCATCACAATGGAATGCGAAATTTGCTGTTGAGAGACTGCCTGAAAGTCTCCGTAACTTACAAAAAGAGACTGCGCGGCGGCAGCATCTGTTAAATTTAATGATACCACCTTATTTTTATCATCCACAAGAATCTTATACATCATAGATTCTATATTGCTTTCAAGCTCTGCCTGAGTTCCATTTATATTAATTTCTGTTGATTCAGTGAGAAGATCGGATATCACATTCCCCACTAAAATAGATTGAAGCGTCGCAAAATTTATTTTATTATTTGTGAAATCATACAGGTAACTAAAAGGCTTTTTTATGTATTCATTCTCCAATCGATTTATAACTCTCACACTATCCGGCGTTATCAAAGCCCGCGCAACCTCCAATCCTGCAATCGCAGTGACTGAAACCCATATTGCCTCATTATTCTTTATTCGGATATTCATCGTAACATCATTGGAATTGCTTCCTATGCTCAGAGCAGCCTTTGCCTTTCCTGAAAGAGTGTTAAAGCTAGCTTGACTACTTTTTACAGCCTTTAGCTTTTCAGCTCTGGCTATATTTGCTGACTCCGCTGATTGAGAGACGGTGGAAGACACGGAATCGGCTTTGGGCACCGTTATAACTGTTGCCGGCTTCTTCGCTCTGCACGATGCGCATAACCCCAGTACCAATAATATACAAACTACTCTATTCAACATATCTCTTCTCATTAATTTTTTTATTTAAGCTCTCTGAACCTGCCCCAGCACCTTTTGCTTTTATCCATTGCTGCAAAGCGAGATCCTTTTCACCTAATAAATATAAAATATCACCATAATGTTCCACCTGCGTTGAATTATTTGTAGTCTTACTCCGTAACGCTTTCTCTATCCAGGTTTTCGCTTCCGGATACCTTTTCAGCTTAAATAAAATCCAAGCATACGTATCTTCAGACGATGCGTTATTGGGATCTAACTGAACAGATCGCTTGGACATCTTTTCTGCCTTGTCCAAATTCTCTCCTCTCAGCGACAGGTAATAAGCATAGTTGTTAAGCACGTAGCTATTATCAGGATTCAGTTCGAGAGCTTTTTCATACGACTGATCTGACTCTTTATAGTTTTTCAGCGCATTATAAGAATCGCCAAGCGTTGAGAATATCTGAGCGCGAATTTCCTGATCGTCAGTTTCCAGGTCGGCGGCGTTTTTGAGATAGGTAACAGCCTTATCGTGCTTTTTAGTCTGAGTATAAGCTATACCTGTGTACAGGTATAATTCGGCCTGATTTGGAAAAACTGCCAAACCCTCTTCGCCATCCAAAATTGCTTGTTGGAAATCACCCTGGCTGACTTCGATACGCAACAATTGCTCCCAAATCTGGTAGATCTGATCATTGAGTTTCAGAGCTTTTTTATATGAATCCCGCGCTTCATTATATTTTTTTTCCTGAAACAACACATCTCCATATACAGCAAATGCTTTTGCTTCATCCGGATGAGTCTTCGTCATGATGGACGCCAATTCATTGGCGTATGCTTTTGCCTTAAAATCAGCAAACATCGGGAAGAACGACAGAACTATTCTAACTTTTTCGTCAACATTAAGATTTGGGTCTGCGAAAGCCACCTTCAGTTCAATAAATGTGTTGTCAAATTGTTTTAAAGCTTTATAATTATCAGCGAGCGCCAACCTGATCATTGCATTAGCGGGATCTATCAACTTCGCCTTATTTAAGATCTCAATAGCTTTATCCCTGTTCCCTGATTTAGTGTAGACTTCACTCAGATACAAGTAATTCCGTACATCATCGGGTTTGTCCTTAATTTGCTTTTCCAACTCCTCTTCGACTTTCTCAGGCCTACCTTGTTGAAGCAGAATCCTTTGTTTGGCCGCAGAAAGGTCCTGTGATGAACCAAATTTTGATTCAATTTCCTCGTAGGCAGTAACAGCCTGATCGGTTTTCTTCAGGATCATAAAAGCGTTCGCCCGATCGTAGTAATTCTCTTCTCTTTCAGGAGTTAGCCTTATGAGCTCCTCAAGAACAAGTATCAATTCAGAAATATTATTCGTCTTCTTATATACATCCGCTAAAAAAGACCAGTACCACTCATTGTCAGGTTTAACGGTAACCGCATTCCTGATCAAGCGCTCAGCTTCAGTGGGTTTATTCTGGGCGAAACTCATATTAGCGAGCTCGTACATCGCAGCATCATTAGCCGGGTCGATTTCAAGCACTTTATTGAAGGATACTGCAGCGCGGGGATAATTCTCCATAAGTTTTTCATGGAGTCCGTCAAAATAAATTTCTCTGGCCTGAAGACTGTCTTTTTGGCTCAAAACTTTACCCACTACCATAAAAGGACCCTGGTTTTTTTGGGCAGCAGCTTCAATCAAAATGATCGCAAGAGAAAAAGTAAGCAGCAGTTTAATTTTCATTATTACTCATTGTGTGCAGATATTTACACTCCAGTGTGTCCATATCCTCCGGCACCCCGGATAGTCTCTGTAAGAATGTTAACTTCTTCCCAGTTTATCTGCTCATGCCTGGAAATTATCATTTGGGCCACACGATCTCCATTTCCAACTTCAAATTCTGAAGTTGACAAATTAATTAGCAATATCTTTAACTCCCCCCGATAATCGGCGTCGATAGTTCCCGGCGTATTGAGTATAGTAATACCGTATTTTAATGCCAAGCCACTTCTCGGTCTGATTTGTGCCTCAAAACCGATGGGCAGCTCTATGAATAACCCAGTAGGGATAAGCTTTCTCTCCATCGGCCCGATAACTATAGGTTCAATCAGATCAGCGCGCAGATCCATCCCCGCAGAAAAAGCTGTTTCGTAAGCAGGAAGAGCGTGTGCCGATTTATTAATAATCTTAATATTCATTTTCAGAGCTTTCGGCCAAAGGAGTCGGTCTTTCTGTAGCGAACATGGCTACTAAACCTTTTCGTTCTATATAAAAAGTTATTAACGTAAATATAATAAACAGGGTATTTCCAATTATCAAATTACGTTTAAATACTACAAATGATACAAATACAAGGGCAACAGATGCAAAAATATAACCCAGATTTCTGCCGATATCATACGGAATCGGGTAGTTTTTCTGCCCCCAGATATATGATAATAACGCCATAGAAGTGTAAACAGTAAGAGATATCCAAGCCGATGCGACGAAGCTATATTGAGGAATAAAAATCAAATTCAGTATAATGGTTAATATTGCACCAACACCGGAAATGTATAGTCCATAACGTGTTTGGTCAGACAATTTATACCAAATAGATAAATTGATATAGATTCCAAGGCTGATGTATCCGAAAAGCAATACGGGCACAATTTTTAATCCAGACCAGTATAATTCCTGCTGTTTAAGAGCAGTTGCGCTAATTTCGTAATCACCCGTAAAATATTTGAAGACGTTTCCGCCGCCGATAAAATATTTGAGTAGTTCGATATTTGCTACCAGCATCACAAAAATCAGACATACGGCCACCACAAAGTAGTTCATAATTCGCGCGTAGGTTACGCCTGAATTTTTATTTTTCGAATGGCTGAAGAAGAACGGCTCTGCACCAAGCCTGAATGCCTGGATAAAAATGCTCAGAAATATAGCGATTTTACTGCATGCGCCATAAATACCTACCTCGGTCTCTGAAATATCCGGGGGCAATAACCGGCCAAGAAATACCTTATCCGACGTTTCATTAATTATAAATGATATGTTCGCAATAAGTATCGGAAGGCTATAAAAAAGCATCTCTTTAAAAAGCTTCCCATCATAGCGAAACCTAATCTGCAAAAGTTCCGGGGTCAATAAAACAAGAGTCAGAAGACTGGCTATCAGATTAGAAAGAAAGACATACCCCACCCATCCCTCACGATACCAACCAGAAACCAGAGATGCGCCCGGAAGATCGTTATTGATCATCGCTGGAACTATGAATATGAAAAATAAGTTAAGTCCAACAAAAGTTAAAATATTGGCAAATTTGATAATGCTGTAGCGTATGGGACGCCCGTCAGATCTTACTTTCGCGAAAGGGATAACGGCTAATGCATCAGCTACGAGGACCCAGATAAAATACCGGATGTAAGTGCCATAATCTTCATTATATTTTTTACCCTCCTGCATCCAGGCTGCAATATCCTCCACAAATAGCAGGGAAAAGGCTAGAAATACAATACATAGCGCAAAAATGGCTATAAAAGTATTGTTATAAACTTTCTGCTTATCGTTTTCATACTTATTTAAATAGCGGAAAAACGTGGTTTCCATGCCGAAAGCAAGTATGGCATTAAAAATAGAAACCCAGCTAAACATAACCGTAAATATCCCGTACACCTTTGCGGGATAAATACGCACGTAAATGGGAGTCAGTATGAAATTGAGAAGCCGGGAGATGATTGTGCTTAACCCATATATAGCAGTCTGACCCGCAAATTTTTTAATGGCTGACAATGGGAGAAATGATTAGCATTATTTTCTTATAACCTCAAAATTACGATAGTTTTTGATTTCGCCTTCTTTGACTTCGACTTTTTCAACTGCAGAGCGGTCTGAACCTTTATGGCAGAATTCGAGAAAAATATCCAATGAAAAATCATCTCCTTCCGCTTCTATCGCCACAGTGCCATCGGGACAATTTCGGGCTGTGCCTTTAACACCAACCTGGTCGGCGACGGCCTTACTTGTAGCCCGAAAGAAGACTCCCTGAACACGGCCACTAATAACAATATCTAAATGCTTCATTTTCTAATTTAAAACGACAACTTGCTAATTCTTTCTTTCTCATTTCTAAATTCCCGCCATAGGTCTTGCAAAATATTCGCAGCCGGTCGTATCGCACAAATACTTGAAGAAACTTGCCCAATTTCCAGTTCACCCTCTTTTAAGTCTCCTTCAAACATCCCCAATTTTGCTCTCCCTTTCCCTAATAGCTCCATAAGATCTGAACGTTTCGCACCTTCAGCCTCAGCCTTTTCTACCCTGTCAAAGAAATCATTTTTCATTAGCCGCACTGGTATAAGAGATTTCATGCTGAGCTTAGTATCACCTTCGCTGGATTTTATTACCGCATTTTTGAAATTCTCATGGGCCGAAGACTCTGTTGAGACGGCAAAAAGTGATCCCACCTGGACTGCATCAGCACCCAAGGCAAATGCCGCGAGCATAGCTTTACCACTGCCTATTCCTCCCGCTGCGATTACAGGTATCGAAACTGTGTCGCAAATCTCGGGAATTAAACACAGTGTCGTGGTTTCTTCCCTTCCATTATGACCGCCCGCTTCAAAACCCTCGGCCACAATAGCATCTACACCACTTTGTTCGGCTTTTAACGCAAATTTCTTATTTGCGATAACATGGATAACCTTCATGTTGTGAGTCTTGAGATATTGCGTCCACTTCGAAGGGTCGCCCGCTGAGGTAAAAACAATTTCTATTTGTTCTTCAACAAGGACGTTAAAAATTTGATCAATATCCCGATATAATAATGGCACATTTATACCAAAAGGCGCGTTTGTTGCCCGTCTGCATTTCCTGATATGCTCTCGCAGTAAATCAGGGCTCATAGAACCCGCACCAATGAGGCCGAGTCCGCCTGCATTGGAAACAGCTGACGCTAAACGCCAACCGCTACACCAAACCATTCCGGCCTGGACAATTGGGAACTGAATATTAAAAAGCTTTTTGACAGCATTCATGACGGCAAAGTTGAACTTTTACGATTACAAACGCAAACTAGTGGACAATCAACACAATAACGTGAAATCTAGTTGCAACTATAATAAACTCGTCACCCGCACGAACATTACTTAAATTATTTTTTGCACCTCCGACGAAGACGTCAGTTCCAAGCCATCGGTATTCGTGATTAAGTTTAAACCTGGTTTTTTTCCCGGTTCTATCGATCCAAACTTATGATCGATCCCTAAAAAACGCGCCCCATTTATTGTTGCCCAGCGGAGAGTTTCTTTAAAAGATAAAGAAGGAAAATTCTTCCTGATAACTTTTAGTTCAGATAAAATACACAGCTTATCGTTAGAGGCAAGGCTGTCAGTACCAATGGTAATATTGAAATCGTGAAATTGAAACATCTCAATTTTGGGTAATCTACTTTCGATGTAAATATTTGCTTTGGGGCAAAAACACCAATTTATATCACGATTAAAACGATTGGCAAAATAAACGTCTTTGAGACTTGTGTACGTGTTATGCACGAGCAGTATCCTCTGTAATGGAGCAAATAATGGAATGATCGACTGAATTGAATTTCGAGCCTGAGGTTTAAAAAAATCGATATTGAGCTTTAAATTTTTGTAAAAATCAAGAAATTTCCCAGTCTTATACCGGTAGAGCTCATTTTCGTCTTCACTTTCCTGATTGTGCATAGTCGTAAGCTCAGAACGACCCTCTTTGTTTTTCTGGAATAGTTTCAAGAGTTCCTTCGATACAGAATAAGCGGCATGGGGTGCCAGAGATGCCTGTAGGGGTGAAAAATTTCTCAGAAGATCCAGACTCTTGTTATAAATGGCTTCCGCATTTGGGGGATCAAATCCGAGAAATTCGACGAATGTATGATAATGAATGAGGCTTCCTTCCTTTATATTTTTAGATAACAAATTGTTCGAAATATCTCCCACTGCCACAATGCCGTTGTTCAGCATAGCCGCGTCCGCATTTCTCATAGCATCCAGGATCTCACTTTCATCAGATCCTCTTTTTCCAATTACTTTACTAAGAAATGTTATGAGACCTTCCCCGGGGGCTACCTTACCTAACATATGAGAAAGCTCCAGATGACAATGGCTGTTTATGAAGCCTGGAACTATAAGCCCGTCAAAGCGTTCAATAGATTCGGGAAGCTTTCTTGCAGCCTCACTATCGTATAAGTTAATAATTTCGCCCCGGTCATCAATTGAGACAACACCATTTTTTAGAGGCACACCATTTACAGGGAGAATAAAATCAGCGCCAACATGTCTAATCATGCCGGAAAGTAATAAGATATAACGTTAATCACAGGTTAAATAGATATATAAATATAACAATTCTGCAGTTCAAGGTCATACGAAAATCATGTAAAAAGGTTAATACTTTTTTCAATTCAGGAAGTGGTAACTTTGCAGCATCTAATGGAGAATTCTAAAATAGATATTCGCGCTTTATCAGTCGATAAACTTAAAGAGCATTTTTCTGCTCTGGGTGAACCTGCTTTTCGCGCAAAGCAGGTTTATGAATGGCTATGGGAAAAATCGTCTGTAGATTTCGACGAAATGAGTAATCTTTCAAAGTCGTTGCGGGAAAAGCTAAATACCTTATTCACTATCAACAATTTAAGTATCCATCAATCTCAGTTTAGTTCCGATAAAACTATAAAAAACACCTTTAAATTGTATGATAGCAATATTATTGAAGGTGTCCTCATACCGGCGTCGGATCGTATGACTGCGTGCGTCAGTTCTCAGGTTGGCTGCAGCCTTACCTGTAAGTTCTGTGCCACCGGATACATGGAAAGAAAAAGAAATCTTAACCCGGATGAGATTTATGATCAGGTTGTGTTGATCGACCGCCAGGCAAAAGAAAACTATCAGGCCCCGCTAACAAATATCGTTTATATGGGGATGGGCGAGCCTCTACTGAATTACGCCAACGTCCTTAAGTCTATTGAACGCATTACCGCAAAGGATGGGTTGAATATGGCGGCAAAGCGTATAACGGTCTCCACTGCGGGAATTGCAAAGATGATCCGGAAACTTGGCGATGATGAAGTCCGTTTTAACCTTGCGCTTTCCTTACACGCCGCCAACGATGAGAAGAGGAATACTATTATGCCTATAAATGAGCAAAACTCGCTCAAGGCGCTGGCGGATGCCTTGAAATATTATTTTTCTAAAACCAAGAATCCAGTCACCTACGAATATATCATATTCAATGATTTTAATGATACGTTGCAAGATGCTGAAGAGCTTGCCAAATTCTGCAGACACATTCCATGTAAGGTAAACATCATTGAATATAACCCTATAAGTTTCGCCGATTTCGAAAATGCCGGAACTGATCGCACAGACGAGTTTGCCGCATATTTGAGAAGAAATGGCATCAATACAAATATTAGAAGAAGCCGCGGTAAAGATATAGATGCCGCGTGCGGGCAATTAGCGGTTAAAAGTTAATCGTCTAATTCTTATAAAAACAACTTGAGTTCAGTTAAACCCTGAATTCATTACCATTACCTAATTCCAGGTTACCACAAAAACTTTATCTATAGTTGAATCGCTATCTTAAACTATGCGATTCTCAATTAACTACGTTCACGATTTCTTCGCTCTTTTTTTTCCTGATCTCTGTGCTGGATGCGGAAATAATTTATTCAATAACGAACAAGTAATTTGTACAAATTGCATTTATCACTTGCCCGTTACAAACTTTCACTCTGATCCGTCAAACAGGCTAGCCAAACAACTTTGGGGAAGATTTGCTTTCACGCAAGCTTCCTCCTTCGTATATTTTAGAAAGGGAGGCAGGGTACAAAATATTATGCATCAGCTAAAATACAACAAACGGCCTGAGGCGGGCTTTAGGATGGGTCAGCTGTATGGTCAGGTCCTAAAAAGTTCAGACAAGTGGAGTAAGCCCGACGTAATTATCCCTGTGCCTCTGCATCCAGCGAAATTAAAAAAGCGGGAATATAATCAAAGTGAAGTTATCGCAAATGGCCTAGCTTCGGTTCTCTTAATTCCTGTCGTTCCAGACAATCTGGTCCGCAAAGAAAACACGGAGACACAAACAAAGAAATCACGGTTTGCCAGATACGAAAATCTTAATAGCGCTTTCGAATGTCGTGATCATGGTGCGTTTAATAAAAAACATGTTCTCATTGTAGACGATGTTATGACCACGGGCGCAACACTGGAGGCTTGCAGTATTGAATTACTGAAGCTTGAAGGTGTCACTATCAGCATTATAACAATTGCATTCGCAGAATAAACACTAGTCAAAAAAATTAATACTTTGAAAATCAATGGATTAATTAAAACATGAAAAATATTTTAGGCCTGATGAAACATTATCGCTTTTGCAGCGTATAATATATCGAGAGCGTTAATTTAGATAGAAAGAGCTGGATACCTTTT
>JAZKIH010000175.1:0-8285 GCA_040384965.1 Bacteroidota bacterium | reverse complement strand
AATATCTATCGCAAGATTAACAATAAATATTTACATTTTAAATGGCAATAATTACTTTAACGACCGATTTGGGCTATAAAGATTTTTACCAGGCTGCCCTTAAGGGAAGTATCCTGAGCCAGCTGCCAAATGCAAATATTGTCGATATAAGCCATGATATTTCTGCCTTCAATATCCCTCAGGCTGCCTTCATACTTAGAAACGCTTTTCACTACTTTCCAAAGGGGACTGTCCATTTAATAGGAATCGATTCTGTATTTAACGAAAAGACGAGATATCTGGCTCTAAAATACCGCGACCATTATTTTGTCGGATCTGATAACGGCATATTTTCTCTGCTTTTTGAAGAGGAGCCCTCAGAAATTGTGGAGCTAAATATCATGCAGGATTTAAAGTATCTGCACTTCCCGCTTTCTGATATATTTCCCAAAGCTGCCAGTCACCTGGCAAAAGGTGGCAAGCTAAAAGATATTGGTATTCCGGTTTCAGGGGTTGAAGACCGCATGACCCTCCAGCCAGTTATCGAGCGCGACATTATCCGCGGAAGTGTTATTTATATCGATTCCTTCCAAAATATCATCACCAATATTACAAAAGAGATCTTTACCCGGGTACAGCTCAACAGGGATTTCACTCTTTTCTTCAAAAGAAACGAATCGATTTCCCAGCTTAGCTGGCATTATAACGAAGTTCCAGAGGGTGAGAAATTATGCCTTTTCGGGATTAGCAATCACCTTGAAATCGCGATTAATAAAGGAAATGCCAGTGGATTGCTGGGCCTTCATCTTGGCGATATCGTGCGCATAGAATTTCAATCGTGATCACCCGGATCGTTAAAATGTCCTTCAAGATTGAGGAGATTAATAACTTCCTGCAAATTTTCAACGAATCAGCTGCTCTGATCAAATCATCGAATGGGTGTTATGGAGTCCAGCTAATGCAGGATGCAAACAATCCAAATATATATTTCACGTTGAGTAAATGGCAAAACGAAGAATATTTGAACGTATACCGATCATCCGAGCTTTTCAAAACAACCTGGTCAAAAGTAAAGCCTTTGTTTTCTGAAAGAGCTGAGGCATGGAGCCTGATCGACGCAATTCCAATAATATGAAGTTAATCAACTTGATGCTGTTTCTCCTTTCGATGAACCTGACATTATGGGCTCAATCTGATACGTCTGCTTATAATGTGCAGCGCAATAAGATCAATCAGTTACTGCAGGAAAGAAGTGCCAATTTTAGCCAGTATGATAACAGCCTAAGTAAACGAACCGGAATATTCGGTTTGAAGACCAAAAGAGACATGCAGGCTTCCAATGACATCCTCACTCAAATAGTTCTTAACGACAATAATATATTCTCAGAGCTTAAAGTGTTGCTCGACTTTAAAGATTTCGAAAAAAAGGAAGTTGAGCATCGTGCAGAAACGGTAGAAGGCCGGGTCGATCGTTTTCAGACAACTATTACACGGCTTCAGCAGGAGAACGATAAGCTGAAAGGCGAAAATGAGGCTCAGGCTATCAGGGTTAATACTATAACTATTTATTTGGTGTCTTTTATACTCGTGTCAATAATCGCAGTAATTTATGCTTTTAGACTTAAAAAATTACGCAAACCTGATATCCAGAATACCTAACTTGACCAAATAAGCCTAATTTTGCCCCGTCATATTACTGACAAAATAATTCCAAGATTTTAAATGGCACGTGCTCGATTAAACAGCGGTAACGCTCAGGCTGAAGAACTTCCCAAGGCAAAGATCAATAAAGAAAGTATAAAACAGGTAATGAGGTTATTATCTTACCTCAAACCCTATCGTACTAAGTTCTTTCTCGGCTTGGCTTGTCTCATCATATCCAGCGGAAGTTCGTTTCTGTTTCCTCTGTTAATGGGCCGCCTTATAGGCACAGGTGCACAGGCAAAGTCCACAGGGGCAATAATGCCGAAGGAAATACTTGATTCCTTCCCTACTGATATTAACACTGTTGCACTTACTCTTTTGGGCGTTTTGTTCGTTCAGTCAATATTTTCTTACTTCAGGATCAATTGGTTTGTAGAAGTAGCCGAAAAAGGGCTTGCTGATATCCGTCGTGATACCTACCACAAGCTAATTACACTTCCGATGAACTTCTTTTCACAGCGAAGAGTCGGCGAATTGAATAGCCGGCTTTCTGCCGATCTCTCTCAGATCCAGGATGCGATAACTACAACCCTTGCGGAGATGATCAGGCAGATAATAATATTCACCGGCGGCATTATCTTTCTTGTACTTGTATCCGGTAAATTAACCTTAATGCTCCTTGCTGTACTCCCGGTTATGGTCGTTATAGCAGTGGTCTTCGGCCGCTTCATTAGAAAACTTTCAAGAAAAGCGCAGGATAAGCTCGCAGAATCCAATACAATAGTTGAAGAAACACTTCAGGGCATTTCTAATGTCAAAGCGTTTGTGAATGAAGCCTATGAGGTTGGCAGGTATAATAAAAGTATCCGCGAAGTGGTCAAGATAGCCATGCGCGGCGCCAGATTCAGAGGAATATTCGCCTCATTTATTGTATTCTGTTTATTTGGAACTATAGTTTCAGTTGTCTGGTATGGTTCACACCTGGTTCAGGCTGGCGAAATAAGCCTAGCGAGCATGTTTACTTTCATATTGCTTTCTACGTTTGTGGGCGCTGCAATGGGCAGTTTTCCAGAACTTTACGCAACTATGCAAAAAGCCTTTGGAGCAAGTGAGCGGGTTTTAGAAATACTTGCCGAGGAAAATGAACCTATCTCCATGCACGGAGAAAATAACCAGATCCATCAAAAAATTGAGGGTAATCTGGAATTTAAAAATGTTGTTTTTGCCTACCCATCACGAAAAGAAATAACAGTGCTTAACGGGGTATCATTCCAGGCGAAAACTGGCGAAAAAGTTGCCATAATAGGTCCGAGTGGTGCAGGCAAATCCACTATAGCCGGATTAATACTGCGTTTTTATGAAGCACAGGAAGGATCTCTACGATTTGATGGACGAGACGTATCAGACTTCACACTAACGGACGTGAGAAATCAGGTAGCTATTGTGCCTCAGGATGTATTATTGTTCGGCGGCACGATTCGCGAAAATATTGCTTACGGACGCCTTAATGCTTCCGAAGATGAAATTATTACTGCCGCGAAACGCGCAAACGCACATGATTTTATAGCAGGTTTCCCTGAGTCTTATGATACATTGGTTGGCGAGCGTGGTGTTAAACTCTCCGGAGGACAGCGTCAGAGAATAGCAATTGCGAGGGCACTTTTAAAGGATCCGGCAATTCTAATATTGGATGAAGCTACTTCTTCTCTGGATTCTGAATCGGAGCGTCTAGTACAGGAAGCTTTGGAGGAATTAATGAAAAACAGGACCTCGATCATCATTGCTCACCGATTATCAACGATTCGTGAAGCGGATAAAATTGTTGTTCTGGAAAAAGGAAAAGTCATTGAAACTGGCAGTCATGCAGAATTAATGAAAAACGAAGAAGGGCTTTACAGGTACTTAAGTCAGTTACAGCTTGAAGCGTAAAGCGGAAATGGATTTCCGAGCTCAAAGATCATAATGCATACCTCATAACTCAACTTCTACCACATTTAGAAAATCATGAAACTTACCGTTTGGGGTGCCGCGCAGCAAGTTACCGGAAGCATGCACCTGTTAGAAACCGATAATTACAATATTCTAATTGATTGCGGTTTAGATTATGAGAAAGATACCTGGA
This sequence comes from Bacteroidota bacterium, assembly GCA_040384965.1. Classification (GTDB taxonomy): domain Bacteria; phylum Bacteroidota; class Bacteroidia; order Sphingobacteriales; family Sphingobacteriaceae; genus Daejeonella. Next base: position 4,540 of record JAZKIH010000175.1, on the reverse strand, counting down.
TCGAGGAAAACGAACAATTTCCTTTCATGCCCTCTGATATCGATGTAGTTATCCTCACCCATGCTCATATCGATCATTCGGGAAACTTACCGACACTGGTGCGGCACGGGTTTGACGGACAGATCCTTTGTACCGCCCCTACCGCAGACCTAACTGAGCTTCTTCTGCTGGATTCGGTTAATATTTTTTTGAACAGGCAGCGTAAATCCCGAAAAGGGAAACGCGGTTTCAATTCCGGACCTAAACCGCTTTACCTTCAAAAACACGTGATGGAAACGGTAGATCGCTTTGTAACCATAGGATTCAATAAAGCCTTTTCGATTACGGGAGATATCAGCCTGACATTTGTCCCGGTGGGTCACCTTTTAGGAGCCGCAGCCGCGGTATTAACGGTGCAGTCACATGGAGAGAATAAAACTATTGCATTCAGCGGTGACCTTGGCAGAAAGAATTACCCTGTATTAAATGATCCTGAAACTTTACCGCAAGTTGATTATCTGGTGTGTGAGTCTACTTACGGCGGCAGATGGCATAAAGCTACTCAAAGCGTTGAGGAACTTCTTACAGATACTGTAAATGAAGCATGCATTAAATCTCCGGGCCGATTGATCATTCCAGCTTTCAGCGTGGGCCGTACACAGGCTTTGGTGTATTCACTTAACCGAATTTTTTCTAAGGGTTTACTGCCTCGTGTGAAAGTGTTTGTGGATAGTCCGATGGCAACATATGCCACAGATATTTTCAGAAAACATCATCCTCTACTAAACAGCGAGGCTCAGGATTTTTATAAGATGCAGGGGGATGAATTTGAATTTGAAAACCTAGAATACATTCAGGATATGAATGCAAGTAAGGCAATTTCTAATTATTACGAGCCATGTATTATCATATCTTCCGCAGGAATGCTGGAGGGTGGCCGGATACAGGATCATTTATACTATAACATTTCCAATTACTACTGTACCATTCTTTTTATCGGATATTGTGCAAAAGGAACTTTGGGAAACCGACTACTTCGTGGCGATCCAATAGTGAACATCAGGCATCGCGAGTTATCAGTTTACGCGACTATCAAGCAAACTGATCTCTTCAGCGGCCATGGCGATCATAACGACCTTTTAAATTTCGTTAAACAGCAAGATAGCACGAAATTAAAAAAAGTATTTCTTGTGCATGGAGAGACTACATCGATGGAAAGCTTCAGCCAATCATTGGAACAGGAAGGTTTCAAAAGTGAGATTGCTGTAAAGGGCCAGACTTATGTTCTGGATTAAACCTGATCGATTTTGTGGATTAATAAGCCAGCCTGAAATTTCGGCTCAAACCACGTAGACTTTGGCGGCATTACTTCTCCCTTATCAGCCACTTTGATAATTTGATCAATAGAAGTGGGAAATAAGGTAAAAGCGACAGCATAAGTTCCATCATCTACTTGCGCAGCAAGGTCATCAGGTTGTATAGTACCACCTATAAAGTTTATCCGGGGATCAACTCTAGGATCATGAATCTCTAGAATATTTTCAAAAACATCATCCTGCAGAATCGTAACGTCTAACTCAGATACCGGCGTGTCGGAAAGATAAGTTTCAGGACGGGCGGTTAATTTGTACCATTCGGCCCCTGCGTACATGCCAAATTCATGCAGCTGTTCGGGAACAATAGGTTTGTCAGAACTTTCTACATGAAAAGACTTCCGGATCTGTTCAATAAATTCCGGGATGCTGTTTCCATTCAAATCTTTACCAAGCCGATGAAACGGATATATTTTCAATTGGTCAGCAGCCATATATACTGTCGTAAAGAAATTAAATTCCTCTTTTCCAGTGTAGTCAGGCTTTATCACACGCTGCTTTGATGCCAGCAGAGAAGCCGCCGCAGCTCTGTGATGCCCGTCAGCAATGTAAGCAGATGGAAGTCTCTCAAATTCGCCGATAATTCTATCTACATCACTTTTGTTGTCAGTCTTCCAGAGCTCGTGGAGAGCACCTGCCTTACTGAATGACAGATCCGGATTATTCTCACAAATTTTATGAATAATTTTGTCAATTACGGGAAGCGTGTTGTAGGTTATCAGCACAGGATTTGCATCTATCCCGGTTTGCTGGAGATAATCTATAAGAACCGCTTCGCGCTCAGGCTTAGTCCGTTCGTGCTTTTTGATTTTATTGCTCTGGTAATCGTCAACGGAAGTAACAGTCCATATGCCGGTTTGTGTACTGCCGTTTCTTGAGACGCGGTAAAGATACACCGATGGTCTCACATCCTGGATCAGGACGCCTTTCTCAAGGAATTCTTCAAAATTTTCATTGATCTTCTTAAAAGCAAGCTCATTTTTTGAACCTCGTAAAAAAAGATTATCCAGCTTGGGAACCAGCATATTTACGTATGAATATGGATTCTCCTGCCGGATAATCTTAGCTTCTTTCAGGCTTAAATTCTCCATATCTAATACAACCTTACCAGCATAGTCTGGATTAGGCCGTATTCCACAAAAGGGTTTGATCGTTGGCATTTTATATTAACGTCAGATGCAAACCTAATACTGAGATTTAAACCTTAACTGTTTTGAAAAAATCAATGATCAGATTCGCCAGCTCAGTTCCGATTCTCTCCTGTGCTTCATTAGTAGATGCACCGATATGAGGTGTTAAAGAGACTTTTGGATGTGTAAGTAGAGATTGACGCGGCGTTGGCTCATTATCGAATACATCTAGTCCTGCAAACGCTACTTTTCCTGAGTTCAAAGCTTCAATTAAAGCTTCCTCATCCAATGTGCCGCCTCTGGAACAATTCACAATGCCAACACCATCTTTCATATTATCAAACTCGTCCTTGCCTAAAACCGGCTTATCACAGAATGGAACGTGTAAACTTATAAAATCAGCTTCTTTTATCACCTGATCGAGGCTCATCGCTTTGATAGGACAAGTCACTGTAATGTTGCCAGCAAGCTGAATATCAAGTTCAGCAGGCACTTCAAACAGATCGTATGCAAGTACTTCCATCCCAAGCCCTAAAGCAACTCTCGCCGTTTCACGACCAATCCGGCCGAAACCAATAATACCAATCTTTTTCCCACGAAGTTCAACCCCTTTAGCGTAGGCTTTTTTCAGGTCATTAAACTTTGAATCTCCATCAACAGGCATTTTGCGGTTAGCATCCTGCAGAAAACGAATGCCTGTAAAAAGATGAGCAAATACCAACTCAGCCACAGATAGTGATGAAGCTGCGGGTGTATTAACAACTGCTATACCTTTACCCCTTGCATAATCAACATCAATATTATCCATGCCGACACCACCTCGTCCTATCAGCTTAATATTAGGACAGGCGTCAATTAGATCCTGCCTGAGTTTTGTTGCACTTCTAACGGTAATGCCATCATATTGCTTCAGACCCTCAACCAATTCCGCCTGCGGAATGTGTTCGGTATCAACCTGAAAACCTGCTTTTTCTAATAATTCTTTACCGATTGGATCAATGCCATCATTGGCGAGTATACGGAACATAATAATATAATAGTTTGATGTTAAGTGATTTGTATTAATTATCTAAATAATAATAGCACATATCGATACTGCCCATCAGAATCAGATGATGATTAAACTCGTTGCTTTTCTTCAAATTCCTGCATGGCGTCTATTAATGCATGAACGCTCGTTATTGGCAATGCATTGTACATAGATGCACGGAATCCGCCGACACTTCTATGCCCTTTGATTCCAATAATATCTCTGTCTTCTGCAAACTTAAGGAAAGGTTTTTCAAGCTCTGGATTTTCCATCACAAAGCAAATATTCATCCGGGACCTGTCCTCTACATTACAGGTTCCTTTAAACAACGGATTGCGGTCAATTTCTTTGTAAAGGGCGTCAGATTTAGAAAGATTTTCTTTTTCTATGTCTGCGATACCACCTTTAGATTTCAACCAACGTAGATTTAACATTGCTACGTAAATTGCAAATACCGGTGGAGTGTTATACATGGATCCGCCTTCAATCTGAACTTTATAATCCAGCATTGAACCTAGCTTGCGATCCAGTTTTCCAAGAATACTGTCTTTCACGATCACAACGGTAAGTCCTGCAGGGCCAATGTTCTTTTGCGCTCCCGCATAAATCAGGGAGAAATCTTCAACATTAACAACTCTGCTCATAATATCTGAAGACATGTCGCAAACAACAGGTACCGACGTTTTTGGAGTTTCAAAAAGCTCAGTACCGTAGATTGTATTATTTGAGGTGTAGTGGAAATAAGCGGAATCAGATGGAATTTCAAAACCCTTTGGAACATAAGTGTAATTCGCTTCTTTAGAAGTAGCCACAACATTTACGTTTCCCACTATTTTAGCTTCTTTAACTGCTTTGCTGGCCCAAACTCCTGTATCAAGATAGCTTGCAGTTTGTCCGTCACCCAATAAATTCATTGGCACCATGGAAAATTGCATTGACGCGCCTCCTTGCAATAAAACTACCGAATATCCTTCCGGAACATTCATAAGTTCTTTAATTAAGCGAATCGTTTCGTCAACTACTTGCTC
>JAZKIH010000174.1:0-2742 GCA_040384965.1 Bacteroidota bacterium | reverse complement strand
TGGCATCAACACTTATGACCCCAGGGGTTTACCTGGAAGAAAAGAACGCCTTTCCGAATTCGGCAGTAGCAGTGGCCACCGCTGTACCTGTTTTTATCGGCTACACAGCCTATGCAGAACGGAATGGAAAATCACTCGTAAAGGTTCCTACGAGAATCACATCTTTCGCCGAGTACGTAGAAGGCTTCGGACAAGGATTTAACGCTAAATTTACCGTTGCTGACGCAGGTAAGGATGATTTAGACGTGTTTTCGGTGAATGGGGTTCAGAAGACAGTTGTTGCCAGTGACAACAATACTGCCTACATGTTCAACAGCATCCGCTTATTTTATGCAAATGGCGGCGGACCGTGCTACATTTTATCTGTGGGTACTTATGCGAATGAGGATTCCTTCGAGATCAAAGCGACAGATTATGAAGTGCTGGAGATTTTGGAAAAAGAAAGTGAGCCAACTCTGGTAGTTTTACCTGATGCAATTGCATTAGGCGAGGAGTGTTATCAGATCTACACGAAAGTACTTGCTCATTGCGCTAAAATGCAAAGTCGCTTTGCTATTCTTGATGTCGCAAAACAAGGTCCTGCTGAAGAGACTTCAGAGGTTATTAATACTTTCCGCGAGGCTATTGGAATCAACTTCCTGAACTACGGTGCGGCATACTATCCTTGGTTAGATACTTCAGTTGTTCAGCCGGATGAGCTTGATTTCGAAAACATCAGCGGCGATCTTTCAGCATTATTGCCTGAAACAGACGCAAAAAAGATCATTACCAAATACAATGAGGATCGTAAAAAATTCGATCCGGAACTGAAAGACCTTGTTGCTCAGCGTGAAGCTGCCCTCACTGGTGGAGATGCTATTGTAATTGTAGAAGCTGAGGTTGCTGTTGATGCCAAAACAAAGGACATTGTTACAGCAAAAAAACACTTGCACCAGGGATTGAAGGCGGTTAGTGCGACTTACGGAAATATCATCAATGAGATCCGTATCAAACTTAACCAATTGCCTCCGAGTGGCGCAATGGCAGGTATCTACACACAGGTTGACAATAGCCGTGGAGTGTGGAAAGCGCCGGCAAACGTGTCTGTTAACATGGTGAATGCGCCAGCTGTTAACATTTCTAGCGAAGGACAGCAAAACCTAAACGTGGATGTAATGGCAGGTAAATCGATCAACGTGATCCGCTCTTTCCCTGGAATTGGTTCTTTAGTTTGGGGTGGCCGTACATTGGACGGTAACAGTCAGGATTGGAGATATATCAACGTAAGAAGAACTCTGATCATGATTGAGCAATCAATCAAACTTGCTACCAGAGCATATGTATTCGAAGCGAATGATGCGAACACCTGGGTGACTGTTAAGAGTATGATAGAGAACTTCCTGACCAATCTTTGGAAACAAGGAGCATTGGCTGGGGCAGGACCTGAAGCTGCATTTGACGTTCAGATTGGGTTAGGTTCTACTATGACACCTACAGACATCCTTGATGGAAAAATGCTGATCACTGTAAAAGTAGCGTTGGTTCGTCCTGCTGAGTTTATCGTAATCACATTCCAGCAACAACAACAGACATCTTAATTATTATTAACTAAACATTCACTAAATAAAATATTACAATTATGGCAGATGATGGCGCAGCACAATCAACGGCAACCTGGCCGTTAGTTAAATTCTCATTTCAAGTAAAATGGGATGATGCTGAATATATATTTCAGGAAGTAACCGGATTATCTTCAGAAACTCAGGTTATCGAATACCGCGGTGGAAACAGTAAAGTTTACTCAACTGTAAAAATGCCGGGTATTCAGAAATTTGGAAATATTACTCTTAAGAAAGGCATTTTCAAGGGTGATAAAACCTTATGGGATAAATACAACCTGACTAAAATGAACACGTACAAGCGTGCGACTATTTTGATCAGTTTGCTTGACGAATCTAATGCAGTTGCAATGAGCTGGAAATTATTGAATGCATTTCCAACCAAAATGACTGTTTCAGATATGAAAGCTGATGCTAATGAGATTGCAGTAGAAACAATGGAATTAGCTCACGAAGGTTTATCATTAAGCGCATAAACTGATTATATTAATTAAATGTCGAATTATTACCCACCTGTCGGATTTAGTTTTAAAGTAAATGTCGAAGGCATAACGGGTGTTAACGAAGGCAGTTTTCAGGAAGTAAGCGGCCTTACAGCCAAAATATCTCCTGAACCAATTAAAGAGGGCGGGGAGAACCGGTTTGAACACCGGTTTCCCCAGCGCCCTACTTATGAAAATCTTGTCCTCAAAAGAGGAATGCTAATAGGCTCTCCGCTAATTACCTGGGCTAGAAACAGCTTTGAGTTGTTTGAATTTAAGCCCAAGTTGGTAAATCTGAATCTCCTTGACGAAACGGGTGCTCCGATTTCGACTTGGCGTTTTGTGAATGCTTATCCTATAGCTATCAAAGTGTCTGATTTTAAAGCTCAGGAGAATGCAATTGTAGTGGAGACTTTCGAATTGTGCTTTGATTATTTTATAAAAGTTAACTAACATGCCTATAGAAATAAGGGAGCTCGTCATTAAAGTGGCTGTGGACGAGAATAGTAAAAAGGCGAAGGAGGGAATCGATCCTAGAGATTTAGCCCGCCTGAAAGATAAAATTGTGAAAGAATGCATGGAGAGTATCATGCTGAAGATGGGTAACCTTTCAGATCGCTGATATGAATCTTGTTAAGTTAAAAATATTTGCCTACAAGGAT
>JAZKIH010000173.1:0-36097 GCA_040384965.1 Bacteroidota bacterium | reverse complement strand
TTGGGTAGCGGGAGCCAGACTCGAACTGACGACCTTCGGGTTATGAGCCCGACGAGCTACCAACTGCTCCATCCCGCACTGTGACAATTTTAAGCGTAAAGAACGTCTCTGTGTTGCTTTTAAATTGGACTGCAAAGATATATTTCGTTTCTTTGCAGTCCAAATAAATTTCAAAATAAATTTTACATGTCTCATAAAGCCGGATTTGTTAGTCTTGTCGGAAAGCCCAACGTTGGAAAATCTACGCTGATGAATGCTTTGGTCGGTGAAAAACTATCCATAGTCACTCCAAAAGCACAAACTACGCGGCACCGGATTCTGGGCATCGTAAATGAAGATGATTACCAAATCGTATTTTCGGATACGCCGGGTATCATCAAGCCGGTGTACGGAATGCAGGAATCTATGATGAGTTTTGTTAATGGATCCCTGGTCGACGCAGATATTATCCTTTTTGTCACAGACATCAATGAAAAATATGATGAAAATGATGTATTAGAAAAACTCGCTAAAACGACATCACCTATTGCAGTGGTTATCAACAAGATCGATAAATCTCAGGAAGATCTTGTAAAAGAAAAAGTGGCTTATTGGGAAGAAACATTGAAGCCAAAGGCGGTATTTGCCGTATCAGCTTTACATGACCACAATGTGCCCGCTGTGATGCAATTTATCATGGATAATATGCCTGAACACCCCGCATATTATGACAAAGACACCCTGACAGATCGAAATGAACGCTTCTTTGTGTCGGAGATCATCCGTGAAAAGGTATTTAAGCTTTATGAAAAAGAGATTCCGTATAGCACAGAAGTGATCATCACTGCTTTTAAAGATGAGCCTAAGATCGTCCGCATCAGCTCGGAAATTATTGTAGAACGTGATTCACAAAAAAATATCATCATCGGGAAAGCCGGTGAAATGTTAAAAAAAGTGGGAACCTATGCCCGGAAGGACATGGAGGAGTTCCTGCAAAAGAAAGTCTTTTTAGAAATGTTCGTCAAGGTTATACCGGATTGGAGGAACAGAAAGAATTATTTGAAGAGTTTCGGGTACGAAGACTAAAGGCAGTTCCCAGTTTCGCGCTACCAGTTGCCAGGCTGGTGGGACTAGACGCTTTGACGGGCAACTGACAACGGGTAACTGGCAACCCATTAACAACCAAAAAATGAGTAACATAGTAGCAATAGTAGGCCGCCCCAATGTAGGAAAGTCGACGTTATATAACCGGCTGACGGAAACCCGTAAGGCGATAGTGGACGATTACAGTGGTGTAACCCGCGACAGGCATTACGGAACGGCTGAGTGGACCGACAAAAACTTTACGGTAATTGATACCGGAGGTTACGTAGCTCACTCGGATGATGTGTTTGAGGCTGCAATTCGTGAACAGGTTGTTATCGCTATTGAAGAAGCTACTGTCATCCTTTTCATGGTTGATGTGGTTACGGGCGTTACCGATCTTGATGATGATATAGCCAAGCTGCTAAGACGCAGCAACAAGCCTGTATTCGTTGTAGTGAACAAGGTTGATAATAACCAGCGCCTCAATGATGCGAGTATCTTTTATAGCTTAGGCTTAGGCGAGATCTATTCTTTATCGGCCATGTCTGGTTCGGGTACTGGCGAGCTTCTTGACGATGTGATCAAACATTTTGAAGATGAGCCAGAAGACGAAAACTCTCTTCCAAAATATGCGATTGTAGGACGTCCAAATGTTGGAAAATCTTCATTAATCAATGCCCTGATAGGTAAGGAAAGAAATATTGTCACCCCCATAGCTGGTACTACCCGCGATTCGATCCATATTCACTACAATCAGTTCGGGCATGAGTTTATGCTGATTGATACCGCAGGTTTGCGTAAAAAAACCAAGGTAAAAGAGAATATCGAATTTTACTCTGTAATGCGTACCATTAAAGCATTGGAAGAAGCGGATGTAATTATCCTTATGATTGATGCTGTTGAAGGTATTGAATCACAGGATATCAACATCTTCCATCTTGCTGAAAAGAACAAAAAAGGTGTGGTTATCCTGGTAAACAAATGGGATCTTATCGAAAAGAATACCAAGACGACTGGCGTGTTTGAAGACACTATCAGGGACAAAATAGCTCCTTTTAGCGATGTTCCCATTGTATTTACGTCGGTTGTTGAGAAACAAAGGATCTATAAATCTCTTGAGGCTGCATCTAAAGTTTATGAAAATAAACTGAAGAAAATCCCTACCTCAAAACTGAATGATGTTATGCTGCCGATAATTGAAAATTATCCTCCGCCAGCTGTAAAGGGTAAATATGTGAAGATCAAATATATCACGCAGATCAATGGTTCATCGCCAATGTTTGCGTTTTTTTGTAATTTACCACAGTATATTAAAGAGCCTTACAAACGCTTTATCGAGAATAAACTTCGCGAGCATTTTGATTTCACCGGGGTTCCAATCCAAATCTACTTCAGACAGAAATAATTACTCACTAAATCACATACAAATGAAAAAATTAATCTTTACACTATTTGCAGCAGTATTAGTTTCAACAGCGTGTTCCAGCGTTGATAAAAAAGAAAAAGAAACTCAGGATTCAATCGCACAGGCTGCCGCAGCTGACTCAATCTTAAATGCTGCCATGGCTGCTGATACGCTAAGTGTAGATTCACTTGGTGCTGATAGTGTTGTTGTAGACACTACAAAACAATAAGCTATTTAAGAACTTCCAGCGATCGGGCAATAGCCTGGTCGCCGGAATTTAAAGCTTTATAATACCCTTCATCCCCGAAATAGTACCGGGCGAACAAAGCCTTTATCTGTGTTTCTATTTCCTTACGGGATAATTCAATTTGCTTTTCAGTAATTCTGATTTTCTTTGCCGCTGCCAGTTGTATAATCTTCTTAAGATCCGGATCAGCCAGTTTAAAAGTTTTTATAATATCATCTGAGGATACGAACTTAGGGTTGGTTTTAACCAGATGATTAAAAACAAGTTCATTCAAAATCCCCTTTGCTCCCAGCGCATAATACACACTGGTATAACCACTTGTATCCACCGGCACATAGATGTCTGGCATAATTCCACCGCCGCCATAAAGGACTTTACCGGATTTTGTGGTAAAGGTCTTTTTCTTATCAAAAAGCGTATCACTTAGATTTTTACCATCGGAAGCCAGCTCACCGTTCTTGTAACGATCACCCACTTCCCCGTAATATGCATCATTACCCTTCTTATACGATTTCTGAATCGAGCGGCCAGAGGCAGTGTAGTAACGGGCAATAGTAAGGTTTAATGCTGAGCCATCTCCAAAATCAAACTGCTCCTGCACCAGACCTTTACCGAAAGAGCGCCTGCCTATAATTGTTCCCCGTTCCAGATCCTGCACAGCACCTGCAACTATTTCGCTTGCTGATGCTGTATTCTCATCGATCAGCACAACAAGTTTGCCTTGTTCAAAACTTCCCTTGGAACTTGCAAAATAATCCGTTCGAGGTTCATGTAGTCCTTCGGTGTAAACTATCAGCTCATTATCTTTTAGAAACTCATCGGCCAAACCTGTCGCTGCGCTCAGGTAACCACCGCCATTATCGCGAAGGTCCAGAACAAGATTTTTCATACCCAGCTTCTGAAGCCTTTGAAGCTGCTCATTAAAGTCATCATCTGTTTGAGCACCAAACTTACTTATCTTAATATAACCGCTCTGGTCACTTAACATATACGCAGCGTCGATACTACTAACCACTATTTTCTGTCTCAATACATTGAAATTCTTCCTTGTCGTGTCGCGTTTCACAAGAATTTCAACGGGAGTTCCTTTTTTGCCCCTGATCTGCTCAACAATTTTCTTCTGTGTGATGCGGATTCCAGAGACCATCTGCTTATTTATCGACAGAATTTTATCGCCATGTTTAAGTCCGGCTTTCGATGCGGGACCGCCAGGGCTGACGGAAGTAACTAATAACGTGTCGTTAAGAATATAATATTCTATACCAATGCCCTCAAAGTTACCTTCCAGATCTTCGGAAAGGGACTGGGCTTCTGACGGTCCGAGGTATGCAGAATGCGGATCCAGGTGTTTGAGAATTTCCTGGATTGCCATGTTTTTTACCGTGTCTATCTTGACAGAGTCAACGTAATTCTCATTAATGATTTGGAGGACTTCTTCTACTTTATCTCCACGATTGCCGATCTCAAATCCAAGTATCGACCTCTTTCGTGGCGTCCCATCATTCGGGGCAATCTTAGGCCCCAGAAATAATCCAGCAACTAACACTGCTGCATACCCTGCAGCGATCCACAAATTTTTCCTCGTAAAAGAGCCCATTACAATAATCCCAGAATCAGAACGTAAAGTTAGTCGCTTAATGTACGTTTAACACTATCTTTGTGGGATAAATTGCATTTTTATTGCATTTTTTATCTTTTTCCGGCCAATTAGTCGGATCAATGTATATTAGTTGATTAATATTTTAAGCTATTGGATAATATTCCGATTTTAGCGACATCAAATTTAAAAAATGAAACGAACTACTGAGGCGGACTCAAACTATAATGATCTTGAAAAGATGTCGGTTGCGGATTTACTGCACGGCATTAATAAGGAGGATACTACTGTACCATATGCTGTTGAAAAAGTAATACCGGCAATTGAGCAAGTAGTTACCGTGATCGTGGAAAAGATCAGCAATGGGGGGCGCCTGTTTTATATTGGAGCGGGCACGAGCGGGAGACTTGGAGTACTGGACGCATCTGAATGCCCTCCAACGTATGGAGTTCCGTTTGATATGGTTATTGGAATTATTGCAGGTGGAGACAAAGCCATCCGTAAAGCTGTTGAAAATGCTGAGGACGATATGGAACAGGCATGGAAAGATCTTTCCACGTATGGGATAAATGAAAAAGACGTTGTGGTCGGAATAGCTGCTTCAGGAACAACGCCGTACGTTGTCGGCGGTTTGCGCAAAGCCAATGAAAATGGCCTGGAAACGGCTTGCATTGTATGCAATGAAAATAGTGCCATTGCTGCAGAAGCGAAATACCCTATTGAAGTTGTAGTAGGTCCTGAATTTGTCACCGGATCAACGCGAATGAAATCAGGAACAGCCCAAAAACTTGTTCTGAACATGATTAGTACAGCAACCATGATCCGTCTGGGACGAGTGAAGGGAAATAAGATGGTTGATATGCAGATGACCAACAACAAGTTGGTTGGCCGCGCGGTTAATATGGTGATGCAATCGACAAATTTGGATCAGGAATCGGCGCAGAAACTTCTGGATACTTATGGCAGCGTTCGCAAGGCAATTGACAATGCACCTAAAAATAACATGGATCTGGCATAAAATTAATTGAGCAGTTCGCCGTTCAGAGATATAAAGCCAATGCATGAAATAGAACCATATTACAGATGGCGCGATGATTATGTAGCTTCAGAGGATCCCCGTTCACCGTTCTTTGATACCAAGTACAGTGAATTTGAATTTGACAAGCAGATCTATAATTATCTTATCCATCCCCAGTGGGATTTCTTTGGTTCGCAAACACTTTATCTGAAAGTCCTTTACGCCGATTACGAAAGAGGTTATACAATAATTGAATTTATTGGCGAGTGGAATGATGCTCTGCATAATGATATCATGATGCTTAAGCGCGAGATTCTCGACTTAATGGTCACCGACGGAATCAACAAATTTATACTGATTGGTGAGAACGTGTTAAACTTTCATTCTTCTGACGATTGTTATTACGAGGAATGGTTTCAGGATGCAGATGAAGGATGGATAGCAGGTATAAACTTCCGTGATCATGTCATCAGCGAATTTAAGCGCAATAACATAGACTACTATATCAATTTTGGAGGTAACCTCGACGATATTAACTGGCGGAACCTAAAACCTATACAGCTTTTCAAAAATGTGGAGCTGGAGTTGGGTAGGCGCTTGAATTGATAAAATTTCATTAAATTTAGAAAAAAACAGTGTTATGCCAGAAGTAAGAAATGCATTTGAATTCGATCAAAACCCTTTAGTACAACGTGGTGGCACTATCACCTCCCGGAATTTTCTTCCAAACGTTTTCCTTTGGATGTTTATCGCTCTTGGCCTTTCGGCTGGATTTGCATACTTCTTTTCTACCGATGCAGGCTTACTAAGCTTACTCATCGATCCTGTCAGCGGTAGCAGAACAGGCCTTGGTACTATTGCAATGTTCGCTCCGCTTGCCTTCGTTCTTCTGATGTCTTTCGGGTTGAACCGACTATCATTTCCGATGCTGGCATTGGTATTTGTACTTTATTCAGCCGCAACGGGTATCAGCTTAAGCTATATTCTATTGGTTTATACGTCTTCATCCGTATTGGGATGTTTCATTTCGGCGTCTGTATTGTTTGCTGTAATGGCCATTGCAGGCTATACCACTGAAACTGACCTGACAAAATTCGGCTCAATCCTGATGATGGCTCTTGTCGGAATCATTATTGCAAGTCTTGTAAATTTCTTTCTGGGCAGCAGCCAGCTTGATTACATAATCAGCTTTATCGGTGTAGCCTTATTCATCGGACTTACCGCCTACGACATGCAGCGCCTTAAACGAATCGCTGCCGGGATAGAGTATGGTGACGCCTCCGCTAATAAAATGGTGATCATGGGCGCTCTTACGCTTTACCTTGATTTTATCAATTTGTTCCTTATGCTGCTGAGGTTGTTTGGGGGAAGGAAGTAGTTACGGTTGCCTGTTGACTGTTACCAGCTGCCAGGCTAAACGCATATCTAAACGCTACAAATAGGTTGCCAGGCTAAACGTGGACCAGGCATGCATCCCGCCTGGTAACTGACAGCTGATAACTGGCACCAACCAAATTTGCTTTTCATCAAAAAATCCACGACCTTTGCCCTGCTTATTCAGAAAGACGGAGGGATTAGACCCTACGAAGTCTTAGCAACCTGTGCTAACAAGGTGCTACATTCTATCCCGCATTGTGGGAACAGATAAGTGAAAGTCAATGCATACCGACTTTTCGAAGATAAGCCGCAATAGTGTCAAGAATCAGGTATCAAGTATCTAGATACTGTCTGCCTCATTTGGGCAAACTCTGTCCAGATCTGCGAAACCCCTACTTGATACTCGATATTTGATACTTGATATTCAAATGATAAGAGACGAACTAAAGAAACGTATACTGGTTATCGATGGTGCAATGGGTACAATGATCCAGCGCTATCAACTTACTGAAGAAGATTTTCGCGGAGAAAGGTTTAAAGATCATCCCTGCGACGTCCGGGGCAATAATGACCTGTTGAATATTACCCGTCCGGATATAATCAAAGCTATTCATGCTGAATATTTGGAAGCTGGCGCCGACATTATTGAAACAAATACATTTAGTACGCAGCGCATTTCCATGGCTGATTATCAGATGGAGGATTTATCCTATGAAATGAGTTTCGAAGGTGCGCGCATAGCCAAGGAAATTGCTGACGAATTCACGCGTAGAAATCCTGATAAACCGCGCTTCGTTGCGGGAGCCTTAGGCCCAACTACAAAAATGGCTTCCATGTCACCGGATGTAAATGATCCCGGATACCGGGCCGTTACTTTTGATGAACTTGTTGATGCCTATTACGAGCAGGTAAAAGGCCTTGTTGAAGGCGGTGCTGATGTACTTTTATTCGAGACTATTACCGATACGCTAATTACTAAAGCAGCCCTTTTTGCTGCCAAGAATTACGAGAACGAAATCGGCAGAAAGATAGAGATCATGATCTCTGGTACTATTACAGATGCCAGCGGCAGGACTTTGTCCGGCCAAACCGTTGAAGCCTTCTTAAATTCTTTAAGCCATGCGAATCTGTTAAGTATCGGCCTTAACTGTGCCTTGGGCGCCAAGGATATGCGGCCGCATATTGAGGAATTATCTCAAAAAGCAGGATGTTATATTTCCGCTTACCCAAATGCTGGTCTTCCAAACGAGTTTGGTGCCTATGATGAGCTGCCACATGAAACTGCTCATTTAGTGGAAGACTTCATGGCCAGCGGATTTGTAAATGTTGTTGGCGGATGCTGCGGAACTACACCGGAACATATCAAATGCATTGCTGAAAAGGCGGCTAAATTTAAGCCAAGGGTTCCGGGAGTTCCCGAGCCATTTTTGCGTCTTAGCGGATTAGAGCCGGTTACTATGACGCCGGAAACTAACTTTGCAAATATTGGAGAGCGTACAAACATTACAGGCTCACCTAAATTTTCAAAGCTTATACTTAATGGTGACTTTGAGGAGGCACTTTCCGTTGCGCGTCAGCAGGTAGAGGGCGGCGCACAGATCATCGACATAAACATGGACGAAGGGATGATTGATTCCGAAGCGTCGATGGTTAAATTCTTAAACCTGATTGCATCTGAGCCTGATATTTCGAAGCTGCCAATCATGGTGGATTCATCTAAATGGTCTGTTATTGAAGCTGGCCTGAAATGCCTTCAGGGTAAAGGGATTGTAAATTCGATATCTCTGAAAGAAGGAGAAGAGGCTTTCGTTAAGTCTGCCAAAAAAATAGCTCAATACGGCGCTGCCGTTGTTGTAATGGCATTTGATGAGAACGGGCAGGCAGATTCACTTGAAAGAAGAAAAGAGATATGTAAGCGTTCTTACGATATCCTTGTTAATGAAGTTAACTTCCCTCCGCAGGATATCATTTTCGATCCGAACATTCTTACTGTTGCCACCGGGCTTGAGGAACATAACAACTATGCGGTAGATTTTATCGAAGCGACAAGATGGATCAAGCAAAATTTGCCTCTGGCTAAGGTAAGCGGGGGTGTTAGTAATATTTCGTTCTCCTTTAGAGGAAATAATACCGTTCGTGAAGCCATGCATTCAGCCTTCCTTTATCACGCCATCAAGGCCGGTCTGGATATGGGAATTGTGAATGCGGGTATGCTTGAGGTGTATGAAGAGATCCCGAAAGATTTGCTCATACTCGTCGAAGACGTGCTTTTGAATCGTCGTCCGGATGCAACGGAACGCCTGGTAGATTTTGCTGAGACTATTAAAACCAAGGGTAAAGTCATAGTGAAGGATGAGGAATGGCGTAAAGAAAGTGTTGAATCGCGCCTGTCGCATTCCCTTGTAAAGGGAATTATTGACTACCTCGATGATGATGTGGAAGAAGCACGTCAGAAATATGCGAAACCACTTGAAGTGATTGAAGGACCACTAATGGATGGAATGGGCATTGTCGGCGATCTGTTTGGTCAGGGAAAAATGTTCCTGCCACAGGTTGTGAAGTCAGCACGGGTGATGAAAAAAGCAGTAGCTTACTTATTGCCGTTCATCGAAGAAGAGAAATTAAATAACGCCGACAGTAATCAGCGTAAGAATGCCGGGAAAATCTTATTGGCAACAGTTAAGGGCGACGTTCATGATATCGGGAAGAACATCGTTGGTGTAGTGCTTGCATGTAATAACTTCGAGGTGATAGACCTGGGAGTAATGGTTCCGGCACAAAAGATCATCGAGGTTGCCAGAGCAGAAAATGTTGACATTATTGGACTTAGCGGACTAATCACTCCTTCTCTAGATGAAATGGTACATTTTGCCAAAGAGATGGAACGTGAAGGATTCAGCATTCCATTGATCATCGGCGGTGCAACTACATCCCGTATTCACGCTGCTGTAAAAGTCGCGCCAAACTATTCAGGTGCTACAGTTCATGTACTTGACGCGTCACGAAGCGTCACCGTTTGCAGTACGTTGATGAGCGATGACAATAAGGAAGAATACATAACAAATATCCATAACGAATATAATAAGGCTCGTGAAGCTCATTTGAGCAAAAAATCTGACAAACGCTTTAAAACCATTGAGGAAGCGCGGGCTCAGAAATTCCAAATGGATCTTAACGGATCTATCGCACCGAAACCTGCCTTTACAGGTACAAAGGTCTTCACTGATTTTTCACTTGAAGAATTAGTACCATATATAGACTGGACGCCATTCTTTCATACCTGGGAACTTCGCGGTAGTTACCCGAAGATTTTCGATGATCAGTTTGTTGGAACTGAAGCGAAAAAATTATATGATGAAGCGAGAGTATTGCTCGACAAACTCGTAAAAGAAAAAAGTTTGAAGGCGAACGGCGTTATCGGTTTTTGGCCAGCCAATTCCGTTGGTGATGACATCGAGCTTTATACAGACGAAAGCCGCACAGAAGTTTTCAGAACTATTCACACCCTTCGCCAGCAAGCTGAAAAAGCGGCAGGCGAACCATATTATGCTCTTTCCGATTTCGTTGCTCCAAAAGAGTCGGGCATTGCTGATTATTGGGGTGGTTTTGCAGTAACCACTGGTATCGGTGTGGACGAGCTGGTGGCCGAATTTGAAAAAAACTACGATGACTATAACAGCATCATGGTTAAAGCACTTGCCGATCGTTTAGCGGAAGCATTCGCAGAGCGGATGCATGAGCTTGTGAGAAAAGAATTCTGGGCTTATTCTCAGGATGAAACCCTTTCGAACGAAGAGCTCATCAAAGAAAAGTATGCAGGTATTCGCCCGGCACCAGGTTATCCTGCTTGTCCGGATCACACGGAAAAAGCTACCTTATTTGAGATCCTGGATGCCGAAAAAGCTACAGGAATTCATCTCACCGAAAGTTTCGCGATGTTCCCCACAGCAGCAGTTAGCGGATTTTATTTTGCTCACCCACAGTCACGCTACTTCGGTCTTGGAAAAATTAACAAGGATCAGGTGGAAGAATATGCAGTGAGAAAGAAAATGCCGCTGGAGGATGTTGAAAGATGGTTGAGTCCGAATCTTAGTTATTAGTCGCTCAATGAAAATCACGGACCACATCAAAAACGCTAAGGGGAAAACGCTATTCTCCTTTGAATTGCTTCCGCCGGTAAAAGGGCAGAGCATACAAGGTATTTATGATGCAATTGATCCCTTGATGGAATTCAAGCCGCCTTTTATTGACGTAACCTACCATCGGGAAGATTACATCTACAAACAGCATGACAGCGGTTTACTTGAGAAAGTTTCATACCGGAAGCGTCCTGGAACTGTGGCGATTTGTGCAGCTATCATGAACCGATATAAAGTTGATGCGGTTCCGCATTTGATCTGTGGCGGATTTACGAAGGAAGAAACAGAAAATGCCCTTATCGACCTTCAGTTTTTAGGAATTGATAATGTGCTGGTACTTCGTGGCGATGCACGTCATGCAGATTCGGGTTTTATACCAACGCCAGGTGGACATTCTTTTGCCACTGATCTGTTGCAACAGGTAACCAACATGAACAATGGTATCTATCTCCATGAAGACCATGATACTGCTTTCAAGACTCAGTTTTGTATTGGCGTAGCCGGTTATCCGGAAAAACATTTTGAAGCTCCAAATCTTAAAACCGACTTTAACTTTCTAAAGAAAAAAGTTGACATGGGTGCTGAATTTATCGTAACACAGATGTTTTTTGACAATTCAAAATATATCGAGTTCGTAAAAAAGTGCCGTGAGAATGGGATAAATGTTCCTATTATACCGGGACTTAAGCCAATAACTTCCTCGAAACAATTAATTTCCTTGCCAAAGATATTCCACATCGACCTCCCGGAAGATCTTAGCGAAGCCATTTTAAAATGCAAATCAGAGAAGGAGGTAAAAGAAGTTGGTATCCAATTTATGATTCAGCAGTGTAAAGAACTTATTGAGGCGGGCGCCCCCGTACTTCATTTTTATACTATGAGTAACCCCGGTCCTACCAAAAGAATTGCGGAAGCAATTTTTTAGAATATGGAATCAAAACTTCCCTGTTTTACCTGAGCAACCTGATTTAATTTTTACATCTTTTTATTTGGATTACTTCTAAATAATCCGATCTTTGTACTTCATGGCAAACAAGGATTTCATCGCTGCAGCTAAATTAATAGAGGTATTTATTACTTCAAAAGGCGGTGTTTATCAATCTGATGCAGAGAAATGCCTTTATCTAGATTTCTCCGGAAAAACAACTAAGCTCAGTTTTCAGTCACTCAATGATTTGAAAAAAATAATTGACAAAGTTGATCTAGGCCATATGTGTACCCTTATTGAGCACGCCGACATTGAGATAATCCTTTTGAAGGACAATTGCTTTGTTTTATCGGGTATCGAAATCATCTACTTAAAGGAAATCCTGCAGGGCGCGTTCACGATGTTCAGATTGAACCATATCATTACCGACTGCCTTGACCGCCTGATCGTATCTTAATTTAGATTAACTCCATATTGACTTTCTTAAAATTCCTGCAACTTATTATAGTTAAGTTTGTTTTAGTAGTAAACATTTAATACTAAAGGTTATGAAAGATCTTATGCGCATTAAAAGCCTTCTGTCGACAGAAATCGAAACGCTTCTGAATCAGCAGGTAAAAAAGGAAGCACATTCGTCAGCCATATATCTGTCAATGGCTTCATGGTGCGACCGCAATGGGTTCGATGGATCAGCAGATTTTTTCTTCAAACAGTCTAACGAAGAAAGAGAACACCAATTAAAAATCTATAAATACATTCTGGACATGGGCGGGACCGCTCTCTCTCCAGAGATTAGCAATATAAAAATAGAGTTTAGTACGTTCCGTGAAGTATTTGAGGATGCATTGGATCAGGAAATAGCGATCACTCAATCATTCAAAAACATTGTGGCGCGCTGCCATAAGGAGCAGGATTATGTAACACTTGAATTCCTTAACTGGTTCTTAAGAGAACAGCGTGAAGAAGAATATGTGGCACGCAGGGCCCTTGAGCTATTTGAAGTTATTGGAGAAAACGGGACAGGTTATTGGGATATTGACAAGAATATTGGAAATATTAAATATTCCGCAGAATAAAAGTAAAGGCCATCCCAAAAGGATGCCCTTTTTATTTACTCTTTAAAATGTCGTCTATTAATTTAACTACATCTTTCGCACTGTATTCCTGTAGCCAGATATTCGCAGGCTGAGCAGCCAGTACTGGAGCGTATTTACATCTGTCGGTACATTCTGTAACGATAAGCTCAACATCATCCTTTACTCCTCTGCTTTTCAGATAGTGCTTCAAATTTTTATACATTTCTCTACTGCCCCTTTTTGAGCATTTACTGCCCTGACAGATGTAGATAGTATTTTGAGGAACGACGAATTTGCCCATATTTAAAGTACGGTTTTTTACCGGTTATTGAACACTGTTGCCGGTTGTCTGTTACCAGCTGCCTGGCTGTCCCGCCTGGTTGCCTCGCAATTTGATACAGGATCTAGGTACGAAACTTATTTTTCCAGCAAATACTTCTTAAACCCTTCAAAATCCTTGCCTAAAACCACAGTAAGTTTTTCGCGGCCTTCAAGCTCCTGAACCTGAGACGGGACATTGATCAGGGAGGCTATTTCCTGCGGAAAGATATCCGGGAATTTACATGGATGAGCTGTTGAAAGAAAAACAACTTCAGCACTTTCCGCTGGATGAATCTTTAACCACTGTTTAGCAGCTAGCCAGGCGATGGCTGTGTGAGGGCACATGATGTACTGCTGCTCGATATATACTTCTTCGATTGCCGAGAGCGTCTCCTCGTCAGTAAACTTGTACGCAGTCATGAGTTTTTTAAGTTCGCTGCGGCTTCCCTGGAAAAGATCCATTATTCTAACCCAATTACTCGGATCACCAACATCCATCGCATTGGAGTAAGTTTGAACAGAAGGTTTAGCATTATACTCACCGGTGCTTAAAAAGGCTGGAACTGTATCATTTATATTGGTTGCTGCGATAAACTGCTTAACAGGCAGGCCCATTTTCCAGGCGAGAAAACCCGCACCGATGTTTCCAAAGTTGCCGCTAGGCACAGAAAATATAACCTCCGTCTTACCTTGTCTCCTAAGCTGGGCATAGGCATGGAAATAGTAAAATGTTTGAGGGATCAGTCTTGAAATATTAATAGAGTTAGCAGAGGTTAAACGAAACTGTTCCTTTAATTCGGGATCATTGAATGCCTGCTTCACCAGTGACTGGCAATCGTCAAACGTTCCCGCGATTTCAATGGCGCGAATGTTTTGTCCGTTAGTAGTTAATTGAAGTTCCTGGATAGGACTAACTTTACCTTTAGGATATAAAATAGTGACCTTCGTATTGGGAACACCCAAAAATCCAAGTGCAACTGCTCCACCTGTATCTCCGGATGTAGCAACCAGAACATTCAATTCTTTTTCCCCGGCCTGAAGAAAATAGCTCATTACCCTGCTCATAAACCGGGCACCGAAATCTTTAAAGGCTAGCGACGGTCCATGGAAAAGCTCAAGTACATTCACCTGATCACCGAGTTCGACAACTGGTGCCACAAAATTTATTGCATCATCCACAATAATCTTTAAATCCTCATCAGGAATATCTCCATTCAAGATATTTTTAGCAACTGTAAAAGCAATTTCTTGAAGGCTGTACGTGTGAAGATTACGAATAAATTCCGGATCCAATTCAGGAATTGATTCAGGCATGTATAACCCTTTGTCGGCAGGGAGGCTGTTAAAAACTGCTTCTTTAAAAGATACCCGGAGGTCTTTGTTATTAGTACTGTAGAGTTGCATTAATCTAATATTATTGGGCCTTTGGAATTTATAGGCGAATGGTAAGAAATACTTTCAGTATCAAGCCACAGGAAATGTTTCTTGAGTTTTTCGTTAATAATTTGGGCATCATCTGCATTCCGCGTAAATGTAAAAACGGATGGTCCCGAACCGGAAATACCGAAGCTCAATGCACCATTCTCCATAGCGATTTCCCGCAATTTGTAAAAATCAGGGATGAGGATTGACCTCACAGGCTCGACTATAACGTCTTTCATGCTCCGCGAGATCAGATCAATATCTTTTAAAAATAACCCACTTACTAAACCCGCTACATTACCCCACTGAACGACAGCATCTTTCAACGACACGTTACTGCGAATGATCTTTCGAGCGTCACGGGTTGGAACATCTACATGAGGAAACACGATTGAACAATATAATTCTTCCGGGTAGGGCAACTTTATAATATCCAGCGGTTCATAACTCCTTATCAAGACAAACCCACCAAGTAAAGCTGGCGCGACATTATCCGCATGACCAGTACCGCACGCCATCTCCTCACCCTTCATGGCAAAAGGTACCAGTTCCATTTGAGTAAGTGGATTCCCCATTAGGGTATTTATTGCAAATAACCCAGCCACAGTGCTGGCAGAACTCGATCCGAGTCCGCTGCCAATAGGCATTTTTTTAAAGAGTTCAATTTCCACCCCAACCTCAGGCCGTCCAATGTGTTCCAGGTAATGCTGTACGCTTACACTGACTGTATTCTTAGCGGGATGGTAGGGTAACCGTCCTTCATCACCGCTTATCTTTGTGATAATTACACCCGGCTCATCCTTAATACGCATGATCACTTCATCGCCGGGCTGGTCAACAGCAAAGCCAAGAACATCATAGCCACAAACAACATTCGCTACCGTCGCCGGGGCAAAGACTTTAACTGATTTATTCATTTCAAACTATTTCGGTTTGGCGGATACACCTTTGAACCTTCTATCAAAATTATCAAATTCATTCAGTTGACCAGATTTATTATGCGCCAACGTTCACTATATCAGCAAATACTCCTGCGGCAGTTACATCCGCTCCAGCCCCGGGGCCTTTAACTACCATTGGACGTTCTTTGTAGCGGTCTGTTGTAAAGGAGATTATATTATCACTTCCGGAAAGCGCGTAAAAAGGGTGGCTGTCATCAACCATCTGTAAATTGATTGTTGCCTTTCCATCTTCAAGCTTCGCAATATACCGGAGAACTTTACGCCCTTCTTCAGCCTGCTTCTTAAGATTCTCAAAAAAGGCACCTTCTTTCTCCAGTTCAGCGTAGAATTCCTCTACAGATTGTGCGTCAATACACGACTGTGGCAACATACTTTCTATATGGACATCCTCGGCTTCGAGCGGATATCCCGCATCCCTGGCAAGAATGAGCATCTTCCTCATAAAATCCGTGCCTTTCAAGTCGTCACGCGGATCCGGTTCTGTATAGCCTTTTTCCTGAGCCTGTTTTACAATGTCATGGAAAGTTACATCGCCCTTATAATTATTAAATATGTAGGAAATCGTTCCGGAAAGAATCGCTTCAATACTTCTTACCCTGTCGCCGCTAACCATTAAATCTTTCAATGTACGAACTATTGGCAGGCCGGCCCCAACATTAGTTTCGTAGAAGTAATCCACCCCATGAATTCTTGCTGTGTCCTTGAAAAGCTTGTACTGTGCGTAACTTGACGAATTGCCGATCTTATTGCAGGTAACTATTGAAATATTTGAATTGAAGATATTGTGATAAAATTCAATAGGTTTTAAGCTGGCGGTATTATCAGCAAAAACACAATTCGGCAAATTCATGGCCTTCATTGTTTCTACGAAGTCTGATAAATCAGCGGGTTTACCAGATTCGTCAAGCGTTTTCTCCCAATTTTCGAGATCTATTCCATCCGGATTAAAATACATCTTGCGGGTATTGCTAATGCCTACCACTCTTATCTGTATGCCATTATGTTCCTGTAGAAATTGGCGGTGCTCCTGAATCTGACTGAACAGGGTTTTACCAATATTTCCAGTGCCTATGCAGAACAGATTTAACGTTTTATTAAGATCAACGAAGAAAGCATCATGAACAGCGTTTAAGCCTTTGTTAAGATCTTCTTTGGAGATGATAACAGAGATATTGTACTCTGAGGAGCCCTGAGCGATTGCCCTGACATTTATACCATTTCTTCCTAACGCGTGAAATAGTTTTCCTGAAATACCTGGAGTCTGTTTCATATTTTCTCCGACGATTGCGAGAACGGCTAAGCCTTTCTCAAAGACCGGAGCCTCCAATTTCTTTGCTAACAACTCCAATTCAAATTCATGTTCAATTACCCGCTGTGCCTTCCCGGCATCGGTAGGATGAATGGCGAAAGTGATGCTGTGCTCCGAAGATGATTGAGTAATGAGGATGACATTGATCTGTTCACGCGCTAGTAGCGAGAATAAACGACCGCTGAAACCAGCCTTTCCGACCATCCCGCTGCCTTCTATATTTATGATACTGATATCATTAATTGACGATATACCTTTTATCGCCAACTCAGAGCTTTCGCAGTTGTGTTTAATAATGGATCCCTTAAATTCAGGTTCAAAAGTATTTCGGATCACGATTGGGATCTTCTTCATGAAGGCAGGAATCATTGTTGGCGGATAGATCACCTTTGCGCCAAAAAAGGATAGCTCCATCGCCTCCGTGTAGGATAACTCTGGCAATGAAAACGCTTTCTTTACCATTCGGGGATCCGCGGTCATCATACCGTTTACATCCGTCCAAATCTCAATCTCGCTCGCGTTAAGCGCTGATCCGAAAATAGCTGCGGTGTAATCACTCCCACCCCGGCCCAGAGTGGTTATCCTGCCTTCGTCATTACTCGCAATGAAGCCCGTAACAAACAACATTTTAGACTTATTTTTCTCATAGAAATCCCGGATAAGCATTTCTGTAAGTTCGATGTTCACTTTGGCCTGTCCGAAGCTGCTGTCAGTTTTAATGAGATCAGCCGCATTAACAAAAATGGTGTTATTCTTTTCCTGACCGGCGATCTTACTGATCATGAAAGTTGAGCATCTTTCTCCGTAACTCAATACCAGGTCGCGGGTTCTTGGCGTAAGCTCCCGCAGCATAGACACTCCCTGCAGAAGGTCTTCGATTTCGTTAAACAATATTCTTAGCTGAGTAAATACAGGATTTTGCCTTGAAACTGCGAGCAGTTCTTTGATAACGTCAAAATGACGTTCTTCCAATTCCTTCAGCTCATCATGAAAAGCCCCTCCCTGTGACGCCTTATCAGCCATGGCAGAAAGCAAGTTCGTAACTCCGCTCATTGCAGAGAGAACAATTACGGGATTACCCGAATTTTGATCCTCTTTTTCAATGATTTGCAATAGCTTGCTGATCGATTCAACCGACCCAACTGATGTACCTCCGAATTTTAAAATTTTCATGTGTTTATTATTGTTTTATTGGTGATGAAACGCGTCCGAACGGTTTGACCGGGCGGGTTTGTATGAGCTCAGAATCATAATTATGTAAGTGTGACGCTCGTGCAGGTTTCATGTTATTTTTAAAATTTTGATAAAAAAAAACGCCTTCCCCGTTGTCGGAGGAAGGCGTTTTTGATGTTTTTATATTTTAATTACACCATACAAAACCTTCCCCATCGCGTTAGCGTGGTTGTGGTTGTTGTTGTAGTGGTATAAAAATTATTGCTCATTGCTTTTTCTGTGGCGCTAATTACGGGCTTAGTTTTTGAAATAGCAAATGAATATGAATTTATTTTAAAAACGATCTTTTGAAGGGCTTATTTCGATGAGACTGTGATGCTTTTTCTTGATCTCATATAAAACACTAATCCGCCAAAGGCAAGGACAAGAAAAACCGGAATGAATAAAGTCGTTTGCAATACTTCAGGCCCGGCTAAATTTCTCGCGTCATTCAAAGCTGTTGCCATCGGAGTTCCCCCCGCAGCGGCCGCATAAGTTCCGAGATCCGCATCACCGGGCAAATGTTTCGCTATAAGCTCATCGTAATAGCCTCCCATAAAAATAGTGTATAAAGAGACTGCGAACATTCCTGCTCCACCCATAAGATTTATACCCAGAGCCCCTGATTTAGGAATATATTCAGCGACAAATCCAATCATTGTTGGCCAGAAATAACAAACGCCGATACCAAAAATAAGAGCCGCTATAAAAATCGAATTACCTGTAAGTGTGCTTAACAGGTACAATCCAATCACAGCTATAACTGCTGACATTAGTAAAACTCCTGGAGGCGAGAAACGGTGAACGATAGGTTCAGCAAATGCCCGGCCCAAAACCATAACACCAGCTGTAAGGGTCACTATTAATATCGCATTTTGAGTTACGTTCGCTAATAACATGCCTATCCACTGCCCTGTAAACAGCTCTGTTATAGCCGTACCAAACATACAAATGATCATAAATAAGAATAATGGAGTTACGACTGCCTTGTACATATCCGCCGTAGTGTATCCGGAGGACACACGCTCAGTAACAGGGAACTCCAATTGATAGAAAAGGTACCCATAGATCAGGGTCGGGATTAGCATAAAGCCTACCTGTACCTGCCAGCCTATCCCCAAATCTGTTAGTAAAAATACGATCAGGGTGCCGATTACAATACCACCGGGAAACCAAAGATGAAAATGATTTAGCTTGGTTGTTTTATTGTCGGTATACAATGCAGCTACAAGAGGGTTACATGCGGCCTCTACGGTGCCGTTTGCTATCCCGACAAGTAATGTGGAAAGGAATAATGTCCAGTAACCCTGGGCAAAAATTGTTAGAACTATCCCGCCAAGATGAAACAGAAACGCCATCACAAGGAGCCGTTTCATGCCAATAATATCCACAATAAATGCCCCAACAACAATTGCCAGCGGGAAACCCCAAAAGGCTGTAGCAGTTATGGTCGCCAATTGCGAAGCACTCAGGTTAAATTCTGCAGACAAGGGACCCATTATGCCCGCGCGGATACCGAAGGATAGAGATGTAACCAGCAAAGCCAGGCAGCTCGCCCAGAAAAGTTTTGTTTTTTGGATGTTTTGCATAATAATTTTTACAATGTGATAAGATTTAGCAAATGCAAACGAGGATTAAAGACCCACCATAGAAAATTTATTAACTATAATATTAAGAGATATTTTTCAAGATTAATACTAACCCTTAAATAATATTTGTCTGGATTTTCCGTCGCTAAATTGCAACAACTAACGACTGTAACTAATAACTAACTATTATCTTTACATCTCATGCAGGGATTAGTAATTAAGTCAACAGGAAGCTGGTACGAGGTAGTCACAGATAATGGTGAGACTATCAACTGTCGCATAAAGGGAAAATTCCGCACGCTTGATATAAAAACTACAAATCCGATTGCAGTTGGAGATCAGGTTGAAATTGAGCCTGAACCTGAGCAGGATACAGGACTTATAACGGCCTTGCATCCGCGAAAAAATTATATTATTCGAAAATCTGTAAATCTATCCAAACAGGCACAGATTATCGCAGCCAATCTTGATCAGGCATTTTTGATTGTAACCCTCGCATCTCCCCGAACTTCTCTGGGATTTATTGACCGCTTTTTAGTTACGGCCGAGGCATACGCAATTCCAGCTAAACTTGTCTTCAATAAGCTGGATCTTTTTAGTGCTGAAGGTCTGGACATCCTGAAGCAATACCAGGAAATCTATGAAAAGGCGGGATATCCATGTTATAGTGTTTCAGCGGTTGAGCAAACTAATTTGGAAGAGATAAAAGAACTATTAAAAAACCAGGTGACACTCGTTAGCGGGCATTCCGGTGTAGGAAAATCCACCTTGATCAATGCATTGCTTCCAGGATCCCGGTTAAAAACAGGAGATATATCAGACTGGAGTGACAAAGGAAAACACACTACTACCTTTGCGGAAATGTTTGCTCTGCCTTTCGGCGGATATCTTATCGATACTCCCGGCATTCGTGAATTAGGAGTATTTGACATCGAAAAACAGGATCTTGGACGACTTTTTCCTGAGATTCGCGAACTCATGAGCGATTGCAAATTTCACAACTGCAGGCACATCAACGAGCCCGGTTGCGCTGTACTCAAAGCAGTCGAGAACGACGAGATAGAGCCGTCACGATATGACAGCTATTTAAGCATTTATCACAATAACGACACCCGCGCCTAAAATGAGAGCTATTATTCAGCGTGTAAGCAGTGCCTCCTGTACGGTAGAAGGACAAATAACCGGAATAATAGAAACCGGGTTTATGGTTCTATTAGGTATTGAAGATTCTGATAGTGACGATGATGTAAACTGGCTAGCTCAGAAGATTGCAAACTTGCGGATTTTCCCTGATGAGGACGGTGCGATGAATAAAGCGCTCGCAGACGTAAATGGTGACATCCTGCTAATAAGCCAGTTCACTTTATACGCGTCAACAAAAAAAGGAAACAGGCCCGGTTTTACACGCTCCGCCAGACCTGATGTTGCCATTCCGCTATATAAAAAGATGATCGGAGAGCTCGGCCGGGTAACAGGAAAATCGATTCAAACGGGCATTTTCGGAGCTGATATGAAGATAAGTCTTGTGAACGATGGACCCGTAACTATTCCGATTGACACAAAATCTAAAGAATAAGTCTATGACAATAGAGGAAGCACAGGCAACGGTTGATAAATGGATCAATACAACCGGGATCCGATATTTCAATGAGCTGACCAACACAGCTATCCTGATGGAAGAAGTGGGAGAAGTTGCCCGCATCATGGCTCGTAATTATGGTGAGCAATCGTTTAAAAAATCTGACGAAGGGAAGAATCTGGGTGACGAATTAGCGGATGTACTATTCGTGCTGATCTGCCTTGCCAATCAAACGGGCGTTGATCTTACGGAAGCGCTCAAAAAAAATCTTGAAAAGAAAACTTTTCGCGACAGCGAAAGACATAAGAATAATAAAAAGCTGAAGTAGATGAAAAGGTTTTTAGGCCATTTTCATTTTCACAAGGCGCTCGCCATCAAGCACTGGTATACTCGTGGTAACGTCAAGGTTCAAACAAAAAGCAATATCTTCTTCTATCCCTAACTTTTTCAGCCGTTCACTATGTGACGTCTTTTTCAGGTAATTGTTAAGATCTCCTTTTGCCAGAGCATATAAATCTTCTGAAGCGATGCCCGAATCATCCAGGTGATAATCTTCATCTTTAAGCAGATGAACCACTCCCCCTGCAAATAAAGTGTCTTCAAGATTTACTTTATCTTTCCAACCCGAACACAAAAGCAATACATCGTTTGGTTGGGTTTTAAGCCAGTTACAAAGCGCTGTAAGGTTCAAAAAGGAACCAATAACAATTTTGCTTGCCCCCCGGGAAAGATTAATAGCATGTGTACCATTAGTTGTAGTAAGAACAATCGTTTTCCCTTCCACCTTTTCCTGAATGTAAGAAAATGGTGAATTTCCGAAGTCAAAACCAGTAACCACTTCCCCATTCCTCTCCGCAGCAAGTAAGAATTCAGAGTGGCGGTATGATTCACATGCTTCTATAGTAGCAACTGGGATTATCGCTTCAGCACCGTTCTCAATCCCATAACAAATCGAAGAAGTAGCCCGGAAAATATCAATAACTACAACGATACTAGCCTTAAAGTCATATAGATGCAGAAGAGCAGGTGTCAGGCAAACTTCAAGATTACGTTTTTGCATGCGGGACTTAAATAAATTATTTAAATGGGAATTTAACTACCTGAGCCTTGACCTTATTATCCCGGATCTTGATATATATTTCTGTATTCTCTTTGGAAAATTCTTTCGTTACATAACCCATTCCAATCGCCTTCTGCAAAGACGGTGCCTGAGTTCCGGAGGTAACTTTTCCGATTACACTTCCATCAACGTCAACTATTTCGTAATCGTGGCGTGGAATTCCCCGATCGACCATCTCAAAACCCACAAGTTTACGATCTACACCTTCCTGCTTTTGTACCGCCAGATTCTCTGAATTCACGAAGTTCTTAGTGAATTTAGTTACCCATCCCAAGCCAGCTTCTATCGGAGAAGTTGTATCGTCAATATCGTTACCATATAAACAAAAGCCCATTTCCAATCGTAAGGTATCTCTTGCTGCAAGTCCAATGGGTTTTATCCCAAACTCCTCACCTGATTTAAATATGGAATTCCAGATATGTTCAGCATGCTTATTGTCGAAATACAATTCGAAGCCTCCAGCCCCAGTATAACCCGTTGCTGAGATAAGAACATTGTCAACCCCGGCAAAAACACCTTTCTTAAAAGTATAATATTCCATTGATGCGAGATCAACGTCTGTTAAGCTTTGAAGAGCAGCTGCCGCCTTCGGACCTTGTACTGCCAGAAGCGAAGTTTGGTCTGAAATGTTTTTCATCTCCACCCCGCCGGAATTGTAACTTGAGATCCACTCCCAATCTTTGTCAATATTTGATGCGTTAACTACCAGCATATAAGTTTTTTCATCTATGCGGTAAACTAAAAGGTCATCAACAATTCCCCCAGTTTCATTTGGCAGACAGGAATACTGAATCTTGCCGTCAAAAAGTTTGGACGCATCATTAGAGCTCACGCGCTGTATCAGATCAAGTGCGCCTTCACCTTTCAGAATAAATTCGCCCATGTGGCTAACATCAAAAACCCCCACGTCTTTGCGAACTGTTTCGTGTTCGACGTTAATACCGCTGTACTGCACTGGCATGTTAAATCCTGCAAACGGAACCATCTTGGCGCCAAGGCCAATATGCACATCATTTAAAGCTACATTCTTCATTTAGGCTAAGATTGATTGCGGCAAAAGTAATTAAAAACGCGTAAAAGGCTCAGCAATTTCCAAGCTATTCGTCGAAGCTAATCGCCAGCTGAGGGTCTGTGACTCTGAATGTCCTGCGGTGGTATGGAGACATGCCATAAGAAATTACAGCGTCCCGATGTTTTATGGTAGGATAACCTTTATTGTTGCACCAATCGTATTGAGGATGCTCCTGCGATAGTCTGTGCATATGGTCATCCCGGTACGTCTTCGCAAGGATGGATGCTGCAGCAATTGAAAAGTACTTGCCGTCACCTTTAATTACACATTGATGAGGAACCTTTTGATAAGCTTTGAACCTGTTACCATCGATAATAATAAATTCCGGAGAAATGTGTAGCTGAGCGAGTGCCAGATGCATCGCTTTGAACGATGCATTTAAAATATTTATCCGGTCAATTTCCTCGTGATCTACCTGTGCGACAGCAAACGCAATTGCGTCGCGTTCAATGCATTCACGAAGTGTATACCGATCCTTTTCATTTAACTGTTTCGAATCTGTAAGCACATCATGCTGAAAGTTCTTTGGGAGTATGACAGCCGCAGCATAAACGGGGCCAGCGAGGCAACCCCGGCCTGCCTCATCGCATCCTGCTTCAATAAATTCGTTTTGGAAATAAGGCAACAGCATCGTGATCCCGGCGACTTTTGGTGTAAACAAATTTAGGAATTCATGTGATACTTTATAGAATCCGGATAGACAAAATTGTTATGTCATCTGAATTCATCCTTGCATGATTTGTAAGCTGAATGTTTCTCAAAATTGCTTCGTTGAGGTCGTCAACCGATAGGGTGCGGTTTGCCATCAAATGCTCCACCAGTTCCTCATCAGAAATATAAACGTCCTCGTTCGCGCTTTCAACCAGCCCGTCTGTATAGTTGAAAATGATACTCCCAGATGAAAGGATTTCCGTTCCTACCCTAACGGAAGGAAGCTTGTCAAAAGCCCCGATTATGGTAGTGCCGTCTGTAAGAAATTTTATTTTCCCGTCCTTTAACAGGATGGGGGGATTATGGCCGGCGTTCACATACCGGAGTTCACGGGTTTTTTCATTATATAAGCCTAGAAAAAGGGTGATAAACCTTTCGCCATTTGTATTGGACACCACAATTTCATTGAGTCGTTCTGTTACCTTAACAAGATCACTTTCCACTGACGACCATGCGCGGAGACTTGCTTGTAAGTTTGCCATTAACAGTGCAGCAGAAACTCCCTTTCCGGATGCATCAGCGATACACCATAAGAATTCATCAGGGCCAAGCTTGATAAAATCAAAATAATCACCTCCAATATTTTGATTAGGCAGGTAGGTCGCTCCTACCTCTACAGAACCTGTTTTTGGCAAACTTCTCGGAATCAACATGCCTTGTACTTCTACGGCCAGTTCCATGTCCCGCTGCAGACGTTCGCGATCAACCCGCTCTTTGAACAATTTCTTATTTTCGAGCGCGACTACGATAACGTTGATAAGAGTTTCAATGAAATTCAGATCATTGCCTAATAACTCATGGCCAATATCAAAATCACCGATCAGCACAAAAGCGAGAAATTCGTCCTTGTGAAAGACCGGCACAAAGTATTCATACTTACTTAATAGCGCATCTGAATTTGACCTTAAGGCTGTTATGTTTTTGTAATCTGAGAGTGCCTGGCAGGTTTGCTGCAATGTTTTAGCGTTTTCGAACTCGCCGCCAAACCGGGACGCACAGTAGAAATGCTCACCTTCACGTATTAACAGACGGACCTTACCAATTTTAAGGTGAACATTCAGAATAACCTCAAGCATCTCGAACAAAACGTTTGACGAGCTATTTTTATTAATGGCCTGGGTTATTTCAAGCAGCGAATTTAATTCAGCCTGCCTTTTTAAAAGGAGTTGTATTAACTCACTCTCATCATTAATTACTGACGTTGGAAGATGTGCCAATACAATACTTATTGGTGATGGTGTTTTTAAAAATAGGGAATTCTTGCGTAATAGCAAAAGCGAACCGCAATGCTAACAGTCAAAAGGGGGCGCAGACCAGTCTATAACACCTTTCATCTTACCATCCGGTCCTTCCACTTATACTTTCCTGAGTTGCCTGCGATACCGATGAAAACCAGATAGATGATGTGAACGACAGATGAGATAGGCTGATATAATAATAATGTTTTTCGTTGGGCAAATGAGCAGAGGGGAAATAGAAACAGTATCTCAATAAACATCTTTATAAGCAAAGTGATTAAGCCCAATGTCCAAAAAGCGGGATCTATAAATCCTGCAATAAAGTTTATTATAAACGACAAATTGAACAGCCACACAGCCAGCCCCAAAAATATGATGCTCTTATTTTTGTACCGCGTACTCTTTGAAGCCCAGCGCTTTCGTTGTTGAATAAAATCCCTTAAGGTTTCCTTTGCGTGAGTATAGACTATCGCCTCATGCGATTTGCAGAAACCTATGGTTCCGGGATAAGCTGATGCTACCTTATGAAGGAATAGTTCGTCGTCGCCTGAAGCTAATTGATCAATTCCTTTAAAGCCATCTAATTTTATAAAGATGTCTTTGCGGTAAGCAAGATTAGCGCCATTGCAGGTTGCAGGCATCTTGTTACCTATACCAGCTGCACCAAGGCCGATAAGAAAAAGAAATTCGAGGGTCTGCATATCTTCAAAAGCATTCCTTTCTTCAAAATATGTTACGGGTGAAGAAATTAAATTATAATTTCCTGATTCATAATATGCTACAATAGTTTCAAGCCAGCGTTGATTCATCCTGCAATCTGCATCAGTAGTGATTATCAGTTCACCGCGCGAAATATTAATCGCCTCAGTAATGGCTTTCTTCTTGTAAGAATTTAATATTTCAGACTCATTTAGCTTTATCAGCTTAACTCCGGATGAGGCAAAGGAAGAAATAATTTCAGAGGTTCGATCGGTTGAATGATCATCCACAATAATCAATTCAAATAAATCTACAGGGTAATTTTGAGCCAGAATGTCCCGAATCGTCTTTTCTATCTTATCTTCCTCATTTCTGGCGGCAATCAGAATACTCACAAAAGTCACCGGCTTTTTATCCGAAGCCCTAAAATATTGGATATTTCCCCAACCCTTTTTAAGGTATAGTATCATAACTATGTAAAAGAAGGTGAGGCATCCAGTTAGGATACTAGCTACGAGTGTTACCAAAGAAATTGAGTTTTAGTACAAAGAAGGAGCCCAGAATAGCAGGAATAATCAAGTTTACAAGCCAAATACACGCAGTCGCAGCCATTATCGCAACTTCCTGATTTGTAAGAAATCCAAAAAAGTAAGTAGCCGTTAACGCTCGTACACCAACATCAAAAATATCAAGTGACGGTAAAGCCGATTGAATAAAAAACAAAATAAAGAGAATCAAGATCATTGAAATAATAGGAATCTCAGGAATAAGGAGATTTATGATGAGACAATATTGTGTAGTAAAAACAGTGAACCTGGCGACACAATAAGTCAACACCTGCAGCAAATCAGCTTTTTTATATTTTCCAAGTATTCGAAAAAATCGTCTGAACGGCTTAATAAATTTCACCTTCGCAAGCAGTCCATCAACCAACTGTATATTAAAATAGAATAGCAAAAAGAAGCTGCAAAATATTGCGACCAAAAATGTTAGTGCAAAACTGACAATAATATTGAGAGGAATAAAACTCCCAACAAACCATAGTAAAGCAAGCGATCCTAGAACATTAGTAACAACCATTTGCCCGACAGCTCCCACACCCATAGATATTACGCCGATAATTCGTTTACGGGGCGAAAGAAAAAATACCCGCCCGCCGTATTCACCAATTCGATTTGGTGTAAAAACTGCCCAGGTGAGGCCGCAAAAAACAGATTCTATTGCTCTCCAGGTGCTGATCTTCTCCACATTCCGCAACAGATATTTCCATTTCAGTGCTTCGAGAAACCAATTTAATAGCATTAAAAGAAAAAGTGTTATCACTATCGTCCAGACACTTGCCGGTGAAAGCGAGGCTGTAAGCAATCTGAAATTGCTGATATTTTGATTATTACTAAGCTTCTGAAAAATAAACCAAAATGCAAGCACCAGAATGATGATCTTGATTATGATGCTTAAAATTTTCTTTGCGCGGGGATTCAATTGATTTCTTTCTGCAATGTTAAGAAAAACCTTTGCCTAATCTAAATTTTAGAACAGCTTTGACGGCAAATCACTAATATTGAGGGATGCTAAAAGAGAAGTCGAAGGAAAGGATTATTCTGGGAATAGACCCGGGAACAAGTATCATGGGATACGGGATCGTGAAGGAGGTAAAGAGCAACATTGATCTCTTATGTATGGGTGTCGTAAAGCTTGACCATTTGGATGATCATCCCCACAAACTGAAACACATATTTGAAAAAACTGTCATACTAATCGACCAGTATAATCCGGATTGCCTGGCTGTCGAAGCTCCTTTTTACGGAAAAAATATTCAGGTTATGTTAAAACTTGGCAGGGCTCAGGGAGTTGCGATGGCTGCGGCATTATCCAGAAACCTTCCAATATTTGAATATTCTCCGAGAAAGATCAAGCAATCGATCACTGGAAACGGAAATTCTTCAAAAGAGCAGGTTAGTGCAATGCTCAAAACTTTATTAAAATTTACCGAAACCCCCGAGTTTCTCGACGCAACCGATGGTCTGGCCGTTGCAGTCTGCCATTCATTCCAGAAAATAACAACTTCGGGCGACAAAAAAAGCTATTCCGGATGGGATGCTTTTGCGAAAGATAATGTGAAAAGAATTAAGTAGGAATGATGTCTGAAGCCTGAGACCCGACGTCTGAACTAAACGGATATGAATAAGTTGGGTAGACCTGCATCAGACTTCCGACTTCGGACTTCAGATTAAAATTGTTCCCTGATCTGATCAGCAAGCTCTATTAACCTCTCCTCACTAAGACTCAATTTTGGGCGGCTAAAGTTCATATCATCCATAGTGTTCATAGGGATGAGGTGAATATGTGCGTGCGGAACTTCTGTTCCAATAACAGTTACACCTATCCGCTCACAAGGGATCGCTTTTTTCAATCCCTTTGCGACGATCTGCGCAAACATCATGAGCCCCACATAGCCTTCGCTGTCCATATCAAATAAGTAATCGATCTCGACTTTCGGGATTACCAAAACATGACCTTCCACAAGCGGATTTATGTCCAGAAAAGCCAAATACTGCGTTGTTTCTGCAACTTTATGAGCAGGTATTTCTCCGGCTACAATTTTTGAGAAGATAGATGCCATATTAGGGATATTTATCTGCTTATTTCAACTATTTCAAACTCGATTGTGCCGGCCGGAACCAAAATTTCAACTTTATCTCCAACAGACTTACCCAGCAATCCCTGCGCAATCGGTGATTTAACGGAAATTTTGCCAGACTTAAGGTCAGCTTCAGTCTCTGAAACAAGCTGATAAGTCATACTCGCGCCATTTTGAATATTTTTAATCTTAACGATAGACAGAGCCAATACTTTTGATGTGTCGAGCTTCGACTCGTCAATTAACCGCGCGTTAGCAAGAACGTTAGTTAGCTTTGATATTTTCGACTCGTGGTGCCCCTGCGCTTCTTTTGCAGCATCGTATTCGGCGTTCTCTGAAAGATCGCCTTTATCTCTGGCCTCGGCTATTGCCTTTGATATTTGCGACCGGCCTTCGGTCTTTAACTGATGAAGTTCTTCTTTTAATTTATCTAATCCTTCCTGGGTGTAATATGTTACGTCCGTCATGTCTCTCTCGATTTTATGGTAATGTCTATAAAAACAAACAAGACTATGTCGGCATAAGCCAATATAGTCTTGCTCGTATCAATACGAAGATAATATTTTTGATTTTAGATTTCCAAATTCAATTATAAAATAAGGGTAGTAGGACGACTTGCGAAGTTTAATAGTCGATTAGAACGCAAACATCGCAAGTCTGCATGAAGTTAATTTAATAGTTGATCGTAAGATCTGTTGTAAGATTTAATTTTAATTTGTGGGTTGCGCCGTTGTGCGGCGCCGGGCTTTCCGCTTCAATCTTTTGCCCTTCGGGACAACAGGATTTCCGCTTCAATCCCTAACCCGGGGGCTTCTTATCATGACAATCAGATTAATGTAGAATGCCGTATTCCTAAATAATGACGATCTGGTGTGATTTGTCAGCCAAATGAATAGTTTATATTGACTTGAGCTTCTCTGCAAGCACTTCCGAGATCTTGCGATAAGATTCAACACTCCAGCCGGCAACATGAGGGCTTAATATTACCCGGTTGTTCTCTTTAAGTTCTTCAAACCAGGGTTGTTCTGATAGTTCA
This sequence comes from Bacteroidota bacterium, assembly GCA_040384965.1. GTDB lineage: Bacteria > Bacteroidota > Bacteroidia > Sphingobacteriales > Sphingobacteriaceae > Daejeonella. Next base: position 6,334 of record JAZKIH010000173.1, on the reverse strand, counting down.
GGGAATTTCTCAACTTCCAAAACATCCAGTCCCGCCGCAATTATTTTTCCAGATTTCAAGCCTTTAATCACGGCTTGTGTATTAACAATTTCGCCCCGGGAAGCATTAAGCAAAACTATTGGTTTCTTGAAATGAAAGAGGTACTCATCATTAAATAGCTGTCGGGTTTCCCGCGTCAGCGGAATATGATAGCTTAGAATATCAGCATGCTTAACAATTTGTTCCATACTCACTTCCATCGCATAATTATCGCTGAAACCAGTTTTGTATTTATCGTAAGCTATCACATTCACTTCAAAACCTGAAAGCTTTTGAGCAAGGCTTTTTCCGTTATTTCCGTATCCAATAATTGCAACGGTTCTGCCTTTTAATTCCCAACCTCTGTTTCCTTCCCGATCCCAGATTTCGTTACGAATTTGCTGATCTCCATTTCTTAAATTATTAAGCAGGCTTAATAACATTCCAATCACATGCTCGCCAACAGCATCCCTGTTTCCTTCCGGAGCATTTATACAGGCAATACTTTTCGATACCGCGTATTCCTCATCAACATTATCCATTCCCGCTCCTGCCCTAGCTATAAATTTCAGATTGGTTCCGGCGTCAATAATTTCTTTATCGATCAAAAATTTCGTGCGTATCGCTATACCCGTGTAATTTCTAAGAATGCTTATTGTTTCCGCGCGGGTAATAAGCGGCCTGTCGTCACATTCATAACCCAACTTCTCCGCTTCTTCCTTAAAAGCCGGGTGAAGTTGGTCAGCTATAAGTATTTTTTTAATCATTAGATTTTATCGTGAAACGCTAACCAAATTCGTTAGCCTGACAAAGTCATTTACACTGAGCCTTTCTGCCCTCAGTTCGAGTAGAGGATCATCCGGCATAGAATCTTTACTTGCCAACGAGGACAGCGCATTCCGCAAAGTCTTTCTTCTCTGATTAAAGCCCGCTTTTACAACCTGCCAAAATAATTTCTCGTCACAATCCAGTTTTTCTACTTCGTTACGTGTAAGACGTATCACCGCTGAGGTAACCTTTGGCGGCGGATTAAATACTCCAGGTTTTACAGAAAATAAGTACTCGACCTTATAGAATGCCTGCAAAAACACGCTCAGTATACCATACTCCTTACTTCCCGGTTTCTCTGCGCATCTTTCAGCTACTTCCTTTTGAAACATTCCCACAAGTTCTATAACCTGATCCCGATTGTCCAAAACTTTAAAAAGTATTTGGGAAGATATATTGTACGGGAAGTTACCGATTATGCCAAGCTTGCCGGAAAAGACACTTTTAAAATCAAGCTCCAGAAAGTCCCCGTTTATTAAGCGTTCTCCAAGCAATGGATACTTTTTCTTTAAAAAATTAAACGATTCCGTGTCGATATCTATCAAGTGCGCCTGGGGATGATCTTTAACAAGCAAGAAGTCTGATAAGATTCCCATACCAGGGCCAACTTCGAGAACATCCTTATACTGATCCGTCGATTTAAGGCTGTTTACAATTTTCTCAGCAATATTTTTATCCGTCAAAAAATGTTGGCCGAGGTGTTTTTTTGCCTTAACTAAGCTCATGGAGATTTGTTTGAAACAAATCTACGGAAATTTCAATTGACGGCTGAAGCCTCCTCATCAGCTCATCTTGTAGATTGCGATTAAAGTCCTTAATTTGCGAGTATTAATGGAATGTAGATAAACGCATGGGCGAGAAAATAAAAATTGGTATATCCATAGGCGACGTAAACGGTATCGGGTTGGAGGTAATCATAAAGACCTTGATGGACAACCGCGTCCTTGACTATTGTATTCCTATAGTATATGGCCACACTAAGGTTGCCTCGTTCCATCGGAAAACTATGGACATTAATGAGTTTAATTTCAACGTAATCAGCAATGCATCGATGGCTCAGCATAAGCGGGCGAACATGATCAATTGCTGGGAAGAAGACGTTAAGATAGAATTAGGAATGACCACAGAGACAGGTGGCAAATACGCTTTCATTTCTCTTGAGAGAGCACTTGATGACCTGATCGCCGGAAACACCGATGCACTCGTAACCGCTCCAATAAATAAGCATAATATCCAAAGCGAGAATTTTCAGTTTGCCGGTCATACAGAATACATACAGGCAAAAACAAATGGAGCAGACTCGCTCATGTTTCTGGTAAGTGAAGATATCCGGGTTGGTGTTGTAACCGGACATATTCCAGTACAGGACATACCCGAAAAGATAAGTGTAGAAAAGATTGTTTCCAAACTTGCGCTCATGAATGAGAGTTTAAAAAAAGACTTTTGGATTCAAAAACCGAAAATTGCGGTTCTCGGGCTAAACCCTCATGCCGGAGATAATGGATTGATAGGCAAGGAAGAACTTGAAATAATTATTCCCGCCATAGCGGAAGCCAATGCTCAGGGTATTTTCGCTTTCGGCCCTTATGCAGCAGACGGTTTCTTTGCTGCTCACACCTATGCCCAATTCGACGCAGTTCTCGCAATGTATCACGATCAGGGACTCATTCCTTTTAAACAGGTTGCTTTTCACAATGGAGTGAACTTTACAGCTGGTTTGCCTGTTGTGCGCACATCACCCGATCATGGCACGGGCTATGATATTGCAGGTAAAAATCTGGCTTCTGAAAGCTCATTTAGGGAAGCGCTGTTTACAGCCATAAATATCGTCGAGCGCCGTAGAGAAAGTGTATCGCTCACCTCAAATCCTCTAAAGCTTAGCAAATTTTCGAAAGACCGGGATTAATCGCTCAATAATCGGGGTCGAATTCGTGCCCAAACCGAGTGTTAAAGCGACAAATTCAATAAGGCCGATACTGTCTGTCCACAACTTTCAAAAACTGTTTCCCAACTTAATAAATTTTCGTAAATTTGCAGGCTCAATTGGCGTGCTTTGAAATCATTGACACAATACAGCATTCCGTATACCGGACTAAAACTTGGAATTCACGAATTCGAATTCGAAGTTGATGACTCATTTTTCAGTGAATTTGAGTATTCCCTGGTAAAGAGCGGAAAGCTGAAAGTTGATCTGGGACTAGAGAAACAGGAGACTATGATGATTCTCCATTTTCGCATCTCAGGGCAAATGATGTTAGGTTGTGATGTTTGTCTGGGCGACTATCCATATCAGGTAGAGATAGACGAACGTCAGATAGCAAAGTTTACGGGCAATGTAGATCTTGAGGAAGACACTGAAGAGATCATTGTTCTGACAAAAAATGAGAATGAAATCAATGTAGCTTCATTGATTTATGAATATATTAATCTTGCAGTGCCTTATATTAATCGTTGCGGTGATGAAGGCAATACAGAATGGTGCGATCAGGAGATGATCGAAAAACTAAGGCAGCTTTCGGGCGGCTCAAGTGAAGAAACAAAAAATATTGACCCTCGCTGGGAAGCATTAAAAAATATTAAAAAGTAAATTAATACATAGGAAAAGATGGCACATCCAAAACGGAAAATCTCTAAATCGAGAAGAGATAAAAGAAGAACACACTATAAAGCTGTGGCTCCAGGTTTAACTACCTGTCAAACTACAGGTGCAGTACATTTACCTCACCGTGCATATACAGTTGATGGCAACTTATATTACAACGGAAAAATGGTCATTGAAAATACGTCTGTAGCCTAAGATCTCTCAGAAATGAAGATTGGCTTAGACATAATGGGCGGAGATTTCGCTCCCAAAGCAACAGTTTTGGGAGCTATAGAAGCCCAAAAAGCCTTATTGCCAAGTCAAAAGATTGTTCTTTTTGGCGATAAAGACCAAGCCTTACCATTGATCTCTGAAAACGGGATCGACCCTAATGTTTTTGATTATGTTCATACCACAGAGATGATTGGTATGGGCGAACATGCAGCGAAAGCTGTACTTCAAAAACCAAATTCCAGCATAAGCTTAGGCTTCCAACATCTTAAAGACGGGCAAATCGACGCTTTCTCCTCTGCGGGAAATACCGGCGCTATGCTTGTTGGAGCTATGTTTAGTGTAAAGCCTGTAGCCGGAGTAATACGTCCTGCAATCGCTACTAATGTTCCTAAATTAAAATCCGGCTTCGGTATCATGCTGGATGTTGGTGCCAATGCAGATTGTAAACCCGATGTACTTGCACAGTTTGGTATTATGGGAAGCATTTATGCTGAGCATGTTTACCACGTCCAAAATCCGAAAGTCGCACTAATGAACATTGGTGAGGAAGAAGAAAAAGGAAATGTGCTTACCCAAGCTACTTTTCCGCTGCTTCAGAAAACCAACTTGAATTTTGTTGGAAACATTGAAGGCCGTGATCTGTTCAATGATAAAGCAGATGTTATTGTTTGCGATGGATTTACAGGGAATGTGATGCTTAAACTAGCCGAAACTTTTTATATTCTCACTCTCAAAAAAGGCTTCAAAGATGAGTTTTTTGACAGGTTTAATTACGAGCAATATGGGGGAAGCCCTATTCTCGGGGTTAATGCGCCTGTTTTAATAGGTCACGGCATTTCCAGTCCGGAAGCAATCAAAAATATGGTCCTCCTTTGCCGAACGATGATTGAGGCTCAATTTGTCGATAAGATCAAAGAAGCTTTTAAATAATTATTCCAAAATATTATGTCAAAAGTCCATGCTGCAATAACAGCCGTTGATGGCTACGTACCAGAATATATTTTAACGAATAAAGAACTGGAGGGCATGGTGGAAACGAATGATGAGTGGATCACCACCCGCACGGGCATTAAAGAACGTCGCATTCTAAAAGGCAACCTCGGAACATCGGACATGGCAGTCATCGCCGTGAATGGATTACTTAAAAAACGCGGTATTAGTGCGTCAGAAATTGATCTGATTATTTTCTGTACTACCACGCCAGATATGATGTTTCCTGCCACAGCCAATGTCCTGGCCCATAAAATCGGCGCTATTAATGCCTGGGGGTACGACCTGAACGCTGCGTGTTCGGGTTTTTTATTTGGTTTAGCTACCGGGTCTCAATTCATTGAAGCCGGTAAACATCAAAAAGTATTAGTTGTGGGCGGCGATAAAATGTCATCCATTATCAATTATAAAGACCGTAAAAGTTGTATCATTTTCGGCGACGGCTGTGGAGCTGTGTTACTGGAACCGAATACTGATGGCTACGGAGTTATTGATTCTATATTGAAAAGTGACGGCGCTGGAGGTCCATATCTGCATCAGAAAGCAGGCGGTTCTTTGAGGCCCGCAAGCCACGAGACGGTTGATAATGATGAACATTATCTGTTTCAGGAAGGTCAGGCGGTTTTCAAATTTGCTGTTACCAATATGGCAGACGTCGCAGCTGATGTGATGGACAGAAATAACCTCACAGCAGATGACATTGCATGGCTTGTACCTCACCAGGCAAATAAGCGAATCATAGATGCTACCAGTAACCGCACAGGTATTGACCCTGATAGAGTTATGATCAACATTGAAAAATATGGCAACACAACCAACGGTACTATTCCGTTGTGTTTATGGGAATGGGAAAGCAAGCTCAAAAAGGGCGACAATCTTATTCTTGCAGCGTTCGGGGGAGGATTTACGTGGGGTTCCGTTTATTTGAAATGGGCTTATTAAATAATTAACAACCCAGAATCCATAAGTATCGGATTGAAAGTTAAAAGTGATACTGTACTTTTAACTTTCGAAATTCTGGTTCACAACATGGAATTATTATTATAAATTTAGACTAATCGAAAACTAAACTATAAAAAATGGATATTAAACAAATTCAGGAACTCATCAAGTTTGTTTCCAGATCTGGAGTAAATGAAGTGTCAATTGAGCAGAAAGAGTTTAAAATTACCATAAAGACCAATCAGGCGCCAACGTATGTTACCTCAGCGCCAGCGCAGACTCCGCAACATATTATCGCAACTCCGCAAGCGGCTGCCCCTGCTGCAGCAGGTAGTCCGGCTACTGCGCCAGCTCCGGCAAAGGACGAAACATCTAACTATATTACTGTTAAGTCTCCGATGATTGGAACATTTTACCGGTCTTCAAGCCCGGATAAGCCTTTGTTTGTAAATGTAGGTGACGAAATCAAATCTGGTCAGGTGCTTTGTATTATTGAGGCAATGAAGCTTTTTAATGAGATCGAGTCTGAGGTTAGCGGTCGTATTGTGAAAATACTGGTTGATAATGCAAGCCCGGTTGAATATGATCAACCTTTATTTCTGGTTGAACCGGCATAATCAATAAACGGGAATAAGGGGTTTATAAAGAGCTCCTTAACTTGTAGTACACTTATACCGACAAAAATCTATGTTTAAGAAAATACTTATTGCAAATCGTGGTGAGATAGCTTTACGGATCATT
>JAZKIH010000172.1:0-1943 GCA_040384965.1 Bacteroidota bacterium | reverse complement strand
CTGAGGTCTGAGGTCTGAGGTCTGAGGTCTGAGGTCTGAGGTCTGAGGTCTGAGGTAACTTATTAAGTTACGATTTTGTTTCTTCATCTGGTGTTTATCCGCTATACTCAGACTTCCGACTTCGGACATCTTCCGGTCACTCCTCAAAACCTGTATCCGCGCTTAGCTGCTCCCATTCATTAAGCTCTCTTTCGAGAAGGGCGATCTTCTTCCTTATTACATCGATGGCGACCTTGCCCAAAGCAAGCCTCAGAGGAGGTTTATCACTATAAACAACAGCAATAATGGCTTTAGCAGCTTTTGCAGGATCTCCAGGCTGTTTACCGCTCATGCCGTTAATGGCGCGAATCCTTTCCCCTGCAATAGCATCATAATCGGGAATAACCCGGGCTGACCTCACAGATGAGGCGCCTGCCCAATCTGTCCTGAAAGGGCCGGGCTCTACCAATGTTACCCTGATGTTCAGGTCTTTCGTCTCCAGATAAAGGGCTTCTGTAAATCCTTCGAGTGCAAATTTACTCGCATTGTAAAGTCCGAGACCTGGATTAGAACTCAGGCCGGCAATAGAAGAAATCTGCAGGATATGGCCTGATCTCTGGCTTCTCATCACAGGGAGTACCGCCTGAGTAACCGCCAGCGCACCGAAAAAATTGGTTTCCATCTGCTCGCGTGCCTCGCTCATACTTACTTCTTCTGCAGCGCCAAATAGTCCGTAGCCAGCATTATTAACCAGTACATCAATCCTTCCGAACTGGTCAAGTATATGTGTAAGAACGGGCCCAATCTGATCATGCTTGTTTACATCCAGCTGGATCCCAAAAGTTTTGCCGTGAACAAGGTCAGTAAATTCTTCTGCCTGCCCCGGTTTCCTTAGGGTGCCAAAAACAATATCACCATTTTGAGCTGCCTCAAGGGCAAGAGCACGACCCAGCCCACCGGAAACGCCGGTAATAAGCCAAATTCTGGAAGATGTTATCATACCTGCAATTTAGCGATAATATAAGGAAATGAGAAGAAGGACTTGAAGCAGGAAATATGGAATATTATTTAGGTGTGTTATGAGACGGGCAGAAGTGTCACTTAAAATATTTTGTATTATCTTGTTTTATGAAGAAAGTCAATCATTATATCTCCATCCTTTTATTGTTCATGGGTTCTGCTTCAATCGCATCGGCCCAGGCATTAACCTCCGGCGAAATAGATATTTTGGCAGAGCGCACCCTAAAAATCTTTGATGTGCCGGGTGTCGCCGTCGCAATTATCAAGGATGGAAAAGTTATCCATTCGAAGGGATACGGTGTACGCTCGCTTGAGTCGCCGGAAAAGGTGGACGAAAACACTTTATTTGGCATTGCATCCAATAGCAAGGCTTTTACTGCTGCTACGCTAGGAATCTTAGTCGATGAGGGAAAGCTGAAATGGGATGACCCGGTAATAGAATACATTCCCGAATTCAGGATGTATAATGCCCACGTTACCGAAGAATTTACTATTAGAGATCTTTTAACCCATCGCAGCGGATTAGGTTTAGGTGCCGGCGACCTGATGTTCTGGCCCGGGCAGAACAGTTTTACAATGAAGGACATCATTCATAACCTGCGGTATTTGAAACCTGTTTCGGGCTTCAGGACTAAATATGATTATGATAACCTTTTATATATGGTAGCCGGGGAGGTCGTTGCACGGGTTTCGGGCAAACCATGGGAAGAGTTTGTCGAAGAAAGGATCATGCGGCCGTTAGGGATGGTTAAAAGTGCTTCGTCGTTTAACCGACTTAAAGATAAGTCAAATGTAATTGGTGCCCACGCTGTAGTAGATGGAAAGGTAAAGGTAATTGCCCGCGATCGTTTTGAATTTGGAAATTCTGCCGGCGGCATCAATTCTAGCATCAGCGAAATGAGTAAATGGGTGATCATGCAATTACAGCATGGGAAGTATGGCGA
>JAZKIH010000171.1:0-10522 GCA_040384965.1 Bacteroidota bacterium | reverse complement strand
AAACTAATGTTAGTATAAGGTTTCCCGGAGAATTTGGTTACTTCATGCATATCTGTAAAACGATGTTGCTCAGGTCATCAACATTAATGTCATTGAATCGATTTTGTTTCAGTGATGATAAAAGATTTTCAACTCTAAACTAACTATTAACCATTGGAATTCTAATAAAGAATGTAGTTCCTTTTCCAGGAAAGGTATTGAAGCTTATACTTCCATCAATATTCTCGATCGCCTGCTTAACAAACGCCAGTCCTAGTCCTGTACCGGAACTTTTAGTCGTGAAGTTAGGTGTAAATATACTCTGACCCAGTGCTTCCGGAATACCAGAGCCATTGTCCCGAATCTCAACCAAAACCTGGTTTTCCTGACAATACATTACAACATCAACAACACTATCCACATTATCCTGCCGGGCTTCGATAGCATTTTTTATCAGGTTATTAAAGCACCTCAAAAGCTGATCTCTGTCAGCTCTAACCGAAACATCGCGGTCGCAATTGTCATCGAATTTTATCGTAGTATGTTCCGATTGAATATATAGTTCCACAGACTGGCTGAGCACTTCCTTTAAATCGACTATATTGAGTACAATCTCAGGCATCTTTGCAAAATTGGAAAATTCAGAAGCGATATGGGATAAGCTCTCAATTTGTTCTATGAACGACTTACTGAATTTCTCAAACTTCGCATCAAAATTGGGATCTTTTTCCTTCCACGACCGATCAAGCAACTGAACTCCTAACTTGAGAGGAGTCAATGGATTTTTTATTTCGTGGGCAACCTGCTTAGCCATTTCTCTCCACGCATTCTCGCGTTCAGATCTTGCTAGTTTCTGTGCGCTCTCTTCCAATGCAGCAATCATCGTATTATACTCTTTTATCAGATTGCCGATTTCATCATTTCTTTTCCAAAGGATCGGTTCGTTTTTACGACCGATCTTAGTTTCGCTCAAACTTTTCTGCACCATCGTAAGGGGAGTGGTAATACGATTGGCTACGAATACGGCGAAGAAACCGATTGCAACAAACACGAGTGCGTAAACATTCAAAAGCGCATTCAAAAAGAGACCTACTCGATCTTCATAATCTCGTTCATTCGAAAAGTAAGGCAAGCCGAGATATGCTATAGGCTCATTTTTACTGTTTCTCAACGGAACATACGCAGCAAGGAAAGTCAAATCACCTATTTGTTCAGTGTTGATATATTCTGACTTTTGAAGACGATTTAAATATAGATAGGATAGGGAATTCATCCTCCTGGCAATTAAGCCATTTTCGTATATCTTGGGTTGTGTTGAATGTATCAATTTCCCTTCCAGATCGAATAAATTAAGGTCAGCACCATTTACGTCTGCGTAGGTATTAAAAGCCAATTCGGCCTGCTCATTTCCTGCCAGGATATCGTTCTCAAGAAGCTGCTTATTGAAGCCAGCAGATATTTTTGTGATTTTATCGAGAACTGTTTCCTCCTGCTGCTGCCGGTATTGCTGGCTAATATTATAATAGGTGATAAGGCCCGTGATAAGCAAAGTGACTACTACCGCGGAAACCATTGAAAATTGAATCCTGGTTTTATACAGCATCCTGTTTGTGGTGATCAGATAGTTCCACCGGAAGTTTCTGAACCTGATATCATAATTCTGGACACTATACCAAAGCCATTGCAATACATAAACCAGCATCGCGAAAAATAATAGCACTAGAAATATGAACGATGCAGAAGCCAATTGCGTTAGAAGATTGTTTACCTCCTTACTTATCACAATTAACTTGCGCTGATTTGCCTGGTAAATCAAATGATTATACCTCTTCCCGTCATCAATGTTGTTGACGAATACAAAATCTTTTACTTTACCCTTGAAATCTATGCTGCGAAGATTATAGACATATTTGCCATGCTGATTTAGGAGAAGTCCGTCGTTATAATACGCGTATGAATAATCCTTAAGTTGTACGTCCTCCTTAATTTTCCCGTCGACCAGGAGTTCCGGAAATGCGCCCATCTGATCGTGCCTCTTGGAAGTTAGTTCCAAAACGAGTGTGCCGAGTACATTGGAGCTATCTCTAACAGGCAGCAGAGCAAAATAATGCTGAAAGCCAAAAGTATTATTCTTCCTGTAAAAATATTCCGACACTTTAACTGATCCTTTCAAAACAAGGTTTTTAAAGCTTGATAAAGCGATACCCCCATCTCCCTTAAAAAACATATCGCGTTCATCATATTCATATCCCGCAAAATCATATCTCGATAAATAGCCGGCCATATATAATTTAACAAGCCGGTTATTTAAAGCTCCCTGACTTGCCAAAGGATTCTTAAAATAGTCTATGACGAATTTGTCCTCAAGAATCTCTTTTTCGATGTTAAAAAACAGAAGCACAGCGTTAGGATCTCCTGAAGATTCAAGCTTTGCAGCCAAAATTTTACGGCTTTCGCGTTCCTTCAGAAACTGAAACCTTGATAATTTTAAAGATCCTATTACTGCGAACAGGAGTAAGCAAATCACAAATGCCCCGGGATTAAACTTACCATTATACCGGTAGTATGCCCATCCGGAAATGAGCAGTATCATTGCGAAAAGAAAAAAGAAAATATTAAAGTCGGAGAAGAAAACGCGATCGATGAATATTACAAAAAGGCCCCCAGCGAACATGAAAAGACGTTCTTTATTGTTTAGAGCTAAGGAATCAGAAATAGCGATGGCTGAGTCAATTATCAGATAAAGATTTAGCGTCGAGAATCCAAAAATCAGAATTCCTACCCAGCTCAACCAGTTTGAATTTAACACGTTTGTCACATCAAAGCTTATGTTGGAATTAGTGACAAGTCCGTAAAACGCATCATTTGTGGCAAAGGCAATAGCGCATACAATAAAGCCAACAAGAACGAAAATAATGCAGCTCAACAGTTTTCCTAACGGTTCTTCTGTTTTCAGGATCTGAAACCGGTAAGAGTGTATAAAAGCAAGTACCCACGTAAATGACAGCACATTTAAAAGGAACTCGCCCAGCGAGGGAGAAAAATAGTTTGAGGCGTAATATTTTGGATTAAATATCTCGATATCAAAATGGTTTGCGAACCATCTGAATTCAAGATCCATCAGGCGGAAGAATAGAATAAAGACTGCTAGCAATAGTGTTGCAGTTCTCACTTTTCCTCTATTCGCGATACCTGTGCAAAGCTGAGTAACGAAGATAAATGCGAAGATCATTGACAATACCCACATCCATAATTCCAGAGATGTATAAAAAGTATTGGTTACGTTAGGTTTAAGCTTAACTGAGAAGAGATATTTTCCGCTTACATTCCGGATATTATATACATCATTATCATTCAATCCCGCAATTTCAAGGTTTTCAGACTGAATGAGTTCGCGTGCAAATTCATTTTTGAGATATTCATTCTGGTATGGATATTTCGCCATGACCGGGATGTAACAAACTACTGAGAACTTGCCCTCTGACTTTTTTATCGCTTCGTAGTAGCCATTTTCCCAGGGAATAAACGTTGAGCCCTCCTTAAGCAGAGTATCGGTCTCCAGAATGATCTTAATTCCACTCCAAAACTTAAGCTTCCCTGATTCAAAGGTCTGTATATAGATATTTCTTTTCTCGCTTAATTCCTTTATTGCATATTGAGCCCAGACTTCATTTTTCGTAATATTCCGAAGTGAGTCGCGATTCGCGGGATTATTAACGAACTCTTTTACGAACTCTTCCTTTCTGTGAAGGCGTCTTTCAATCTTTTGTCCGTCGAGGTGGAGAACCTCTAGCTTATTTATAGTAAAATCAATTGTTAAGGCGGTGCATGCAAAGCCAATGGCCAGCATTAATAAGAGTAATCGAATCTTAAAATTTCCGCTCAAAGATTTTGGAGTTAAATAACGAAATAAAAACTCAAAAAAGCACAAAGACTATGCCCTTTCCGATATTAACAGATTTAGCTCAGGGATGCGCTGCTCGTTTCAACAGCCCTGTTAACTTTCCTGACAAGCCCCTGCAACACGCTGCCCGGACCCACTTCTGTGAAGGACGTGGCGCCATGCTCTAACATCTTTTCAACTGTCTGGGTCCAGCGTACCGCACCCGTTAGCTGAGCAATGAGATTGTGTTTTATACTCGACACATCTTTGTAAGGCTTTGCATCGATGTTTTGATAAACGGGGCAAATCGGCTCCTTTATATCCGTTGCTTCAATCGCAGCCTGAAGCTCTACACGGGCGGCCTCCATAAGCGGCGAATGGAATGCACCACCAACATTTAATTTCAATGCCCGTTTGGCACCTGCGGCCGTTAAAAGTTCGCAGGCTTTGTCAACGCCTTCGATAGTGCCGGAAATCACCAATTGTCCAGGACAGTTATAATTAGCAGGAACTACAATTTCACTTACTCTCTGGCAGATATCTTCGACTGTAAAATCATCTAGTCCAAGTATTGCTGCCATGGTCGATGGTCTTATTTCACATGCTTTTTGCATGGCATTGGCCCTCGCACTTACAAGGCGCAAACCATCTTCAAAGCTTATTGCCTCAGCAGATACAAGAGCTGAAAACTCACCTAACGAATGTCCCGCAACCATATCCGGACGAAAATCGTTTCCAAGCTCAGTTGCAAGAATTACAGAATGAAGGAAGATTGCTGGTTGGGTAACTTTGGTTTGCTTAAGATCCTCTTCAGTCCCGTTGAACATAATGTCCGTGATTCTGAAACCTAGAATTTCATTTGCTTTCTCAAATAAACTTTTAGCTCGTTCTGAATGGTCGTATAAATCTTTTCCCATCCCTACAAACTGGGCTCCCTGCCCAGGAAACAAATAAGACTTCATATAGTAGATTTAATGATTTAGCTAAGATTAGACGTTATAAGCTTTAGGAATTCACTACGGGTAGTTTCATTTGCAAATTCTCCCGTAAAGGCTGATGTTGTAGTTACCGAATTTTGCTTTTGAACGCCCCTCATTGACATGCACAGGTGCTTACATTCAATAACAACCGCAACACCTGCAGGTTTTAAGGTATCCTGAATGCAATCGCGGATTTCATTCGTAAGGCGCTCCTGGACTTGAAGACGACGGGCAAAGGAATCTACCACTCGCGGAAGTTTGCTTAACCCAACTATGTGTCCATTCGGAATATATGCTATATGTGCTTTACCGAAAAATGGAAGCATATGATGCTCGCACATTGAGAAAACCTCAATATCTTTCACAACAACCATCTGGCTATAATCTTCCTTAAACATGGCTGATCTAAGAATCTCATCCGGCTTAGAATCATACCCATGAGTTAAGTATTGAAGTGCTTTTGCAACCCGCTCAGGAGTTTTCAAAAGGCCTTCCCGTGACGGATCTTCTCCTAGATCTGATAAAATGGCTTCATAATGAGACGCAATACGATCAATTTTTGTCTGATCATACCGATCAATCTTAACGTATCCGTCGATCTGTTCCTCGTTGATATCTTGTTTCTGATCCATGCGTTTAAATTTTATGCCCCAAAATACTCTACAGAATTGTTTTCTGTCTCAAAAAGCTTTACACTGTGTAATTGAGCTCCTTGTTCGTCTATATACGGCTTGAGTCTGTCGAAAATAGTTATAGCAAGAATCTCTGTAGAAGCAAGCTTACCTTTCATGAAATCAACGTCAAGATTAATATTTTTATGATCTAGTTCGCTTGTTACATACGCTGTAATGATCGCTTTCAATTCTTTCAGATCGACTACAAATCCTGTTTCCGGATTAATTTCTCCTTTAACCGTAACGAATAATTCGTAATTATGCCCATGCCAATTAGGATTTGAGCATTTCCCAAAAGTTTCTAAATTTTTCTCTTCACTCCACTCTTCACGGAACAGCTTATGTGCTGAACTAAACCTCTCTCTCCGGGTAATATAAATCATGTTCAATAATTAAAATGCAAATATACTTAAAGTAAAACTTGCCTTAAGTACAAATTAAGTGATTTGCGTAACTTTGCTCAATGAAGCTATTGCTTGTTGCTGCTACTCTGCCGGAGATTCAACCCCTTCTGTCTAAATTCTCGATAGAAAATAATTGTGATGAAAATTCTATCGGTAAGCATACTATAAAAACGCTCATTACCGGAGCAGGCATGGTACCGACTGCATTTTCAACAGGCAGACACTTAGCTAATTCCTCGTATGATTTGGCAATAAATCTAGGTATCGCTGGCAGTTTTGACTTTAACCTGAAGCTTGGTGATGTTTGCCTCGTAAAAGAGGATACCTTCGCAGAGCTGGGAGCAGAAGACGGCGAAGACTTCCTTTCCTTTGATAATTTAGGTCTCGGAATAACTTCACAGTCGGATCGTCCAAACCCTGGGTTCACAGCAGGAAACCTTAAAGAAGTCACCGCTATTACAGTGAACAAGGTTCATGGCCATGAATTGTCTATCGCAAAGGCTATATCCCGATTTAATCCGCAGATTGAAAGTATGGAAGGCGCAGCTTTTTTTTACGCATGTAACCAGTCTGAAATACCATGCATTCAGATCCGGTCCGTTTCGAATTATGTTGAGCGCCGTAATCGTGAGAAGTGGGATATAGCTCTCGCCATAAAAAACCTTAACGAGACTATTATTAACCTATTAGAAATATGAAACTGAGCCTTGGATTTTCCCCTTGTCCAAATGACACTTTTATTTTCGATGCGATGATTCATCAGAAAATAGATACTGAGGGTCTTAGCTTTGAAGTCTTTTACGAAGATGTTGAAACTCTTAATAAAAGAGCATTTAAGGCGGAACTCGATATCACGAAACTAAGTTACCACGCATACGCCTACCTTACTGAAAACTATGTTTTATTGCACTCCGGTAGCGCACTTGGTTTTGGTGTAGGTCCCTTACTTATTTGCAACGATCCGTCTATATTGGGTGAAGGTATTGAAAGTCTCGCATCCCGAATAGGGAAGCTGAAGGTAGGAATACCCGGTAAATACACAACAGCAAATTTCCTTTTGGGGCTGGCATTTCCGGAAGCTCGTAACAAAATTGAAATGAAGTTTTCGGATATTGAACTCGCTTTGATTAATAACCGTATCGACCTGGGAGTAATCATCCATGAGAACCGATTCACTTACGAAGATAAGGGACTTTTAAAAGTCATAGATTTAGGAGAATACTGGGAAAAGCTTACGTCATGCCCTATTCCACTTGGTGGAATTATGATCAAACGAAATCTCCCGGAAGATATCAAGCAAAAAGTCAATCACGTCATTCAGCGCAGCGTAAGATTCGCCATCAAAAACCCATTGTCTGGCTTAGATTTTATAAAGTCTCATGCGCAGGAAATGAGTACTGAAGTGATGTATAAACACATAGAACTATATGTCAATAAATATTCTGTAGATCTTGGTGAAGAGGGGCGTAAAGCGGTAGAAATATTTTTTGGGGAAGCTTTGAAGAAAGACATTATCCCCGAAACGAAGCAAAACCTATTTTTATAATCAAATTCAACATACAACATGATCATTATTACTGGCGCAGCAGGATTTATAGGAAGTTGTTTAGTACAAAAGCTAAACCAAGAGGGATTTTATGATCTTGTATTAGTCGATGATTTTTCAAAGGCAGAAAAAAATAGAAATTTCGAGGGGAAGCGTTTCTCCAAACAAATTGATCGGGATATTTTTCCAGAGTGGCTTAGGGATAATCAGTTGCTCGTACAGTTTGTGTTTCATATCGGGGCTCGCACAGATACTACTGAATCAGATACAGAGCTGTTCGACAGGCTAAATCTTGATTACACCAAAAACATTTGGAACATCTGCGTCGAATTTGGTCTTCCATTGGTTTACGCTTCTTCTGCAGCAACGTATGGCTTGGGGGAACATGGATACGATGATGATGAATCCAAGATTTCTCTTCTTCATCCCTTAAATCCTTATGGCGATTCCAAAAATGACTTCGACAAATGGGCCTTGGCACAGGAGAGAAAACCATATTTCTGGGCAGGCTTAAAATTCTTTAATGTGTATGGCCCCAATGAATATCACAAAGGGCGCATGGCTTCTGTAATATTTCATACTTACAACCAGATTCGAAAAACCGGCGAAATGAAACTGTTTAAGTCGCATAATCCGGATTTCAAGGATGGCGAACAAATGCGCGACTTCGTTTACGTTAAAGACGTAATTGATGTTCTATATTTCCTGATGCATCATCGTAAAGATTCAGGCATTTATAACTTGGGTTCAGGTACTGCAAGGACTTTTCTTGACCTGGCTACAAACACGTTTTATGCTTTAGGCGAGCCAGTAAAGATTTCGTTTGTTCCAACCCCGGAAGATATAAGGGAAAAATATCAGTATTTCACTGAAGCTACCATGGATAAGTTGAAATCACTGGGTTATCCGAAAGACTTTCACACACTGGAAGAAGGTGTAGACGATTATGTTAAGAATTACCTTTCAAAAGATGCGTATTTATAGAAATCTCTAATTTTTTCGCAAACTACAGTTCTTCCCGAAGACTTCCGGTGTCTTTAACACTCAGCCTTGACGAAATTGCTGAAGCGATGAGGGATACAAGTAACACTGTTCCGAAAACGAGGATAAAGTCAGTCCATTTTATACCTACTGGATATGAATCAATTAAAAGGCCGCCACCTGCCATCTTGATGAATCCATAATGTTGCTGTAAAAGACAGAATATTAAACCGGCAGCCATTCCCACAACGCACCCTACCATTGAGATCATCATACCCTCAATAAAAAAAACGCCGCGAATTAACGCATTATTGGCTCCCAGGCTGCTTAGAATAGTAATATCTTTTTTCTTGTCGATAACCAGCATTGTTAAAGATCCAATGATATTAAATATAGCAATGATCAATACGAAGGTAAGTATCATGAAAATCGCCCATTTTTCAGAGTTCAAAATTTTATATAAAAGCTGGTTTTGCTGACTTCTGTTTTTAACTATAAAGTTCTTACCAAGAACCTCGGCGATCTCTTCCTGGAAATCATCTACCGAAATGCCATCTTTTGTATTGATTTCTATCAGCGACACTTTACTTTCTTCTCCTAACAACTCGCGTGCAAAGCCAATCGGTACAATCATCATATCATCAAATTCCTGTTGCACTGAAAAGACCCCTGAAGGATGTATAGACATCACGTTAAATTCGTCAGCTGGGTTTAGTGAATTTGCGGCGCTTTTTCGCGGTGAATAAATGTCAAGGTGCCTGAAATCATCATTAAGATTAACTGATAGATAGTTCTGTATTGCGGATCCAATTACTGCGAAATTTTCACCTTTTTCCCTCAGGGTAAAGCTTCCGCTTGATATTGCTGAATCCAGGCTGACCTGCCCTTTCATATAATCTTCGCTGACGCCCTTGACTAATGCTATCGACTGGCTTTTACCATATCTGATAAGCGCTTTCTCCTGCAATACCTCGGTGTAATTTACAATGCGATTATCAGCCCTGATCTTCACGAATCGGGGATCGGCTGGCTCAAAGGCTTTTCCTTCAGCCGGTTCGATCCTTAATTCGGGACTAAAAGTGTTGTACATGGAAAGGACAATGTTCTCAAAACCATTAAACACAGAAAGAATAATGATAAGGGCCGCACTTCCAACAAAAACACCCAGCATTGAAATCCCTGAAATAAAATTTATTGCATTAACCGATTTTTTAGAAAACAGGTATCTCTTAGCTATGTAATAAGATGTATTCAATTTGTGGCGATCTTAATCCTTAAGTTAGAAAAGGATTAAACTGCTTTTCATATCCAATCATTGTAGATTGTCCATGCCCGGGATAAACCCGGCAGTCGTCAGCAAGGGAAAATATTTTTGTACGAATATTGGTTATCAACTGATCATAATTACCTCCCGGAAGGTCTGTACGGCCGATGCTCTGATAGAACAAAACATCGCCCCCAATCAAAATTTTATATTCCTTATTATGGAAGCACAAATGCGCTGGTGAATGCCCGGGACAAAATATTATTTCCATTGTGCTTTCACCAAAGCTTATCGTCCCACTTTCAGGCAGGTATATCTCTGGTAAAGGTGAAACCTCATATCGAATTCCCATCTGAGGGGCATAGGAAACCACCGCATTTAAAACTGGCTCCTCACCTTTATGAAACTGGGGAAGCAAACCGTAAGTATCGTAAATAAATTTGTTGCCAAGCACGTGGTCAATATGGCAATGGGTATTTAAAAGCAGTACAGGCTTTAACTTGTTATCTGCTATAAATTTTAAAACCCTATTCTGCTCATCGCCGTCGTACATTCCTGGATCGATGATCACGCACTCAAGGCTGTCATCGTATAACAGGTAGGTATTTTCCTGATATGGATTGCAAACAAAGACTTTGATATTGATCATTATTATAAAAGTACCAAATTACAGTCGAATTGTTTTAACGGCTCAAGTTTACT
This sequence comes from Bacteroidota bacterium, assembly GCA_040384965.1. GTDB lineage: Bacteria > Bacteroidota > Bacteroidia > Sphingobacteriales > Sphingobacteriaceae > Daejeonella. The sequence continues at coordinate 109 of JAZKIH010000171.1, read as the reverse complement.
ACTTCACTGTTGCATCTTGTCTTGTAAGACGATAGATCATTATTGCAGCCCTTTGGATAAGAAAAGGGAATTCCTTCAGATTTATTGTTTCTCCCGGCTTATGAGAGCC
>JAZKIH010000170.1:0-5571 GCA_040384965.1 Bacteroidota bacterium | reverse complement strand
ATCATAATTTAGGCCAAATCTTAAGCTTATTTATGATACTTTCCGACAAGTTAATACTGGAAGAAATTGATAAAGGAAATATTATTATCGAACCCTTTAAAAAAGACTGTCTGGGAACAAACTCCTACGATGTTCATCTGGGTAAATACCTTGCCACTTACAGAAACCGGGTACTTGACGCGAAAGCTCATAATGAGATAGATCATTTTGAAATACCTAAAGAAGGCTTCGTCCTGCAGCCTAATACTTTGTATCTGGGCGTTACTTTAGAATATACCGAAACTCACAAGCACGTTCCATTTCTTGAAGGAAAATCAAGCACAGGGCGGCTGGGAATTGACATCCACGCTACTGCAGGAAAAGGCGACGTCGGATTTTGTAACACCTGGACCTTAGAAATATCATGCGCTCAACCTGTGAAGATCTACGCCGGTATGCCAATAGGCCAGCTAATCTATTTCGTGGTTGAGGGAGAAGTTGGGACTATGTATAATACTAAAGGAAATGCAAAATACAACAACAAGACTACCAAGCCTGTTGAGAGTATGATGTGGAAGAATACCTTTTAAAAACTCCAAGAAAATTTAAGCCAAAGCGGATGTAATCCTCATATTTTTCGTAAATTGAGGTAATGTCTTTTAATGCAGGTTCCCGAATCTGTAAAAAACTAATCCGATGAACAGGCGCCTGCTTTTATTACTATCCTTTATCTTTCTGGTTGTCGCATTTAGCTTTATTCAGCAGGATGAGCCTTTAAAGAAGATCTTAACTCAAATTGAGAAATATCGCGACGACTATCCGCAGGAAAAGGTACATCTCCACATGGATAAACCATATTATGCAATAGGAGATAACATATGGTTTAAAGCCTATGTAGTACATGCTGAAAATAATCAGCTGTCTGGCCTCAGTAAGGTTCTATATGTCGATCTCATAAACGATAAAGATTCGATCAAGCAGTCTTTAAAGTTACCCCTGAACGTTGGGCTTGCCTGGGGAGATTTCACACTTTCAGATTCGCTTAAGGAAGGAAATTACCGCATCCGCGCATACACCACATGGATGAGGAATTTTGGTGAGGAGTACTTTTTTGATAAAACATTTACGGTTGGGAATTCGATAGCAAATACTGTTTTAACCAATGTAGCCTACACTTTCAGTAAAACCGGGAATTCAGAGGCTGTTGCTGCAGACGTTCAGTATACCGATATGGACGGAAACCCGCTTGCCAACAAAGTCGTGAATTACAATGTCAATCTTGACTTTAGAAATATTGCCAAAGGGAAAGGAACAACTGACTCTAAAGGAAACATTAAAATAAACTTTGTCAATAATCAGCCCTTCATTTTAAAATCAGGGAAGATACTTACCACAATCATGCTTGACGAGAAAACTGCTGTCTCCAAAAGCTTTCCGGTGAAGTCCACTTCCAACCAGGCAAACATTCAGTTCTTTCCTGAGAGTGGTGAGCTCGTCACCGGTATTCGTTCCAAGGTGGGATTTAAAGCTGTTGGAGCTGACGGACTGGGAATGAAAATTTCCGGATATATTGCTGATAAGAGTAATAATAAACTAACAGAATTTGAGTCTCAGCATGCCGGAATGGGATATTTCCGAATGCTTCCCCTCGCCAATGAAACTTATACTGCCTATATCAAATTTGAAGACGGATCCGAAAAGACTTTCCCGCTGCCCAGAGTTTTACCTCAAGGTTATGTCCTGACTGTCAATAATAGTGATGCAGAAAATCTGGGCATCACAATAACAACTTCTGAAATCCTGCAACCTGATGCCAAATTTACTTTAGTGGCACAAACAAATGGTATTGTACAATTCGTTGCAAAAAACAAGCTTGAAGCACAGTCTTTCAGCGCCAAAATTCCTAAGACTCGATTCCCTACCGGTATTCTGCAGCTTACAGTCTTCTCACCAACTAATCAGCCGGTAGCGGAGAGACTGGTGTTCATAAACCATTCAGATTTCCTGAATATAAATTTAAGTGCTTCTAAAAAGGATTTTGAAAAGCGTGAGAAGGTAAAATTAACGTTTGATGTAAAAGACACAAAAGAGAAACCCATCATTGGCACCTTTTCAATAGCCGTGATAGATGAGACAAAAGTTCCGTTCAGGGAAGCCGCAGAAACCACCATCATTTCGAACCTTTTACTTAGCTCTGATTTGAGGGGATTCATTGAAGAACCGAATTATTACTTTACTGATATAGATGCCGCGAAAGTCGGTGAATTAGATATTTTAATGTTGACCCAGGGCTGGCGACGCTTTGAGTGGAAGAATATTCTTTCCAATTCATATCCGAATTTAGTTTACCGTCCGGAGACAAATATGGAAATCAGCGGACGGGTCAAAGCGTTGAGCGGCAAGCCTGTGATTGGTGGAAAAGTTACTTTATTTTCCTCCTCAGGCGATGTTTTTCTGATGGATACCCTGACAGATGCAAATGGCGAATTTAAATTTCAGAATCTGACTTTTAGTGATAGTACGAAATTCATTGTCCAGGCACGGAACGAAAAAGATCGTAAAAACGTGGAGATAGAGCTAAACAGGATACCTGCTCAGCTGGTGACTAAGAATAAAAACGAAGCGATGCTGGAAGTGAATGTCAACAGATCCATTCTTCCATATCTGCAGAATAGCAAAAATCAATTCGAAGAAATGCGCAGGTACGGCCTTGTGGGGAGAAGCATCATGCTGGCAGAAGTCAAAGTAGTCGAAAAAAAGGCTATACTTAAAAATTCTTCTAATCTTAACGGTGCAGGTAATGCAGATGCTGTTATCAAGAGTGAAGACCTTCAAAATTGTGTTTATCTGGCACAATGCCTTCAGGGAAGGGTAGCCGGGATAATTGTGAGCAACGGAATAGTATATTCGTCAAGAAGTATGAACAGCTCCTTTAGGGGTCCAGTGCCGATGCAGATTGTTATAGATGGTATGATGGTTGAACCCGATTTTCTTTCATCGATCAACCCGGGTGATGTTGAAAGTATAGAGGTCCTTAAAAGCGGAGCTAATACAGCAATTTATGGAATGCGGGGCGGCGGCGGCGTACTGGTGATCAATACTAAGCGTCCGGAGTTGAATAAGGATTACAGAACTTATGCACCGGGTATAATCAGTTATAATCCGAAAGGATTTTACAAAGGACGGGAATTTTACGCGCCTAATTACGCGGATCCAAAAATAAATACTAAGATGGCAGACCTCAGAACTACCATTTACTGGAACCCTAATGTCATTAGCGACTCGACCGGAAAAGCGAGTGTGGAGTTCTTTAACGGGGATGGTACAGGAACATATAAAGCGGTTGTTGAAGGTCTCGGAATTAACGGGAAAGCAGGACGACAAATTTACAGATACAGCGTTAAATAAAAATGAATACTATAAAAGTCAATATTAAAGATAAGATCGCTGTTATCCAGCTAGACCGGGGCCGCTCGAATGCCATCAATTCAGAAATGGTTTCTGAACTCCACCAGATGATCCTTAACATTGAAAAGGACAATAATATTGTGGGGCTTATCATAACCGGTAAAGAGGGCTTCTTTTCGGCCGGATTGGATTTGATCGAACTGTACGAATATGATGAAACGAAAATCACCCAGTTCTGGAAGGACTTTCTAAACCTCATTACTGCTATGGTTTCATTCAGAAAACCGATGATTTCTGCCATAAGCGGGCATAGTCCCGCGGGCGGTTGTGTTCTGGCACTATGCTGCGATTATCGCGTAATGGCAGAAGGGAAATATATCATAGGCCTCAACGAAGTTCCTGTCGGGGTAATTGTTCCACAAAGCATTTTTCATCTATACTCTTTCTGGCTTGGTAATGCGGCTGCATATAGAAACATGCTGGAAGGAAAATTAATGCATACAGAAGCGGCACTTGCTTCCGGGCTTGTTGACGAGCTGGTTAAGCCGGAGGCTATATTGCATGCTGCTGAACGCCGGATTCAAAAATATATTCAGATGGATTCAACTACCTGGCAGCAAAGTAAGATGAACCTACGGGCAGAGCTTATCGCAAAAGTTAGCGCCGATCAATCAGATATGCTCGAGATCATGCTTAAACAGTGGTGGTCGCCAAGCACACGCTCAATTTTAAAAACAATCATTCAAAATCTTCAGCAAAAATCTTCGTGATGTATAACCAACCTATGTTAAGAGAGGATGCTTTGTCCGGCAAAACTATAATTGTGACGGGTGGTGGCACCGGACTAGGACGGGCGATGAGTACGTACTTCCTTAAAATAGGGGCGAATGTCGTGATCACAAGCCGGAAACTCGACGTACTCCAAAAGGCGGCAGCCGAAATGGAGGCTGAAACTGGTGGTACGGTCCTTCCTTTACAATGTGATGTGAGAAATCCGGATGAAATTGATGCAGTTTTAAAAACGTCACTTGATAAATTCGGTGAAGTAAACGGATTATTAAATAATGCAGCGGGAAACTTCATCTCGCCAACAGAGAGGCTTTCTGCCAATGCCTTTTCCACAATTATCGACATTGTTCTCAAGGGTACTGCAAACTGTACTATGGCCTTGGGGAAACACTGGATAAATCAAAAACAACCAGGAACAATCTTGAATATTGTCACAACTTATGCCTTTACGGGATCCGGCTATGTTGTTCCATCAGCGTGTGCAAAAGGAGGTGTGCTGGCTATGACAAGATCCCTCGCAGTTGAGTGGGGTAAATACAATATTCGCACGAACGCCATAGCTCCGGGACCATTCCCAACTAAAGGCGCGTGGGACAGACTGCTCCCTGGCGATATGGCTAAAAAGTTTGATTTTAAAAACCGGGTGCCGTTGAAGAGAGTCGGGGAATACCAGGAACTTGCGAACCTTGCCGCCTTCATGATGTCTGACTTTTCTGGCTATATAAATGGCGAGATTATCACTATAGATGGTGGTGAGTGGCTTCAGGGCGCTGGACAGTTTAACGGCCTGGAGATGGTAACGCCTGAAATGTGGGACATGCTTGAACAAATGACACGATCTGCTAAAGGCAGTTAAGTCCATGGATAACAACCGGGTTAACTTTTCATCAGGAGCAATCTGGGAGGATTTGGTTGGATACAGCCGAGCTGTGCGCATTGGCAATATTATAGAAGTGTCCGGAACTACAGCAGTAGATGGCGAAACCGTTATTGGTAAAGGCGATTTATACGCTCAAACAAAATTCATTCTTGAGAAGATCCAAAAGACATTAAAGGAGGCAGGTGCGTCGATGGCTGACGTAACGCGGACGAGAATGTACGTCACCGATATTTCACGCTGGGAAGAGGCAGGGACTGCCCACGCCGAATATTTTTCCAGCATCCGCCCTGCCGCGTCTATGGTGGAAGTCAGCCGACTCATTAACCCTGACCTGCTCATAGAAATTGAAGTAACTGCAGTTGTAAAATAACAGCATTCTTAACTTACATCACAAAATCATTAATGCAATCCGTATTTTTGTAAAATGGGAACACAGGTACAGGAAGAAACTCTAACGCTCGAAGAAGTATTAGCAGCGTTAAAAGTCAGCCATCGCCTTATTCTTTGGAATGATG
>JAZKIH010000169.1:0-5390 GCA_040384965.1 Bacteroidota bacterium | reverse complement strand
ATGGCAAATCATAAATCATCGATAAAAAGAATAAGATCAAACGCAGCTAAGCGTTTACGTAATCGCTACCAGGCAAAAACTACCAGAAGTGCTATCAAAAGATTACGTACTACAACTGATAAATCAGAAGCAACTCCGCTTTTGAGTAAAGTGATCTCTATGCTTGATCGTTTGGCAAAAAAGAATATCATCCACAAGAATAAAGCATCTAACAATAAATCGAAACTTACTAAGTTCGTTAACGGTTTAAAGTAAGATCCTTAATAAAGACCTTTCACTAAGGGGTTCCGAGCATATCGGTACCCCTTTTTTGTTTTCCTTCAATTCGGCCTAAGTTTAGTCATGCAAACTTATAAGGAGAAAATAACGATTAAGTTATGGGCTGAAGAAGATCGTCCGCGCGAGAAACTAGCGATGCTGGGAAGACGAAGCCTGAGCGACGCAGAACTGCTGGCGATATTAATTGGTTCCGGCAGCAGGACAGAAAGCGCGGTCGAATTATGCAAGCGCATACTCTATGGCTGCGATCAGGATCTAAACCAGCTAGCAAAGCTCAATGTAACGGAATTGTCCAAATTTAAAGGGATTGGAGCTGCAAAGGCTATCAGCATTATCGCTGCACTTGAGTTAGGCCGGCGCAGAAAGGAAATTGTTGCTGCTGAGCTGATTCAGATCAGTACCAGCATTGATGTCTATGAACTCATTGCGTCTCAGTTTAAGGATCTGAATCATGAGGAATTCTGGATCCTCCTGCTGAACCGGGCTAATAGAATAACGTCAAAGCATTTAATAAGCAAGGGCGGGCAGGCCGGAACTATAGCCGATCCGAAAATCATTTTCAACATTGCGCTTGAAAATCATGCGGCTTCCATTATCTTAGCTCACAATCATCCGTCCGGGAATTTAAAACCCAGCCATTCAGATCTTGAACTAACGAAAAAACTCAGATCTGCAGGCCAGTTTTTAGATCTTCCGATATTAGATCATCTGATAATTACTGATCAGGGCTTTCTAAGTTTCGCAGATGAAGGAATACTGACCTAATAATGCCCATGAAAAAGATTCTCTTTCTGTTTATTCTAATAAGTTTTTCGTCCGATATTAGTGCTCAGCAAAACACTTACGGATCGTTAAATGTGTTAAGTTATAACATCCGGTATAATAATCCCGGGGATAGTATTAATGCCTGGCCGAACAGAAAGGAATGGGTGAAATCGTTAGTTAAGTTTTACGATACCGATATTCTATGTATCCAGGAGGGTTTAGCTGATCAAGTCGATTTCCTGCAAGCGGCTACCGGATTTGGAGTTGAGGGTGTTGGCCGCGATGACGGGAAGCGGGCAGGAGAGTTTGTGGCTATCTATTATAATCCAAGTCGTTTTGTGAAGAGAGTGTCCGGGCATTTCTGGTTATCTGAAACGCCGGATGTGCCATCTAAAGGGTGGGATGCTGCAATAGTTAGACTTTGCACTTGGGTACGTTTATACGACAAAGAGCGGAAACAGGAGTTTTTCGTTTTCAATACACATTATGATCATATGGGAGCTATAGCAAGACTGAGATCTTCGGAACTGATCCAAAGACAGATCCCGTTGATCGCTGGTGATTTTCCTGTGATTCTGGCGGGAGATCTTAACGTCACACCGGAAACTCAGTCGGTGAGCGTGTTAAAATCATTTCTGAGTGATGCGCGTGAAGTTTCCATGGAACCGGCCTACGGTCCGGCTGGATCCTTCAGCGGATTCAATTTTGCTTCGCCGCTTAAGGATCGTATCGACTATATTTTTACCAGTAAGCAATTTAAGGTGCTCAAATACGGAATATTGTCCGATTCAAAAGACCAGCGCTATCCTTCAGATCATTTGCCTGTATTGGCGAGGGTTAGGATTGAGTAGTCTGATGTCTGAGGTCTGAGGTCTGAAGTCTGAGGTCGGAATGGGCAGGGCTCGCTCTTTGATTTAAAGTTCTGATTAATCCGTCGTATTCATCAATCATACGTCGTACCGCATACTTCATATTTCATATCTCTTTCTATCTTTGTCGTTCATCATTTTTAGAACATGAAGATCTCGTACAAGTGGCTGCAGCAATTTATTCAAACCGATAAAACACCAGAGGAGCTTTCTCTGATTCTGACCAATATTGGGCTGGAAGTTGAGAGCCTGGAAAAGATACAGGGAGTGCCGGGTGGTTTAGAAGGATTGGTGATTGGCTTTGTAAAAGAATGCGGACAGCATCCTAATGCAGATCGTTTAAAGGTTACGAAAGTGGATGTGGGCGGAAGCGAAGATCTTCAAATCGTTTGTGGAGCTAATAACGTCGCTGCAGGCCAGAAAGTAGTAGTAGCAACCGTGAATACAACGGTTTATCCTGTTTCTGGAGAACCGTTCAAAATCAACAAGTCAAAGATAAGGGGAGAAGCGTCTGAGGGAATGATATGTGCAGAAGATGAAATAGGCTTAGGGCATGATCATGACGGAATTATGATTCTTGACGCTGATGCCAAGATAGGGTCCCCGGCAAAGGAATACTTCAATCTCGAAGATGATTTTGTTTTTGAGATTGGATTGACTCCGAACCGTGCAGATGCGGCATCCCATTTAGGAGTAGCACGAGATCTTGCTGCATATCTCCAGATTCCCTTGAATATGCCAGATGTTTCTGCTTTCAAAGTTAAAGAGCAGTCGTTAAATATCCCGGTAACGGTTGAGGATGCTGAAGCTTGTCCAAGATATTCTTCAGTTACCATCAGCGGAGTAAAAGTCGATCAGTCGCCAGACTGGTTAAAAGAGAAACTGAATGCGATCGGTATACGACCGATTAATAACATAGTCGACGCAACAAATTATATACTCCATGATCTCGGTCAGCCTTTGCATGCTTTTGACGCGGACAAGATTAAAGGAAATAAGGTCATCGTAAAAACCTGCCCGGAGAACACGGTATTTAGAACACTTGATGAACAAGACCGTAAATTATCGGCTGATGATCTGATGATCTGCAATGCCGAGGATCCAATGTGTATTGCCGGAGTATTTGGTGGTATCACCTCCGGCGTTCAGTCGTCAACAACTAAGATTTTCCTTGAAAGTGCCTGGTTCAACGCTGTGTCCGTTCGCAAGACTTCTAAGCGCCATGGTCTAAAGACTGATGCTTCTTTCCGTTTCGAGAGAGGCACAGATCCGGAAATGACAGTTTTAGCGCTTAAAAAAGCAGCACTGCTCATCACTGAACTTGGTGGGGGATATATTTCATCAGAAGTGTCTGATGTTTATCCTGTGCCGGCTAAGCCTTTCGATATCGAGATTACCTTTAAGAATGTCAACCGCCTGATAGGAAAGGAAATTTCTCCGGATGAGGTGCGTGCAACGTTAACTGGTCTGGGGATAAGTATTATCAAAGAAACAGGTGAGGGAATGTCCCTTGAGGTTCCTGCCTACAAGGTTGATGTAACACGTGAGGTAGATATCATTGAGGAAGTGCTGCGCATTCACGGATATAACAATATTGAGATTCCAACCCAAATTAAGGCTTCGTTGAACTACACACCAAAACCTGATAAGGAAATACTGCAGAATCAGATCGCCGACATGCTTACAGGCAATAGCTTCCTTGAGATTCTAAGTAACTCGCTAACCAAATTGAGCTATTCTTCGCAGCCGGAACAGGCAGTTAAGATATTAAATCCGCTTAGCAGCGATTTGGATGTAATGCGTCAGAGTCTTTTGTTCTCGGGTCTGGAAGCTATATCCTACAATCAGAACCGCAGAAGCCCCGACCTAAAACTTTATGAATTTGGTAAGGTGTACAGCCTGGCTGGCGAAGGCTATCAGGAGAATCAGCGTCTTTCCATTTTTATTGCTGGTGCTAATGAAGGCGAGAACTGGAATACCAAATCAGTGCAGGCTGGTTTTTATAATCTAAAGTCAGCCGTTGATCTGATTATCTCCAGATTAAACATTAAGGGATTGATTTCCAACGAAACCGACAATAGTAATTACTCCGCAGGCATAGTCTATCGCAAAGGCGAGAAGGCCCTGGTTGAATTCGGGTCAGTTTCTAAAGCTGCGCTTAAAAAACTTGATATCTCGGGAGAAGTATTCTACGCCGATTTTGACTGGGAACTTGTGGTACGTTCGGTGAGAAACAATAAAATATCTTACAAAGAAGTGTCTAAATTCCCATCTGTACGACGGGATTTATCGATGCTGCTTAACAAAGATGTGTCGTTTGATCAGTTAAAGCAGATCGCTCTGAAGACAGAAAAAGGACTATTGAAAGAAGTCAATGTGTTTGATGTTTATGTGGGCGATAAGCTTCCGGCAGGTAAGAAATCATACGCGTTAAGCTTTTTACTGCAGGATGAAGAAAAAACTCTTGCCGATAAGCAGATAGAAGCCATCATGCAGAAATTAATTCTTAATTTCGAGAAGCAGGCGGGAGCGGAGATTAGGAAGTGAGGTATCAGGTATGAGGTATCAGGGATACGACCAACGTGAGTTTTTTTCAGCATAATCCAAGTCCGATAGATACGTTAACCTAACAACTGGCAACTAACAACCAATAACTCAAATGACAGTAGCGGATCAGCTTAGTAAAGTAGTAGATAAAACAGGCAGGCTAATAGACCTCTGTCTGGCTTTACAGGAAGAAAACGAGCTGTTAAAACGCGAGAACGATTCTCAGAAGAAAACTGCTGTAAGTTCTGATAACAGAATAAAAGATCTTGAAGAAAAACTGAGGGTTCTGACGCTTGCACGCTCGCTGGAGGGCATGCCATCCGCTGAATTGGATATGAGTGAAAAAACTCTTGACATAAAGCAAAAAATTACCGAATTTGTACGCGAAATAGATAAGTGTATTGTATTGCTTAAAAAGTAATACTTAGTGAATCAAGCTCAAATGGGAGAAATCTCCATAAAAATAAATATTGCTGACAGGGTTTATCCGTTAAAGGTAAACATGGAAGAGGAAGAGGTTATACGAAGGGCAGCTAAAATAATAAATGACCGCATAAAAGAATATCAGGACAATTATGCGGTTCGAGATAAACAGGATTTGTTATCCATGTGTGTGTTACACTACGCTACAGCCACGCTGAAAGCGGAGAAAAAAGTAATGAACGTAGACACGGATGTGGCAGAGAAAGTTTATGAATTAGACCAGCTGTTAACTGATTTTTTTTCAAAGTAGTATCGTTCTTTATACATAGAGCAATAAAGATTTAACCGCAGTTAAATTTTTAAGTTTCACTATTTAAAGCTTAACACTTCAATATTGAAGGGTTCAAAGCCGGTCATTTGCATATGCACCTGATCAATGCCAGAACCCTATGAATGAACGAAGCTTATAATACATGATGCTTAAATTTAGTTGCGGTTTTTTTATAC
>JAZKIH010000168.1:0-36719 GCA_040384965.1 Bacteroidota bacterium | reverse complement strand
ACCTAAGACCTACGGTTTAGAAAACCGTTGCTCTATCCAGCTGAGCTATGGGCGCCTTTAATGTTCGACAAAAGTATGAAAATGTAGTAAAAAGACAAATTAATTATTAGGTTTCAGGTGTGAGGTATTAGTGTCAGCCATTCAAGGCAATAAAGACCGGGTCAAGGATTGAACCACTTAAGTAAGTTAACATCATTTGCCCTCGAACCTGAAACCTGATAACCGATACCTATTTTTTTCCTATTTTTGATCAAACCCTGCACCCTTTGGCACGACTAAAAAAGCATTTACATCATATTATATATAGGAAATACAGCTCCAACATCAAATTCGTGATGATGGGATTATGTGTTCTCATTATAACGGTGTTCCTTCCCAAGCAGGCACGTTTCCGCTTTGAATATGAAAGAGGGAAAATTTGGATGCAAAAGGATCTTTATTCTCCTTATAGTTTTGCGATCCGAAAGACCAATGCCGAGATTGAAAAGGACAGAGAGGATATCCTAAAATCAGTTCTGCCGATTTACCAGAATGATCCGGAGTTAACACAAAATGCCATTGATGCTCTGAACTCTGAGTTTGAGATCAAATGGAAGACATCGGGCATCTCAGATGTCGATAAGCCCATTTATAATGCTTACGCCAACAGCTTGCTTAATCAGATCTACAAAAGGGGTCTGTATGATCAGGTAAAAAAGTATCAGCGATATGGACCTAACTATAATTTTAGTCTCCTGACTAATAATGTCAGCCGACAACTCAATACAGCTGATGCATTTACACTAGATGGCGCATTGGAATTTGTTAAAAGCACGCTGCAGAAGAATCCAGACATTGAAAATAAGGAATGGCTGCTTAAGCTTACTAAAAACCACCTCAGGCCAAACTATATTTATGACGAACAATTAACCGACAAGCAGGAAGAGAACGCTTTAAACAGCATTTCTACAACCCGCGGGATGGTTCAAAAAGGCGAATTGGTTGTAGCACGGGAAACACGGGTCAGCGCTGAAATATATCAAAAGCTTGAATCCTTAAGATCGGCGTACGAGGATGATGCAAAAGTAGTAGGCAATCGAAACTTGATTATGCTTGGCCAGTTTCTGATTGCAGGTTTAATAATTGCCCTGCTCATAGTATTCCTGTATCTCTTCAGAAAAGATATTTATGCAGATAACCGGCAGATATCGCTTATCCTCCTTATTATAACAGGAATGCTCCTCTCTCTGTCATGGGCAATCCGTGTAAAAGTGCCCAACATTTACTACATCCCCTTCTGTATTGTTCCTATCATCATCAGAATCTTGTTCGATACGCGTCTGGCGCTTAATATCCATTTGCTGGTAGTATTGATCGCAGGTTTCTTTGTACCTAATAGCTTTGAGTTTGCCTTTCTTCAGGTTTCGGCTGGAATGGTAGCTATTTACAGTATCAAAAATCTAATCAAAAGGGAGCAGTTTCTTATCTCGGCCCTATTGATCCTTTTAAATTATTTCATAGCCTTTCTGGGTATTTCACTCATACGAGACGGTTCGATAGCCGACATTGAGTGGCTGAATTTTATACCATTCATTTTCTCAGTTTTGCTTTCTCTGCTGGCGTATCCGCTGATCTACGCTTTCGAGCGGATGTTCGGAATAACATCGGATGTTACGCTGATGGAATTAACGAATACTAATTCGAAGCTCCTGCGTGACCTCGCTTTTAAAGCTCCGGGTACATTTCAACACTCCCTCCAGGTTGCTAATCTGGCGGAAGCCGCTATATTTAAAATAGGCGGCAACGCCCTTCTTGTACGGGCAGGAGCGCTGTATCATGATATTGGCAAAACGGTAAACCCTCAATATTTCATTGAAAATCAAAATCGTGGTGCTAATCCTCACGACACTATTTCATACGAACAAAGTGCCCAGATCATTATCCAGCATGTAAATAAAGGTGTTGAAATTGCCAGGAAGAATCAGATTCCTGAAATGCTGATCGATTTTATTCGTACTCATCACGGAAACACGCGGGTAGATTATTTCTATCAATCTTTTCTTAAAAACTTTCCTGAAAAGTTTGTAGATGAAAATACGTTCCGTTATCCAGGACCTATCCCTTTCTCCAAAGAAACCGCCGTTCTTATGCTTGCCGACTCGGTAGAAGCTGCTTCGCGTAGCCTTAAAGAGCCGGATGCTATCAGTATCAATAACCTTGTAGAGCGTATTATCGATTACAAACTCGATCAGGACCAGCTTACAGACAGCAATATTACATTGAAGGATATTGAGACTATCAAGCTGATCTTCAAGACCATGCTGATGGGGATCTATCATGTGAGGATTGACTATCAGATAGAGAAATAATCGCTGTAAAAAATAATTGACAGTGAAGTGAAAATATTTTTTGCCAGCCTGACTGAATTACTATATTTGCAGTCCTCGAAAGAGGCTTTTTTATTTTATACGGAGAGATGCCTGAGTGGCCGAAAGGAACAGTTTGCTAAACTGTCGTACTGGCAACGGTACCGAGGGTTCGAATCCCTCTCTCTCCGCCAGTAATTAATGCTGTTCCACCTAAAGCGGAACAGCATTTTTGTTGTGATCTCTTTTGCTAATATACCAGTAACGGAAACGCCAGTGCAAAACCAGATGATTTGATTTCCGCTATTCTCATACCTCTGCCGGTTAGGATATTATTAAACTTCTCGGTCAATTTGTTTCATTATTAAGAATTCTTAAATCTACTCTGCATTAAGTTGCCAATAAATCCAAAGAAGATACCACTTAGTACGGCTGCGATAACTACTATTCCAGGAGCAAGCTCATCATCTGGTGTTGTATGATTAAGAATGATGAGTTTGAAAAGTATGAGAAAGCCTGCGAGACCCGCTACGAAGCCAATTATTTTACCTGCGCTATTTTTCATGTTATTATATTTTAGAAGTTTAATTAGTTGTGATTATATGTCATCCCTACCGGTATCCAAAATTGATTTGATAATGACCAGAATTACCTACCGGGCTCATTAATATTCCCGGCAATGAAAATTGCCAGTTCTATCACTCTCCTTTTCATTTTTTCATCTCCCATAGGCTCCCGTATCAATTGTATATAAAAGTACTTTGCAATACAAAGCAAATGTAAATACTTTAAATATCAAAGCGATATTCAAAAAAGTTGAAAAAATAATTGAGAAGATTCAGGGCTGATGTTAAACACGAAGCCCTATTAAACTTTGTCCGAACTTATAAAACAATACAAAGTCGGATTAACTGTCAAAATGGACCCTATAAACTTTTCACATATTCCACTGGAGTCATTCCAACTATCTTTTTAAATGAATTGTAGAATGCGCTTCTTGAGGCAAATCCAGCGTCATATGCAAGGCTTTCGATGGTGAAATTCTGAAGATTGGCGGGATTCGCTATCTGGACTTTTAGCCTGTCAATTCTGTAGCTATTGATGAAGTCCTTAAAGCTTTGCTGATAGTGATTATTGAGAAGCGACGACAATTTATGAGAAGAAAGATCAACGGCTGACGCCAGGCTGGAAAGGCTAACATTTCTATCAGTAAAAACCTGACTATCAACAATGTAATTCTCCAGATTTCTACAGATAGCTTCGGTACCTTTATCCTTTCTATTCAGAAATTTCTGCTGCTTGATAATTTTGATTAATGTCAATGGCGTCATATCAAGCAGGGAGGCAATAGCATCTAACGGCAGTCTCTCAATATAACCGGGTTTTGTTTTTGTGAAATATAAGTATCTTTCTTTAGCGCTGCCCACCCTAACGATATGAGTACGTTCCTGGGCATCCTTATAGTACTGCTCAACCATCACCCGGAAAAGAAAGTTGAGATCAAAATCGGTGAGAAACAGTCTTTGAAGGACAACATTGCTGATCGCAAGAAGACTGACGTTTTCTACAGCGGAAATCTCTTCTTTCGAAGGCTCTAAGCCATAAAGTCCTGATATTGAACTCACAAACTCATTTTCAACAGAGATGTATGTGACTATTTTTTTACCCTGATGCGAGGTGGTGCCGCTTAAAGCTCCTCTTTTAATGAAGTATAAAAATTCACAGAACGCCCCCTCTTTTACCAGTATATCTCCCTTTTTAAAACGAAAAGCCAGCATATTAGCACGCATTTCATTAATTAAGTCATCACTGATGGGGTAAATACGATTAAGTAGGCTAATTAAAAGGTCGACATCCTTTTTTGGAGCTTTTGCCGTTGACGATTGAAGCACAATATAAACCGGGATCTAGGTTAAAAAAGTAGGTAGAAAAACCTTGTTCATCCGCAATCCTTTTAACGCGGACCAAGGCCTGAGGGAAAATTAATCAAAAAATATTTTAGCTTAGTGTACTTATTTTAATAATAGCAGATATCAAAGGAATATTTTATATTTAAGTAAAAGTCCTTGTTATAACTGTTGTATAGTAAGCTTTAAGAAACTTTGCTGAGATTTCCCGATTACAATACGCTCAAATGGTATTAACTGACAATATACTCCCGATTGAATTAAAGACCAATTTCAAGTTTGATAAGATATTGGTTTCGAAGCTTCTGGAACTTACCAGAGTTACTTACGTTAATAATATCGAGCTTATTGAAAGGGAAATAGAGCACAATAGTGACATCTATATCATCACAAACTCGAGCGGTGATCTTCTGGCTTTCTTCATGATCAACTTTGAGAAAGTTAAGGGGCAGGATACCTACTATTTAGGCTTAAGCGGTTGCCGGGATGATCTGAAAGGAAATGGCTTTGGAAAGTCCTTATATCTGAAGTTTATGCAAGATTGCAGAATCAGGGAACAGCGCGAAAACAGGAAATTTTTGCTGTGGTGGACGACTGCTACGCCAATCGTTTATTACTGGTTTAACAAATACGTATCAAATGTTCAGCCTGATATGGAAGGCGCTTATACTGACGAAGGCAAGAACACAGTCCTTTCTATCATTTCAGAAAAATTCCATGGTATTGCAGTAGATGAGCTTCACCCTTTTATTCTTCGCTCTGTAGCCGAAAATACCAGCTATTCACTCAATGAACAGGCGCGGTTACTGGTTGCTACTGAAAGCCTTGGAATGAATGTGTTTCAGCGATTTAACTTAAGAGAAGAGAACGCTGACCGGTTTTTAATGATCGGTTACGCGCCGGATTGATTGCCGTCAATAAATAAAGCTAACGCATAAGCATCTAATACCAACCCGCCATTATTTGCTCCCATATCAACCGAATATTGATTTATCGATTTGCCTTTTGCTGATCCAGACTTTTCTCTTTTACCTCCAGGAATTTGAATTGCCTGATTGTATAAGTAAGAACATTGCACGGGAGTTAAGTTAAATTCGCTTTTCAGTCCCTTGATCATGAGGTCTTTCATACTTATATCGTCTTCATGCAACAGTTGCGATGCCCGGGCATGCAAGTTCTTTATATTGCTGGCCAGAAAAGCCTGAAGAACTGTATTGTCGCTTGTAAGATTATAATAGGCAGTCAGGCACAGTTCCTTTAAACCTGGATTAACAAGTGCGAAATCCTTCATTAGGAGTTCCTTTAGTTTCTTCTCTTTGCTTACAGAATACACCGGTACAAAGCGCTGCAAGCGATGAATTTTTTGATCAAAAGTTGCGGGCTCGAAGATTGGGATTAAACGTTGTTTCAATTCGTCGTTCAAGGTGTTATCGAGTAGTTCCAGCGCAAATAATCTACTCTCAATATCCTGATTTTCATCTGCCTTAATGATATCGTAGATCACTTGTATAGCTGACGGATCATACAATACTTTTAGTAATTCAAACAATACCTTAGTCAGCATATCGGTATATGCTTTTAATTCAATCTGTAAATCCGGGTCTTCGATATCCTGGAGATCGTATTGAGCCGACATTGCCAGGACGAGTTCGTTACTGTAGTATTCACACAGATTCTCAAAGTAGAAGATTTCAGCTGGTTCCGGCCTTAGCCCATCTTCATTATACGCAGCGAAAAGCTCATATCGCAGCTGCAGATCAGATATGTCGAGAAACTCTTTTAATAACTTTAGCGAAAATTTCTGTTCTCCGGTTCTGAAGAAGTTGATTACAAGTAATCGGTAAAAGAAATTGTCATTCGAGTAATACGAAGAAATAATCTTGCGGCTGAGCAGATCGTCATCGTCTGTTTCTATATGGCTGAGAGCCGAGGGCGAGTATGTAATCAACTGGCTTAAATCACGGTTCTTCCTCGATTCCGAAATAGACGTCAAGGCTTTTTCCAAAGCAGGAGCCAATGGATTATCAAGAGCAGATTCGTTAGTTGTGTTAATATGAACTTCTTTGTCCTGCCTCTTTTTGATCCCTGTTTTGCTCTCTGATCTGATCTCAGTAAGATAAGCCCATATCTTCTTCTTGTAATTTTCGTAGAGCTTTAAACTCAGCCCGCTCCAGGTTAAGAACAGTACAAAACATATTCCTGAGATAATGCTGAGAAAATACAATGGCTCAGCCCCAGCAAAAACTCCTGAGAAGACTAGTAAAAGCACACCAGAAATGACTGTTGCAACCTGATTAAGTACCCCCTCGATAGTAGCTTCAATCCTTAGCCTGTCTGGACCGGTAACCTGGTACAAAACTTTTATCGCTGGTGTAGATATTGCTTTCCTGATGACCCTTTCACCAAACTTGGCAAGAAAGATGAATGACAATATAAAGACTGGTTCGCCAGCGAACAGCAGACTTCCAGCTACAGCGAATACAAAACAGGCTGTGAGCAACACAGGCAGCAGGAGGATAGAAAATTTAACCCCTTTGGTACTCAAAATATTGCCTGACAAGAAAGAGAATACCAGCTCGCCAACCTTAACAATACTGAAGAAAAACCCGAGGACTGTTGCAATCTCAATGCCGCTGTATTGGGCCATGAACCTAACGCTTATCAGGTACGCATAGTCCACAAAGTAAATAGCTGAAACTGAAAATATGGACACAACTGCAATAAGCAGGTAGAATTTTTCATTTGTAAAGAATGATAGATTCAGCTTTTTAAGGGCAGCTTTTGCTACTATCTGATGGCTTAGCCTTTCACGGTTATCCTTAGTAAGAACATAAATGGGTATCAATGCTGGAAGAATACAGATAGCAGATAATGGCAGGAGATAGTTCGGGCTTCCTGTAAGCTGGCTAATTACAGGAGCAGTAAGATATCCAATGATTGAAGCGATAATCTCACCCGTACCTACGAGGGCAAGCAACCGCTTGCTTTGAGCCATATTGTATAAACGTGCGCATATCCCTGAAAAGCTCAGCGCGAAAATGATCGTAAAAGGCATGTTAAATAAAAACCCCAGATAGGCCAGATAAACCGCATATCCAGATTGATCGCCGAGCTTCATAAAGGCAGCAAATACTCCAAAGCAAACGAGAAAAAAAGCTATCAAACTCTCTCTATAACTATTGATAACACCTCTCTTTTGCTGACGATGCTGGTAGATCTTGATCAATAACACCCCTCCCAGCCCAGAGATAATGTAAGCGTAAGGGAGATTTGAAACACTAGCTTTCTGGATCAGAAACGTGTTTACTGCGACGAAATAGTAAGAAAGGCCAATACCAGTGATCAATGAAAGTAGAAACAGGGAACGGAATGATTTCCGCTCTTCGGGCCGAAGATTTATTACTCCTGAAAGACCTTTTATCAGAGACATCTTACTTCCCTAAGTTTGCTATGAGGCGGGCTGTAAACGTGCGACCCGGCTGAGGTATTCGTGAGCTCTGAACGCCGCTGGCTGCCCTTACACCCGGTGAAACATAATCGAGATCAAACGCATTATAGACAATCCCCTGCAGAGTGATCATTTTATTAAGCGCGAAGCTGGCCGCAGTGTTGATGAGCGTATATCCTGGCGTTTCACTGAATGGGCTACCGCTGATAGAAGTTTTCGCTCCGGTGGGCTTATCACCTACAAAGTTGGCCCTGACATTTAAGTTAAGTTTATCCTGGATAAACTTCGCATTAATACCTGCATTTAACGAAAAGTTGGATATATCCCCTATCCTGACACTTTGTGTTCCACTTGCACCTGCTGATATCCTTGTCGGATCAATTATAGAGAAGTTTGCAAATGCTGTCACTTTATTAATTAACTGGGTTTCACCGGAAAACTGAATACCCTGAATGTGGGACTTCCCTATCGCCCTGAATTGAGTGGTTTTTATTCCGTTTGTATCAATATTTACTGTCCCAAGGGTATTGCTATATGACGCATTATAATATGCCAATTCGAAGAAGGTCTGTGCGAAAGGTGTGAATCTCGCAGATACTTCGATGTTCTTTACCCGCTCAGGCTCCAACAGAGGATTGTTAACTAGCCGTGCAGATGAAGTTGCAAATTTATTATAGACGGAAGCATCAAGGAAAGCTTCTGAATAAATTGATTTGAAGATGAACTTACCCGGATAATAAACTACCGACAGCCTTGGGTTAAACACAGTTCCGTAGCCATAGATACTATTGATCTTGTTATTATCCATCCTTCCTGCCAGACTGATATTCAATTTCCTTACCCTGTCCTGATAGCTTAACTGTCCATAAACGCCCAAATCCATTATAGAGTAATAATTACCTCCCTTTATACCCGGTGCGGTAGTTCCGGTTGTTATAGGGTCTTCTGTGGTCGAGTTAACATAGTCGCCCTGTAATAGGCCATTTCTCAATTCTACACCAAAGTTGAAATCCATCTTTTCATTGATGACATAGTTCATCTTGGTCTCCGACCTGAATTGCTTCGATTGCTGGGAAAAATATGTGGGCAGAAAATATGGTGCTTTGCCAGTTACCAGATCGGTAAACGATACGCCGGCATTTGCAAATCCATAATAACGGGTTGTTACTGCATTTTTTCCAAAATCGCTGGTACGGAAATAAGAGAAGTTTGAGAAAGATATTCTTTCAGACAAACTTTTGTCATATCGGACGTAGAAATATTGCTGGCGAACCTCCCAATGAGTAAGCTCCTTACTAACTGCATAGTATTTATCAATATAAATTGGCGCAACACCTTCAGACCATTTTTGATATTCGAGTCCGAATTTGAAATCTCCTACCCTCAGTTTCGCTGAAAGATAATAGTCTTTTGCCTCGTCCGAATATTGGGTTCCAATGCCGTTATAGCCTTTTTTATAGTTTGCCTGATCCAGCGAATCGGCTCTGAAAATGGCTGCGGCAGTTGGAAGAATTTTAGTTCCATCCGCGCTTCTTGTAAAATACTTCCTTGTTGGGTCACTTGCCAGATAAGCTGCTTCCCTGGCTGCGGTATAATCCTGAGTAAGAATAGTTTGATAGCGGTTTGGTCCGAATTCATTTGCTGACCATTTGTTATCCCAGTCTGGGTAAGCCGACAAATCATGCTCATCCGAATGATAAGCTCTCCCTGTGACCGCAAAGAACATGTCTCTCCCCATACCTGACACGGTTACATCACCAAATTTCGTGTTCAGCGAACCCAGGCCCCCATGACCCGTTACAGCAAAACGAGAAGTTTTATCATTCGTATTCCAGGCACGCTCCTGCTTGAAGTAATCTTCTTCATTTTTAGTAATGATATTGATCACACCCAAGAAAGCATTCGCACCATAGATGGTGGATGCCGGACCATAGATGATCTCTACCCGCTTAATATTGCTTAGTGCATACTGACGGCTGATAAAAGCTGAATTTGACCACATCTCATTATCCTCGACACCATCTACCAATAATAGAGTACGATCGGTATTTGCCGCTGTTCTATATCCCCGCTGATACATATCGGAATATGAAAGGCCGGAGTTTCTTGAAATATCAAATCCTGGCAAGTCGTGAAAGAGCTGTTCAACATCAGTATAGCCTCTATTCACGATATCTTCGTAAGTAATGATTTGAATTGTGGCTGGTGCGAGTTCTATACTTTCCGCTTTCTTCGAAACTGAGGACGTAAGTTTGGCGCGCATCTGCTGACGCAGGAACAAAACCTGTAGTCTGAAACGGTCAGGATCCCGGGTGTCTGCTTCGAAGTTATCCTTCAGAAGTAGAAGGCGTTCTATACTCTCATCAGCCTTTTCAACCGAATCTAATGCGAGGTAAGACATGGATAAAAGCCTGTAAGCCTGTACTTTCTCGCTGTAAGTAAAACCTTTACCGGAGATACAGGCATTTAACCGGTTAATGCTTTCGTAAAATTTACCAATGTTATACTGACCCTCCGCATCATTCAGAGCATTCAATCCACACTCCTGTGCACTGGCCTTGCCAATGAGGAGAACTGTGATGATCAATACAAGCTGCAAACGTAATTTTATGATCATTTTAGTTTGTTAGAGATTTGTAAATACCGCTCATTGATGTATTCCATCCTATTATCCGTTTATCTTCACTGCCCGTGTAAAGATATTTCCCATCTGGTGTATAGATAAGACTGTAAACCCACTTGTTATGCCCTCTAAGGGTCAGAATATCCTCTGTATTCTTCGAGTTAACAACAGCGTTAATGTCGATCAGCTTTATCGTCTGATCGCTGCTGGCTGATGCCAGTTGCAAATTTCCGTTAACGGACTTGAACTTCAGGTCGTTTACTGAAGAAGCGTGAGGAGTAAAGCTAGTTGGCGCCCGGTTTGAATTGAGGTCTTTAATGAATATGCCGCCTTCATAAGTACCCGCTGCCAAATAATCGTCCCCGGGACTTATAGCAAGGCTGGTTATTCTGGAGTTTAGGGTTACGATAGATTCTGGTTTTTGAGGAATGTTGTCCGAGTTGGTGTAAACAGATACTTTGCTGCCTGATACCAGGTACAATTTACCGCTGCGGCTGTAATTGATCGTCGAAAAGCTACCTGATATAAATTTAGTCTGCTCGGATGTGTTGCCTGTACGATATATTCCTAAGCCTTTATTCGTCAATACAGCGAATTCGGAATTATTCTTAAATAGAGCCTGCTTGGCTATCCCAGTAAACGCAAACCGGGAATTTTCTTTTATGGACGTTCCTCCGGCATCGAGATCAAGAATAATTCCGCGGCCTGTAGACGTTACAATCAAAGCTTTCGAACCATCGGCTGATGTACTGACAGACCGGCCTTCATCCTTAATATCGTATGACGATACAGGTTCTAAAGTGCCATTTACCGCTTTGGAGATGTACACCATGCCCGATTCATCAATAGATATCAGCTGATTGCTGGCAGGTCCCTGAGCAATACTTCTAACCGCGTATTTATGCGCCGAAAATTGATTCTTGTTTTGAATAGCGCTGATCCAGTTAAAATGAAGCGCGTTATAAATATCACTGTTTTGAATGGGGCCGTTATTATCAGAGTTTAGCTTATACGCAGCAAGGATGTTTTTCTTGCTATCTTCCTGTTTATTGTCATTGAGGAGCATCATCGCTTCGTAGGCGAGATTTCTTGCCTGGGCGATGTCTTTTAATCTGGATGAAATTGAAGTTTGCTCTTTGGCGATTTTCTCATTGCTTACAGCCCTCTCAGTCTGTGTTTCAGCTATACCCTGTTGTTGCCTTGCTATTTCGGCATTTTTTTCTGAGATCACCTTTTGGCGTTCGGCATATGCTTTTTGCTCTTCGGCTATCACCTTCTGCAAAAGCGCATTTTTCTCACTGCTCTTCGCGTTTTCCTGCTCTTTAACAGCGATTCCTTTTTGGATCAGGGCTTGCTTTGCACTTTCCTCAGCTTCCGCTTCACTTTGCTGCGCAATTAATTTCTGATCTTCAGCCAGCTTCCGCTGTTTTTTAGCTTCCTCGCTCTCCTGTTCTGCAAGGATAGTTTGCTTGGTGGCGAGGTTTCTTAGCTCAAAAGAATAAATTGCTAACAGAAAAGCTCCAAATGCGATAATCGATATAATTATCGTGATGCGCCTTGCTTTCCGCAAGCGTTCTTTTTGCATCCGCTCTTTAAAGAGCATTTCCTTCTCATTCTCTTCCTTACTGTGGTCCAGGAACAGTATGGCCTTATCGAAAAGGTTATTGTACCGTGACGCCCAAACTGCATTCGGAGAATTTTCTTCTTTCCACTTCCACGCAACCTGAAGTTCGGGATCGCGTAATAATCCACCTCTCCCTGATTCATAAAGGTCAGCAGCATCACATAACCTGAGATAAATGGACGCTGATTGATTTTCTATTTCCACCCACAGCATCAGCCGCTCCCAAACTCTCATTATACTCTCATGGGAGATGTCAATAATGGAATCTTCTGTCAGCGTTGTTCCAGCGGGAGGCATAAGAAAGCCCCTGCCCTTTTTCCTGAATATCTCAATAACCTCTATAACTTCTTTTTCACTTGCGTTAGACAGCTGGCATAATTCAGATAGTCTGCTGGGGCGCCGCACGCCTCTTGCATCTGCTCCCCGCTCTGTAAGTGCCCGAAATACAGATTCACAGATCTGCTTCAACCTGGGAGTATCCAGCTCAGAGTAGGCTTCTTCGGCATGCTGTGATAAAGCATGTTCCATCGTTCCTATCTCGTTATACTCGTCAAGGTCAATCTCTTTTTCGGAATACTGTTCAGGGTTATTTTTTTTGTACGCGTCCCATGTGCGCATTAAAGCATGTTGCAGTATTGGAAGCTGGTCAGGATTATCGCCAACATCATTTAGCAGCTGGTTTAACAATCGTGGGGTAATTGAAGCTCCTCCAACGCCCACAGGCCCAACTATAGCATCTCTACGCTCTTCGCGGGTCATCCGCGGTACTAAATACTGTCCTTCATTAATAGCTTCAGGAAGGCCCCTGAATTCTGTACAATCACCGAGGAAATCGGAACGCATTGTAAACACCACATAAATAGGCAGTTCACGCTGTTCTGTCGCCTTTAACAGCAGATTGATGAATGCAACCGAATCTCTCTTACCTTCCTTCGCTTCTTTCTCAAACTTGATAAAACGGAAAAGCTCCTCAAACTGGTCAACGAGGATCAATAGATTATTCTTAGGATCTACTCCTGATTGTGTAAAGGCATCAATCAGCCCGAAATTGCTGCGTCTAAGCACACTCTCATTAATGGATGAATACATTTGTTCATCCGAAGGAGATTCGTGAGTATATAATATTCCATTTTGAGACAACGCACGGGCCAGGTTACCTACCGGGTCAATTCCCGGGCGCAAGGAACATATCTTCCAGTTTGACCCAGCGCCGGACATAAAGCCGCTATGTAATGACGGAATAAGCCCTGACTTAACCAGCGACGACTTCCCGCTACCAGATGAGCCAATAACCGTCAGAAAACGCTGCGTACGAAGTTTCTTCAAAAGTTCATCAACCTGTTTTTCACGGCCAAAGAACAGGATGTCTTCATCCTCTTCGAAAGCCCTCAGTCCCGGAAAGGGATTGTGTATGATGTCATCTAACATTTTATTCCAGGTTGATTATATTTTGGACAATAAGCTTTTTAATTTTTCCTCGGGCAGTCCATCAATAGCATTAATAACTTCAGCATCGAGTGTTCTGAACCGCTGTTTCGACATACTGTCTGGCGGAGCGATATATATGGCTTTGAAAGCGAGCGGCTTAGCCCGGCCGTAACCGTTGATCTTCATAAAGTCACGTGTTTTGGACCGAAGCCATAATTCATTGGCATTGCTAAAAAATATTATTGCGGCAGAACACGTCTTCAGGTTCTCTATATGGTCTTCCCGTATTCCAGACTCATCTCCTTCGAAAATTGGGATGACCACTTCGTAGCCATTGTCAAAAAGGTAGTCTTCAAGCGGCCTGATCTCGTCTATATCTGAAATATCGCAAATGAGGTAAATGATCTTTGCTCCATCGTCAGTTAATACAGGAGCTTGCTCTTCCTTCTTTTCCTCCTTTTTCATGGCATTGAGCTTATCAATTACCACGCTTTTAAAGTCCTCAAGAGATCCTTGAACCAAATCTGCCCCAGCAATCCCTTCCTGTCCGGAATTTAGGCGGTCTATAAAGTTTATTTGACGCTCATCAGCAGGCTCACAGCCCTCGGGTATCCATATAAACCTCGGGATAGAATTGGCGGCACTATATGATGCTGCCACATCATTTTGAATTTCGACGATCGATTTTTGCGCCCCCTCGGGTACCACTCCATAGTTTTCGCCAAGAAGATGAATTGTCAGATCTGATTCTCCAAGATTCGAAGCCAGATTTTCATTTAACGCTGTGGCTATCAGCGGCAATTGCTTGTCAGGGAGAATATGATAACCGTAGCCCTGCAGCTCGCGCTTTAAACTGTCACGAAAATCTTGCGTATCGTAACTTGATTCCGCCAGAAACACATTACCGGCTGCTTTCGTAATTGATGGTGATAGTGCTGTCGACGCTTTAGTGCCAGCTACAGGGTGCTCAACACTTTCTAAAAATGAACTGATATCATGAGCCAGATCATCGAGTTTCTCCCAATACATTCGCTCAGTCTCATTACCAAAAGCCTGGGATAGTTCTTTGACCCTGCCAGTCCCGGGATCAGTGTTATAAAATTCATACCCCAGAACTCCCTGAATTTTTTCCGGATGATTTTCAATCCTGACAGGAGTCTTAATAACTTTAAAAATTCTCGCCTTATTGCTTACCGTGAAGCCAATGTTTGTCTGACTGGTATCGTAAAATTCGTCGACCTCTTTAATACACCAGTCTGACTTAACATAACGGGGTGTAATGATCGAAATCATTATGGCAACCTTCGAGAACTGATCCACAATTTGTTTGTCAAAAATATGGTTCCCCTGCAGCGAATCATCCCTCCAGATTACTGGTCTCCTTCCCAGTAATTGAGCAAGCCTGATATCAAGCGCGCGATGAAACTCAGAGATCCACCCTTTTTGGTTTTGGATCATAGACTCATCG
This sequence comes from Bacteroidota bacterium, assembly GCA_040384965.1. Taxonomy (GTDB): domain Bacteria; phylum Bacteroidota; class Bacteroidia; order Sphingobacteriales; family Sphingobacteriaceae; genus Daejeonella. The sequence continues at coordinate 21,876 of JAZKIH010000168.1, read as the reverse complement.
TCTATATGAGCATAACTTATAAATATATCTGTTGGGAATTGCATGGCTGTATACTCAGCTTTTATTGCTTATCTGGCTCAGTAGCGGAAGCAGTAAAAACAAATTCAAATCTTTTTCTTTTTCTATCTCAGTCAGTTGTTCGTATGGTATGAGTTGATCGTGGATCTTCAAAATATCCTTCAAGATATACCGGTCATTCTTATCAGCTACTAATATCCCATATTTATAATTAAAAACCATCTTCTCACCACTCCATCGCTTATGTTCCATTGGAGCAAGCCGTCCGTAATAACGTACTATATTTTCGTTTGTCAGCGGATCACACCCGATGCGCTTTAATGAATTGAACTTAAGATTGAGTTGCCGGGCAGCATAACGGTTAGAGTCCTTTTTTCGATGAGTGAGAATATTCCACCTTTTTTCAACTGAAAGCCTTGAATATAATGAGTTATAATGAATGCCGGTCTGTTCAGACAGGTACCTGATTAAGCGCTTTTGTATGGTCTTCTCATTAATCTTCTCTTCTTCCTCCGGCATCGCTAACAGAATCTTTTCCGCTTTTGCAATCAGAGCGTCAGCATCCGGAATTTCCCACCGATCTTTCAATTCATATGAGAACTCATATTTCATTGAATAATAATAGTTTATAATTTTAGACAGCTTGTCAATGAGCTCACTGTGCTCAAGCAAACTTTCGGTTGTACAGGAGTCGGAAACCATGTGATAAAGCTGAATATTCAGCTTTTTGCTGAACACAATTGTAGCGTTGGTTTTAGGATCCCGGTTTGAATCCAGAAGCTCAGTTATGCCAGCATCTTCCGGAAGGCATAAGATGATTGGTGTGTGGGCTAGGCTTGATATCTGATTATAAAAAAACTGCCTCAGATTGGCTGAGGACGTAAGCAAAGCTGCGTCACTTTCACCGAACATGTAAACAACCCGCGCTTTACTGATCTTTTCGATATGCTTCTTTGACAGCGCGAAATTTCCATAAAAGCTGCTATTGTGAAGCTTTACCGGAATAATGTCAATAAACTCGTTGTAAAATGGATATTTAAAACTAAAATCATTGTAATGCAGATCAGCATCCTTGTCAACCAGATAAACCTTAAGATTGGTCAGTTCAGGATAATGACTGAGGATAATGTTTTCCAGTAAAAATTCCTCCGCGGCTTGGGTATAACCTACAACAGCGATAATATTTTCTTCATCCTGTACCGGATCAAGGTATTGATGAGGCGGATAAAGGTCATAGATCTTTTTAGCCGCCAGCTGGGATACATTAAACGTTTCCAGATCGTAATCCTCATCTTCATTATGGATATCAAGGTAATCCTTCAGAACATTTATATTGTTGTTGTCAGTTATATGCAGAAGTATCTTAATTGAATCTTCGGTGTTTTTTCTCTCTCTGTAATAAAGGATCTCGTTAGCGATCTCCATATTTTCTTTATCATCATCGCCAGCAATAATACAGGTCTTTGCAAGTGCAAGGCCCGCATTCCCGATTGACTTCCCGTCTGTCCCGTTACCAATTAAGACGAGACCCCGCTTTTCTTTAATCTGATGGATAAAGCTATTATCAGTTTCGCTTTCGACAACCACGACTTTATATCCCTTGGAAAGGAGCTCAGTTGCTATTTTCTGTCCTACGGTATTTAAAGAAAACACCACAATGTGATCACGATATCGAAATCTTATCTTAGCGATAATATAAGCATTCTGAACCTGATCGAACACCAGGGAGAAAACTCCCAGAGAAAATAGTATTGCTGCCAGGTATTGCGCGATAAGTAAATATGTGCTTCCCACCACCGGATCAGCGTTACCCATTAAAAACAAGCAAATAGTGGAGTAAATAGCGCCGAAGAAGTTAAATTCTTCACCAGTTGTCTCCTGAAAGCCTAAAATTCCCAGCACAAAAACGAGAAGAACAGAAAGGATTATGATAACTAGTTTAACTTTCTCCAGAATGCCATTATTCTCTTTGCTCATTGCTGATTTTTTTCTAAAAATGCGAAAACATACGGGTTAAATAAAACGAAACGATAAATATTTAATCGCATGAAGTCAGCCGTTCTCATTATGATTCAATTCCTTAAAAGGTTTACTCTCAATAATATTAATTGCTTTTAATTTAAATTTTAATATTTTTAATAAGAATTATCTCAGTCCTCAAGTTTTTTAATTCCACACCATGTCTTACCTAAAAAGTGCTACAGGAAAAACTTTCAAAAACAGCAGTTCCTCAAGCGAGAATCTGACTTCAAAACAGGGGATCTCAGCACCTGCAGTACCTGCTTTGCAACGGGCGGCAGACGAAGAAGAGGTACAGATGAAAAAGGTGCCAGCTCAGCTAATGGAAGAAGAAGAACCTCTTCAGGGCAAATTCGACCCGGTTCAGCGTGCTGGGATGGAAGAAGAGGAACCCTTACAAGGAAAATTTACGGCACAACTGGCTGCTGAAGAAGAAGAACCACTTCAGGGAAAGTTCGATCCGGTCCAGCGTGCGGGAATGGAAGAAGAGGAACCATTACAAGGAAAATTTACGGCCCAACTAGCGGCAGAAGAAGAAGAACCCCTGCAGGGGAAATTCGATCCCGTTCAGCGTGCAGGAATGGAAGAAGAGGAACCATTACAAGGGAAATTTACAGCACAACTGGCGGCAGAAGAAGAAGAGCCACTTCAGGGGAAGTTCGATCCCGTTCAGCGTGCAGGCATGGGGGAAGAGGAGCCATTGCAAGGGAAATTTACAGCACAACTGGCAGCTGAAGAAGAAGAACCACTTCAGGGAAAGTTTGAAAAAAAATCAGCGATCAAACCATTTCAACTGAAGAGCTCGTCAACATCTGACAATTCGGGCAGTGCTATTCAGAAAAAAGATGATGGTGCACAATCCAGCAGTACGGGTATGCCATCACATCTAAAATCCGGAATAGAAAATCTTTCAGGTTTTTCAATGGATGATGTGAAAGTTCACTATAATTCCGACAAACCCAAACAACTAAAGGCCCATGCCTACGCGCAGGGAACGAATATACACATTGGCCCAGGACAGGAGAAACATTTACCACACGAAGCCTGGCACGTGGCCCAACAAAAACAAGGAAGGGTTCAGGCAACAATGCAAATGAAAGGCAAGGTTCCTGTAAATGATGATACGGGGCTTGAAACGGAAGCCGATGTAATGGGTGAAAGAGCTGTCAAAACGGGGCGCGATCTTGAGAGCACTGTGAAAACTTCATCATTCACGCCTACTAAGTCCTCTCCTGCTCTGCAAAAAGTTGCCCAGTTAAAGATTCCACCTACAGGATCATTGCCCATGAGTCGTTTGGTTACTGGCCAAGAGACTATGGAGCAAGAAAAGGGAAAGAAAAGTGAGGACGAAGAAGGTATGGACTCTTTTGTGGATACATACTCAGGCATGCAGGGAGCGGCCACAGATTTTATGGGCAGTTCTCCGTTAAGTTACACCAACTCATCCAATACAAAAATCGACGAAACAACTGGTCAAACCGTGGTAGATGAAGATAAGACCGTTGTAGATAACCACAAAAGTGATCCTTTGGGCAAGGGTGCATCTGCTGCTGCTGTTGGAGCGGGAATGTATACCGGCATCTTCGGTATGTATCAGGCCGTGCAAAAGTTCAGAGACGGTGAGGTGAACGATAAAATAGAAGGCCTTTTTGCTATGGGCAGCAGTTTGTCAACGATGGCAAAATCGGGCTCAGATATGGCAAAAACCACAGCTAAAGAAGGTTCAGATACAGCAAAGGAAGCAGGCAAAGCGTCGTCAATTGCGGGGACGGTTACTGACGGACTGGATGCAGTTAAGACACTTGTATTAACCATAAAGGGTGTATATGACGCATACCAGGACGCAACCAGCGATGCAGGGTCAAGCACGAAAGAGAAACTTGAAACTGGAATGGCAACCGTTCGCGGACTTGTAGAAGCGGCAGGAAAGGCGGTGTCGGCTGGAAAGACTATAGCAGACATGCTGCAGGCGGGGAGTGCCGGTCTGGCGAGTGCTGTACCAGGTTTAGGTATAGCTTTATCCTCCATAGATCTTGCAATTTCAATTTACAATCTGATCAAAGCGAAATCAGCTGAATCAGCCGTAAAAGAGCAGTTAAAGAAGAATATGTGGGAAGCCGGAGGTAGCAAAACTCTTGGTAAAGGATCTGACGGTCGTAAACAAAGAGATCTTTATGTTAAGACCTTTGAAACCGAAATAACCGCAATGAAGGCTAAGAAGATTACGCTTGCTGCTGAAAAAGCTACCCTTGTAGCTGCAGGAAGTGATACGGCGGTAATTGATAAAAAGATAACCGATCTTGATTTGTCTCTGGCAGGAGCTGAATTCCAGCTCGCAGCACTTAATGAAAATAATGCCCTAACCCATCTTAAAGGTGTCAATAAAGACCGTAAATATAACGCTGGATTTGAGATCGGCGTTAATATGGTCAAGATTGTCGGGGATGTACTTGCACTGGTTCCGGAACCGGGTTCACAAGTTGCCGGAATGTCGTTGAAACTGATTGCCGGTGGTTCGAAAGTTGCTAAAGGCCTGGGAAGCAAAATCCTTCAATGGGGACGAGATAAAGCTGCGGGAGCACCAGATTCGAAACTGGCGAAGATATTCGATGCCACGAAGAGCGGCGATGCTGTCAAAGAAAGAAACAAAGGAACTATCAAGTACATTTTCACTCTTGTAAAAGGATTGCCACCAACTGTAACTGACCCAACATTTAAAGCAAAAAACGACGTTCTTGAATCAATGATTACCTCCGTTGGCTGTGAGCCGCAAGCGCTTTACCGGGCAGTCGGAACTAATAACTTAGACGCCGGAGTTCAACTTTTGTATAAATCTATTGCAAAATAATACTAGGTTTAACCAATGAATAAACAGGATGAAATTATGATGAATGTTGATCTGATCAGCATTCAAAATATCATTAATGAAATAGGCTTAAAAGCTACTTTACTCGAAAAATCCGAAGTAATACGATTAGCTACTCTGGGCGTCTCTATTGATGCTGACGACAGTAAAAGAGAAAGAAATATTTTCATGAACTTCATTCCTTTACCAGAAGACGTTTTTGCTGATATAAAGCTGCTCCAATTTCATATTGAGCTACCATTTTCCGGACTAAAAAAGTCACAGACCGGACTTGAAGCCTTATTCAACTTTATTAATCTCAACTCTCCTATTGGGACGTTCAGCATTGACGACAGATACAAGATAAGCCTGCGCTACGTTCACACGCTGAATAAGTATCAAAGCTTATCTGAAACTGGGCCTTTACTGCTCGAGCTGCTCAAATTTCTAATTTTTACGCTTGATACTTATAGCGATCTAATCGAATTGGTAACAAACTCCATCAGAGAATCGGATGATGTAATAAACGAACTACGGGAAATGTTATAAGGTTGCTATGGGTTGTATGTTTCCTACTTCAAAGCAGCTAACGTACTTTGGTCGGATTTAGTGGTACATAAATATTGTAAAATCATCCTCAGCATATCCTTCGCGCAAAGCAACCTTTGGAGTTAACGTCTTACAATAGCTTAAAATTTGCGCAGGATCATAATTGACCAGAATGCCGTCTGGATCCTTTACGTTTTTGAGAAGGTTAAATCCTAAACCAAGACGGCTTGAACCAAAGAGTTTGTCAATCATCTTATACACAAAGTCAGATTTGCTATTTCTATAGGCCAGTAAACCACAGGCCAAAACGTAATCCATATTAGGAAGTTCCGCTGTCCAACAATCTCCCAGATAAAAAGTAGTATCAGGAAGTTGCCCATAACGCGATGTGGCTACATCAAGGAATTCTTCCATTTGATCGATTCCTGCGTAGCGGATTGCCGGATATTTTTTGCCGAGAAAGCCACGCAAATCTCCATGGCCACATCCCACATCAAGCAGAGAAAGTCCATTCATATCCCCTATCTGTGCCAGGATCTCAAATCTCGTCTGCTGACTTGCCTCTTCCTTCCATCCCAGAGCGTCGGTTGTCCCTTCGCCGAACATTTCAATACGTTCTTTGTGAAAACGATAGATAACAGATCTGTCTACAAATTCCATGTTTATACTATTTTACCTTCTTTTCCAAACTCTTTACGAATTCCTTCAACAACGTCCTTTCGGAGAATGCGATTATCACCGCGTTTAAGGGCTTTCATGGAGCTATATCTTACAACATTTATAATTGCGCCACCGGCCATTTCATGTTTGTATGCGATTTCATCAATATTGAAATTCTCCTCAAGAACTGTACGTTCAGAAAAAGCCTTTTTCCATAGTGTTCGCCGCTGCTCCGGCCCTGGCATAGGAAAATATATCATAGATTGAAAGCGCCTCGAAAATGCATCATCCAGATTTGCCTTCAGGTTTGTTGCCAAAATGACAACACCGGGAAAGTCTTCCACCCGCTGCAGTAAATAGGACACTTCCTGATTGGCGTGACGGTCGTTGGAGCTGCTGGTTTGTGTCCTTTTGCCAAATAAAGCGTCAGCTTCATCGAAAAATAAGATCCAGTTTTTATTCTCAGCCTGATCAAAAACGTTCGCTAGATTCTTCTCTGTTTCTCCAATAAATTTCGAAACGACCATAGACAGATCAATTCGATATACATCCAAACCAGCGGATTTCCCCAGCAAACTTGCTGTAAGAGTTTTTCCGGTTCCCGGAGGACCATAAAACAGAGTTCTGAATCCTGGTTTTATTTTTTTGCTAAGACCCCAATCATTAATTAACGTTTGCCCATGCTCAATCCAGTCACGGATTTCTCCTATCTCATCCATTATATTTTCGTCCAAAACCAGATCTCCCCATTCAAGGGATGTTATGATCCTTTTTGCCGGAAAATTTATACCATAATCCGGCTTTGCCGACACACCACTAGTAAAATAACTCAGGTATTCTGATGACAAAGCAAGGACTCCGCTCAAAAAAGGTTCCTGCCCCTGCGCATGAACCAGGTCTAGTATTTTGAATTTCCTAAAAAAATGGTCTTCATCAAAAATCTTAAGTAATTCAAAGCGCTTTACAAGATCATTATCAGAAAGAATGAAAGACGCTGTCTCGCCTGTGGGCATAAACCCGCCATGATTCAAACCCTTAGTACCCCCAAATTCGGTAAAGCCGCGGTCATAATTGGAATTTTTAACGAAGAACACATCTAATAAGTGAGGGAGAACGTGTGGTGCCACAGCCAGCGCCAAAACAATTCTCTCTGAAAAACTCATTTTGTAGTGCTTAATAACATTAGCATATACAGAACTATCGTTTTCAACGGAAGGCGGCGTCAATTGTGTTATGCTGTCAGCTTCGGTGGGTTGAGCCCAATAAAGCTTCATCCTCGTGTCAATGACTTGCGAAAGCCATTGCATTTCCCTTGCCAGCGTGTCGGCGTTTGCTTTTAATGGGTTAACTACATCCATTCTACATATATAAAATCTGTCATCCAGGACGTTTTTACCATTCCCACACCCCATGGCAGCGTAGAGAGCAAAACATCATACCCGCGCTGTTCGACTTTCAAATTCCAATTTTCCTCAACCTTATACAAACCTCCGTCGCGCTGGATAAATGATGCCTGAAAGCTCGCCGGCGTGGAATTTTTGAGTTTATCCCATTGCACTAGAACAGCATTTAACAGTTCAGACGAAATGGTCTTTTCTTGCTCCGTGAGCTGAATACCAAGTGTCACCGGTTCATCAACAGGTATATTACAAAGTATTTTATTTAAAACCAACTCATGTTCTTCGCAGGTGTCTGTACCAAAAGCAAGATATTGAAGGAGATGTACCGCTCTATGACGCATTTCCTCGTTTATAAAATCTCCCTTTTCCAGCATTTGAAGCCTGTTAAAATATGTACTTAAAAACGGATGCAAGATAACAAGTCCTGCATTTCGAATGTAGATAGTATCAGGAACGATCTCCGAATCTTTAGCGTTTTCATATGCCGCTTCTGGCAATAATGGCTGTGATTCATTTACCAACATCTTTCTTTCAGAGTCCATGTGATCGTCGATGTTCGGACTGATTTCTTTTAACGCACTTACTTCAGACTTCTCCAATTTTTCTCTTAATTCTGTGGATATGTGTTTGAACTTGACATAATGGTCGAATTCAAGCTTAATGTCGTTAATAGTATTCGCGATTACAGGGTTCCTGTGAACATCTTCTACCGGAATCTGATTTACCCGTGCAGCAAGTTTCAGTAATAACTGGTAATCTCGTTCAAAAAGAAATTCAAATAAATGAGATAGGTAATCTCTCACACTGCCTGCACGGACATTTCCACCGATCATGGTAAAATTAAAGGTTCTGAAAAGCAGGTCAAGACGCTCCCTTTCTAGCTGGTCTGGCACAAGTTCAAGTATCCAGATATTAAATGATTGCAGAAATGTGGTGGTTTGATTACCCCAGCCTATTTGTGTGAAATTATTATTAATAAGTTTAATGACGGTGTCATTCTTATAATGATAAGCAAGTTGCATGGAAACCGAAGAGTATCTGAAAATTTGCCTCAGGAATTCCATGCTCTGCAAATTTTCAGATCCGGAAATGTAAGCTTCTACGTATGACACGATGGATTTCCCATTATAATCAAGACTCCCCTTTTGAGTCATGAATGATAAAATGTGCTTTTCCAGATAATTTCTCAGCAATACACTGATCGAACTTTCTTCCGAGGTGCTTGCAATGGAGAATATCTCGTGTATGCGCAAGAAATTCTCACCCTTGTAATCCGCGGAATTTAAAATGTTCTTGAGATCTCTCGACTTGTCTTTATACAACAGTAACAAAAGCTGCTTCAGAAAAGAATTAACCGATGAATGGGAATAGATTTTAAAGCTCTCAGGTAGTTTGTTGTTTACCAGAAAATATATTAATACTGATATTCCTTGTTGGAGAACGGATTCTTTACCACTCTCACTCGTCGACTTGCCTTCGATCTTTATATATCGTTCTAAAATCCGTTCAAGTGAGTTATCATCTGACCATTCTTCCAGCAGCTCGTCATCATAAGATTTTACCTTAGAAGATTGTTCGGCAATACTTAAGTAAGCTTCGTTAATTAGTTGCTTTAGTTCAGCATCTTCATTTTTAATTGAACTGACCAATCTTTTCACAGGGATCTGAAACCAGAGTGCATGATTTATTATGACTGATCTTATAAATGGAATAGGGTTAGAAAAGTTGTAGAGATCATCTATGATTGAGTCCCAAAGAGAAAAAAGAAGAATTCGTTCAGAAATAGACTGGTCTGTGTACCTGACAGTTTTACTACCCCCAATTGCAAGAAGAAGACCTTCAGAATGTTTAATTATATCCTTTCCTGAAGGAAGAAGATGAAAAAACTGAAGAAGTGTTTGAAAGGGAATTTGGTATACCAGCCTTTTACGCGTTTTCATCTGCAAGCCAGCGGTTTTCAGGAACGTAATTGCTTCAAGCGGTGATTCTTTCAACAGTCTCTCAAGCATAACTGTCGGTGAAATGCTCGAGAATTCATTCGCCCACCAGGGTTTATATCCTGTCCTGAGCCAGAAATATAAGACGTTTAGGAGATTTACCGATCGACGCTGAATTCTCGCAAGCTTCGCTGGCACATCTTGCGAATCATCGTGTGTTTCGTAAGTTTTCTTTTGCTGATTCTCAATACTATTATTCCTGACTGAGGTTTGGTATAAAGTGGTCAAACCCTGAAAGAGATTTAAATGCCGCGCGCTGTTTTGATGAGCCACGGCGATATTATTAACCATCAACACGAGCAGATCGCGATAGCTTAAATTAAATCGATTAGCGAGCCTGTTGATATTACTTTCCAGGAATGCTTGCCTGTTAAATTCCGAGCCGCGGTCGACTAGCAAATATTCCAGTACAAATTCCCAAACCGCCTCTTTTAAAGCTTCTGCTTCGCCTTTAAAAATCGCCTTTTTATTATGCGACACCTTTATTTCCTGAATGTAGTCTATTATAAATTCAGCGTTCTCCGGCTCAATTGTCATCAATATCTTGTGCAGGATATTTTCGCTGAATGTTTTGACTATCAGCTTCCGGCTAAGTTGCTGATGCCCGATGTTTTTAACCAAAGTCTCAACAGTCTTCGGATATCTTCTGAGCATATTCACTACCAACTCTTCTAATTCTGCCGCCGTAACGTTTATTGACCACCATGGAAAGCTTCCAAATGTGAGATAGTATCGTATCAGGTCAATCCCGGCTTCCGGCGTTTCTATAGGAATATCTAAGATTTCGTCAACTGCCGACTTCGTGTTTAGCCGCGTACCCTGATCCACTGCAATTTCGAAGATGATTGCCTGGAGCGAATCGACATTGCTGAGATACGAAGAACCGGGAATTAAAGATGCTGCAAACAGGTTTAGCAGCCCTTCGAAGCTAACATTAAAATTTCTGGCAATACCAAGAAGGTTGCTTTTTACAAACTCCTTCCTGTTAAAATGGCTGCCCCTGTCTACAATTAAATATGTAACAATAAACTCCCATAAGCTCTTTTTGAATTCTGATTCCTCACTTTTAATTAGTTGTTTTTGTTGCTGCAGCTTAACTACCTCTTTATGGTAGTCAAAAATAAACTCAGCTTCTGATGGTTCCAGAATCAGAATAAGTGACCTAATCTGTTGCTCGGTGAATTGATAGACTAATCTTCGCCGCACTGAGGGCGTCTGGCCGACCCTCATTAACATCTTAATTAGAGAATCTGGTGATTGCTTCAGGAGAAACTCGAATGCTATAGCCGGGTTTATACCAGTCTCCGTGCCGGCCCACCATGGCAAAGTGCCTTTTAAAAGAAAATATTCAAGGAGGCCCAGGTAAGAACCAGATTGATCTTCACCATGTGCAGTAATATTCTCTGTTGTAGAAGAATTATCATGAAGAAGCAGTACTGATATCTCACTTTCCAGCTTGGCGATTATTTTGTCAACAAATTCATCATCAAGTGCTTCAAATGTAAGACTGCCAATATTGATCGTAAGATTGTTCACTCTGATCATTTTGTTCTGGGGAATCATCCTGTCAAACAAACTAGTCATTCCATCCTGCAAGCTCTTGTGAAATAAGGAACTAATCTTATTTTGCAGTTCATGCCCACGGCTTTGAGAAGAAAAATCAACCTCAAATACCTGCTGGCCTATGATATGTGATTGCCTGCTCACCCTTGTTCTTACTGATATTTAATTAGCATCTGAACGAGGGCATTTCTTAATTCGTTCCTCGTTTCCTGGTCTGTGTCTTCTGCAATAAATTTTCTCCAGTCAAAATATAAGGATTCGAATTTCTTCAAATTTGTCAGGTTCATCCAGATAAAATTGATTTTCACATGTGCAGGCGTATTCAACCTAAAAAGGTTTTCGGTTGCCTCTCTAAAATTTTTATCCTGGAATCGTGCAGGCCAGGTTGGAAAAATAACGCTCATCCGCATACTGAAAAAGTCATCGGGAATCATGGAGTTATCTTCACCTCTGATAACCATTTCAAAACGTGATAAAAACTTATCCTGCTGAGCGGCATACAGCTTGAAATAATTATAAATATTCTTGCTTTCGCTCAATGGTTTTTGGCCATTGGGATCAGGAACATCGGATGTATGTGCATATAGATTTATCTTACAGAAAGGTGCTAATTTCTCAGGAGTAATTTCGCGTTCGTCTTTCAGAACATCAAGAAGGGACTCGATAGCTAACTCACGGTCTTCAAACGTAGTCCATTTGCTATGCTGCATCAATTTCTGACCATTTTTGGCGATAAATCTGAAACCATAGTTATTTGAATTCAGGTATGGCCGTAAAAGAATATGCTCAATAACGTAAAATCCCTCTGATTGAACGTTTATGGTTCTGACATAATCAATTAAGCTTTTAACTGCCTTCATTGCAGCTCCGTGACTAGGGAACCGGCTAATAGTTACCCATTTCTTTTCTTGCGGAGCTTTGTATAATAAAACGTAGCCAGACTCCTTTGCCGGGTTAGGGCCAATTCTGTAATTCTTAATATCAAGCGCATATTTGAACACCGTCACGTCCTGATTTTTTAAAAGAAAAGCATCATTCGGAACTTCGTCGCTGCTGATAACTCTTCCATCATCATACAGATCTGTTATTTCATCTTTATTGATGAGGATTTTAGGCATTTCACTTTGCCATGAAGCTTCATCTTCTGAATCATCTGAACTGTCATTTTCCTCGTTTTGAAACTTCCTGCCTTTAGGTTCAATCGAAATTGTGTGCTGACTAAGTGCGGATGACAGCATTTTTTGAGTAAAATGATCAGCATCTTCGATGTTTAGAAGCATTCGCATTTTATCTTCGAAATCAAGTCCACCGATGTTCGGCCCAGGATCAAGATAATTGGAAGCTTTTACACGTCCTGATCCTAATTGAGGAAGGTTTTTGAGAATTTTAGATTTCCACCTCAACTCAGCATTTACCCTCTCATCGGCCAGATGTGAGTCATAGAGTGCGCTGTGAAGTTGAACGGGATAAATCGTTACAAATTCATTAAACCGAGCTAATAAATGCTCAAAAAGTTTATTTTTTCGCTCAATAAATGTGTGGTTGCTTTCATTAGCTTTGGTTAAATTCTGGATGTAACCATTACTTTTGCTCTTTTTGAACGACTCCCACCCAGCTTCAGAAATTTCCTTGTCTTTTCTGGTAAATTCCTTGAATAAAAACTTCACATCAGGGACATCATATAAAGTGTTTTTGAAATAAGTCTGATCATTCTTTTTGCTAAGATCGAGAGAAAACACTTCAGAAATATTTTGTAGCTGACTTAGATAGTTGGCTAAAATCTGTTCAAAGAAAAGTAAGTACCCCTTGAGTTGCTTCGCCTGCGCCTTCCGCTGCTTGGAAGTGCTCTTTAATAATCCTTCCGGACCGATACCATATATTTTAGGAAATTGATTTTGGATTGAGTAGTATTTGTAATTTCGGTGCTGCCCCTTAAGCACATTTTTTGAGGATTTGTTAGCTAAGGTCGAGATATACGTTCGGTTGTGTGCCTCTCGTATTTTTTGAAGAATTAACCGGAAAACAGGCCGTTTGATAGGAAGTTGGAAATTATCCCGATAAATTTTAACATGCTGCTCGGACGATTGAATATCCAGAAGCGGGAACGTATTTTCTGGCAGGCTAAACGGCTTATTATGCTTACTCTGCTGACCATCAACAATCCTGAGTTTTTTCACGGACAAAACTCCGCTGATATGAGAAAGGGCTTTAATAAGTTCTGTAGGATCAACAACAAGTTTTCTGTCACCAAGTTCCGAATCCGGAATGAACCCTTTTTTCAGGAACGGCCCGCTATAGATTTCATCAACAGTATAACCCTGGTTAAGCAGTTCACTTTCCGAAAAGTATCGAACGGGCATATTCATGGTACTTTCCAAATAATGATAGACGTTCGCCAGTACTTCTTCAGGTATGTGTTCCTCCCCTATCATAACATCTGCTTCAACCGTAATTCGAACTGGCTTAAGAATAATTATTTCATGGATTGTATCTTCACACAGGTTCCGTCTACCGACGAAACATTTCTTCACAAGGGCAGAAACCTCGTTACTGACAGCCTCATCTCCTGAAAGAATCCTTTGCGCTATTTCTTGTGTTACCTGAACGTAAATTCTATACAGGCCCGAGATTGCGCTGTCTGAATATTTCGACTTTATAGGATACAACCAGACATTCTGAACTTGTTCAAGTTCATCAATAATTACCTTTCGATAATCATTAACAGTAACCGGATTGGTCGTTAAAATCTCTTCTCTTGGAAAAAAAGCATTTTTATCATAATCAATCAGGCCTTTCTCATTGGTCAAAAGATCTTCAATAGGAAAATCTGTTCTGTAAGCAAGTTCTGTAATCGCGAAACACAGTTGCTCTAGTATCGTAACACCAGGATCGTGAAGGTTGAAATCAGTCCAGGTTTTACCTGCCAGCTGCTGAATCAAAGCAATACCCGTACTTCGCAAAAACTCAAAGTTTAGCGCAGCATACTGTCCGGTATCTTTTGCTATTGCAACAGGCTTGATCATAGGTTAAATAAAATTATCTGGCGGGATCTAAGAACAACTCATCATCCCATAAACTTGATATCGTATAATGAATATCAACGTTTTCTCCATAATTGCTGTTAGATCTGATTTCGAGGTTATAATTGTGTGTTGTCCCCGTCCATCTCAAGTTTAGTTTATTCCAAAAAAAGCCGTAATACGCATTTGTCTTTCTAATTTTACCGCCTTTCGGCCCGTAAACGCTCAGCGCAGTGGCCTGCATAAGTGCAAATCTGCCTGACCCTTTCTTTCCTGTTCTGGCCATAATCTCAAATGCATTGCAATTATCGAGTTTTTCGAGAATAATGTGCCATCGGCCATCTGCAGGTCTTGTGCCACTGCTAAACGTACCAATACGGCCATGCATTCCGACATAGCCATTAACATCCATTTTGAGGTCGCTGTCACATTTCTTTCCAACACCCAGCCTGCCGTTATTATGAAAGAAAAAGCTGCTCTCATTTTCGTTCCGAACAGTTTCAGGTAAATGAAACGGTTTCAATGCAAGGCTATCGGGGTCAAGCTCATCTTTGGCCATTAGAAAAAATGGATCCTGCTCGTTAAGATCTTTATAAAAGGATATTAGATTCTTAGTTTCTTCCGTGGAAGAAATTCGAAGACCGTTAACCTCGTCTTTAGAAAAGCCATCGTCAACTTTATGTACCATAGAGTTGATCAGATCAGCATAATGCTTTTCTGATGGGATTTTACCGTTTCTGAAAAACTCTTTTAGCTGTTCCCTGCTTTGATATTGCTTTTTCTTTCCCATACCATTAAATTATATCATGATCAATAAAGAAACTGAAATGTTCGTCGTCATCTGTAGAACTTTTGTCCGCAGATATTTGCTCTTCATTCGAGAATTTATCATCAAATACCAGTAATTCTTCGGCGATCAGTAAATTTCCAATTCCGGTACGTACCGGTTCCGAATAATTGGCCTCGTCCAAAACTGTTAACATATGATCGTCCGACGGAATTATCACCGCTTCCGGGACAGATCCACGAATAGCGTTCAGGTTATTCCGGCCAAAATCATTAACTCCGGCCAGCATCTCTCCCGTTTCCTCATTTTGCCAGTGATAAAAATGAAGGATTGAAAAACCTGTCACATAATCTACATAAGGTCGTTTCTTGATATAATTGAGGACTTCTGTCACGTATATTTGCGACCCAATCTTAAAAGATGAATTGGATTCATAAAGCCACGGACAAAGATATTTTTTCAGGTCTTCACTGAGTTTCTGTTTATAAAGACCATTATCGGATGATTTATTCTGACGGAATTTTATCTTGCTGACTATTTTAATTTTCTCGTAAACAGGGTTTTCAACTTCAACTTCGATGAAGGGAGATACGGATGCTTTCACAAAAGTTTTTATCTGATAAAGCACCGCCAGATTCGCTTTGGGCTGATCATTTTTAAAGTAGCTTTCTTCATGATATTTCGGCACTACGATGATCCTGATTTTCCTGCTACCGCCTGAATAAATGCTATTCTGAGGGTGTTCTGTGGAAATACATTTGGCCATTAATATTTCAGGAAACTCTTCCAATATACTTTGCTCAATATCTCTGCTCGTGATCAATCTTTTTTTGTGCCGTAAACGTTCACTCACCCGAATATAAAATTGCTCATTACTTTCAGCCGCTCGTCCCCCGTAAGATGAGAACAGCTGATAAAGTCCATTGAGACCAGGTATTTTATTTCTTAATGATTTGATCGTATCCGGCGGTAGTTTAAAGTCAGCTAATTCGCGACTATTATTTACTATTCGTGAAGCGGTCACTGCATGCGGGTATACTCCGATAAGCTTTGACATAACATTTGTCTGCCCCTTAGAAGCTGCCCTAAGCCAGTATAGTTTTGAATTGAGTCGCGTATTTCCTTTTCTTACATCTTCCGGCAGTCTAATTTTTACGATACCGGTATTGATGAAGTTATTAGTCGTGTCATACAGAACCTCGCCCTTTTCAAACTCAATCCACGAATTGTTATATAAATAGCTCCAGATTATTGGTGCAGGATCCTTCACCATATCTGTAAAATTTTGTTCTTTCAACTGAAACAACAAGGTCAGGTCCTGCTCAGCATGGAGATCCTGGATTCCGATGTACAGATTATTCTCATAATCAAAATCAGGGATAAACGGATACGGCTGCTTATCACTTTCAGGATAAATATTATCATACCCAAAAGGGTATTGATGGATAACTTTCAACGCCGAATCTTCATTGTTAAAGGTTTTCACCAGAACTTCAGAATGTTCCAGGGTGTAGTCTATGGTAATTGACCGGACTACGGGTACCGCAGGCGGATTTGGTAGTGGCCATTTGGTAACAAACCGTTTGGAATTGTGTATGACAGTTTCCGATAATAACTGCGGATACATTTTTGATCCAAAAGCTTCTTTAGGTGAAGCAAATTCCAGCCTGATAGCCCCTTCGGTAAAGTGCTGGTCAGCTAGCAAAGCTTCCCTCTTTAACAACGGCTTATTTGGCATCTCAAGTTTCTTAAGATCAATATTATTGATCTCCGAGCTGTCGCTTAAAACCTCTGATCCAAATTCCCCGCTTTCTACGCTAAAAAGATTGAACTCCTGGCGTTTAAATAAAGCAGGCTTAAACTTACCTTGAGACAATGCGCTAAGCTTGACTTTAAAAGACTCATTCGTTATTCCTGCATTGTATTCTTTGTAATAATCTTCCCAGCCACCGATATTTCTGGGGAGATCGATCCACTCCAGCCTGACACAGAAGTCCTTTGTAAACCTGTTGAAAATATTTGTGTTTTTGATGTCAAGATAGGATCCTACACTAGGCTGCGGCCCGAACGGATGAAATGGATTATCGGGACTCAGATTACCCACGTTGTTTTGCAATTTGACATCCCGGCTTCCGTTTACCTCCGAAGTAATAGTCACTCTCTCCAGGATTAGCTTTCTAAAAAACGAAAATGGATTATGTGTTGAATAATTGTTCAGCAGGATTTTTACTATGGGCCAATCAATGTTATAATTTTCTCCATGAATCTCAGGCGAGTATATATCGAAACTAACGTCGACGGGGCTTAATTCGAACTTTATTTCGATACTACCCTCCGCCATGTTAATTTTAACAGTGTAACGCTTCACTTCTTCCCACTTCTCGGCAGCTGTAAAGCTAATTATGAAAGCGTCCGACAATAATTCATAACTTACTGTCTGGAGCAACTTTCCAGTGACCTTTGCGAAATTACGAAAGTACTGAAGAAGCTGAATGAAGGTTCCGGATTCAAAATAGAGGGTTATTGACACAATTCGGTTCCCTTCAGTAAGATACAGCACAGGCGAGGCTAACAATAGGCCGATATCGGTATCCTCCATTGTACGATCTTCGTCAGAGAGTTCAAACTGACTCTCTCCCAAAATTGACCAGGTTTTTAAAGAAGATTGGTTCTTGAAAAATTCTCCCGGCTGCAGGTTTAATTGAGACGCTTTGTAAACCTCAATCTCATTTACATCCTGATCTTCAATATCCGGAGACATTACTTGAGTATGTTCATCCAAAAACACGGTCTTAAGCTCCACAACCCTGGCTTTAGTGACCATAACATCTTCGTTTATTGAATAATAAACCAGATTCCCATCCACTTCCCCCTGCAATTCTTCGCCTTCCTCAATGTCTACTCTATCAGATATCGATGGATCGAAGATAATATGCACCGAATCAGGCGAGGCACTTTTTGACTCCATACCCAAGACATTTCTGTAGTAGAAATTGAGGTGCTCCCGTGAAACATCATTTAGCTGATTTTGGAGGTGTTGGAATAAATGCAGGAATGTTATGCACAAAGCTAAGTGAGGATGATACTCCTGACTAGAAATGTCGTGATCTTTGAAATAGAATGAAGTAACGGCCAGAAAGTTATTGTATTTTGATCTTAAATCTGAAAACACTCTTTTAATCTCCGGTAAAGCGGGCAGAATCTTTTGTTTAAGCTCACTATCCCTTCCAAAAATACTTTCTGATGTATTTTCGTCTGGAGCGAAACTGTAGTTAGATGTATCAATCCTGAAACCCAGGCCGAAAATTTCTTCCGCCTGGGCACTAAAATCACTCAGTTTATACATCTCCGGGCCAAAAGCCTCGATAATTTCAGAAAGCTCTCGTGCTACTTTGTTGTACGAATTCCCGCCATTCAATTTTTGATAAAAGGTGGTGAACGTGTTCAGCAGTTCCGATAAATAGGAAAAGAGGTCCTTTAAAGCTGAAACTGCGTCCTTGTCATTTGTGGACGTCTGTATTTTTGATTCCAACCGTTCGAATTGAACAAGATGGCCGGTGAGATCGAATTTTGTTATTAGGAGAACAAGAACGTTAATGTCAGATTTGAAAAAATCCTGCCAGTCGCCGTCTATTTGATTTTTTTCATCATAGAAATTGATCTGACTGGACATATCTGTCATGAACTTTAACAAGTCCTCAATCTTACGGTCATCAATTTTGATATAATCAGGATCCAGCGCCTTAATACGCCTTTCATCCTGGGTCATACCATCTATTAAATCCTGTAGTTGATCATTAGCCATTTAATTCAGACCTGTGAAGATGAAACGTTGGTGCCCTCGAGCAGATAAAAAGGAAATACAACATTGTGCCTGGAATTGGTAATAATCACTTTAAAATTGATCTGAATAAGTAACTGGCCATCGTGGCTGTCCATGTTCAAAACTTCAGTATTTAAGAATGTAATTCGCGGCTCAAAATTTAATAATGCATGATAGATCAGGTGATCCAGACTGGCCAGCAGAGTAGAGTCAATAGTTTCAAAAACCAACCTTTTTAAATCGCAGCCAAACTCAGGTTGCATAATTCGTTCACCCGGTGTAGTACTTAAGATAATTCTGATGCTATCTTCTATATCCGATACATCAGATACCATCTGTACTGAATTGTCTATTCTATTAAAATCCGGCGGAAAACTCCAGCCAGTTCCTAAGAAAGATTTTACTTCATTCATAATTATCCTCCTATCATTACTGTTGGAAAACCCAAAACAATTGACCCACCATGCGCGGTTGTATCACCCATTCGCGCTGCAGGTTTACCTCCAATCAGTACAGTCGCAGAACCTTTAACAATTGCATCAGGCGGCCCCACACAAACACAATTATCCCCAATCACTGCGGCTGGCATATTCCCGATAAGTACAGTCGGGCTACCCGGTCCAACGATCGGGCCGCCAACATGAGGTATGGGTGGCAAACCCGGTGTTACCATCGGGCACGTATGTAAATCTGTTAATCTTGCTGCTGGAGGCATTTTAATTTATCATTACTATTGCACCTTTTACGGTTGTCTGTCCTGATGCAGAAATTTCTGCTGTAGCGTTTCCTTTTGCTGCAAACCCTACCTGAGCGGTATTTTTAATATTCAATCCTGACACTTCTACATCAGCCTTAGACGTTACACTTAAAGCTGCTGTCGCATCCAAAATTATTTTCCCCGTGGCTTTTAGGGTTATATCCTTCGCACTTTTAATTTCTATACCTGAAGAGGTCATTTTTATCGAGTTGCTATTCTGATCAGTTATATCAACCATCTTTCCATCGTCGTCTAACGTAATCATATTTCCACCCGGTGTCGATATTTTAGTAATCTTCTTATCATCATCGAATGCAATCTTCAACTTACTTTTCGTTGTTATTCCCTTAAGGTAGTTATTACTGTCTACAGTTAACTCTGCGGCATTTTTTTTACTGTAAAGGGATCCTAATATAACAGGAAAAGCAGGGTTATTTTCCAGAAAACCTACGACAACCTCATCACCAATTTCCGGAAGGAAAAACGATCCGGAGGTGCTTGTTGCATAGAAGTTACTCATTCGCGCCCATATTAATACATCAGCTTCAGTATTAGCAGAAAGCGTAATCTGTATCCGGAATTCCGCAAGCGGGTCGGCATCGAGTTTCTTTACAACTCCAACCTGCAGTCCGTGAATTGAAGGCAGTTGCCCAGCCGCCGGACTGTACGAAAAATTGGGAAGTTCGGAAACAGGCTTGTTATCGAGACCAAATTTCGCGGCCGTTACCCATTCCCCATTTTCAAGCGTATGTGTAACTGAAGACACGAATGCATCTCCATTAAACCGATCCCCGACACCCTCCAGCACAATTATGTTTCCAGGCATTACTTTCGCACTTCCCTGAAAACTCACACGCCCCTTAATTGCATTAAGTCTCATCCGAAGCAAGCTGGAATCAGCCCATTTCTTCAGCGAATCAGTTGACATCGGCGCTCCGGAATTTAATTTTAATCCACTTTGACCCAATGTCTTTGATAATTTATCCCCAACCAAGTTACCCTGAGTATTTACCACTGGTTCGGATGCACTGGAACTGATCATAGCAAGTGTTGCTGCGTCCCAACTTGAAGCACTCACAGCCGTAGGTTGTTTCTCAGCATTCAATTCGGCGTCAAATGAAAAAATTGAAGTTCCAAATGCGACTGTGAGCACGGCTGCAGAACTTGTAGGTGGAGCCTTGATCATGATATTTTCCATCGTGTAATACACAATCAGCCCACAAAAGTCTGCCCGTGAAAGAATGAAATCCCAATCCGTAGCAAGCTTTTGGTACATGCTCTCATGAGTAATAGTTGTGGCCTCCACCGTTGCAGATAATCCGCTATAATTAACAATGATACCAGAAATGATATCAGAGTCCTTTTTATCCTGAGAAATGGCTTCTTTTTTATCAAAAGTCATAGCCACTGCTTTATGTTTACACGAAATCACAAGATGTGATGTGGAGGAATTTATCTTGACAGACTGCTTTACAATGAGTCCAGTGAAAATATCTTGGTTGATGCTATTGTAGCCCGCAGAAATAACTATCGCATTACCTGGTAAAAAAGTTTCGCTGCTGCTGTTCGGAAAGCTGCTGTCGTCTTCCACTTTACCATCGATCAGAACAATCTCCGCCCATGGTATCCTATTTATTTCATAGTTGGTAATAATGGACACGATGCCTATCGTATCCTCGAGAACAGTCCCATTTATTTTAATGGAATAACTTATGGTAGAGTCATCAATGCTCGCTGGTGAAGGGGCAGCCATAAATTATTTCTGTAAAGGTGGAAAGTAAATTTCATCCCCAGGTTTAATATCCAGAAAACTGCTTAATCCATTTGCTTTCGCAACCTGTATATAATGAGAACTATCACCATATATTCTGTAGGACATCAGAGGTAGTGTATCGCCGGCATTAACGGTTCGTAAATGTGTTAAGTCCGGGGAACTGGCAGCACTCTCCTGTGTTTTGGTTTTATAATCCACGCTTTGAGTAAAATCAACTTTTATAGTAGCCCGTAAAGCTTTTCCAGCCGGATTAAACATTGTATAGCTAACGTCGATTTTAGAACAAACTCCGGTAAACTTCAGGCTGCCCCAAATGATAAGCAGATAATATGGGCGATGCATAACTCCCTGGTATTTGGAAACTATGTCGGTAAACTTCTTTACATACGCATCCACATCGGCAAACCCGGCCGGTAATTTAACTACTCCTGTTCCATCGACGAAAAAAGAAAGGGTCAGATCGCTCTGGCCCATACTCTTGAAGCCCTGTGTAGTTGCAGGTGATCCAAGTGTTTGATCGGGACTATATTCGACGGTTAATGAACGCTGGTAAGTGGAAGGGTTGATAAACGCGACGATAGAATCAGACGTCGGCCCTTTACAAGCGGGATCCTTGTAGGCAAATATTTTTAACTTAACAAGATTCATATCAGCGATCTGAAAG
>JAZKIH010000167.1:3691-17011 GCA_040384965.1 Bacteroidota bacterium | reverse complement strand
TAAATACAACAAAAGGAAGTATCCAAACCTCCGCTGAAAGCTAAAACTACCTTCTTCTTCATCATTTAATTATGTAAAAGTTTAACAATTGTAATACTCGTGGCTGCAATCATTTTTAATGAATTGCGTAATGTCGCTTCTATCCTTTCAAGGAGACTCTGCTTGCGCGATACTTTGCTCAGGCGCTCTTCATCCTCCTGTTTTTTAAGTTCCTCGGCTTCCTTCATCTTCTGCTCTATCTCCTTCGCTTTTTCCTCGGGATCCCAAAGCATGGCAGTGCACATACAATTTTTACGCTCCTTGCTCATAAGGATATCGTAATTCACACAGCTCTGACATCCCTTCCAGAAATCCTCATCCTGTGTAAGCATAGAGTATGTCACCGGTTCATAGCCCAGCTCAGAGTTGATCTTCATTACCGGAAGGCCTGTTGTAAGACCAAAGATTTTTGCATCAGGATATTTCTCTCTCGACAGATCAAAAACAGCCTTCTTAATCATTTTGGCGAGACCCCTGTTCCGGTACTGTGGGTTGACAATCAAACCGGAGTTAGCCACAAAAGTACCGTGACTCCACGTCTCAATATAACAGAAGCCTGCCCAGGTGCCATCTTCGTGTAAAGCAATAACAGCTTTACCCTCAAGCATTTTTTTGACTATATAATCAGGAGTTCTCCTTGCAATACCCGTACCTCTGGCTTTCGCAGATTCGGCCATCTCATCGCATATCTGCTCAGCGTAATTAGTATGTTGTTCTGTTGCCGGAATGACAACAAATTCGTTTTCTTTCATGTATTTTGAAGAAAAAAATCCGGTTTTGATGCGGAAAAAAGACTACGTTTTTAGTCTTTCGTTTTGTGAATAAAATCAATGATTTTGAGAACCGGAAGAACTTACCGGTCAATATGAGGTCGATGCCAAGATCAAGTCCGCGGCATAAAGGGTCGTCGGAACCGCAATACTAACTTTTCAGTGCTGAAATTACTACGTCCACAACCTGCCTGGCAAGCCGCATGGCTTACAGTTCCTGTGTGTGTTTGGTAGTTTAAACTATTCATCTTTAATAGTATGGGTGTTTCTAATTATTATACAAATAACAGAGAAAATCCTGAATAATACAAGAAACGGGGGTTAAAATTACATTTTGTTAACATGGCAGAAGGTTGCCAGTTACGGGTTGCCAGTTACCAGGCCAGGCGGTTATTCAATTTGTGGAAGTTAATTTTCATTCTTCACACTCATATTTCCGCCCAGCCGGGCAACCGGTAACTTGTAACAGGTCCCGTTTACTGTTTCGCAAACGTAAAGTTGATATAGGCTGTCTGCCCGTTCGATAACATTACCGGAGTTTTGAAAACAGCCGTCTGACCAGATACATCACCAAATTCGAGGGAGTATCCTGTTTCTACATCTTTAGGTTTCTGACCGTCCATCAGTTTTTTAAACTGGAATGTTGGCATAGCAGTAGTTCTGTTAACCGACCAGTAAATAGGCTGAACAGCTCCGTTAGTTAAGCTGATCGACCCTGTGCCTCCGCCATTTAAATCCCACGTACTGCCCTGATAATCCTGTGCATTCGCCATGTCAAATACTTTCCCTGCAGATGTTCCAGCCGGAAATCCTTCCATATTTACACTTGTTACCATCCATTTTCCAGAAACGTCTCCGCGGGAAACGCTTGGTGTTGTTGCTGTTTTTGGTGAGCAGGCAGCGAAAACCGCTACGAAACCTAAAATTAAGGTGCTTTTGATTATTGCTTTCATAGTTTTAAAATTTGAATTAATTGGTTGATGTGATAGGTAAGCAGAAACCCTGCCAAACGGATGGACGGTTGACAATAGGCAGTTGACAATTGCTCCTGTACAGTAGCGACAAAACCCGAAGCAGCCGAAGTGCTTCTTCAAAAATTACTTTTTCTTATCTTCCCGTTTTCTAACAACCAATTATGAAAAACAGACTCCTCCTTGTCTTCTTCACCATAGCACTATTGCCTTCCTGCTCCACACATAAATCTGCCCCGCTCGTTCCTGGAAAAAACCCTGTTATCGACGGCTGGTATGCAGATCCTGAAGGCATAGTCTTCGGCAAAGAATACTGGATCTTTCCAACCTACTCCGCTAAGTACGAAGACCAGGTGTTCCTTGATGCCTTTTCTTCCAAAGACCTCAAAACATGGAAAAAGCACGAGCATGTATTAGACACTTCCATCATCAAGTGGGCGAAGCAGGCGATGTGGGCACCGGCAGTTGTCGAAAAAGACAAAAAATATTATCTCTTCTTTTCTGCCAACGATGTGCAGCGGCCTGGCGGACCGATGTGGAACACCGGCAACGGACTCAACCGCTCGGGAGGCATAGGCATAGCTGTCGCAGACAAGCCGGGCGGCCCTTACAAAGACTATTTAGGTAAGCCTTTAATTGACGGCTTCCATAATGATGCACAGCCCATAGATCAGGGAGTGTTCAAAGACACCGACGGAACCTGGTATATGTTTTATGGGGGCTGGAGCCATTGTAATATGGTGAAGCTCAACTCAACCTTCACAGGCTTTGTGCCCTGGGAAGATGGCAGCATCTACAAGGAAATCACACCCAAAGGTTATGTCGAAGGGCCTTTTATGTTCAAGCGTAAAGACAAGTACTACCTGATGTGGTCTGAAGGCGGGTGGACTAACCCAAGCTACAAAGTAGCCTACGCCATGGCCGACAAAGCAACCGGACCATTTAACCGCATCGGAACTATCCTGCAATCCGATCCTGGTATCGCAACAGGTGCCGGACATAACTCTGTAGTTAATACCCCCGGAACTGATAACTGGTTTATGGTTTATCACCGAAGACCAATCCCCAATTTAGGACGAGATCATCGTGTGTCTTGTATTGATAAAATGGAGTTTGAGGAAGACGGGAAAATAAGAGAGGTAAAAATGACCAAATGACGATCCGGGAAGTAATATTGCTTCTAATACACAAGTTGAGTTATTCCAATCATAACTTTTAGCAGAACCATCATGGCAAAAAACAAATTATTACGAATGGACAACGTCAGCATCGTTGTCGAATCACTTGAAAACGCCATTTCGTTTTTCACTGAGATAGGATTACAACTCGAGGGGCGAGCCATGATTGAAGGAGAATGGGCAGGCAGAGTAACGGGACTTGATTCTCAGCGCGTGGAAATTGCCATGATGATTACTCCCGATGGACATAGCAGGATTGAGCTTTCACGATTTATCGATCCGCCTGTCATCTCTGATCACCGTACAGCTCCCGTAAACGCCCTGGGTTATCTGCGTGTTATGTTTACCGTTGAAGATATTGACGAGATGGTAAGCAGGCTTACTAAACATGGCGCGACACTGGTAGGCGAAGTCGTTCGATACGGAGACACCTACAGGCTCTGTTACATGCGCGGAACCGAAGGTATTCTTGTTGGGCTGGCGGAAGAGCTTGGTGCAAAATGATTGAAGGCACGCAGGGCTGCGTGATGTAGCTATTCCAGAAACATCCGTATCTTCCGCAACCAATTGATCGAAATAATTTAACTGCTGCCTGTATTCCCAAATGCCACTCTGCCCTAACTGCTCCACCCCAATAGATCAAAATTACTGCCCTAATTGCGGCCGGGCCGCTACGCTTAAACGCATCGATGGCCATTACATCCAGCATGAAATTGAACATGTTCTTCATTTTGAAAAAGGAATTCTTTTCACTGTAAGAGAGCTGCTGTTCCGTCCCGGGAAAAATGTAAAGGAGTTTATTAACGGGGACCGGAACCGGTTGGTTAAGCCCATTATCTTTATCATCATTACCTCTCTGCTTTATAGCCTTTCGAATCATTTCTTTCAGCAGAAAGACGGATACGTAAACATCGGTTCCGACAAGTCATCAAGCGTAGGCGCTATCTCTGCATGGGTAAGAAGCCACTACGGCTATGGAAACATTCTTATGGGTGTTTTCATTGCGTTCTGGCTCAAACTATTCTTCAGGAAATATCAATATAATTTCTACGAAATACTGATCCTTCTTTGCTTCGTGATGGGTATGGGAATGTTATTTCTCGCTATCGCTTCGCTTCTGGAAGGGCTGATAAAATTACCGCTTATGCAGGCGGGCAGCGCGATACTTATTGTTTATTTTCCATGGTCAATCGGACAGTTTTTTAACGGAAGTAAAACTTCCAGTTATGTAAAAGCCCTCTGCGCATATATCCTTGGAATGCTTTCTTTTGTGGGAGCTATTTACCTCATCGGCTTCCTTTATGATTCCATGTTTAAATAATACCGCCGCAAACTTGTTCGGCTAGACAGCAATAAAACTTAGAGCCGATGAATAAGAAACTACCAGTCTCTGTAACGTTGAAATCCCTTCTTGCCGCATGGGTAACAATGATCTTTGGAACTAGTCTTCTGCTCTTTCTTTTTGCTCCAATTAAACATCCTGTTTATAGCGAAAACTTTCTCGTAAATATCTTACAGTCAGTGTGGGAACTCGGCGACGCGATAGGCCCTATCGTTAAACTTTCACTGATAATTATCTTCGCAATACTAGTTAGTATGTTACGAAATAACTTTAACGAAAAGCCGCAGTTTGTTTATGTCAAAAGCATTACTTTCGCGCTTCTATCAATGCTGCTGGTATTGTTTTTTTTACCCTTAGAATACTCCCGTGGCTTCGGAATTGGATTAACCGGATCGCGTATCGACACGTCAGTTTTCTTCTTTTACATTATTGGTGCGATAGCCGGAGGAATAGTCTACGCGTACACGTTTAACAGACTTAGTAAAAACGTGTAGCTCTCTCAACTTTCTGCAGATTTCCACTTTGGGATGTTTTTAAAGCTATCGCTCCCTTATCTTAATTCGTGATATCCGTCATTTCGATGGAAGCGAGAAACTTCCCGATACTCTTATGCCGAATTTCGTTCCGCATTGATGATCCCAAACGAACACCGCATCACCAGTTTCTCAAATATTTTCATTTCTGCTGATCCCGCCTTATTACCTTTTTCCCTGATCATGGTTAAGGCATATTGCTGGATTGTTATCAGCGGAAGCTCGATGCGCTGGCGCATTTGAATCGATAGCTGGTCGGTCTCTCTTTCTGCCATTAATTCGGAACGTCCTGTTAACAAAAGAGTATACTTTTTAGTCCGCTCAAACTCATCATGGAACATATTCCAGAGAACGCCGTATTTCGGATGATTCGACAAATAAGCCGTCAGCGGGAAGAAGCATTTACTCATTGCCATTTCACAATTACCTATCAGTGTCCGAAAATATAGTGAGTTCTGGTAAAGTTCTTTGATCTGCTCCCACTTTCCTTCTTTTTCCAGTTTCTCAAAGGCGATACCTACTCCATAATAGCCGGGAATATTCTGCTTAAGCTGGCTCCATGCTCCCACATAAGGCACCGCACGGAGATCGTTCAGGTTGAGCTTTCCTGCCTTGCGTTTTGATGGCCTGCTGCCGATATTTGCTTCCGCGTAATAGCGGAGCGGGCTGGCAAAATTTAGATATTCCAGAAAGTCAGGATCTTCCTTCAGAACCCTAAATGCCTCATAGCTTTCATCAGATAATTCCTGCAATAATTGTTCCTCAGAACTGCTCATTGTCGTTGTTCGTGATGAGAATAAGCCATTGCTGATTCCCGCGTGCATAAGTTGCTCCGTGTTGTATCGAGCAGCCTCCCGCGTACCGAAATTAGAACTGATCGTTTGTCCCTGAATAGTTAGCTGAATTTCCTTGTTGGCGATGTTCTGCCCCATGGAGGCGTAGAACTGGTGAGTCTTTCCTCCCCCGCGTGCAGGCGGCCCGCCCCGGCCATCGAAGAACACGACCTCCACATCGTATTCCCTCGAAATACGTGTGAGCTCCTCTTTGGCTTTATAGATACTCCAGTTAGCCATCAGGTAACCGCCATCCTTGGTCCCATCAGAGAAGCCAAGCATAATAGTTTGTGTTTTATTTCTGCGTTTTAAATGCTGCTGATAAGCTTCATTCTGATATAAAACTGTCATCGCCTTGGCCGCGTTTCTTAAGTCACCAATAGTTTCGAACAAAGGAACAAAGTCAATGGTTAAATGCTCTTTTTTCCAGCCCGACATTAAGAACAGACCGTACACTTCCATCACGTCAACCGCGCTGGTTGTATGACTTATAATATACCGGTGACAACCCTCAATACCATTGAAAGTTTGTGCAGTTTTAATAGCCAGCAAAGTCTCAAAAGCATCTTTGGCAATGTCGGTATCTACCACAAGTGAATTTATATTTTGCAAAGCCTTGATCTTCGCTTCCGGTGAAAGGCTTTTATAGTTCTTAGGTAAAACAGTAGTTTTTTCTGCGATCAGTTCTACCAGTTCAGAGTGTATAGAACTGTCCTGACGAACATCAAGCGACGCAAAAAACAAACCGAATAAATTCACTTTATTCAGCAGATTATTCACCTTGCTCAAGAATAAGCTATTGTGCTTTTCTTTAAGTATATCCCGGATCTCAATAAGAGTACTGACAATTTCCTCTTTGGAAAGGTCTGCCTTGTAACCGGGAATAAATAAATTGTTATAAAGGCGTTCTTCCAGTGTGGCAAGTAAAGTATCTACTCCCTGGAATGTAAGGCGGCCTTTAAGCAACCTGACTTCCCGGTAATAACATTTGATAATACTACCTCTCAAAGCTTCCGCCACTTTCAGGGTCGTGTCGGCTTTAACATAAGGGTTACCATCGCGATCGCCGCCCGGCCAGAATCCCATCCTGATCAATTGATTTTGTCCTTTAACCGCATCTGGAAATGCAGTGTGCAGAAAAGAAAGAATATTACCCGCCGAATGATAGAAAACATTCTCCAGGAACCAGATCAGGTTAACAGCCTCATCATATGGTGTCGGTTTTTTCTTGTTAAAGAAAGGCGTTTTCCCCAGTTGCTGCAGGTAGGTATTTACCAGAACCGTATCATCCTTTTGAAACGCTTTACCAAGGTCGTGTATTATGCCCAGCACAGCACTCGGATAAAACTGGTTCGGATGCGCAGTCAGTACCATCCTCACTGAAAAATCCTTGAGCTTTTCTGCCAGCTGCTGCTCTGCATTATTTTGTATCACCTCGGTTTGCAGCTGTTTCAGAGTACCCGATCCATTCATATCATGAGTCGCACCAAAAGCAGCATCCTCCAGGGCATCAAACAGCACTACCTGCCTTTCAGAGTACTGTATAAATCTGAACAAAAGATCTAACTGGTCTTTTTCCTCGCGGTAGCTTGTATACTGGCGAAAGAAAGATTCGATAATTTCTGCGGGGCTTTGCTCATTCTTAAAGCCATCTTCACAATGCAGCAAAAATAAGGAAAGAAGAATGCCGGTTTTTTCTACACGATGGAAGGGCAGAGAGGTAAATAAACTATTATACATCTCGAACTTGGTTCCAACCAAATTCCTAAACTCTGCCAGGGTACTGTTCATAATATTCTAACTAAACCAATAACGTAATGCGTAAAAATGGGAAAAATATGGGAGAAGTAGCAACTATGGGCCAAGAAGGACGAGCCAGAAGCCAAAACATGCGGCGGAGATGCCGGGTAAGAAAGCCATATAAAGGGCTCTAACATTCGTCAATATATGTAGGATCTGAGTTGCGTGAGCCTTGTAAAACAGTCAAATTCGCACATTACACGTGCTATTATAAAGTCTATTTTAGAACCTGACCCCTATGGTCAAATTGACTTTCCTCTAACATACTTTACAATCATGAAAAACTTATTCCGCGCAGCTTCTATAATGTTGTCGCTCATTGCGTCCTGGGCAAGCGCTCAAACGGGTGCCGGTGTAAAAGCTCCGGCTGATTTTTTTCCGGAAAAGAAAGCACAGGTTCTGGTTGTAGGTACGTTCCATTTCCATTATCCTAACCTGGACGTCAATAAGATATCGGAACAGAATAAGATCGACGTGCTGAAAGATCCTAAAAAAGCAGAAGTAACTCAACTGGTTGAGTACATAAAGAAATTTAAACCAACCAAGATTGCCCTTGAGGCTTTCCCCCAGTGGAAAGCAACGGAAAGGTTCAGACGATACAAAAATGGTGAGTTTGCCGATCAGCGCGATGAGCGTTATCAGCTAGGATTCAGGATTGCGAGCGAAATGAAACTTGATACCATCTATAGCATTGACGGCGCTTCATTCAGCGATGATCTGGAAAAGATTGATTCCGCGTACGCAACAAAGCTGTTCAAGGACTACGACTTTAAGAGCAGCGATCGGTACGACAAGATGTTCACCAACTGGTTTGAGTATGAGGAAAAACTGCCTCTTACTATGAACCTGCTGGATTACATAAAAAGGGCAAATACCAGAGAGTCGCACCAGCTTGGATATGGAGCATATCTGGTAGGTGATTTTAAGCTTGACAACCATCGCGGAGCAGATGTTATTGCTACCTGGTGGTATAGCCGCAATATCCGGATCTTCCGGAAGATCCAGGAGCTTACAACCAGTCCCGATGACCGGATTTTAATCATCTTTGGCAATGGGCATGTTCCTATTTTACGACAGCTGCTGGAGAGTTCACCGGAATATGATTTTGTAGAGTTCGATAGTTTAAAGTAAAGATTCACCGAGGTTATGGAGCCTCATTTTTTGTTATCTTTCCCTATCATTTACACTAAAACAGAAGAATGGCATCGATAACCCTTGTCAGACATCCGCTAAGATTTTACCTCGTCCAGTTTATCAGCTTCATTTTGATTTGCGGCATCGGGTGCGGCATTGCCAGTAGGGGAGTTCTGAAAATCAACAGCGGGACTCTGCTACACCGGGCTGATTACGTGGCGCTCGCCATTGGGATTGTATTTGTTTCTCTGGCATTCTATATGACATTCAGATATTTCAGAAACACACCCGCTATAACAGCCGACGAATCGTCAATTCACTTTGGTAAAGGTGAAGTGTATGCGCTTGACGATATTCAGGAAATTCAATTAACAGGTAAAGTACCTCTGTCCGTTCTTTGGAGTTACCCGGTTGAGGGAATCTGCCTTATTTTAAAAGATGGCACAAAAAAATTCATTTATGAGGATTTCTATTCTAATTCGTGGGAATTAAAATCATTTCTTGAGCAGGTAGTAGTTAATAAAACGCCTTATGTCGAGTATGTCCCTGAAATCAATACAAACAGCATTGATATTGCTGATTGTGAGGTATTCAAGGGCCATCCGGTATTTAGTTTCCGCGGCATTATGCTTTGGGGATTCATCGGCTTTATCATTTTTCTCAACGTTCTCGGATCGGGGCATTCCGACCCTAGAATTTATTTCACGGAAATTGGACTGTCAATTATCTGGTTTCTCGCCATGTCCAATTCAATGAACTACTTCGAGCTTTCTGATGAACATTTTATAGTGAAAAATCACTACTTCTTTTGGAAGAAACACACCTACCGGATTAAATACATAAAGGAGATAGTTTTTGATACTCAGCCTAAAGCACCGATCGGGCTCCGGCTGATTACAACCAATTTCAAAGCCAGGCAATACGCTGCAGGAACATTAAAGGATAGTCACTGGCTTGATCTGATGAATGCACTGCAGCAAAAAGGCGTTATTGTCAGGAATGAATGTGTAGCCGTCAGCTAAATCGCAGAAAAGCAAAATAATTTAATCTTCAAAATCCTGCTGACATACTGTTGTCATTAGCCCCTCATACTTTTGATATATAAACCAAAAATCAAACGTATGAACACCCTGGAAATGACAGAAAAAACCAACGCAATTATCACAACAGAAGAACTGGCAGCACACTGGAGCGGCCATCGCGGACTAACCCGTAAACTGATCGAAGCCTTTCCTGAGAAAGAGTTTTTCGAGTTTTCGATCGGTGGAATGAGACCGGCTGCACAGCTTATACAGGAGATG
The DNA here is from genome assembly GCA_040384965.1 of Bacteroidota bacterium. Lineage (GTDB taxonomy): Bacteria > Bacteroidota > Bacteroidia > Sphingobacteriales > Sphingobacteriaceae > Daejeonella. Next base: position 7,110 of record JAZKIH010000167.1, on the reverse strand, counting down.
ATGGATGTAAGCACTGGCGGCGTCCGCGAAATGGCTGGTGGCGAAGCAGGTGAGATTGCAGGACACGGCGTTAAATCAAAAACCAAGGCAGAAGCCCTTGCAATCTGGGACGAGAACACGGCTGAATTGCTGGAGAATCTGACAAAGATCCCGGTTGATAAATTTCATGATCGCATCCTTTCATTTGGGGCTTATGACGGTACCATCTGGGGGAATATCTTCTATTTTCTTGATAATGAAATTCACCACAGAGCACAGGCTTATGTTTACTTACGCTCGTTAAATGTGGAGCCGCCAGCGTTTTGGGATAGATATTAAAATAATTGAAAGTGGAAAACTGAAAACTGAAAATTCTACAACCGTACACAACGGAAATCCAGTAGACAACAAGCCGTTTTCAGTTTTCCACTTTCAACTTTCAGCTTTTTAAATGAAACAGGTACTTGTATTTAAAACTTCGGTTCACAGCTCCCGGGATGTGAGCATTGTTGAACCTTTATTGCATAAGCTGCTGGATAAAACCGAGCGATGGACTTTCGATCTGGAGGATTGCGATAAAGTGCTGCGGGTTGAAGCTGAGTTTGTGGCGGCTGACTCAATTATTGAGAAATTCAAAAGTGCGGGGGTGATGTGCGCGGAATTGGAATAGTGGATGATAGTCTGTTACACATAGGTTTTTGGCAGAACTTTCCTGGAAGATCATTAAAACAAAAAATCAGTTTAAATCCTTTCTTGAAAATAGCCGATTATGAATGTGAGAGCTTACATGAAAACAGTCGCAGAAAAAATGGGCATTAAGGCAGGCTCGGACTCTTATTTTAAGAATGCACCCCCGGATGCCGTTTCCTCCATAACGTTACCCGACATTAATGTAGCCGAAACTCTTTCGGGCGAATTTGATTACATTCATTTGTTTGTGCAAAAGCAGAGTGAACAGGAAAGCATTTTTCCGAAGCTGAAGGAACATTTGAAATTAGATGGAATGCTTTGGGTTTCATGGCCCAAAGGCGGTCAGCTGGAGACCGATTTATCATTGCCGAAAGTAATTAAAGCCGGTTATGAATTTGGGCTTGTAGAAAGTACCTGTTTAAGTATAAATTCGGTATGGTCGGGCTTAAAATTTACTCATCCCAAAAAGGGAAAGGCCTATAATAACAGCCACGCGCAATTGAAATCGCGAACAACGAACCGCTAACCTGATTTTAACATGAAAAGGCAAGATGAAAAGCTATAAACCTGATAATTACACCTCTCTTGCACCTTACTTAATTGCTGACGACGCGCAAAAATTGGTTGATCTGCTGACAGTGATTTTCGATGCTGAAACCTTTAGAAGATTCGATCACGAGAACGGTAAAATTGCACATATAGAATTGCGGCTTGACGATACCGTAATTATGATAAGCAACAGTACTGAATATTATGGAGCGAATAAAACCATGCTGCATATGTATGTGCCTGATGTTTTCGCGACCTTCGACAAAGCAATTGCAAATGGTTGCCAACTCATTGAAAAACCAGTGAATAAACCGGGTGATCCCGATACGAGAGGTTCATTCTACGATTGTGCGGGGAATGACTGGTCGGTAAGTACACAAAAAACTGGCTGAGCGTTGAGTAAATAACTACAACGATGCAGTAAACCACTACAACGATGCAGTAAATCACTCCGACGATGCAGTAAATCACTCCGATGATGCAGTAAATCACTCCGATGGTGCAGTAAATCACTCCGATGGTGCAGTAAATTACTCCAACGATGTAGTAAATCACTCCGACGATGTAGTAAATCACTCCAATGATGTAGTAAATCACTCCAACGCTGCCGTACATTACAGCAACCGCTTTTACTACGTCATTAAAAGCGCCTCCCGAGATTAAAGGGGCACGAAAAAGCCCCATCATCACAGCAGGTGCTGTAAAGATGGGGCAATTAATCAAAAAGGACCAGGCTTGAACAAGTGGGATTTTAAGATTTAAGTGCTTCAGTTATTTTGATGCGCCTCGCAAATCGCTTCGAAATATTGGCAGTGACCGCTTTTACGCCGGCATTCCTTTTAGATCCTGTTTTGAGATACGAATACACCAGGTCAGCCGACTGCATAGCTTCTGACCCTGCCGCCAGCATAGTATCATCAATACCTTCCAGCAGGGCTTCTACTTCCATCCGGATGGCCAGTAACTGATTAACCAGCGTAACATCTTTTGCAAACTCTGAGATGTCTACACTCGGCGGGATAAGAGACCCGAATGTTTGGGATCCCTGCAAGTTTAGGTTCACATATTCAACGCTCTTAGCTCCCATTTTGCGGCTTCTCTTCCGTTCTTGCTGTGTCAGGTTGATTAGAAATGGCATTTTTTCTTTTGCTTGTCCTATCGCTTCTATTACTGCTGTTTTGTCTGTCTCGGTCAGTGCCGCAGACACTCTGTTTGTGCTCATAAGTTTTAATTTTTTAAGTTCATAAATAAGTGCGGAACGTTAATCAAATACTACTATCAAAGCTGGTTCAAACCTTCGCGCAGATTCCGTCTGCCGGGCTGAACTGCCTCTATTAATATACCGAAAAGGAGTCAGAAATGCAAATATAAATTGAAATTAATTCGTCTGATAATCAGTTATTTAACATATTTTTTAGGGCATATTTTGAGCCTGAAAATCGGCCTTAAATCTTGCCATTTTACAGCATCAGTTTGTCTGAAATGGGGTGATTTTACCTGTAAGAATGAACGTCGAACTCCTTCTAAGAAACAATTACTTAAATCTATTTTGCAAGGTTTCGTCTCTCGGTACGACTATTACGGAAACGTTCAGTAATTTAACCTTAACTTATAAAAAAGCAAGCTCATGAAGTTCAAATCAATCGTACCAATATTCCTTTTATTCTTATCGCTTTCGGTAGTTGTAAGTGCGCAGGTAGTGCCTGTTAAACTCAAATCTGCAACTGACAACAGCACTTTCGACCTGAAGAAAGAGAAAGGTAAATTCGTTGCCCTGCATTTCCTTCTCAAAACAGAATGCCCTTTTTGTATTAAACACACACAGGATTACTTTTCGAAAGCCAAAACTTTACCCAACGTGAAACAGGTTTTCATTAAGCCAGACACTGAACTTGAGATCCAGTCGTGGGCTAAGAAATTATCTCCAGGCGAACAGTCACAATTCCCAATCTATCGTGACCCGGAAGCCATGCTGGCGGAACAATTCAAAATTCCCAATGGCTACCGATTCCATGGGCAAGTGGTTCATTATCCGGCAACTATCTTACTCGACAAAAAAGGGAAAGAAGTTTACCGGTATGTGGGTAAAAATAATTCAGACAGATTGAGTTTTGAGGCACTGGCTGCGAAAGTGGGAGAGTTTTCGAAGAAGTAGTTTAAAGAGAACCTTTCGCCTTTTTGCTTTTAGCCGTTCTTCAAGG
>JAZKIH010000167.1:0-3681 GCA_040384965.1 Bacteroidota bacterium | reverse complement strand
GTGACCTTGAAGAACGGCTGCATTCTAAGTATCTTTCGTTTGCTTATACCGAATATGGCGTATTAATGCTTCCCGACGATCTCTAGCGCAAAATTCCTTAACTTCCGATATATTTTCCTGACCAATGAGAAAACCGCTCCTCGTCACCCTGCTGATAATTTTTGCAAGTCACATTGCATTCCCGCAATCACCTTACTATCCCACAAATGTCTGGCAGTCAAAAAAACCGTCAGAAGTTGAAATGAACGCTGCCCTTATTGACAGCGCTGTAAGCTTTGCGCTGAGGAACGACAGCAAAACCAATTACAATATAACTGCAGCTCTTAAAGATTCTTACAAAAACGAACCTGATTATAAAATAGCGGGACCGGTTTTGGATCGCGGAAAGCCGGCCGGGATGATCATCCGGAACGGATACATCGTTGCGCAATGGGGTGATGTTGAGCGGGTGGATATGACCTTCAGCACAACCAAAAGCTATCTTTCTACTGTTGCAGGGCTGGCAATCGATCAAGGCCTGATAAAGAATGTTAACGACCCGGTAATTAGTTACATAAGCGGGGATACATTTCAGGGCGCTCACAATTCAAAAATAACCTGGAGTCATTTGCTTACTCAGTCTTCTGATTGGTCTGGTTGCTTGTTTGGGGTGTGCGACTGGGCAGACCGGCCAGCGAGAAATGCCACGACCGAGGAAATGAGAAACAGGAAATTAAATGAGCCGGGCACCTTTTTTAAGTACAATGATATCCGGGTGAATTTATTGGCCTATTCTTTATTGAAAGTCTGGAAAAAACCTTTACCGCTGATCCTCAAAGAGAAAATCATGGATCCGATCGGCGCGTCGAATTCATGGCGGTGGTATGGCTACGATAACTCTAAAGTAGATGTTGAAGGTGAGATGATCGAGTCTGTGAGCGGAGGCGGTCATTTTGGCGGCGGCTTATTTATAAATACAGAGGATCATGCGAGGTTTGGGTTGCTGTTTTTAAGGAACGGCCAGTGGAACGGTCAGCAGCTTATTTCGAAGGATTGGGTTGAAGCTGTTCAGCAACCATCGGCAGCAAACAAGTCGTACGGATTTATGTGGTGGCTTAATGCTGATAGCCGATACAAAGGCGTACCAGCAAATATTTATACGGCTGATGGCTTTGGCGGTAATTTCATCGTTATTGATAAAGACAGGGATATTGTGATTGTGACCCGATGGCTGGAGCCGTCCAGCCTTGGCGAGTTGATTGGAAAAGTGATTATGGCGGTAGAGTGATTACCTGCACGTTGTCCGAATGCACCTGGGAATTCAATTGTTTCGGTCATATCAAGAATGGGTTAAGAATATGAAGAGAGCGAGTATTTTGTTTTTTCTTGTTACCGCTCTGATGATTGAGGGGGTTTTGGCACAGAACGGTGATAACCGGTTCAATAGAAAGTTCTCTAATAAAATTGACTCAATCAGTCAGGCTCCGGAAGTAGAGGCCCTGATCATGAGCATTGATAAAAATTATAAAAGTTTTCGGGTCAATACTGATTTAAAGTTTGAAGAAGACTATTGCCTAAAGCTTGCCGACATTACAAAATTCAATGCCATAACAAAAGCTGATATTGATAATAACGGGCATACTGACATGTTGGTAATAGGGAATCTGGGTGATTATACAATGATTTTAACAATTATGGACTCCGGCTATAATAAATTCCATATTAATAGAATAACGCGAAGGGAATTCCAGGAATGTTCTCTTGCAAGGATAGTTACTGAAAAGAAGAAAACCTTTGTCGAGCATATCTATTTCAAACCTCAATATGGCTTGATTCCCGACACGACTTTGATTGTTGAATCCAAGAAGTTAATATACAAGTTTGATGATTTTGTAGAATATAACGACAAGGTCAAACGGTACCGGATCGAGAAAATCGAGTATCAGGTTGAAGGATGCACTGAAGGTATGTGTCCTAAATTTTCCCTCGAGATAACACCAGACTTAACTATTAAATTTAAAGCTGGGGATTATGGTTTATCCAGAGGAGATTTAGAAGGTCGGCTGAGTAAAAGTGATTATTCAAAATTAATAAGTGTGTTGAACTATACTGATTTTCCCGATTTGCAGAATAAATACAAGGTTAACCTGTTTCACGGTACGTCGGTCACGTTAAAAATAACCTATGAGAATGGAAAAGTCAAAACCATCCATGACTACGGGCTATTAGGTACTTTCGGTTTGAATAAGGTTTATCAAATATTGGATGCGTTAAAGAAAAGCAATTTCCCAAACGTGAGATCCTGAACTGATACAATAAAGAAATAATGTAACTGCGTCAGTTGTATGGAAGAATTCGCCAGTCTTTCTGATTTTAGACTGACGAAGTCGTTCCTATTTACTACGCAACCGCTAACAATATTCGTCCAGATTGGTTATAGCATAACTATTCCCCTCCCCCGAAAATGACAAGCCAGGACAAACAGGATACTCTGCATACCTTCGCCATTTGCTGCTGTGGCATAATTGCTTACATCATTACCAATGTAAGCCATGAAGCTATCGGCCACGGGCTCACATCTGTTATTTTGGGCAATCAAATTACATTGCTTAGCTCGGCTTATTTCAGAAGCTGGCCCCATAGTTTTATCACTGATGCATTGGGCCCGATTATGAACCTGGTAATGGGCCTTGTTTTCTTCATCATTATTAACAGAACCAGCACAAGGAATTTGTACTTCAAACTAATAATGCTGCTGTCTATGGCCTTTAATCTGTTTTGCTTTTCCTGGCTATGCTTTTACGCAGGGGTTACTGGCAGCGGCGACCTTGCTTTTGATGTTTCGGGCTTAATGACCTTCTTCACCTGGAGAGGTATTCTGATAGCCACGGGACTGATAACATATTATTTATCGTTTATTTTAGTCCTGCAATCTTCACGGACGATCTTCTCCGACGCTGATAGCCTTTATTCAAGAAAGTTTTTAAGCCAGCTGTTCCTTACCCCCTACTTTGCCGCCGGGATTGCTGCCTGGATCGCCGTTTCATTTTTCAGACCTGTAAGCTTCACTAACTATTACGAGACCTTTGTAATTCCAATTTTTGCGCCTTTATTATTCGTTCCGGGTTATTTAAAAGCCCAAAGGCTGGCAACCGATACATTTGGGGCATCGCAAGAGTTCAAGTGGAAACTTGTAGGCTTTATTCTCGCTGTTTTCATACTATTCTGTTTAACAATGGGAAGGGGAATGGAATTTTGAAATGGGATGTTCCTTTAATAGTATCAATGCCTTTGCACTCTAAACCTGATGGCAGCGGAAAGCCCGGAGCCCGCAGAAGCACTGTTTTTTAACTGGCCCATCACTGGCGAGGACTTGCAGCGAACAGCAGGACTGGCGGAAGCGACTGGCATTGAAACTGCTTTCCAAAACCTTCCAAATCATAATCCCTAGACGTCCACCCCCTACCCCCGCCAGCGGGGGACAGTATGGCGCTTATACCAGCCTGCCCAAATTTAAATTTGAAAACACCAGTCCATTTATCCGTCCAGCCTGGCAGCTGGCAACTGGTAACTCGTAACCTGCAACAAATAAATCTTAACTAGTATCCCCAATATTTTCCTTTCAACTATTTGTCCTTTAATGAAATTGTCCTATCTTTGCAGTCCCTAATTTTAGGGGCAATAGAATATATTAAATAATTT
>JAZKIH010000166.1:0-30549 GCA_040384965.1 Bacteroidota bacterium | reverse complement strand
ACAGTTTTGATGTAACGTATGGTGGCGGTGAAGCAAACGTAGCTGCTGCACTTTGTAATTATGGACTAAACGGATCATTTGTTTCTAAAGTTCCCGACAATGCCATTGGTCAGTCTGCAATTAATCACCTCCGTCGTTACGGTGTTGATACTCAGCATGTAGCAAGAGGCGGTAAAAGGTTAGGAATCTACTTCCTGGAAACTGGTGCATCAATGCGTGCGTCACAAGTGATCTACGACCGTGCGGATGCTGCTATTTCAGAAGCTGATGCTTCAGAATTTGATTTCGATGCTATTTTCGAAGGCGCCGACTGGTTTCACACAACAGGTATTACTCCGGCATTAAGCGATACTGCTGCGGCTTTAACTGAAGCTGCTTTAAAAGCGGCTAAAGCTAAAGGTATAACCACAAGTATTGACCTTAACTACCGGAAGAAACTTTGGAGTAAAGAAAAAGCACGTGAAGTGATGACCAGGCTTTGTCATCATGTTGATGTGTGCATTGGAAATGAGGAAGATGCTCACGATAGTTTAGGTTTTACGAGCAAAGGAACGGATGTAACTAAAGGCGAATTGAATCTTGATGGTTACAAAGATGTTTGCAAACAGTTAAAAGATAAATTCGGATTCAAGTACGTTGCTTCAAGTTTGCGAGAAAGCCATAGTGCGTCCGATAATGGATGGTCTGCATTGGTTTACGATGGTTCTGAATTTTACAGAACTAAGCAATACGAAGTGCGAATTGTTGACCGCGTTGGTAGCGGAGATTCATTCGCAAGTGGCTTTATCTATGGACTTGTAACCGGCATGAAAATGTCTGATGCTGCTGAATTTGGTGTAGCAGCCTCCGCATTAAAACACACTATTCCGGGCGATCTTAATCATGCCACATTATCTGATGTAAAAGCATTGGTTGGCGGTGATGGCTCCGGACGTGTTCAGAGATAATTAATAGTCAAAAATAGAGAGCCCACCTACAAAAAATAGGTGGGTTTTTAATACCTGAAGATTTAAACAGATAAATAATGATCATAGATACACTTGATAACGCTGCAAAATATTACGGCGTTCATCCGCTTTTTCAGAAAGCTTTTGAATATATCGCCACGCAAGATCTAAAATCGCTTGAAGTAAGCAAATTTGACATCAGTGAAGGATTGAAAGGTGCCATCGCAGAGAAGGAAGGCATGACAGCAGAAGAGTCTGCGTCGAAATTCGAATGTCATAATAACAATATTGATATTCAGCTATGCATCACAGGGCCGGAGGTGTTCGGCTGGAAGCCAAGAGGTAACTGTTCATCACCTAAGGGTGAGTACAATGCTGAAAAAGATGTGCTTTTTTACAATGATTCACCGGATATGCATTTCACATTAACGGATAATCAATTTGCAATTTTCTTTCCTGAGGATGTACACGCACCTATGATCTCTGATGGTGTAGTCAAAAAAATGATCATTAAGGTAAAAGCTTAAATAATTAAGAGCAGGGACAGTATTCTGAAAGAAATTGTTTCTGCTCTTGATTTTAAAACTACCTGCTACCCATAGACGTACCGGTCGAACTCTTTCATTAATGCGCCGGTAACAGGTCCGGGAGTTCCATCTCCAAGAAGTCTTCCGTCAACGTTAGTTACCGGTAAAATATTTTTTGTTGTACTGCTGATAAAAGCTTCTTTGGCGTGGCGCAGATCATCCATCGTTAGCTCGCGCTCGTCAATTTTAAAATTCTGATTGTTAAATTTAAGAATGTGTTTGCGGGTAACGCCTTTGAGGATATTACTTTTGGACGTAAGAATTTCATCCTTTTCATTTATAAGAAAGAAATTGGCTCTGGGACATTCGCGTAAAACGCCGTTATCATGGTATAGGATATCATCCGCCCCCTTTTCTTTCAGTACTGGCTGCAGCCAGATAGCTTTAAGATAATCGAGCGTTTTTGCAGAGGCAAATTGGCGCTGATAGTCGTAGGTCATTAAAGCAATTGATTTCCCGAAATCCCGGTTAATTACAAAATCCTGCTGAGTTATTATAATATTCGATACCCCTGCGATATTAAATCCATCGGGAGAGTAACCACCTGTTAAAGTTATCCTCACTCCCGATTCTGCTAACTTATTTTTTTTTATCAGAGTCAGGAGAAGCTCTGCAAGTTCATTTCTTTTCAATTTTACTGGTAAGCGCATTTGCTCCGCGGAGCTGTAAAAACGATCTAAATGATCTTCAAGGAATACAGGATTCCCCCCCACGGTCTTAAGAAAATCGAAAATCCCATATCCTCTTTGAATAGAAAGATCAGTGATTTTAAGAGTAGCTTCTTCTTCAGGAATTATTGAATCATTTACCAGAACAAACATATTGGGGATTTATAAACGTTTATATTTTTTTAGTATAGGCACGACTTTATCAAGCGGCAACGCTTCGACAGATCTCTTCGATTTTCCTGAAGTTGTTGTAGCTGCAAACAAGGAATTAATTATGGCCTCTTCCGTTGCTTCGATTGCTGCCATAAAAACCTGAGAAGTAAGATCATTATGCAGATAACCACCTGATGACACAAAACCTTGCGGCTGATGCGGAATTCGAATAGCTTCAGCCGTAGAAAATGCAATAACGTAATCGCCACTTCCATTAGATGCGATACCGCCGGTTTTGGCCATTCCCATAAAAGCCCTTTTTGCAAGCCTTTCCAAATTTCTGGCATCCAACGGAGCATCTGTTGCAACCACCATCATACATGATCCGTCGACGTTGTTCAGCAGTTTGTCACTGAACGAAAACTTGCCAAGTTCCTCCCCGACCGGCACGCCGTCAATCTGAAGAACACCGCCAAAGTTTGATTGCACCAAAACCCCTACGGTGTATCCGCCGAGACTCTGAGGCAATTTCCTCGAAGAAGTACCGATGCCTCCTTTAAAACCGAAACAAACCGTGCCGGTACCTGCTCCTACTGAGCCCTGATCAACAGGGCCAACCTTTGCATTGCGAATCGCGTTAAGAACGTTAGTGCTTGTGACATGACGGCCCCGTATATCATTCAAATAGCTGTCATTCGTTTCGCCCACGAGTGCATTCACTGACTGAACCGACTCATTTCCGGGCTGAGATAAGGTATACTCGATTAAAGCCTCCATAGCTGCGGCGACACCCAATGTATTGGTAAGAATTATAGGCGTTTCCAAGTTACCGAGCTCCTGAACCTGAGTGCTCCCCGCGAGTTTACCAAAACCATTCCCGCTGAATATTGCAGCCGGGACCTTTAGCTGGAAAATATTTCCTGGCTGAGGTATTATCGCTGTTACACCTGTTCTTATTGAATCGGCTTTAATTATTGTTTCATGTCCAACTTTTACTCCCGGAACATCAGTGATGGCGTTCAGGCTACCTGACGGCAATACACCAATTTTTAAGCCGATGTTACGCGGAAGTGCTCTTTCCTGCGAAAACACGCAAAGGGGCGCAAGAAAAAGCAGTGTATAAAACAGTCGTTTTTGCATTAGCACAATATTAATCAAATAATCCCGACTTGAAAGAACATCCACTTTACGCTTTGGCAGCTCCAGGTAGCCCTGTTTTATTTTAGCGTACAGAAAACTATATTGCATAAGAATATTTCATTTTATAAAAAAAATACCGGGTACTTATTCACAACAGACTTCTTTTAAAATATACTCTAATCACAAAAAAATCAACGAATTGAAAACTAAAACCCTGGCTTCCCTCTTAGCACTGACCCTTTGTTTGACAGTAACTCATCTTACTTATGCCCAAAGCAAGAAAAAGATCGAGAGGATTTTTAAAGCTTCCGAGATTGTTAATAACCATTATACTGGCTTCGCCCTTTACGATCCCGCGAAGAACAAGATGGTGTACGAACTGGACGCGAACAAACCTGCAATACCAGCATCTAATACAAAAATTATAACTCTCTATACCGCGTTGAATATGCTTGGCGATTCAATTCCAGGCTTGCGGTATATTACAAAAGGCGATTCCTTAATATTTTGGGGAACCGGCGATCCATCAATGATGCATCCGGACCTAAAATCGACCAGAGTTTATGATTTCTTGAAAAACTCCGAAAAGCAACTATTCTATTCTCACAGTAATGCGAGTAGCGACTTCGCCGGCTCAGCGATATATACTATTGCTATGGTATCCTTACCTATTGGTGAAAATACAGCACAAGCATATGCAGGCCCCGATGGAAAAGTGCGGCTTAAACCCGACTTTCTGAACGCCTATTTAAAGGAAGACACATCATATCATCCGAGATCATTTTCAGTTCGCAGGGATGAAAGAACAAATACGTTTAGTTATCCGGCCATGACGATGCCAACAGGTTTCAAACAAACTGTATACCTGGTCCCGGGGGCAGAACTCACACAAAGAACATTGAGTGAAGCTATTGGCAAACCAGTAAACGTAACGAACATGGCTCTGCCGGAGGGGGCAAAAACGATCTATAGTATTCGTGCCGATTCGCTGTACAAAAGAATGATGCTGCCTAGTGACAATTATCTTGCAGAACAAATCCTCTATTTATGCTCGTCTACACTTCCCGGCAAACTAAGCGTCGATGCAGCGATCGCGCATAGCTCTAAAAATTACTTGACCGATTTGCCGGATTTATTCCAGTGGCGCGATGGTTCTGGTCTGTCCAGAAATAATTATTTCAGTCCGCGGTCTATAGTTAAGATGCTGATCAAGACCAGGGACAAGGTTGGAGATGAACAGAGACTGCTAAATATGTTTCCCGTCGGTGGCGTCAGCGGCACAATTCGCACTGCATTTAAAACTGATAATGGAGTACCGTTTGTTTGGGCTAAGACAGGTACGCTATCTAATGTCAGGATTCAGGGTGGCTACCTTGTTACCCGCAAAGGAAAAAAATTCATCTATTCATTTATGAATAACAATTTTCTGATTCCGTCTGCGGATATCAGCAACGAAATGGTGCGAATTATGACTCTGATCCACGAGAAATATTAGTGTAAACAAAAAATAAATTTATAACCTCAAGATGTCCATTTTCATTAAAATCAGAAAAATAATAATAGTTTCATTTTTGTTGATTCAGCTTTGCGTGATAACGGCAATGGCGCAACAGGAATTGCCTTTGTCAGGAAAAGTGGTGGTAATAGACCCCGGTCATGGAGGCTCTGCTGCTACTGATAGCTACCGTCAGGGTCCTACCGGAGAACGGGAAGAATGGATTGACCTTAGAGTTGGGATTCTATTGGAAGGTTTATTGGAAGAAAAAGGGGCGAAAGTGTTTTTAACCCGAAGTGAAGACGTTACATTTCCTCTTGCGGACAGGTCGAAGATGGCTGTTGACAACAAAGCGGATTTCTTTGTTTCAATCCATCACAATGCGACCGCAGACCCGTCCGTAAATTTTCCGATAATCTATTATCATGGTCTGGCCTCTGAAAATATAGCTAGCGTTGAATTCAGCAAACATCTGGCAAAAAATTTAAGGAAGTACATGTATAAGTCCAAAACATATGTAAGTGTTGTTTCAGATTACACCATCTTTTCGGCCAGCGGAGCCAGCGTTCTTCGCGGCAGTTACGGTATTCCTGGCGTACTCGCTGAAGCCTCGTTTTTTACCAATCCAGCGGAAGAAAGCCGATTGAAAGAAAAGGAGCATAATCTTGGAGAAGCACTTGCGTTCTCCAAAGCAATTGAAAAATTCCTTAGTAAACCAGTGCCCCCAATCCATCCTAAAACACTGTCCAAATTTCCGCCGCAGTTTCAAACGTTACAGGAAGCTGAACGTATGAGCCCGGTTGCAAGAAGATGGATGCAGGATTTTATTGACGGCAGGGAGCTGATGAAAAGTAACGATACCGCTTCTCTTCAAAAGGCTTACGATCTATTTTCACAATCGGCAAAATCATTCCCGGACTCACCAGTAGCCGCTAAATGTCATAAATTTCGCGCTGAGCTGCTCCGCAAACTCGGAAAAATTGAACAGGCTATTCAGGAAGAAACTCGTGTACGGGAATTTTACCCCAAAATATAACATTTGATACTAATGAAAAAATTATTACTCCTATGCATTGCGCTGCTGATTCTTTCCACGTGGGCGGACGCACAAACAAAACCTTCCGCCTCAGCCAGGAAGAAATTCAGAGTAGTCGGTTATTACTCTCTGAGATCTGCCCTAAATGCTGATCCTAAAACGGTTCCATTTGACAAAATGACTCATGTGAATCTTTCATTTTTAAATCCCGATACTCTGGGTAATTTCACTCAGGATCTTTCCGGCCTGGCACCTTTTATTAATGCAGCCCATAAGCAGGGTGTGAAGGTATTGCCTTCCATTGCCGGGGGCGGGAAGCATGAGTATTACCATAAGTTGCTGCGTGACGATATGCGCGGTAAATTTGTGAGCGATCTGGTTGATATTACAGAAAAGTACAATTTTGATGGAATCGATGTGGATATTGAAGGGAGCGATATTGATGAGAACTACGAGGTTTTTGTGGTCGAATTAAAAAAAGCGCTTAAGGCAAAGAAAAAGCTGACAACGTCCGCAATTGCTATTTTTTATAAAAATCAACTCACCGACCGGGCACTAAAACAGTATGATTTTGTGAATTTGATGAGTTACGATCATACCGGGCCATGGACACCTGGAAAACCAGGACCACATTCTACTTATGAGCATGCTGTTGCTGACCTAAATTATTTTACTGCAGATCGCAAAATCCCCAGGAAGAAGATCGTTCTTGGTGTGGGATTTTACGGCTACGGCTTTGGGCCAGAGTTAACATCAAAAGCTTCCAGTATGAATTATGGTCAAATTCTGAAAACATACCCGGGTGCTGAGAATTCGGATCAGGTAAATACGCCAACAGGACAAATCATGTATTATAACGGGGCAGAAACAATGAAGAAGAAAGTACTGCTCGCAAAAGAAAAGGCTTCGGGGATAATGATCTGGCAAGTTCTGGGTGATGCACCCGGCGATCAGTCACTTCTCAAATTGATTAATGATGTGAGTTATGGGAAATGAGAAATGAGCTGTCAGCTTTGAGCTATCAGCTTGGGCAAACGATTAGATAATAAGAAAAGGGCAGTACTTAAAAACTGCCCTTTTCTATGCGTCATGTCAGGAGCCGATAGCTGTTAGCTGTTAGCTCAAAGCTAGTATCCGTACGTATTTGTCAAAACCTTTGCTGGCTGACTTAGATCCACTTTATAACCATTCACCACCGCGTAAACCGGCTTTCCCTCTTTAGTAAGTAGAAATTGAGCATTTTGCCCAATTCCAGCTACTTGTACAGAGCTTTCTGCGCTGTTGGTTAAGTTTAACAACCGATTTTTAATAGCCCCGGTGGGTGATGGTCCGTCAGACCACTTAACAAAAAGATAGCCCTCTTTAATCAGGTTCAATTCTTGTTCGGGAGTCAGTTTGTCCCACGCAGCCCTAGTCATAGATTTGACTTTGGCGGGCGTAAACTTTAATCCGGACGCATCAATTTCGTCATATCCAAATACCAATTCCTGATCACCCAGTTCAGCAATACGACCACTGTATGACATTCCGTTATTATCTCCCGAACGTATTTGAGAACGGTTAATACCCAGATGGGTTTTAAATTCCTGGCCCTCCTTAGTAATGATCACATTTTTTACAAATACATCATAAAGAGAATTCTCATTTTCGGGAATGGCATCATAGTCTTTGATATCTTCTTTTTCATAAGATGACTTCGCAATAGATTCGAAAGCGGTTAACAAAGCCAGGAAATTCAGCTTACGAATAACCTGCTTTTCAGGATCATGATAGTAACCTCCAGATTCGATAAGGATCGTGGAGATACCCATTCCCTGAAACGTATCCCCAAAACAACGCGGGTCAAAGTCATCATTATATTTTGCTACGTTTCCGGGAGATTTGGTTTGCAAAGCTTTGTTCATCGATAATATGATCTGCGTAGCGCGCTTCCTGACTGCATTCATATCTTTAGGATAATTGTATGCCGGAGCAAGAAACGAAATCGTTGCTGAGTTTTTCGAACGGCCCGAAGAATAAAGGTAATTCTGGTCGTGCAAATTAAAGCCGATTTCCGGCTGCAATTTTTTGGCCAGCCCCATCAACGCACGGCCTTCAGGAGTTACCTGCATTCGCGCGTCACGATTGATATCGATCTCCAGGTCGTTACGCCGTTTCCATGCCTGCGCCCCGTCTGGATTTAGCATTGGCACAAAATGCAGTTCGAGATTATCCAAGATCAGCTTCCTCAACTTATTGTTATCATCACTTGCGCTAAGAAAATTAAATATGTCAAAGAGTGCCATGGTTGCTGTTGACTCGTCTCCATGCATTTGCGACCAAAGCATCACCTTAGTTTTTCCTCGCCCGGCGGTTAAATGATTGATACTTCTTCCCCGAACTGATTTACCAATTTCCTCCCTGCTTACAAACTTCGAATCAATGTGTTTCTGAATTAACGGCATCATCTCTGCGTGTTTCATAAACCTGTTTTTAATCGCAGGCTCTTTATATTTATCGTATTGTCCCCATACTTTTTCAACAGCTTCGCTATTTTGCGCAGGATTCTGACACATCGCAAGATGCGAGGCGATAAGCATGAGATTAAAGAATACCAAAAATTTAATTTTCATCTGATTGTATCTTGTTTTTAATAGTGAATGAGCTTGTATAAAAATGATTTAGCTGTCACGCTATTTTATCAGATAAAAATACAATTGTATCTTTAATTATATCAAATTATTATGGTCACAACACTGTCGGCAATTCTCCTTACTCTTTCAATGATGATATCTGCAACAACGAATTCATTAACAAACCCGGAACAATTAAAGGAGCAGATTAAAGCAGAATTCGCGAAGCAAAAAGGAACTTTCGCACTCGCGTTTAAAAATTTACAAACCGGAGAAGAGATTCTTATTAACGAGAAAATAAACTTTCACGCGGCTAGTACGATGAAAACACCGGTTTTAATTGAAGCCTACAAGCAATCAGCTGCAGGGAAGTTTAAGATTAACGAACCTCTACTCGTCAAAAATGAATTTAAAAGTATTGTTGATGGAAGTCCATTCTCTCTGAATGCGGGAGATGACAGTGACTCCGTGCTTTATACAAAAGTGGGAACTAAAATGCCGATCTATGATCTGCTCTACTTGATGATCATTAAAAGCAGCAACCTTGCGACTAATATTATTATTGATCTTGTTGGCGCGAAGAATGTAAACCAAACGATGCGTGATATGGGCGCCAATGATATTCAGGTGCTGCGAGGAGTGGAGGACAATAAGGCGTATCAAAAGGGCATGAACAATACCACGACTGCGTATGATCAGATGCTGATCTTCAATGATATGGCCAGGGGTAAAATCGTAAACAAAAAATCTTCGGACGCAATGATCAAAATCCTATTAGATCAGGCATTTAACGATAAGATCCCTGCCCAACTTCCCAAAGATGTAAAAGTCGCTCACAAGACCGGCTGGATAAAAGGAATAAATCACGACGCTGGCATTATTTACCTGCCTGATGGAAGAAAATATGTATTGGTTCTTTTATCCAAAGAAATGACGGACGATAAAGCTGGTGTGCAGTCGATGTCAAACGTTAGTAAAATGGTTTACGACTATGTTGTGATGACTAAAAAATAAAGAACAAGTTTTGACCCTTGTTCTTTATTTAATACTATGGCAATACCCGATCAATTTCGTTTACCAGATATTCTTTTGGATCATTAAAATATTCCCAGAAAAAGATTCCAGCCAGTTTATTTTGCTTAATATATTTAGCCTTTTTCTGTATAGACTTCTCATCATCATAGGTAAGGAATACTTTAGTCTCGGGATTGAATAAATAAGGTGCCTGAGCTGCTTTATCCCAATATCGTTTGTATCCTTTCTGGTCAATAAATTCATCCTTCAATTTAGAATAACCGCCCCCTTGTCCCGCAACGGCTTTAGATCCACTGACTGACGCCTGCAAAAGTCCATTTTGATCGGACGTTGCTGCTTCACGGCTTCTGCTGTAAAATGCTGCACCCAAACCAATCTTGTTAGCAGGTACACCTGCAGCCATGAAATCTACCACCGACTGATGAGCCGAGCTTCCCCCTTCCTGTCCCTTCGTTGGGTATAAATTCGTATGATGCGATACATTACGGCCGCCATAATCATATGTCATAATTAATATGTAATCGAGAATCTTCCCAACTTTGTCCATTTCAGTATTATTGACAAAAGATTTTGATCCACCGACAGCTGCAGTAAGTAAATATTTTTTTCCGGTCTCCGCCGATAATTTATCTAGCTCTGCGCGGATTTCCTCAAACATCAGCGTAAAGTTTTGCTTGTCTTCAGGCCGGTAAATGTTACCTTCTTCACCACGCATTCCCGGGTATTCCCAGTCAATATCCACACCGTCAAGTTTATATTGTCTGATAATATCGACGCTGCTCTTTGCGAATTTCTTTCTCGATGAAGGTGTCAACACCGCATCGGAAAAATTTTCACTCCATGACCAACCACCGATCGAAGGCAAGATTTTGAGATCAGGATTGATTTTTTTAAGCTCGTTAAGCTTCCGGAAATTTGTTGAATCTGTTTTTAAGTTCGTAAGAAAGGCCATGCTGTCTTTTACGTTCACAAATGCATAATTAATGTGAGTGAGTTTTACAGCATCGATTTCATCTACGTTAACGAGACCGCGATACCCTCCGACATACCCATTCACGATGTACTTTTTCTTCTTTACTTGAGCAAATGAAGTCACTGAAAGCATTGCAAGCAATACAAAAACGGGGAACTTAAAAGATTGAAGTAATTTCGATAGCATAGTTTAATTGTTTGATTTTCTAATTTTCGCCAAATAAATGACGTGCTTGACTAATATACAAATACTTCAAATTAAACCGATGCCACAATATCCACGACAATTTATTCCCTACGGAGTTCATTCAATTTTTGCTCAACCCCGTAGGTGAAAGGGAATTGCAGAAGAAAAATGAACCAGGGGTAAACATTGAGATTATAATTATTAATTTCATCAAATAG
The DNA here is from genome assembly GCA_040384965.1 of Bacteroidota bacterium. Lineage (GTDB taxonomy): Bacteria > Bacteroidota > Bacteroidia > Sphingobacteriales > Sphingobacteriaceae > Daejeonella. Next base: position 19,499 of record JAZKIH010000166.1, on the reverse strand, counting down.
ACTAGACAAAGAATGATGAAAAGTTTAAAGCGAATTGCTGACCTGAGATTAATAGTTCTTATAAGTATTGCCTTAATAGTTAGCACAAATACTGGTTTTAAAGCTGCACTGTCAAGTTCCGTAAAATCGGATGCTGTTGTACGACTTATAATCCTGGATCCCGGGCACGGGCATGCTACTTTCATGCAAGGTTCTATGAACCCTGCTATCGATCCGGAAGTTCATATTTATGCGCCTGCGGGCCCCGATGTTGAGCAATATATGAACTCTATTGAACGGAGTAATGCGCGCAAAAGCAATCCTACTAATTGGAAACTGGTACTGTACACAGGTCCGGACTATCTAGAAAGGATGCTTGTAGAAAAAGAAGGAAATGCAGTGCTGATTTCGGGAAATAACAGTAAAAAATCCGAATACATAAGCCGCTCCATAGACGCGGGCTTTCATGTGATTGCAGATAAACCAATGGCCATTACAGATTTCAAATCTCTCGAAAAATCATTTGCCACAGCAGCGCGAAAAAAGGTTGTAATGTTTGATCCTATGGATCTACGTTATGATATCAGCAATATTCTGCAAAAAGAACTCGCACAAATTCCCGAGCTTTTTGGTAGTCTTCAAAAAGGGACCGTGGACAATCCATCGTTGGTACAAGCCAATCTCCATCATTATTTGAAAGGTCCGGCCGGACAAACCAGCGTTAGGCCCGGTTGGTTTTTTGATGTTGACCAGCAGGGACATGGCATCGTCGATGTCAGTACGCATTTGGTTGATCTTAATCAATGGTTAGGCTTTCCGGAAAAAGTCCTTAACTATAGAACTGACGTTAAAGTTATTTCATCCAAAGAATGGCCATCAAAGCTTACGCCATCGGAATTTAAGCTTGTGACCAAACTTGATCAATACCCGCCTTATCTCAAAAAAGACCTCATGGACAGCATCCTGTCAGTTTATTCAAACGGCGAGATGAACTATACTCTCAGAGGTATTCATTCCAGGGTTACGGTGCTCTGGAACTACAAAGAGCCTCCAGGCAGCAGCGATACGCACTATTCTTTGATGCGCGGTACGAAGGCGGATCTGGAAATAAGACAAGGTGCTGCCGAGCAATACAGGGCGAAATTATTTGTCAGACCAGCGGGGGGAACTGATCTGGCAGAATTCGCAAAGCAGATATCCGCTGCCGAACAAAAACTGCAAAAGAAATATCCGGGTACAGAATTTATTACAACAGGTGACCAATGGGAAGTAAAGCCGGGAACATACCAGCGCACTAATTCGGCTGAAGTGGCTATTGACTATATTAGTAACGGAAAGATGCCGGCGTGGGAAGCGCCTAATATGATTGCTAAATATTACACAACTATAGAAGCATTGAAGAAGGCAAAAAGAGAGAATAAAGACTAAAAGAAGCAGGCCAATAAGTTGGAGGCCATCTCATGCATTCTCGTATACTCTGGCGACAACGGAGTCGCCCTGCTATACTACCGAGTCTCTCTTGATGCAATGGAGTTGCTCCGAGTGATTATCAAGTCCCATTTTCATTCAACCGAGTCACTCCGAGTGAATATTACTTCCTAACTTATTGCCCGATCCAGATGCACATAGCCGCCATCCACATATATCAGCTGACCGGTTGTATGACTTGATCTCGCGGAAAGCAGAAAGGCAACAGTATCTGCTATTTCCCTGGTAGTGGTCATACGCTTCTCTAACGGAATCTTCTGCACAATCTCTTTTAGCTTTTCATCCGGATTTTCTACTGTACTGATCCAGCTTTCATATAAAGGTGTCCAGCACTCGGCAACTATTACCGAATTTACACGAATTCCAAAGTCTAGAAGCTCCACTGCCCATTCGCGTGTTAATGCGTTACGCCCGCCGTTGGATGCGGCATAACCAGAAGTTCCGCCTTGTCCGGTTTCAGCGGTTTTGGAACCTATATTCACAATTGCACCTTTGGATTTTTTAAGCTCCGGGAGCGCGTGATGAGCCATAAGATAATAATGAATTAGGTTTTTGTGCAAGCTCTCCACAAATTTTTCATAATTACCGCTTTCAAGACTCACACTATCATTTACGCCCGCATTATTTACCAGGCCATCTATCCTTCCATACTTTTCAATTACGGCCGACACTGCTTTTTCACATTCCTTTGGATCGCTTAGTTCAGCCACTACCTGAAATGCCGAGCCGTGAGACGCTTCAATCTCGGCGACTACTTTTTTATTATCAGAAGCATTTCTTCCAATAATGACAGGAACCGCACCTTCGCCCGCCAGGACTTTGACTATACCCTCACCTATCCCCTTAGCACCACCAGTTACAATTATAATTTTATCTTTTAGCTGAAGATCCATCAATACCGTCCTTTAAAAATATGATCTGACCTGCTTTGATTTCCAAGAGGACGAAGCGGAATTTGCATGCCTCCGGTTTGGTCAAGCCAGTTAAAAATTTCCTTTCTGAATCCCAGTGCCCGTTGCTTATGTTCTGGCTTGTTTATCAGATTATTCATCTCAAAAGGATCTGCTTTGAGATCATACAGCTCGTTTGTATCCCAAATACCATAGTAATAAATGTATTTATACTGTTCTGTTCTAACCGCAAACATCGAAGGCGTTTGAGGAAAATCGTACTCCCAATAATATTCATAAAAAGCGCGGTCGCGCCATGCGATATTTTGCTTCTTCAATAAAGGAAGAAATGAACTACCCTGAAAGTGCTCAGGTTTTTTTACTGCAGCCATTTCCAGAATTGTGGGAGCAATATCTACGTTTTGGACAACCTGGTCTACTTTTGTAGCGGGTTGTATCAGCGAAGGTGCGTACACTAATAAGGGTACGCGCATAGATTCTTCATAAGCATGGCGTTTGTCTATAAGCCCATGTTCTCCAAAGCTAAATCCGTTGTCGCCCATATAAAAAACCACAGTATTCTTAAGTAGATCATTCTTTTTGAGATAAGTTATAACCGTTCCTATACTTTCATCAACTCCCATCAACGTTTCCAAATAAGCTGGATAGAAATCCATAAACGTGCGGGCGCCGTGATACATGAAGTCGACACCATGCCAGGAGTACCGCTGGTGACGAACCCAATTGGGGATATCACTCTGATTTACCGGATAACCGCCCTGAGATTTCAAGTTGCCTTTTTCTTTCCAGAGATCCATATATTTTGCGGTATCCATAGCCGTAATAAACATGGATGGCGGAGCTTCGAAAACCAGGTCTTTATACATTCCTTTATGGCGTCGGGCTGCCTGGAATCCATCATGAACTCCTTTGTGAGAGAGATATATAAAAAACGGCTTAGACTTGTTCCGTTTATCCAAAAAGTCGATTGTGTAATCAGTCAGAAGATCGGTAACATAAACACTGTCTTTGAAAACCTTCGTTTCGCCGTTAACAAAAAGCGTTGGATTGTAGTAAATGCCCTGTCCTCTGAAACTAACCCAATAATCGAAACCCTTTTGTCTCTTCTCGCCTTCAACTCCCATATGCCACTTGCCCAGGAATGCTGTTTGATATCCGCTTTGCTGAAGATATTCCGGAAAAAATCGTAAGCTTTCCGGCACCGGGCTTTGATTATCGACAACAGCATGAGCATGAGGATAAAGGCCAGTTAGAATGGTCGCCCTTGAAGGTGAGCAAAGGGCCGTGGCCACGAAGGCATTCCGGATGTGTGCACCCTGAGCAGCCATCATATCCATATTTGGAGTTTTCAGCCCTTTAAACTTATCCATGAAGCCCATTGCATCATAACGATGGTCATCTGCCAGAATATATATAACGTTGTAGCGAGTCTGTGCCGGGAGTTGATTTGCAAGAAGTAAGCCCAATAAAAAAAGTAAGATATTCCTCATATTTAAAGGATAAGCAGTCTAATTTAATGAATATTTTAACCGCGTCGGATAATAAAATTGGTAATTTTGATCCGTAATTAATGCCTGTCCAAATTATAAAAATCAATTGCATTTCCTGACCAAATGAGTTCCTTCTCAAATCTGCTGAACGGCTCCAAAAAATTTGAGACCAGGTCACACACCTCATTATATTCGGCGGCTAGTTTACAAACTGGCCAGTCACTTCCAAACATTACTCTGTTGATCCCAAAAGCTTCTATAGCGCTATCTATATATGGAAAAAGATCTGCAGGTTTCCATTTAGTATGATCCGCTTCGGTCACTAAGCCGGAAAGCTTACAGTACACATTCTCATGTCGGGCAATCTCTTTGATATCCGATTGCCATTTGAGCATATTTCCTCCTTTAATTTGCGGTTTTCCGATATGATCCAATACAAAGCGCTGATCCGGATTCAACGCTGACAACGTCGCCGCTTCCTGAATTTGTGATGATCGAATGAGGATGTCGTATGTCAATCCATAATCTTTTAGAACTCCGATGCCCTTGACAAATGCAGATTCAAGCATGAAACCCTCGGCTTCAGTCTGCAAAATATGCCTAACTCCCTTGAACTTAGAAAACGTAGAGTAAGAGTCAAGACGCGTTTCTAAGTCATTTGACCGGAGGTCAACCCAGCCAACAATCCCTTTTATAAAATCGTTGTCAGCAGCTAAATCCAGTAAAAATTGTGTTTCCTCCTCAGACTGATCCGCCTGAACTGCGATGCAGCCAACGAATTTATTATGATCCAGAATCGGCTTTAGATCGTCCGGCAGGAAATTACGCCGAATAATTGCCATATCCTCAGTAATCCAATTATCTCTGATGGAGTCAAATACCCAAAAGTGCTGATGCGCATCAATTTTCATCATAGGCTTTCACAAACTTTGATGCCCGCAAAACGAACTGCAAGTCTTTCTTTCTCGTCGAATTAGCAAGTTTTCCCTCGTTAAATGTGTGATATTCCAGGGGATAACTTTCCTGCTGATTCTGTGTACATTTTACAAATCAAAAATCTTGTTCATCAACACCCATTTTTCACCCGGCTTTGCCCCAGGGACGGCTTGCTGGAATTTCCACATCAGGTTTTCCCATTCCTGAACTTTTGGATTGCTTGCATCACTAGCTGATTTTCCTGCAAAACTGAAACTATCGTCCACTTCCATTATCATAAAAAGCCTGTTGGAAAATCTGTAGATCTCCATACTTGTAATTCCTGACGATCGAATACTATCCGTTATTTCAGGCCATACATGAGCATGAAACCGTTCGTATTCTTCAATCAATTCCTGATTGTCCTTCAAGTCCATTGTCAGGCAATATCTTTTCATGTAGATTTGATTTTGACTATTTTATGCCCAGATATCGCAAATGCTAAAACGACTGCAAAGCACAAAAGGCTTACCAGGTGTCCGTATCTTATGTCACCGCTAACATCACTGATATAGCCAAATAATGGGGGTAAAACTGCTCCTCCAACTATAGACATTACGATGAGAGAACTACCAAATTTGGTGTCTTTGCCAAGTCCTTTGATACCAAGTGAGAAAATTGTGGGAAACATTACAGACATGAAAAACGCAATCCCTATAACCGAATAAACAGCAGGCATTCCGGAAACAAGAACAGCGACAAGCGAAAGTGCAATGCAAATCACGGAATACAAAGCCAGTAAACGTTCCGGAGCCATATACCGCATAAAAAAAACGCCAATGAACCGACCTATCATAAACGCAAGGCCGCAACCCCAGCCTAAATAGTCAGCAGCGACAACTTTATCCAATCCCGCCACGTCAACCGCGTACAGAATAAAAAAACTAAATACACAAACCTGGGCTCCGACGTAAAAAAATTGCGCCGCGACTGCCCAACTTAAATGTTTGTGTCGGAGCGCATGAAATACATTTTTGCTTTCGGTCTTTTCCGTGCTTTCTTCTATCTTCGGCAAACGCGTAAAATAAAATATTAGTGCTACAACCAGTATTATGCTGCCTAATACCAGGTAAGGTCCTTTTACACTCGATGCTTCAGATGCCAGGGCCAACTGTCTGGCGCTTGCTGACATCGCGCTAAGTTCCTCATCAGGATATCCTTCTGTAAGTATTATCCTCGCGCCAATAATTGGTGCAAGAGTAGCAGCGAGTCCGTTAAAGGATTGAGCAAAGTTTAATCTTCGCGTCGCGGTAGCCGGATCACCAAGAAGAGAAACATATGGGTTTGCAGCTGTTTCAAGAATTGTGAGGCCACAGGCAACTACAAACAAGGCTCCGAGAAAGAATTCATAAAGCTGAGTGTCTGCAGCCGGAATAAATAAGAACGAACCAATTGCAAATAATAACAAACCGGTAATGATGCCTGCCTTGTAGCCGAATTGCTTCATCAGGTAACCAGCAGGCAATGCCATTAATAAATAGGCTATAAATACAGAAGAATCGACCAGCGATGATTGAAGTGTAGTAAGACTAAAAGATTTTTTCAAATGAGGTATCAGTATCGGATCCAGATTGTGTACAAATCCCCACATAAAAAAGAGAGATGTTACCATTATCAGCGGAAAGAGATACTTGTTTTTCGTCATTTGAAATTACTTGTCAGACACCGTTTACATGCGGAGGCACCATTCATTATAAATCAATCCCGTCGACGGATAGTTGCACCATTCAACCCTTTGTCCGTTAGGGTCTTCTGAATCTTCCTCCATATGCGGCCCGGCCCAAAATATGTCCGTCCATAGCCTTCATAACCAGCTTACGCGATTCAAATGCATCAGCAGCAGGCTTGACATCAAGTTTCGTATCCAGAGCAAATAATTCAAACATGTAGTGGTGTAGCGGGCCTGTAGCAGCTGCACCTGGTCCGCGATATACAAGTCCTGTCACACTGATCTGATAACTACCATCAGGCAGCGTAGCACCTCTGGGTAGTCCCTCAGGTAAGCCTTTAGAATCAGCGGGGATATTCCAAACCAGCCAATGAACCTGATCATCTGTAGTTTTATTCCGCGAGAAATCCAGATCATGCATGTGCAGCACAAAACTCTGTGTGCCAGCTGGAACATCCGACCACGTTAGGGCTGGGGAAGTTCCTTCTCCAGGGGCCGCTCCAGGGGCAGCCTGACTAAATTTTATTGGAATAATCCCTCCATCAGGAAAAGCGGATGTTGATAGCGACATGATCGAAGCGGCGGCTGGAGCTTGGGCATAAGCGATTGTAGCGGTCAGTAAAAAGAGTATTGCTATCAGAGTGTTTTTCATCTGTATATAAATTTTGATTAAGCAAAATAGGTATTAGATGCCTGTTCCCAAATATTTCGCATAAATTATCTTCGGGATACCAGAAGATAATGGATTTTCATGTCGCAATCCCCCCTTCAGAATGTCTTATTCACCCCTATGAGTAGGTGACATTTAAGCTAAATTTGTTTAAGTAATCTACGACGTATGAACTTAACAACCAAAAGTAGTCGAATGGCAACCATCCCTGCCTTGTATGACATGCAAACTACCTTCTTCATAAGTGCGCTTGACGGTATTTCTGATGAGGATGCGAACTCCCGCCTGGGTACAAAAGCAAATCACATCGCCTGGCTGGCGGGCAGCTTGGTTCAGCAAAGGTACGAGATGGCGGGTTTGCTCGATAAATCCAAATCCTATTCACAGCAGGCAGATGCACTTTTTAAAGATAACCAGGGTATAAAAGATGGCGTTGCCTACCCTTCCCTACACCAGTTCAAGGACGATTGGAAAGAGATTAGCCCCATTTTAAGGAATCTCCTGGTGAATGCAGATGATGCTCAGCTGGACAAAAACATCGAAATGCCTGGAATGGAGTTTCCTCTTTTCGATATGATCACATTTGTATCTTACAGGGAAGCTAATTGCATCGGACAGATAGCTTTATGGAGAAGGCTCCTTGGATACGATGCTATGAAATATATGTAATTCAATAATTATGATAGTAAACATCTTAATGGGGATCGCTGCAGTGATCGTGCTCTTACTGGTAGCAGCTTTATTTGTGAGTAAAAAATACCGCGTAGAAAGCGAAGTGTTGATAAACAGAGATAAAGATGATGTTTTTGATTACATCAGATACCTCAAGAACCAGGATTTCTACAACAAGTGGGTTATGAGCGACCCTCACAAGAAAACGGTATTTCGGGGTAACGACGGCTCAGCTGGCTTCGTGTATGCCTGGGATAGCGAAAACAAAAGTGCAGGTAAGGGCGAGCAGGAAATAGTAGGTATTGACGAAGGGCGCAACATTGATATTGAGATCCGATTTGAAAAACCTTTTAAGGGAGTTGCTCAAACGCGCCTGAATACAGAAAGCGTGTCTGGAGATAAGACGAGAGTGAACTGGTCTATGGAAGGAGAGCAAAACTACCCTATGAATCTTATGACCCTCTTTATGAAAGAAATGCTGGTTAAGGATATGGACACGAGCCTGGCCACTTTGAAAGGGCTTATGGAAAAGAGGTATACAACCAACTAATCAAATATGGCAACCAATATCTTCGTAAATATTCCGGTTAAGGATCTAAAAAAATCGATGGTGTTTTTTGCAGCGCTTGGCTACCAGTTCAATCCAAATTTTACTAACGATGAAGGTGCGTGCATGGTGGTCAGTGATACAATTTATGTCATGCTTCTTGTCGAAAAATTTTTTAAGACTTTTACTACTAAAGAGATCTGCGACGCCTCAAAAAATACCGAGTCGATTATATGCTTGTCTGTAGAAAGAAAAGATCAGGTTGAGGAAATGGTTAATAAGGCTGTTTCTGCAGGCGGCACTATTTATAGCGAACCGCAGGATCATGGTTTCATGTATCAGCATGCTTTTCAGGATCTTGACAGCCACTTATGGGAAATTGTATGGCTAAATCCCGATGCGACTCAGGCTTAGATTAGAAAAATAAGCATGATAGAAATCTTTAAAACGAACATCGATGATCCTTATGAAGCCGCCCGACTAATAGGACAAATGGAACGATTATTTTCTGGTTATGCGGTTAATTTCGATTTGGACGACTGTGACCGAATCATGAGAGTAAAAAGCGAAACTGATGAAATCGACGCTGATGGTATAATTGCTCTTGTTGCTACATCGGGCTTCAATGCAGAAGTGCTGCAAGACGAAATAGAAATTCTCTGATAATTCTACTACGTCGCCTCCCCTTGCGTCCATAGCGAACGACTTCCTTTAATTCAAAATTATCTTATCAAAAATTCAGGCTTGACCCATCAAGGTTTTTCCAAATAAATTTGCGAAACCAAAAGGTTTCAATTACATTTGGAAACCAAAAGGTTTCATATTATGAGAAGGGATGTATTTCAAGCTATTGCAGATCCAACAAGAAGAGAAATCATAAATATGATTGCTTTTAAATCGATGAATGTGAACTCGGTATCCGAAAATTTTGATGTCAGCAGAGCCGCTGTTTACAAGCATCTAAAGATTCTTACCGAATGCGGGCTTGTACATATTAAACAGAAAGGCCGTGAACGGTATTGCGAGGCCAGGCTTGAAAAGTTAAATGAAGTTTCGGGTTGGGTTGAGCAATACAGAAAACTTTGGGCTGAAAAATTGGATTCATTAGATAATTACCTCACTGATTTACAAATCAAAGCAAAAGACAATGGAAAATAAAAAAGAACACACTACTACCGAGAGAGATCAGGTCCATATTACACGGGTGTTTGATGCTCCGCGGGAATTAGTTTTCAATGCATGGATCGATCCTGCACAATTATTAAAATGGTATGCCCCCACCGGCTGCAGTATCTCATTTCCGCGAATTGATGTAAAGAATGGCGGAACTTTTCTTTCCTGTATAGTAATACCGAATGGAAAGGAATGTTGGTGCACAGGAACATACCGTGAGGTTATATATCCTGAACGAATTGTCCATACGATGAGCGTTTCTGATGAAAATGGCAACCTGATCAGTGCAGAAGAGGCTGGAATGGATCCGGAGTGGCCCGAAGAAACCACCTTAACAATAACTTTTGAAGAGCTTGACGGGAAAACAAAGCTTACTCTTCATCAAACGGTTTCTGAGACATTGGCAAAGCGCACTGGAGCTTATCCAAGCTGGCTTATTATGTTCGACCGTCTCACTGACCTTTTAAAATAAAATTGACCAAATCCACAATCAGAAAATATATCAACAGAAATTATCATGTAATGAATACCTAAAGGGAACAGGCGATCTATGCACCAGGGCTTCGGTGGTGCTTTCGAAAAAACTGGATGCTTATATAGAGAACTATCAAACCTGTATTCCAAAAAGATGTAAGAATTAGGTTGATGAGAAACAAAAATGCTAAAAATATTAGTATTTTTGTTTCATGTCTGATCGAATAGTAGAGAAGCTGAGCATTTTGTCGGATGCCGCTAAATATGATGTATCATGTTCATCTAGCGGAAGCTCACGTAAAAATCACAATAAAGGCTTGGGTGATACTGGCAATGGAATCTGTCACACGTACACGGAAGATGGGCGCTGTGTGTCGCTATTAAAAATTCTCTTTACTAACGTCTGTATTTTTGATTGCGCGTACTGTGTGACAAGGAAAAGTAACGATATAAAACGGGCGTCTTTTACTGTTCAGGAAGTAGTTGATCTCACAATCAATTTCTATCGCAGAAACTATATTGAAGGCCTCTTTTTAAGTTCAGGTATTTTCAAAGATGCCGACTACACGATGGAGCGCCTGGTATTAGTGGCAAAAAAACTTCGTACCGAGCACAAATTCAACGGCTATATACATCTGAAATCTATTCCCGGTGCAAGCGACGAAATCATGCATGAGGCAGGCTTATACGCCGACCGGCTAAGTATTAACATTGAAATTCCTACAGAGAGCGGACTGAAATTGCTGGCGCCGGATAAAAACCGCAGAGACATGATTGTTCCTATGGAGTACCTCAGGAACGAAATTATTTCCAAAAAGGAAGAAAAAAAATTATTTAAAAGCACTCCTCTTTTTGTGCCCGCCGGACAAAGCAGTCAGATGATAATTGGCGCCGGGAAGGAAACGGATCGCGACATTATGTATACTGCTAATAGCTTATACAAGAATTTTAATTTAAAGCGAGTTTATTACTCTGGGTATGTGCCAATAAGCAATGACAGCCGCCTGCCGGGAATTGGCACCGCTGTGCCGATGGTTCGTGAAAACCGACTTTACCAAACCGATTGGCTTATGCGTTTTTACGGGTTTGATATTCATGAACTGTTAAATGATAACAATCCGATCCTCGATCTGGATATAGATCCTAAGTTAAGCTGGGCGCTGAGAAATCTGAATTACTTTCCGGTGGATATTAACAAAGCTGACATCAGACAAATTCTTCGTATCCCGGGAATCGGCCGGCAATCCGCACATAAAATCACACAAGCACGCAGATTTCAAAAACTTAGCTGGGAAAATCTTAAAAAGATCGGCGTGGTTCTTAGCCGGGCCAAATATTTTATCATATGCAGCAGCAATCAGTTTGAACGGCGTGACCTAACGGATACCATGATCAGGCAACTAATACTCGCCGACTCTCAAAGCAAATACTTGACGAGCAGCACAGGCCAGTTAGCTCTTTTTTAAGAATTAGATTATTTATGATTACGCTTGTATATGACGGAACCTGGATTGGCCTTCTCTGTTGTGTCTATGAAATCTATAGCAAAAAATTCAAGCAGGTTTTTGTTGTTAATGAGAAACGCTTTCAGCCTGATGCTTTTAGTGCTGCAGTTCCAGTAGTTTCAGATGAATTGCGGGCGAGAAGAGTGTGGTCAGGCCTGGCTAAACGAATCTCTAAAAAATCGATGAATCATCTGCATTCCTGCTATCTTTCAGAGCTACCCAATATTGAAAATATAATTTGCGGATTCATCCGTCTGGCCTTTGATATGACAGAATCGCCGGAATACGCTTATGCTAATCCCACTGTGTTAAGGGTTAGTCAGCTTGACAGAATGGTTCATCGCGAAAAGCATCGGATGGAAGCTTTTATACGATTTCAGCTTACAAAAGATGACCTTTATTTTTCGACAGTGGAACCAGATTTCAATGTCCTTCCCCTCATCGCCAAGCACTTTAAAAACCGGTACGCAGATCAGCGCTGGTTGATCTTCGATTTAAAAAGGAACTATGGTATATATTATGATTTGCAGGCAGTCTCCGAAGTAGTGATCGATAGTACGGGAGTGGAAAAAATTGGGCCCGAACTGTTTTCAGAAGATGAGTTTTTATATCAGAAACTTTGGAAGGAATATTTTAATCATGTAAATATCTCTGAGCGGAAAAACACGAAACTTCACTTAATGCACGTGCCAAAGCGATATTGGAAACATCTCACAGAAAAACTTAGTATTTGACATTAAAAAAGTAACATTGAGAAACTATGTTAGAGATACATCAAAAGGTCCACCAGGTCTCCGTTTCTTTCTTTTAACCTAATTTTTTTACATCTTAGATAAGACAAATTTGTCCCTCACCCCACATTTAACAATTTTATCGAAAAGATGAAGAGATCAGAAACAGCCGCCGTTGAAGCACACGCAGGGAGGCTTTATTCATTGGATGCCCTTCGGGGGTTCGATATGTTCTGGATTATGGGAGCAGAAGAGATCTTTCATAGCCTCGCCAAAATCACCGGTTTTCCGTTATGGGTAACAATGTCTGAGCAGCTTACTCACCCGGATTGGCATGGCTTCGCCTTTTACGATCTGATTTTCCCCTTATTCTTATTTCTGGCGGGTGTGGCTACACCGTATTCCGTTGGACGTGAGCTTGAAAATGGCAAAAGCCGAACAGAACTATTGACAAGGGTAATAAAAAGAGGATTAGTCCTGGTATTAATAGGTGTAGTGTATAATAACGGGCTGCGTCTTCTCGATAATTTTGATGCGTACCGGTTCTGCAGTGTTTTGGGGCGTATCGGGCTTGCATACATGTTTGCCAATATAATTTACTTGTACACCAAAAGAACAGGGCAGATAATCTGGTTTGGAGCATTGCTCATTGGCTATTGGCTGTTATTAAAATTCACTTCAGCTCCTGGCTACATACCGGGCGACCTAACGATGGAGGGTAACTTTGCCTCATATATTGACCGCTCGATATTGCCGGGCAGGCTGTATCTAAAAATCCACGACCCTGAGGGCTTAGTATCAGTCATTCCCTCAATTGGGACGGCTCTGCTTGGAATACTGACGGGCGGCATGCTCAAATATGGTGTCGAATCCCGGCAGAAGAAAGCTCTCTTCATGGCACTTGCAGGAATTGCTTGCCTCATTATCGGCCAGATTTGGAACATCGACTTCCCAATAAATAAAAATTTATGGACCAGCTCATTTGTGATGTATGTTGGCGGGTGGAGCCTACTTTTGTTGTCCTTATTCTACTATTTGATTGATGCTTTGGGCTTTACCAAATGGGCGTTTTTCTTTCGGGTAATAGGAATGAATTCAATCCTGATATATATCTCAGGCAGATTCATAGATTGGGAATACACTAACAATGGATTTTTCAGATGGCTATTTCAGTTAACGGGCGAACCATATGATGCCGTTGTGAAAGCCATTTGCTTTGTACTGGTACAATGGGCTTTTTTATATTTCTTATATAAAAAGAAGGTGTTCCTCAGAGTATAACAGATCTGGAAACGGGATGTTGCGAATCTTCCGGAATTAACTTTTAAATTAGTACTCAGTAATCTAAAACCTAATAGTATGAAAATCAAAAACCTCTTTTTTCTTGCGTCATCGGCATTTTTATTTTCAGCGTGTAATTCATCGCAAATTAAAGAATCCGGTTCAGACAGCACCTCAACTGCTGATAGTGTAAAACACGAACTTGTACTTAAATGGGAGACCGACAGTTCGCTGAAAGTGCCTGAATCCGTCCTGTTTGATAAAGCTAATAAAGTGTTATATGTTTCTAACATTGATGGGCAGGATCCATGGAAAGCTGACGGTAAAGGCTCAATTGGGAAAGTTGGCCTGGATGGAAAAATCATTGCAACCGACTGGGTTAGCGGATTAGAATCTCCAAAGGGACTGGGTATGTTCAATGGCAAATTATATGCTGCCGACATTACTAATCTGGTAATTATTGACATTGCTTCAGGCAGGATTGAGCAAAAAGTTCCGATTGCCGGTGCTGTTGGGCTTAATGATATCGCAGTAGATGGTCAGGGAGTTTTGTATATCTCAGATTCTCCGGGCAAACGTGTCTTCCGTTTCGAGAAGGGGAAATCAGAAGTTTTTCTCGACAATTTAAATGGTCCGAACGGTGTATTTATAAACGGAACTGATATTTTCGTCCTTGACAATCAGGCTATGCATAAGGTTAATACTGATAGAACGCTTACAAAAATTGTCGATGGCCTGGACGGAAATGCCGATGGTCTTGAAAATGTAATCGGTAATGATTATATAATTTCATGTTGGGAAGGACTAATCTGGTACATCAACGCTGATGGAACAAAACAAATGCTGCTAGACACCAAAGCGGCAAAAAAGAATACTGCTGACATTGGCATTGATAAAGAATCAAAAACAGTGTACGTCCCTACATTCTTTAAAAACACTATAGTTGCATACGAAATCAAGTAGGGTATAATTTAATAAATATCGGGAACTCCCCGTTTCCGATATTTATATTTTCGCTTAACGATCAGAGCCTTTAGCAGGTTCAGTTATTTTTATCCTATCTTCCTTTAAAGTGCATCGGCTTAAACTAAGTTGTTAAGTTTTTGTTGCTCTGATATCGAAACGATCTATTAAAAAGTCAGGATGGAGATAAACGAGAATGACGTATCATCGCGGATGGAAGAACATTCTATCAGTATAAAAATTAATGGTAAACAAATAACCCTAAAAACTCAACCCTGGGTTAGTTTATTGGATCTTTTGCGCGAGCGTTTAAATCTAACAGGTACAAAAAAAGGATGTGATCATGGACAATGCGGTGCTTGCACAGTACTCATCGATGGCAAACGGATAAATTCTTGTCTCACCTTCGCGATCATGTACGACCAGGCTAGCGTAACGACTATCGAAGGCCTAGCCGACGAGCAACTCCACCCGCTCCAGCAAGCCTTTATTGATCACGACGCGCTTCAGTGTGGTTATTGTACGCCCGGGCAAATATGTTCAGCCGCAGGACTGCTGATGGAAGGCAATGCTCACAACAGAGAAGATGTAAAGGAATTAATGAGCGGTAATTTATGCCGTTGTGGAGCATACACCAATATTGTAGATGCAATAATGGTTGTAAAGGAGGGCAAAAATGACTCCTTTTAAATATTTCCTTGCGAAAAACACTTCAGATGCGTCTTTCCTTTTCGAAAATCATCCTCGTGCATCATTTATAGCAGGGGGGACAAATCTAATCGATCTGATGAAGGAGAATGTTTCCAGACCAGACACTCTTATCGACATCAATAAAATTCCCGGAATCGATCAAATCGAGACGCTTAATAACGGCGGTCTTCGTCTCGGAGCGTTAGTTAAAAATGCTGATACCGCTTATAACGAAATCGTCAGGCAAAAATATCCTTTACTTTCTGATGCGATACTTGCAGGTGCTTCCGCGCAGCTTCGTAATATGGCCACCAATGGCGGTAATATTCTTCAACGCACCCGTTGTTATTACTTCTACGACACTGCTGTACCCTGCAACAAACGCGAACCCGGCAGCGGCTGTTCGGCAGTCGGCGGATACAATCGAATTCATGCCATTCTGGGAGCAAGCGAAAATTGTATAGCTGTTTTCCCCAGTGACATGTGTGTGGCTCTTGCAGCACTAGGAGCAAGTGTGAATATTCACGGCTCTCAAAATGAACGTACCATCGATTTTATGAATTTCCACCGCCTTCCGGGTGATACACCCCATCTTGACAACAATCTCCAGTCGGGAGAGCTCATAACATCCATCGATCTCCCACCCGAAAGCTTTAATGCGCATTATTCTTACCTGAAACTTCGTGACAGAACGTCTTATGCTTTTGCACTTGTCTCTGTGGCAACTGCTCTTAAAATAGAAGGTGGGCTAATTAAAGATGCACGACTGGCTCTTGGTGGACTTGCACATAAACCCTGGAGAAATACTCTTGCTGAAGACTTTCTAAAAGAAAAAGATCCAATCGCAGCTAATTTTGCTGAAGCGGCAGACATTATTCTGGAGGAAGCTAAAGGCTATGAGCACAACGCATTTAAAATAAATCTTGCAAAAAGAGCAATAATCCGTAATGGACTAACGGCAGCCAACTTGAAAAAAATATGAGCCTGGATAAACGATATTTCGGAAAGTCGATTAGTCGCACAGATGGACATGCAAAAGTCACAGGTGAAGCAAAATATGCTGCAGAATTTAACGTCCCGGATCTGCTTTATGGATATATCATAAACAGCACCATCACAAAAGGTGAAATAAAAAGAATCAATACAGAAAAAGCGGCTGCTCTAAAAGGGGTAATAAAAGTCTTCACGCATGAAAACCGGGATAGCACAGCCTGGTTAAACCTAAAGTATGCAGATATGGATGCGCCTCCCGGCATTCCATTCAAGCCCCTACATGATAAAAAAATTAAATATAATGGTCAGCCTATCGCGCTTGTTGTAGCAGACAGCTTCGAGCTGGCGCGATACGCAGCCACGATTGTTGAGATTGAATACGATATTGAAGGTCATCACACCGATCTTCAAAGGAATCTGGACCAAGCCCGGGCACCCAAAAAAGGTCTTGCATCCTTCTTCAAGCCTGGACCACCTAAACCCAAAGGCGATTCCAACCGGGCGTTTGAAAATGCAGCGTTCAAGGCATCAGGAAAATTTATCCACGGGATGGAGCATCATAATCCTATGGAAATGTTTGCTTCGACGGTAGTGTACGAAAATGGCGGAAAACTAATCATTTACGATAAAACTCAGGGAGCAGTAAATACCCAATTATATGTTGCGAACGTATTTGGCAAAGCCTTTAAAAATGTACGGGTTATTTCACCGTATGTAGGCGGAGCTTTTGGAGCGGCCCTTCGCCCACAGCATCAGCTATTTCTTGCGGTTATGGCCTCTCTTGACCTTAAGCGTTCGGTGCGCGTAAGCATGAACCGGCACCAGATGTTCAGCTTTGGCCATCGACCGGCAACCGTCCAAACTACCCGTTTTGGAGCTGACAGAGCTGGCAAAATCCAATCCCTCTATCATCAGGCTATTGGTGAAACATCCCGCTTTGAAGACTATTCCGAAACGGTCGTTAACTGGGCGAATATGATCTACCCATCCGAAAACGTGAAACTGGATTACAAATTAGTCCCTCTGGATGTTGCCAGTCCCATGGACATGCGGGCACCAGGCGGGGCGACAGGCCTCCATCCTATCGAATGTACTATAGACGAGCTTGCCCACAAGGCAGGGATAGATCCCGTAGAGTTCCGTCTTATAAATTATTCGAGTCTTGATGACAGCAGTGGAAAACCATATTCCAGCAAAGAACTGAAAGAATGCTTTCGCCAAGGAGGCGAAAAATTTGGATGGGACAAAAGAAATCCGCACCCTCGGTCTATGCAGAGAGATGGTAAGCTTATCGGCTGGGGCATGGCTGTAGGAAT
The DNA here is from genome assembly GCA_040384965.1 of Bacteroidota bacterium. GTDB lineage: Bacteria > Bacteroidota > Bacteroidia > Sphingobacteriales > Sphingobacteriaceae > Daejeonella. The sequence continues at coordinate 1,972 of JAZKIH010000166.1, read as the reverse complement.
ATGGGAAGCATTTCATCTTCCAGCCCGCGCTGAAGCCCGTATTGAAATTGGCGGAAAATTGATAGTTAGCAGCGCCACTGCTGATATTGGTACAGGAACTTATACTATCATGGCGCAAATTGCCGCCGACTGTATGGGTATGGATGTCAATAATGTTGAATTCCGACTTGGCGATACAGACATGCCTCTTGCACCAATACAAGGAGGATCGTTTACAGCTGCCTCCGTCGGGATGGCGGTACAAGCCGCATGTATTGGTTTGCAAGGCAAACTGCTTAGACAGGCTAAAAAGTTTAAGCCTGACATATTTCACAACGCGAAGCCTGAGGACATTGAATTTGCAGGTGAGTCGCTCAGAATAAAAGGTACCGCGAGTAATATGATTCCTCTAAAAGATATTGTAGCTTCCACAGGTCAGAAAGAGATTCAAAGCCGGAAAACCGGAGTACCTAAAGCATTTAAACAGCGGAAATATACGCGCTGTGCTCATAGTGCTGTATTCGTAGAGGTTGAAGTTGATGAGGATTTCGGATTAGTGAAAGTAACCCGTATTGTAAACGCGGTCGCTGCAGGAAAAATAATCAACCCGAAAACTGCGCGAAGCCAGATTCTTGGCGGAATGGTATGGGGCATTAGTAAAGCGCTTCGTGAAGAAAGTATTCTCGATCACCGGTTTGGCCGGATAATTAACTCCAGCTTGGCGGAGTACCATATCCCCGTCAACGCAGACATCAATGATCTCGAAGTAATTTTCGTCGACGAGGACGATAGCATTGTTAACGATCTTCAGATCAAAGGCATTGGCGAGATCGGTATTGTTGGAGTGCCTCCGGCTATCTCGAACGCAATTTTCCACGCCACCGGAAAAAGAATCTATGACCTTCCTATTACCCTGGATAAAGTTATGTCCAAATAGATTAATTGTCGCGATTGCCCCTCTTATTTGGCCTGTTCGTACAAGCACCTGGCTAAGGTTTATTTTTAGTTTTACTCCATAACATTGAAACATAAGCATGGCGAATTTATTGAAACAGGAAGTTGAACAATCGTTTAAAGAACTGATCTCCTTGTTATCTTCTGTTGATGAGAAGAAATTTAATGCAGTTCCATTTGAGGGCAGCTGGACTCCTGGACAGTTGGCTGATCACTTATTCAAATCTTATGATGCTGTGAACGTGCTTAAGGGTAAAACTGAAGTTCCAGACAGGCCGTACGATCAAAACGTGAGAGGAATTCAAGAAGTTTTTTTAGCCTTCGATACAAAAATGAAGTCTCCCGATTTCATTATTCCATCTGATGAACCTATCGATAAAGAAAGAATGCTTAGAGGTCTTCGTACCCGTACATCCGCCATTGTTCAAATTGCAGATGAGGACAACCTTACACTACTGTGCCTGGATTTCGAATTTCCGGAAAATGGCCATTTAACCAGATTTGAATGGATCAGCTTTATAAACTTTCACACCATACGTCATAATCGTCAGTTAAGAAATATAATAAGCTGTTTATAGTTTATTGTCAGATATGATCTGACTTAGAATCCGGCCGGCTTCTTCCATATCCTTATCTGAAGTCTAACATTTTTGCATAACACCTTAAACGCTTTTCCAAGCTGTGTAAAGCGATGGTTAATAGAACTGCTGTTCCATTTAGTCAAGAAACTAGTTTACTGCCTTGCCCGTAAATCATTCGACGGTAGATAAGGGACTATTCATTATTGATATCCGTCGCCTATTCCCGACACCTGTTTACCCCGGCATAATTTCACCAATCAATCGAAATAAAAACTAATATTTAATTTTTGTTAACAATTTGTTAAAATATCTTCCCTTAAACTAGCAATACAAGGGTTCAGGCACCTTCAATATTAAGCCAGTGTTAAAATTAAAAGTTTTTTTCCTTTTCTTGTATTTTGTTTATAGTTTCGTTTTATTATTTATTAAATTTAAATCGAAACATTTAAAAAGAATTT
>JAZKIH010000165.1:0-12091 GCA_040384965.1 Bacteroidota bacterium | reverse complement strand
ACTAATACTGAAGAAAGAAAACTGCTGCTAATATTAAAAATTGAGATTCCTGTCACTGGTAATTTCCTTCCCAGAAGAATTATAAGAAATGACACTAGCGGGAATGCTATCGCTATTAATGATAGCAGACAAAGTGTATTTTCTGAAAAATTCAAAATCTCCATTTAATCTTTCAGCGAGTCAATTTTATCAGGATTTATTGTCCTGAAATGTTTGTAAACATTTAAAATTATAGCAAGCGCAACAGCAACTCCAGCGGCTGCAAGCACTATCGCAAACAGGGCAAACATTTGCCCACCTCCGGCCAGTTTGTCGAATCTGCCGGCAGCCACGAAATTTAGAATAGCCCCATTGATCATAAACTCAATTCCGATCAGTACTTGTATAGCGTTCCTCTTGGTGAGCACGGCGTATAATCCAATACAAAAAAGCGCGGCACTGATTAGCATAAAATGAGACAATGGGATCATGACCTTTTTTCCTTTCTGGCTAAATGAGCTGCGCCAATTAATGCCATCATTAAAAAAACAGATACAATTTCGAAAGGCAGCAGATAACGGGTCATGGTGTGAATACCGATCTGATGAACTGTATTATCATTTTGGCTTATTGCCTGACTTTCTCTTATCCATGGCAAGTTCACAATATCGGCTGAGACTATTGCTGAATAGATTAGGAAAAACAGACCGCCGCAAATTAAGAGACCGGCAATATGCGCCATTTTAAAACCACCTGAAAAGTGCTGAAGCCCGCTCAATAATTCTTTGTTGGACAGCATAAAAGCAAACAACATTAGGACCAATACACCACCAACATATATCACAACCTGCGTAACTGCGATAAAATCTGCGAGCGCGAAAATAAACATAGCCGCCAGCGAAAAAATGGTGACGAAAAACAGAAAGATACTTCTGACCAGGTTCTGCATATTAACAACGAGAAACGCTGACACCAGCATCAGAGCGGCAAAAAAATAAAAAACTAGTTGATCCGGACTCATTCTGTATTTCTATCAGGTTGCAGCGCAGCCTGTTTGGCTGCAAGGCGTTCGGCGGTTTGTATTTCCAAAGCGATACGCTTGTCTTCGGCCTCTGCAGCCGTCATATCGGAAAATTTATAAACCATTTCATTTAATGTCAATGTGCTGCGATCATATGTATCAGTCATAATAATACATTCCGTCGGGCAAACAACTGTACACAAGCCGCAGTACATACATTTGGCCATATCAATATCGAACTTGGCAGCATACAGGCGCTTGGTGGTGCCATCCGAGGTTTTGCCTATTGCTTCTGTTGACTTAATACTTTCAATTTCAATACAGTCCACAGGACAAATCTTCGCACACAAATCACAAACTATGCAATCGTCCATTTCCACGTCCAGCTGATATCGTCCAACTTCTGGAAGAGGAAGCTTCTGGTGCGGATATTGGATTGTTGTAGTTCCGCTTTTCTGAGCGAAATAATTATCATCGGTGATAGGCTTTATCGTGCGGCTTTCAGTTGCCGCAAAAAAATGCCCCAGTGTCAGTTTTAAACCTTTCCCTATTGTATTAAAGACATTAAACAGCTTTCCTTTCATCTGATAATAGTTACATCATTGTCAGCCGCCATATACCCGAGATCAGCATACATAAGAATGCCAGCGGGGTTAACACTTTCCAGCAAAAGCTCATGAGCTGATCAACTCTTAAACGTGGCAATGTCCATCTTATCCAGATTTGCACTGCAACAACAAGTAAGGTCTTGATAAGTACCCAGAATATTCCCCACCCGATGCCTGTTGTCCAGACTGCCAGCTGAACTGAGCCGATGTTAGGCAGCAGGGTATTCCATCCGCCAAGGAACAAAATAACCCCTATCATTCCAACCAGAAACATCATGGAATATTCGGCCAAAAAGACAAATGCAAAGCGCAATCCCGAATACTCGATATGGAATCCAGCCACAAGCTCTGATTCTGCTTCAGGGATGTCGAACGGAGCACGATTGCACTCAGCCAGTGACGCTATGAAATAAATGAGATAGGCAATAATCAAGTGTGGCGCCTGAAATATATTCCAGGCCAGCAAACCACCAATTGAGCTCACATCCCATATACCTAGAAAAAGAATTGTTTCGTCAGAAAGGATACCCTGTTTTATACTAACTTCCTGCATATTGAATGTCTGCGATATCATAACCGCGGAGATCAGCGCAATGCCTGCTGGTATTTCATAAGAAACCATCTGAGCGACCGATCTCATAGACCCAAGCAGTGCATATTTATTATTCGAACCCCAACCAGCCATCAAAATCCCTATGGTTTCCATTGATAGAATCGCAAAAATATAGAACAGGCCGAGGTTTAAAGATGAGGGGCTAAGACCGGGAGCCCACGGCAAAGCAGCAAAACCCAAATACACAGAAACGAATATCACGATCGGGGCAAGAGTAAAAAGTATTTTATCTGCTGCTGATGGAATAATAAACTCCTTCTGAAGCATCTTCAGTATATCAGCGAATGCTTGCAATGAACCGTATTTCCCAACCTCCATAGGTCCGAGCCGATCCTGCATGAACGCGGAAATTTTCCTTTCAGAATATAATGCGAATAGTGTAAATAAGGCTGTAAATGCGAATAAAGCGGTAGCTACTAATACATATGTCAGATAGAAATTCAATTCGCCAGGCTTATGTACGCAAACTTACATATTTTGAATTAAGAATCAAGAGAAGGAGCTCGGGTAGCTTTGCATTACATCATATACAATTTTAAGACGGTAGATGATCTCCGGATTTGAGCGAGGTCGTTCGATCTGTGTTTTTCATTTCTTACTAATCCCAAATTGATTTGAGGGTTAGGTTAATCTTTTCGCCGAAAAACAGCCTTGTACTTTTCGCAAATGATGGAGTGTAATCTGACACAAAGAACTGATGCTTTTTAGCTGGCTGATCATTCAAAAGTTTGAGTTCTGATAAACGATCCTTGACGTGTTGTGCAACGATTTCCGCAGTATTAACAATGTGAACTTTGCCCTTATAAAACGATGAAATTTCCGATTTAATAAGTGGATAGTGTGTACATGCAAGAATTAAACTGTCAATCTTTTTCAATTTAGAGGACGACAAATATGAATTGATCACTGTCTTACTGATGTTATTGTCAAAGAAACCCTCCTCAATCATAGGAGCCAGCAAAGGTGTTGCCAGGGAAGATACGTTGATATCCGGATTAGCCTCCTTAAATTTTCGCGCATAAATATCTGACCTGATGGTTGATTTTGTGCCTATTACCCCAATCTTATTATCCTCCCCTTTTTGCACCATCATATTAACTACCGGATCGATAACATTAATTATAGGAACCCGATCACCCAGAAAATGGATGAGTTCATGGAATGCATGGGACGATGCAGTGTTGCACGCGATTACAATCACCTTGCAATTTTTATCAAGAAGAAACTTTGCAATCTTTAGGCTGTAGAATTTTATAGCTTCAGGCGACTTTTCGCCGTAAGGCATGTGTGCCGTATCGCCAAAATAGATAAGCTGTTCGTCGGGAAGGATCTTTCGTATGGCATTGGCTACGGTAAGGCCTCCAATACCGGAGTCAAAAATTCCAATTGGTAATGCTGAGCTCATAGGCAAAAATAGAGAAGAAAGCGGGAATTTAAGCACAAAAAAAAGCGTAATCGTCTGACTACGCTTTCATTGTTTAATATTGTTCTGACTACTTGCTTGCAGTAGTGATTCCCAATTTAGTTTTAACGGCAGCCAAAAGATCTTCACCACCATCGAAATACACAACACCTGGCTGTGAAACATCGAATACATAAGCAAAGCCTTTTTCTTTAGCTACAACTTTAACAGCATCTTCAGCCTTCTTGAAAACCGGCTGATAAAGTTCAGTACGTTTTGTAGTCAGCAACTCCTGCGATTTCTCCTGAGTATCAGTAATGCGTTTCTCCATATCCTGGATTTCTTTAACAAGAGTTTCAATCTCTTTTCCAAGAGTCTCTTTATTAGCTTCGCTTAATGATTTAGTTTTGTCGTTGTATAATGTGATTTTTTTGGTCCGTTCTGCGTCCATTAATTCCAATTCAGTTTGCTTCTGTTTAGCAAAAGTCTGGAAATTAGCGTCTGCAGTTTTCATCTCAGGCATTGATTGTAACAGATCCGCAGAGTTAATGTGTCCGAATTTCTGCTGAGCGGTAGCCACATTTCCAGCCATGAATAATCCTGCTGCAACTAATCCTATTCTAACTAATTTTTTCATTTTTTTATTGTTTGTTCTGTTTTTGTTTACGATTTATGAGAGCTTTTAATTGGTAACAAATGTACCCGGCTTGTAACCCAGGCGTGTAATCACATCATTGCTTTTGTCTAAACGCGGACTAGCATATAATAGTGTGATCTCACTATTTTTATCGAAAATCATATCCAGTTGCTGAGCATCGGCTACAGCCTGAATGGCTTTTGCAACTCGATCCTGAATAGGCTTTATCAATCTTGTACGTACCTGGAAAAGCTCTCCTTCAAATCCGAATTTAAGCCTTTGAAATTCCTTTGCCGCATTTTCCTTTTCGATTATTTCGGCTTCCCGACGCTTACGCATGTCTTCAGTCAGTAAAACCTGATCAGCCTGATACGCCTTAAACAATCGTTCGATGTCTGCGAACCGCGAGTCAACATCCTTTTGCCATTGCGCTGACAATGCATCCAATTGTTTCTGTGATGAAGTATATTCCGGAATATGCTTTAAAATATAATCACTATCAACATAGGCAAAACGCTGTGCTGAAGCTGTGAATGATATTAAAAATAGTAATAAAGTACCTAAAATTACCCTCTTCATTTTATTTAATTAAATCCCCCGTTTAACGCTTGTGATATACTAAACGTAAAAGGTTGTCTACCATTGTCAGTAACCCCAGGTATTTTATCAAAGGCAAAGCCATAGTCAATACCAAGTAATCCGAATATAGGCAAAAAGACTCTCGCTCCAAAGCCTGCTGTTCTCCTCACGTTAAATGGCGCAAAATCGCGGAAAGAATTCCATGTGTTACCACCTTCTGCGAATGCAAGAACAAATATTGTTGCAGACTGACTGGCGGTTATAGGGTGGCGCAGCTCTAATACATATTTGTTGAAGATTGGGCTTCCAGAACCCTGAGCAATAGTTGGGTTAGATCCTGACGGGATAACCGCATTGTTGGCGTAACCACGCATAGCGATAATTTCAGAACCCTGAAGGTAATCGAATCCCTGCATTCCGTCTCCGCCCAGCTTAAAGCGCTCAAAGGCTGATTGTCCAACTGCTGAATTGTATATTCCAAGCAAACCAAATTGTGCCTGAGCTTTCAACACAAGTTTACCATAAATTCTCTGGAACCATTGTGATTCAAATTTCCATTTATGGTACTCAGTAAATTTATATTTCTCTTTATCAGTAGCCGTTAAGTAATTCTTATTATTTAATAAAGAATACGGCGGAGTTGCCTGAATAGTAAGCTTAAGATTAGAACCTGAAGTTGGGAAAATTGGCGCATCGATTGAGCTGCGACTAAATTCCTGCGTCAAATTGAAGTTATAAGAAGTTCCGGTTGCGAAAATAAACTGGTTATAATTATTCAGTTTATATTGTTGAAGGTTGATTGACGTATTTGCCTGGAAATAATCATCCGGCCATTTCAAACGTTGACCCAACGTGAATGTCATACCGTTTAGGCGAATCTTTTGCTGATCAATATCGCTGTCCCGCAAACCGTTTGACTGCAAAGAAGTAAATGCGCTGATACCGAAATAAATTGGCTTTTTACCACCAAGCCAAGGCTCGGAGAATGAGAAGCTGTAAGACTGATAAAATTTACCATTTGTCTGGCCTCTGATACTCAATTTCTGACCATCTCCTTTTGGAAGCGGCTTCCATGCACTTAAGTTAAATAGATTACGTGCTGAGAAGTTGTTAAAGGTAAGACCAAGTGTACCAACCACACGACCTCCACCAAAACCACCGGAAAGCTCAATCTGATCAGAAGGCTTCTCGACAACATTGTACTCAATGTCTACTGTACCTTCGTTTGGATTAATGTTAATCGGCTTAGGATCTGTTTTAGTATCATCGAAGTTTCCTAACTGGGCAATCTCACGTGTACTTCGTACGATAAGTTCTTTGGAAAATTTCTGTCCCGGCTTAGTACGGATCTCTCTCAGAATAACCTTATCATTAGTAAGGTCATTACCCTTCACCATAACTTTATTGACAGTATACTGGGGACCTTCATACATGCGTATTTCCAGGTCTATTGTATCGCCATATATCTTAGTTTGTACCGGATCAACGTTAAAGGTTAAATATCCGTCATTCAAATAAAGTGATGAAATGTCATCGCTGTTCGGACTGCTTGAAAGCTTCCTGGTTAACTTTTCCTCGCTGAAGACTTCGCCCTTCTTAATCGAAAGCAATGTTTCCAGAAATTCCCGCGGATATTTAGCGTTACCTGCGAAGGTGATATTTCCAAAGTAATACTTAGGGCCTTCGTAGAGGTTTATTTTCACTGTAACCCCATTTTCGCTAGAACGGTATGTTGAGTCGCTTACGATCTCGGCATCTCTGTAACCCTTTTCATGCATCTTTGCGATCAGGTTCAATTTGTCTTCATCGTATTTAGCCTGCAAGAACTTAGCTGAACCAAACACTTTATAGAATGCTCGCTCTTTAGTTTTCTTTAAATATTTTTTGAGGGTTTTGTCTTTGAAATCCTTATTCCCGGTGAAAACAATCTCGTCAATTTTGACCCGTTTGTTCTTATCAACCGTGATACCCAATATCATATTATTTGCTTCGGCTGTGTCCTTTTTCTGAACTATATCAACGTCTGTATATAAATAGCCCTTCTCGTTAAAGTGCTTTTTTATAATGTCTGTCGTTGTTTTAAGCAAATTCTCGTTAACAACTTTGCCGGTCTTATCATTTAACTTAGCCTTAACATCAGTCACTTCTCCCTTTTTTAATCCAAGAAGGTCTATCCTGGTCAGACGCGGGCGCTCGACAACAACGATATCAAAAAAGATAGAATCTCCCCTGATCTCGGCAACATTTAATTTAACATCGTCAAATAATCCCTGGCCCCACAGATTTTTTACTGCGTTTGAAGTTGCATCTCCGGGAACCATTATTTTATCGCCCGTTGTAAGCTTAGAAATAGTTATAAGAACAGTCTTATCGAGGAATTGGGTGCCACTGACAGTTGTACCTCCAATAGTAAATTCCTGAGGATTAAGGTAACTAATTTCAGAGCTTGTTGGGGTAGTTCTTGCAGGCTGCTGCGTTCCGGTTCTTCCAAACTGAGCCATCGCCGAAGTGCCTGAAATAAGTAAAAATATTATAATTAAAATACGGTTCATTTTTCGTGTTTAACGGTGCTAAAATAAGCTAATCACTTGTTAAAAAGTGTTAAAGTTAAAATTAGTTCAACTGTTCGCTGGTCATTCCAAAGCGTCTTTCACGCTTTTGAAAATCAATAACAGCCTCAAAAAGGTCCTCTCTTCTGAAGTCAGGCCAAAGCTTCGAAGTGAAATACAACTCTGCATAAGCAAGCTGCCAAAGCAGATAATTACTAATCCTGTGTTCACCGCTCGTACGGATCATCAATTCAGGGTCTGGCATATTTGAAGTACTTAAATAGGATGCGAAAATATCTTCGGTAATGTTCTCAATCTTTAGCTTTCCCTCCTCCACATCTAAAGCAAGTAACTTTGCCGCTTCTGTAATTTCCCACCGGGAGCTATAACTTAAAGCGAGGGTCAGTGTGCATGCTTTATTTTCGGACGTTTTTTCAATCGTTTCCTGCAGCTGACGATAACATTTGTCGGGAAGCGACTTCAGGTTACCGATGGCATTTAATCGCACACCATTCTTCATCAGGGTTTTAGTTTCTTTATTTATAGTAGATACGAGTAATTCCATCAAAGCCATTACTTCAAGCTTAGGCCGGTTCCAGTTTTCCGTTGAAAATGCATATAAAGTGAGATGCTTTATACCCAGTTCTACAGCGCCTTCAACAGTATCCCTGACTGATACAACACCATTTTGATGACCGAAAACGCGTAATTTCCCCTTCTCCTTTGCCCATCGACCGTTGCCATCCATAATTATGGCTACGTGCAGCGGAAGCCGCTCCTTATCTATTTGATCAATTAAACTCATTTAATAACGCTACCTAAATCTCGGCTAATATACCCGGCCTTGAAAATTAGAGCTGCAAAGGTACGAATAATTGGTTCCTTTTTACTACCTGTATGAAAACAGATTGGCTTCATTTGAGAGGTATTACCGGCTGGCTATGTATTATCAAAAGACTCATTCAAATTGCACTTAAAATGTCGGACACTTGATCGAAACGAAGGTATAAGTAAGGCTGATCGCCGTAAACATATAAGTGTCTCTCGGCCTGAAATCTCCCCGCTGAACACCTGCAATTCCGCTCTGGCTTAGAGAACGATCTGATAGAGCGGGTGTCGTGGGACTAGCCGGTGGAGTAGCGGCAAAATCCGGATATCTTGCACTTACATCATCAAGATAGTCTGTGAAGGCAGTACGATAACCAATTTCCCCGATAATATTCCAGTTGCCTTTCAAATTATACTTTACTCCCGCGCCGTAAATGGCTGACAGAGCCTTCTTTTTGTAATCGACGCCTTCTGTCTGAAGGGGATGTAATTCAATTTCATCACCATTGTAATCGGCAACCGGGTTGAAAGCCAACGCTCCCACACCTGTGAATATGTAAGGACTCAATCTTCTGGAACCGAAGCCAGGAAGTCCCCCGGGCAAATATTTAAAAAGGTTAAGCTCGGCTTGAAGAGACAATTCCGTAATATCAGTGCGAAACTGCAAATTTCTGTCGATCTGATAGGCATTGGAAGATTTTGCATCGTCGCCCTGAATTGTTCCCCGCATGAACCCGATTTTTGCCGACCAATGCCCATTGAAATTACGTTTGAATTGCCCGCCAAAAACTGGATCTGTAAAAATATAAGGCTTAACCGGATTGATGTCGCCCATGTAACCAGCTGCTCCGGCTGAGACCCCAGCCTCCCAGGTCTGAGAAAAGGCGCTAAAACTTTGAGAAAAGAAACAAATGATAAGGATCAGTCGGCGCATTAAAAGGATTTACTTAATAGTTTCTTGTATCTATTCCCCAAAGCAATTTGTTCCTTAACGTAGATAAGTAGTTTTCATTATTCAGCCGGACCAAATTAATCCCAAAATCGGCTTTCCTTACCTTGATCTTAATGGAGGCGTCAATTACTTCTGTGCGTGAATCGCACGTTACGAGATATTTTGAACTCCTTCCTTCAATCTCAAAGGACAGAATATTGTTGTCTGAAAGAACGATAGGCCGTACATTCAGGTTATGCGGAGAAATTGGCGTAACTACCATATTTCCTGAACCGGGGAAAATAATGGGCCCGCCGCAGCTTAAGGAATAGGCTGTAGATCCAGTGGGAGTCGCCACAATTAAGCCATCAGCCCAATATGAATTAAGAAAATCGCCGTTAAGGTACGCGTGAACGATCATCATCGCTGAAGTATCCCGTTTGTGGATAGTGATGTCATTTAGCGCAAAGTTTTCATTTCCGAATAGATTAAGTTCAGACTCCAGCATAAGCTGCTCTCTCCTGTCCAGTGTGAATTCCTTATTTACAAGACTTTGTATAGCGGATGCAATATCATTCTTATTGATACTTGCTAAAAATCCCAACCGGCCAAAATTGATACCTATTACCGGAATGTTTGAATTACATATCAGCGTGACTGTATCCAGAAGAGTACCATCGCCTCCAAGGCTTATCACAACGTCAACCTTGGCAGCGATCAGGTCGTGATGGTTCCTGAAAATTTGAAACTTCTTGGGAAAGAATATCTTTCCCGATATGAAATGATTGTACTTATCGTACACAAACGGCTCAATATCAAACTGAGCGAGGCTGTCAAAAACCATTTGAACATGAGGCAATACGGTATTATTAAACTGCCTGCCATAAATTGCAATCTTCATGCTGATTTTTTAGATATCAAGGTAATTCATAAGCTGGTCATATCTGTCTGATGTACCGTCATCTGATTTTGTATCATTGAAAGTGGCCTTGACATTATAATCGTACCTTAAAAAAGAAGCTAAAATAGAGGATATATCAGTCCGGTTGAGCTTCAAAGTTACCTCCAGACGCGTTGAGTCCGGAAATGACTCAATATATGAGCTAAGTATCTGAGCATTGTCAGACTCAACTATTTGTGCAATATGTGATAACGAATTATTACGGTTATTGATCTCTAAAATGATGATACTGCCCGGCTCCTTTACAGAAGTTATCGTTGCAACATGTTCCATCATGGTATTTATAGAAATTAATCCTTTGTAATTCTTATGTGCGTCCAACACAGGTACTATACTAAGCTTTTGTTCGTAGAACAGGCGTATCACATCGTACACATGCTGTTCCTGAAATACAAAAGGACTGTGAAGTGAGAGGCTAAGGCCACCTATAGGAAAAGCCAGATCGGAAGTTTCAATAAGATCTTCATCAGAGATCAATCCCAAAAATTGCTGATCATTAACTATAGGCAGGTGATTCACTCTGAACTCAGCCATTCTCTCCATAACTTTCTGAATACTATCAGAAGTTCTTAGCGGAGGAATCGCGTCAGATATGAGTTCATGTGCGTACATAATCTACTCTTTTTGTTTATCGAGGAACTTTCTCAGATATACGTTAAATTCTTCGGGTTGTTCCATCATTGGGGCATGCCCGCATTTATCGATCCAATTCAATTCGGAATCAGGCAACAACTGATTAAACTCTACCGCAACTTCGGGTGGTGTAATCCTATCATCTTTTCCCCATATTAAACATACGGGTACTTTTATCTTGTGGATGTCTTTCGACATATTATGGCGTATTGCGGATTTAGCCATGGCAAGTATCCTGATCACCTTAACCCGATCATTTACTGTCTGGAAGACCTCGTCTACAAGCTCTTTTGTTGCCGTAGCGGGGTCATAAAATGTGAATTCGACCTTCTCTTTGATAAAATCATAACTCTCGCGCCTGGGAAATGAACCACCAAATGCATTCTCATATAACCCGGAGCTTCCTGTAAGAACTAATGCTTTAACTTCCTCAGGATGACTCAATGTGTAAATCAAGCCGACATGTCCTCCTAAAGAATTTCCCAATACGGTAATATTCTTAAGGTTTTTGTATTTAACAAACTTGTGAATAAACTTCGCCAGCGTTTTAACGCCAGTGGTCAGAAGAGGCAGATCATATAAAGGTAATAAAGGAATAATCACTCGATAATCCTTTTTAAACTCCTCTACTACTTCAGTCCAGTTACTAAGAGCTCCCATCAATCCATGAAGCAATACTAGTGTTTCGCCTTCGCCTTCGTCAATGTATTTAAAACCGTTTTCTTCTTTTATTGCGAACTCCATAGAATTGTCAAGTGCGTATATCGTGTTACCTGCTAAGATATAAGTCTAAAAGTAAAATCAGTATAAAAACTAATTTATATGCTTATAAATATAAGTTATTGTACCTAATTCCTAAAATAAGTCCTTTGTTCTAGGCCAGAAGCTCTTTTACAAGCTCAGAGATTGTTTTACCATCGGCTTTACCCGCCAATTCCTTGTTCACTAAGCCCATCACTTTGCCCATATCTTTCATGCTATTGGCACCCGACCGCTGAATTGCATCTTTAACAAAGGCAGCAACTTCATCCCGGCCCATTTGTTTTGGGAGATAAGCTTCAATAACCTGCATTTCTTCCAGTTCTATCTGGTAAAGATCGTACCGTTTTTGCGTTTGATAGATGTCTGCAGATTCTTTACGCTGCTTCACTAATTTCTGCAAAACCTTTACTTCCGCTTCCTCAGTTAACACATCTGAAGCGCCTTTCTCAGTTTTTGCAACAAGCAATGCGGCTTTGATAGCCCTAAGTCCACGTAAGCGAGCCCCATCCTTGCTTAACATGGCGGATTTAATATCCTGATCTATATTTTCCTGAAGCGACATTTGGTTAGTATATTTTTCGGTTTGGT
>JAZKIH010000164.1:0-3446 GCA_040384965.1 Bacteroidota bacterium | reverse complement strand
CAGTTCCGGTTAAGAACTGGAGAGCTAAGGCCCTTGACTGGATGTGGCAAAGGCAAAGACTGCGCCCCTATTTAAGATCCAAAGCGAAGTTAATCTTGAAGTAATATCGAAGACCATTGTTGGGAGTAGACCGCCTCGTTGAAGCAGTCAGCAAGATGTACGTTTGTGGCACAAACGGATCTTGCCCTTCCTTCCAGAGTCAGTCGGTTCAATAAAAAATCCTCCAAAGTCGGGTTTTAAACTTACAATAAATGAGTAAGGAAAAAGGTAATAGGACAGCTTGGTTGACAATCAGATTAACTCCTGAAGAATATAAATCCATGAACAAACTTCTCCAAAACACAATGTGCCGGAGTCTCAGTGAATATGGCAGAAACGTTTTACTGGAGAAGGAGATTGTAGTCACGCACCGTGATAAATCTATGGACGACATCCTTGAAGAATTAATCTTGGTACGAAAAGAACTCAATTTCATAGGCAACAATTTCAACCAGGTTGTCCGAAAGTTAAACAGCATATCTGGCTCGCCAGATGCTGAACATTGGGAGGCAGTATTGACAGAACTACGAGACCAACTCCAACCGTTTATCGGAGAAATTAAAGATCGATTAGACACTTACTCAGAACTATGGTCGCAAAAATTATCAGCGGAAAAAGCCTGATTGGCGCACTGAATTATAACGAGAAGAAAGTAGCCAAAGGTGATGCTGAATTGATCTGGCAGAGCGGGTTTCACAAAGACGTTCCTAAGATGGACTTTCATGATAAACTTTTTCGATTCCAAAATTTAACAATGAGAAACGAACGGACGAAAACCAATACGGTCCATATCTCGCTGAATTTCGCAATTGGTGAAAAATTCCATCAGGAAAAATTAAGTGAGATTGCTTCCAAATACATGGAGATCATCGGATTTGGAAACCAACCTTATCTAGTTTATCAGCATCAAGACGCGGGACATCCTCACATTCACATTGTGACTACCAATATCAAACCTACCGGTGACAGAATAAGCTTGCACAATTTGGGCAGGACTAAGTCCGAGGAAGCAAGAAAAATGATTGAACTGCAGTACGGTCTCATCCCAGCCTCGAAAGTAGAAATCCTTAAACAAGAAACCCCTCACCTGAGAAAAGTGGTTTACGGTAAGGATGACACAAAGCGTGCGATATCTAACGTCGTCCGAGGGGTTATCAGCAGCTATAAGTTCACAAGCTTGCCGGAATTGAATGCTGCGCTAAGTTATTACAATGTTATAGCAGACCGGGGATCAAAAGAATCACGCATGTATGCAAAAAATGGCTTACTCTATTGGGCTTTAGATAACGGAGGTAAAAAAACCGGTATTCCAATTAAAGCGAGCAGTATCTACGGGTCTCCAACGTTGAAAGCGCTGGAAGTGAAATTCAATTTAAATCAACCACTGCGCACTCCATTCAAGGAGACGCTAAAGAAAAATATTGATCGACTCCTATCAGTAAAAGCAAGCCAATCTGGTTTCAAACAAGCTCTACAGCAAAAGGGTATTGAGGTAATCTATCGTAAAAATGACCAAGGACGTTTATACGGAATAACCTATGTAGATCATCAGTCGAAGGTTGTTTTTAATGGAAGTGATCTGGGAAAAGCTTATAGCGCAGCGGGACTAAGTACCTGGTTTGCATCCTCTGGACCTAATAAGGTGACAAATTCTAATAAGCTTACAATTCTGGGCGGCTCAATAAAATCTCCACATTGGCCTAATAAGACTCCCTATCAAAACCCAGATCAACCCTCCGTGCTTAATGATCTATTAAAATCCGAATATCAAGAGGACAATTTGCCAGACACTCAACTCAGAAGGCGTAAGAAAAAGCGAAAAGTAAATCTTTAAAATTATATAGCATGGCTACAGGAGAAAATGAACAAGGTTTAAGGAAGATAATTGATTTCACAAGGATGTTATCGATATCCATTCTGGCAATTCATATCTATTTAGCATGTTTCTCATGGTTTAAAGAAATTGGATTTAATAGCATTATCACGGATAGGCTGACAAACAATTTAATGCATACCCGAGTTTTTGCATCCGGATTGGTGGCAAAATCTAGTGCCTTACTGTTGCTTTTGATATCCCTTATAGGAGTAAAAGGCAGGAAGGATGAAAAATCAACAAAGAACAAATGGATCCAATGGGCCCTCACAGGCATTGGTCTATACTTTTGCTGCAATTTCATAGCACGGATATTTCCGACTGTAATTATCAAGTCGTTGATATATATTTTAACATCCTCTTTGGGTTATATCCTCATCCTAACTAGTGGAACAAGGTTATCCCGATTTCTCAAGCTAAATTTAACTGGAGACATATTCAATAGTGAAAACGAGACATTTCCCCAGGAAGAGCGTAAAATCGAAAATGAATATTCGATCAATCTCCCTGCACAATATAAATACAAAGGCAAAATCAGGCAGAGCTGGATAAACATTATCAATCCATTCCGAGGGCTATTAGTACTTGGAACACCCGGATCAGGTAAATCCTACTTCGCGATTCGGCATATTATTACGCAACATATTGCCAAGGGATTTAACATGTTCATATACGATTTTAAATATGATGATCTGACCCGAATTGCCTATAATACCCTACTGAAAAGCAGGAATCCAGCAAAATTCTATGTAATTAACTTTGAAGACTTATCACGTACACACCGCTGTAATCCACTCGATCCGGAAGGCATGACCGATATTACTGACGCAACGGAAGCTGCCCGGACGATTATGCTTGGATTAAACAGGGAATGGATAAAGAAGCAGGGAGATTTCTTTGTGGAATCACCAATTAATTTTGTAACCGGAATAATCTGGTATCTAAAGAAATATCGAAACGGAGCCTTTTGCACTCTACCTCATGTCATTGAACTCATGCAGATCGAATACAAATATCTGTTCGAAGTTCTTAATCGTGAACCGGAAATAGAGGTTTTGATCAACCCATTCATTTCAGCATGGAAGAATGAAGCATACGATCAATTAGAAGGCCAGGTAGCTAGCGCTAAGATCAGCATGGCTAGATTGTCTTCACCTTCATTATACTATGTCTTATCTGGTAATGACTTCACTCTTGACTTGAACAACCCAAAAGATCCTAAAATAATTTGTGTGGGCAATAATCCTCAAAAACAGCAGGTTTATGGTGCTGTCTTGAGTTTATACATTTCAAGGATGATAAAACTGGTTAATCAAAAGGATAAACAAAAATGCAGCCTCGTATTTGATGAATTTCCAACTATTTACTTTAATCACATAGATACACTTATAGCAACAGCCAGATCAAATAAGGTCGCAACGACACTCGCGGTGCAAGATTATAGTCAGCTAAAGAAGGATTACGGACGTGAACAAGCAGAGGTAATTCTTAATATTATTGGGAACGTCATTTCTGGTCAAGTTACCGGCGATAC
>JAZKIH010000163.1:0-24154 GCA_040384965.1 Bacteroidota bacterium | reverse complement strand
ATCAGGTAATTGAATGGTTAACCGGATTCGACGAAAATAGCCTGAGAAAATTGATCGAGGAGAAAGTAACTTTTGAAACCTTTTTTCAGCGCGCTAACCTACATCCAAATGCTAACTTAATAACCGGATTAATTTGCGGCTATAGGATAGAAGAAGTTGAAAATACGTTAACGAAACAGGTAAGATATCTCGACAAACTAGTGGACGAGTTGGCGAAAGGAAAAAAAATGGAGAAAATCCTAAGAACGACTTAAAGCCTGAAAAACCAGGATACGTTATTCCCAGAAATAGGCTGATGGCCCCTACATGGATGGCTAATAAACCCTTTTTCTATATTTGGTTTTTTAATACGAGGATATGAGCGAAAATATTCAATGCCCTAAATGTGATTCAGAATTTACTTACCCCGACCGGGGCAAGATGATATGCTCGCAATGTTTCCATGAGTGGGAGCCAAATGAAGAAATAACGACTACAGAAAGCGTGTACAAAATCCTCGATTCAAACGGCAATGAGCTGATTGATGGAGATTCAGTTATCGTGATTAAGGATCTTCCTGTTAAAGGAGCTCCTAAGCCCATTAAGGCTGGCACTAAAGTCAAAAACATACGGTTAAGCGATGGCGATCATAACATCTCTTGTAAAATAGATGGATTTGGATCGATGGCGCTAAAATCGGAATTTGTAAGAAAGGCTTAAAAAAAGAAATCGGCAATCTTTACTAGCCGATTGCCGATTTCTCTATTATCACTTCAAACCTATTCAAAACGGCCCAGGTTCATCACCTTAGTCCATGCTTTAATAAAGTCGTTTACAAATTTATCCTTGCTGTCATTACAACCGTAAACTTCCGCAATTGCCCGAAGTTCAGAGTTTGAACCGAAAATTAGGTCAACACGCGTTCCTTTCCACTTCACCTGTCCAGTCTTGCGATCACGGCCTTCAAAGACTTTCTGATTTTCTGCTGTAGCTCTCCACGTTGTACCGAAATCAAGCAAATTCACAAAGAAATCGTTAGTCAGCATACCCGGACGATCGGTAAAAACTCCATGCACCGCTTGATCGAAATTGGTATTCAGAACACGCAAACCGCCTACAAGCACCGTCATTTCGGGAGCTGTAAGTGTTAAAAGCTGTGCTTTATCAACCAGCATTTCTTCTTCGGATGGAGTGTGATGCCCCTGTTGATAGTTTCTAAAACCATCTGCTTTAGGCTCTAATGCCGAGAACGAAGCCACATCAGTTTGCTGTTGGGATGCATCTGCCCTGCCTGGCGTGAAAGGAACTTTTACATCGTACCCTGCATTTTTTGCCGCCTGCTCAAGACCAACAGAGCCGCCAAGAACGATCAAGTCGGCAATTGAAACCTGCTTATTAAAATCTTTCTGAATTGCTTCCAGCTTCTGCAGAACCGCAGCCAGCTGGGTTGGATTATTCACTTCCCAGTTACGTTGCGGCTGTAAACGCACACGCCCACCATTGGTACCTCCACGTTTATCAGAATCCCGATAAGTTGACGCCGAAGCCCATGCAGCTGATACTAGCTGTGAAACAGAAAGTCCGGATGCTAAGATTTTACCTTTAAGATCAGCGATGTCCTGATCGTTTATCAACTCGTGAGTAACTGCCGGAACGGGATCCTGCCAAAGCAATTCCTGCTGAGGAACTTCTGGCCCAAGATAACGCTCAATCGGACCCATGTCGCGGTGAGTAAGCTTGAACCATGCTTTTGCGAAAGCGTCGGCAAATTGATCAGGATTCTCATGGAAGCGTTTTGAGATCGGCGCATAATTAGCGTCCATGATCAAAGCAAGATCGGTAGTCAGCATAAACGGCGCATGCTTTTTCGCCGGATCATGTGCATCAGGAACAGTACCTGCACCCGCATCCCCTTTGGGCTTCCATTGGCTTGCACCGGCAGGACTCTTGGTAAGCTCCCACTCGAACCCAAAAAGATTATCGAAGAAGTTATTGCTCCACTTAGTTGGAGTTGTAGTCCAGGCACCTTCAAGTCCGCTGGTGATAGTATCGCCAGCATTACCTGTACCGAAGCTATTTCTCCAGCCAAGGCCCTGTTCTTCAATACCGGCGCCAGCAGGTTCCTTCTCAATATATTTGCTTGGATCTGCAGCACCGTGAGTTTTGCCGAATGTGTGACCACCGGCAATAAGGGCAACGGTTTCTTCATCGTTCATAGCCATACGCCCAAACGTTTCGCGAATATCACGCGCCGCTGCAATTGGATCAGCACTGCCATGTGGTCCTTCCGGGTTAACATAAATTAATCCCATTTGAACAGCAGCAAGTGGGTTTTCAAGTTCTCGTTTACCAACGTGACGCTTGTCCCCCAACCACTCATTCTCCACGCCCCAGTAGGTATCTTGTTCAGGCTCCCAGATATCCACGCGGCCGCCACCAAATCCGAAGGTTTCAAAACCCATAGACTCAAGTGCACAGTTACCCGCAAGAATCATCAGATCGGCCCATGATATTTGTTTCCCATATTTCTGTTTAATGGGCCAAAGCAGCAAACGGGCTTTGTCCAGATTGGCGTTATCCGGCCAGCTGTTAAGCGGCGCAAAACGCTGTGAACCAGAACCGCTTCCGCCCCGACCATCACTGATACGGTAAGTCCCAGCACTGTGCCATGCCATACGAATGAAAAACGGTCCATAATGACCGTAATCTGCCGGCCACCAGTCCTGTGAATCAGTCATCAAATCAAATAAGTCCTTCTTAACTGCGCTCAAATCAAGTTTCTTAAACTCTTCAGCATAGTTGAAATCCTTGTCCATCGGGTTAGAGAGGGCAGAATGCTGGCGAAGGATATTTAAATTTAACTGATTAGGCCACCAGTCACGATTGGTCATGCCACCGCCTGCACTATGCTTTAGCGCGCCACTTGAAAAAGGGCACCTAGCGGCAGTTTCGGTGTTCATATCGCCAACTTTGGCGTCATGATGGGCTTGAGATTGATCTTCCATTATATGATAAATTTTAAAGTCTAATCCTCAAAGCTACGATAAACTTCTGCCGGTAACGATTGTAATAATTGATAGCGATATAGAGAAAATCTATATAGTTTGAATTAATATAGCGAGTGCTATCCAATTTCTTCGTACCGTGCCCTGACGAAATTAAACAGGCCGTAGAAAACTAATCCGACAGCAATTAAGGCAAGCAGATAAGGCCCGTAACTACTTTGACTAAGCACGGAAAACGCCTGTGGCGTGTCGCCGGTTTCGGCCGAATTAGCGCTGAATGCCGCCTGAAAAAACAAATAAGCAAAGAGAAGCCAAACTATTCCTCTGGCCACATATCCTATTTTTCCGGCATTCAGAAAGAGCGGTTTAGCTTTTGCCGGTACATACTTATTGACGTGTTTACGATACTTCTCCGACAGACCATAAAAGATTTGATAAATGCCCACCGCAAGAAAAGCAAATGCAACCAGGCCGACAAGCCACTGGCCAAACGGCTGTGAGAGCAATTCTTCCGTAGCCTCACGGGATTTATTGCCAGAACCTTTTTCATGAAATACAAGCATATTAAATGCTTTCACAGCGAGCGCGCCGTACACTAATCCACTGAAGAGGTATCGCCCTCTTGCAAGTATGCCTTTAACATCCTTACCTTTTCCCTCAGTGTCTGCGAACGCCTCGATAACCCGCCAGATCACATAACAGACTAGGCCTAAAACAACAACCCACAAAAGGATGGTTCCGGCAGGCTGATCGTAGATAAAATCGAAAACTCCTGACTTGCTGGTGTTTCGGGATGATTTTCCATTAATCCCAAAGGCTGCCATAAACGCCAGAATCCCTAATAAAACGTATACGAGCCCTTTAGCTGCAAGACCTGCGCTGGCAATTGAATTAATATTTCGGGTTATTACGTTTGACTTAATATTCATTAAAAGGATAAATGCTAGTTGAGGGGAAAGTATTATAACCATCGGTAAGGGTATTTGTGTCACAGATCTTAATATTTAAGAGTGGAATGCTGTATATTTAGATCAGCAAAATCCCGGCTATCGAACAGTCCTTATGTTCAAACCATCACTAATTTGAGACATCGTTATACTAATCCAGCCAGTCTCCTCACAGACTATATTAGAACTGTTCTGTTAATAGAGGGATTTTCTGAAAAAGGTTCTCAGGATCTCCCGATATTCACTAATGGATCGCCCACGCTCTATTGCAGAATGGAAAAAGATACTGTTACAGGATTTGAGCGGATCAAACAATTTACTCTTTACGGAATATCAGCGCCGTCTGAATGCTGGGCAGCAGATGAGAAAACCACTATCATCGCCTGGCTCTTTAAGCCATTTGTATTGCCGGCATTGTTTAATATTTCAGCCAAAGACCTAAAGACTGCGCCTATCGAATTTTCTTCCCTGAGCCCGCATAAGTTTAATGCCATTCAGACGCAAATAGCATACGCTGAATCTACAATGACAAAGAAAAAAGTACTTGAAAATTTGATAGCTGAGGCTTTAATCCATAGTGGCAGAACATGTGAGATTATTCAATCAGTAACGGAGCATATTATGAGCAGCCCGGATGTTAGACCATGGGAGTTATAATTGAGGAGCAAAATCTTACTGAACGAACGCTTCAACGGATGTTTAAGAAATTTGTGGGTATTACACCAACACAATTCCGGCGTATTTGCCAGTTTCAGCAATCGTTCGGCCAGTTACGTGGGGGACATTTCAGCAAAGTTTCAGACGTTGCTTTCGATAATCATTTCTCAGATCAAAGCCATTTTATTCGCTCATTTAAAGAATTTACTGATACAACACCCAATGATTATCTTAAAAAGGGTTTAACGCGAAATGGTCAATAATGTCGGTTTTATTCTATTCTATACTTGAAAGTGGTCATAAGTTTGCACTGAACACAAGAAAAAAAAATGAAAAGACAAATTACCCCCTGCCTTTGGTATGATGGCCAGGCAAAAGAAGCAGCAGCATTGTATTGCTCTGCTTTTGCGAAATCAAAAATTACCTCCCAGTCGCCAATAGTTATAGAAATAGAAGTTGACGGGTATAGATTCATACTCCTGGATGGCGGACCAATGTACAAGCCTAACCCTTCCATTTCATTCTATGTGGTCTGCGAGGACGAAAAGGAGCTTGACCACGCATGGAATACTCTTTCTGAAGGCGGCAATGTGTTAATGGCATTGGATAACTATCCATGGAGCGAAAGGTACGGCTGGATTGGCGATAAATTTGGAGTTACCTGGCAGCTGGCCTTAGGAAAAATTAGTGATGTTGGCCAGAAGATAACACCGTCTCTGTTGTTCACTAATAAACAATATGGCAGAGTTGATGAAGCTATAGCGCATTATTCCTCTATTTTCAGGAACTCGAAAGTAGATGGCGTTATGCGTTATGAGGCAGACGAATCTCCCGATGAAGCAGGAAAAGTAAAGCATGCACAGATTACGTTGGACGGCCAGAAATTGATGTTGATGGAAAGTTCAGCATCACATGACTTCGATTTCTCAGAGGGTGTTTCGCTCACCGTTTATTGCGAAACACAGGATGAGATAGATTATTATTGGACAGCCCTTACAGAAAATGGAGCCGAAAGCAGATGTGGTTGGTTGAAAGATGAGTTTGGTATCTCATGGCAGATCATTCCAAGCGTTCTGGGCGAACTGATGAGTGATCCTAGAAAAGCAGGCAAAGCAGCTCAGGCATTTATGTCTATGCGAAAACTGAACATTGAGCAGATTGTACAGGCGACGATATAATAAATGAGCTTCATCCCATTTGATCAATCGGCTGATCAGTATTCCTTGCCGGATAGCTTTAAATTGGGCGATACCCCCCATCCTCTTGCGATGCATGCCGCTGCAGATCTGCAGGAATATCTCAAAACCCAAACAGACTGGGAGCATAACTTTGGCTTAACTAAAGGTCAGAAAGGTGCTGTAATTGGAAAGATGTTTGGCGTGTTGGTTGTGAGAAACGCAAAGGATGAGATCGGTTACCTGGCCGCCTTTTCAGGAAAGCTTGCTGGCGGGAATGAGCATACAAAATTTGTCCCGCCTGTATTTGATGGACTCAGCGAACAAAGTTTTGTAAATGAAGGGATGAAAATGCTGACTATGATTAACCTCAAAATTAAGGCATTAGAAGAAGTTAACT
The DNA here is from genome assembly GCA_040384965.1 of Bacteroidota bacterium. GTDB lineage: Bacteria > Bacteroidota > Bacteroidia > Sphingobacteriales > Sphingobacteriaceae > Daejeonella. The sequence goes on along the minus strand of JAZKIH010000163.1, from coordinate 17,991 downwards.
CTGCCCGTTCCGAAGAGCAGATCAAACTACTGAAATTAGAGCGGCGACAACATTCAAACTTATTACAGCATCAGATTTTTGATCATTATTTCTTCCTGAATCAGGCTGGCGAAAAGAAAAGCCTGACTAATATCTTCAAGAAAGCGGAGTATAAGAATCCCCCCAGTGGTGCCGGGGAATGTGCCGGACCAAAGCTGCTTCAGTATGCTTTTCAGCACAAGATGACCCCAATTGCTCTTACCGAATTCTGGTGGGGTTTATCCCCAAAATCAGATCAATGGAAGCACGGATATTTTTACCCCTGCTGCAAGGAAAAGTGCGAACCTATTTTTGATCATATGCTTGATGGATTAGACCAAAGGATTTAGTGTATTAATCAGAATAGTTCGTTAAATTTATCCATGAAACTTTTGATCTGTAGTGTTATCTCACTTGCTCTCCTGAGCTCCGCTGTGGATTATATGGATTCGCAGACAACTAATACTCATTGGCTTGCAGGAACCTGGGAAAACAAGAGCCCGCGCGGAAGTATGTACGAAACATGGAAAGTGGTCAGCAAAAATGAACTTGCAGGCAAAAGCTACATGCTGAAAGGAAAGGATACGGTGGTGTTTGAAAATATCCGGTTAATCCGGAAGAACAACATACTGACTTACATTCCTACAGTTAATGGTCAGAACAACAATCAGCCGGTTAATTTTCCTTTGATCAAAAGTTCAGAAGACAAACTTGTTTTTGAAAATAAGGCTCATGACTTTCCTCAAACGATTTCATATACCCGGATATCAAAAGATTCACTAGTGGCAGAGATTGCTGGAATTAGCAAAGGTCTGGCAAAGCGTCAGGCTTACCCGATGAAACGAATCAAATAGATGGTCCGATTAAATTTAGAAGACGTTAAATAGGTTGTATTCAACCCTCACCTGATATAAATTTTTAAACCTTCGTTCCATATTTCCCCATAGCTGGACGCGTTTCGAGAAGTCCAGCCTGATCTTGCTATTGAAGATGAACTGTATTGCTGGGGATGCATCCATAAAATTCCTGCCCGAGCCAGTATGAGAGTCGCCCAGGAACTCGAGATAAACATTTGTATTGATCTGTTTATAGTCAGTATATTCCCGGGGAAATATAAGATATCCGGACGATAGGGTATATGCAATGCTATTATGAGCGTTATCATGCAGCATTTCATGCCCGGGTATGAATTTATCCAGCGACTGAGTATAAGATACCGATCCGGATAATGCCAGCTTGTGCAAAAGCTGAGTGAAGACTATGCCACCTTGCAATCCATTGTTTTCACCTGCGAGGTTTATTTCATCATGTATGATCGGGAACTTGACAGTTGAATATTGGGCGAAAACTGCTCCCCGAAAGTGCTTCTGAACATTGTCGGAATTCAAAAAGCGATATTTTCCATAAAAAGAGTATCCGTTAATACGTTGCTTTCGCTGATAAAAATCTGCCATGAAAGCATTCACATTCAGAGTCAGACTCTTGTTCAAGCCATACATTATCCCTAAGCTGGTCCGACTTTTAAAATCTGTTTCAAGAACAGCTTCATTGGAAAGCCTAAGGCGAATGGAGTTTTTCGCCATATTGCTTGCTGGCTCAGTCGCAACGAATAATTCCTGAGCTCCTGCTTTACTGAAGAACAAAATTGCAATGACGAAAATTAAAGCCGGGATAGCAGATTTATTCAATTCGAAGCCAGTGTTACATGTAAGATTCTCGCTTTGCCAGACATTCCAGTTTTATAGCTCGGATCGAAATTTTGAGCAGAATATCTTTTGTAGTCTGACGTAGACACAAATCCACTGCTTAACAGGAGGAGGTTGACTTCGCCATGAAGAACTTTGTCCCCGACGTTAACAAATCGGTAGGTGCTTCCAGCATACGTAAAAACAAAATTATTGGTAACTGAGGTTCTATTATTGAAATTGAATGTGGTTATAAGCCTGCTAACCGAGAAGCCCGCATCCTTAATTTTTTTCTTGATCACATCCAGATCAACTTCCTTGCCTTTTTTAAAAGTTAGGATAAAGCTATTAGTTTTAAGATTGGGTTCAATACTTCCTATATAGTCAATGGTTTTGAGCGACTTTTGCGTTGCCATCTGACACATCGAACAAGTCATACCGCTCACCCACACCTCCGCTTTCTCAAATTGTGCTTTAGCATTAGGTGCTACAGTCGCAATTAAAGCGAAAAGTACCAAATATCTAAGGGCTTTCATTTGGAAATATTACTCTGTAAACGAGGTGACAGCAATCAAATGATACTGTCACCTCATTATTTAAATACCGATAATTACTATCAAAGTTTAATGTTACCTCTTAACTCTCCGCCGGGCACTGTTGAGCTATGGATATTCAGGTACCATTTTCCAGCCAAAAGCTGAGCTACCTGAACATCAGTTAACGGAACAGTTGTACCAGAAATAGTCCCGGTGTTCGCCGTGGTAAATCCTGTGATACCTATAGCCACTCCAGAACTCTTCAGGTCGGAACCATCCTCAGCACCATGAAAGTGCATGTTGGTTGTTGTTGCGGTGGATGACCCGAGTGTCCAGGTCATATCGTACTTGATGGTTTTAAGAGCTGGGTCAAAAACGAGTTTTGCGGAACCTGTCCCTGTGCTCGTCACGGCGGGGGTTTCCTGGGCTCCAGTTAGTGTGACGGTCACTCTCTTCATGTTATCTACAACTTCATCGTCATCATCTTTTTTACATGCGGAAAAAGTAGTTAATAGTACGGCGATCAACGCGAATACTGTTACTAGCGGGCTTTTTAAAATAGCTTTCATAAAATTATTTAGTTTTGGTGTGGTTTCTAACGAGTACGGCAGAATTGAATAAAGGGTTGCTTGCTTCTGCTGATTACAAATAAAATTGAAGCAATTTCATAATAGCAGGGCAATTTCACCTGTGATGTCCTTAGAATTCAACTAGCCTCTTCACTAATATACCTTGAATAAAATAATAAATGATCCATTTTCTGATATAAAAATCCATTTCTTCAAATGTAATTTTTAGCTTAGCCACTGACGACCAATATTATATTTTTACCTGCCCGTAAGTAAAATAAGTCCATGGAGATCTTAAACGAAAAATGTTTAGATATCAGGAACTTTTCATTTACTTTATAAAGCATTTTACCAAATGACAGCATGAATGACTCAGACCAGCCATCGGATCCTTTGTATAAATTCGAACATTTTTTCGAATTGTCGCCGGATTTGCTGTGCATAGCCGGTTTTGATGGTTATTTCAGGCGAATTAATCCAGCAGTTTCCAAGCTTCTTGGGTATACAAACGAAGAGCTTTTAGCAAATCCTATAAGTACATTCGTGTACGATGACGACAAAATAATCACTAAAGCGTCCAGAGAAGTAGTCTTAAACAGCGTTCCGCTTTTGAATTTTGAGAACCGCTACCAAACCAAGGATGGAGAAATTGTCTGGCTTTCCTGGACTTCTATGCCGGCTCCCAAAGACAAGCTGGTATATGCTATTGCAAAAAACGTTACCGCCAAGAAAAAACTCGAGGAGGAACGAAACGAGCATCTGGCAAATCTGACGAGCATAAATAAAGAGCTGAAACATCTTAGTTATACCACATCACATGACCTGAGGTCGCCGGTTAATAATCTAATATCCTTATTCAGCCTTTTAGACCTTACTAAAATCAGCGACCCGGAGATCAGAGAATATATCGGAATTTTAAAAACAACCACCGATAGCCTAAGTGAGGTCTTAAATAATTCTGTAGATATCCTTATTCAGAAAGACCGGCTTCCTGTCGACACCGAACAGGTAAAAATTTCTCATGCCTTAAATTCGGTTCTTATTTCGATAAAATCGATCATGGACGTCTCAAGAGTGAATTTGACTACAGACTTCTCCGCATTTGACGAAATCAAATTTAATCGCGCATACCTTGATAGCATTTTTTTAAATCTGATCACAAATTCTGTAAAATATGCCCAGCCGGGCATAACTCCAGTGATAAGCATTTCTACCGCCAACACCGCAGGCATCAAGCAGCTAATTATAAGTGATAATGGAATGGGGTTTGATATGGCGAAAGTAAAGGACAAGATATTTGGTCTGAATCAGAAATTTCACAATCATAATGATAGCAAAGGAATTGGCCTGTACCTGGTATACAACCATGTTACAAATTTGAATGGCACTATTGAAGTCGTGAGTAAAATCAACGAGGGGACGAAATTTGTGATTTCATTTAAAGACTAAAATCCCTGCTTTATCCAATTCTATCCCAAACCGCAGTTGATATTTTTAATCTCTCGGGTCGCCGTGCATGCCAGCGCGATAACGTTACATTAATAAGTGAAAAAATGCACTTTCCGACAGTGAGATAATAATTCCGATTTGAAAAATTATCTTAATGTATTGATTGTCATGTTTTCATAATTTTAAGGAATTCATAAAATTATCTTCGAAATTTGCTCACTAAACTATGTCAGTTTAAAGCTTTTGCATAGTTAATGATTGACTCATATATGGAATTAGGATTATATACTTTTGCAGATATTTCCGGTGACCAGGGTTCAAAAGCCCAAAACACACATCAAAGGATTGTTCATCTGATGGAAGAAATAGTGCTTGCAGATCAGCTTGGCCTAGATGTCTTTGGTATTGGAGAACATCATCGACCGGACTATGCTGTATCTTCTCCGGCTATTATCCTTGCCGCTGCCGCTGTGAAAACTAAGAATATCAAGCTTTGCAGTGCAGTAACCGTGTTAAGCTCGGATGATCCTGTTAGAGTTTTTCAGGACTTTGCTACGATCGATCAGCTATCGGGCGGACGTGCCGAGATTATGGCTGGACGGGGTTCTTTTATAGAATCATTTCCCCTTTTTGGATATGATCTATCAGACTATGATGCACTCTTTACTGAAAAACTCGAGCTCCTTCTCAAGCTGAATGAGAGTGAAAAAATTACCTGGAAAGGCAAACATCGTCCATCTTTTGTCAATCTGGGCGTTTATCCACGCCCTTTTCAGGATGCACTCCCAATATGGCTTGCTGCAGGTGGAACTCCAGCTTCAGCGGTACGAGCTGCTAACTTGGGCTTGCCGCTGGCACTGGCAATTATAGGAGGCACACCAGAGCAGTTTGTCCCATTTATAAACCTTTACCGTCAATCTGCAGAAAAAGCAGGACAGGATTTAAACACCCTGCAAGTAGGAATCAACTCTCATGTGTATATCGCAGATGATTCTGATCAGGCAGGTGATGAATTTTATCCCTCCTACGCCATGATGATGAACCGGATAGGACAAGAACGAGGATGGTCGCCGCTTAGCCGGCAGCAGTTTGAATACTCGCGCACGCCAAAAGGAGCACTTGCTGTGGGGAGCCCTCAGGAAGTGATCGATAAAATTTTATATGAGCATGAACTTTTTGGAAACACACGATTTCTCGCTCAAATGAGTATGGGTGATATGCCTCACAAGAAGGTTATGAAGTCTATTGAGTTGTACGGAGACATTGTAGCGCCGGCTGTCAGAAAAGCCTTAGCAGTTCGCTGATTACATTTTCTTCTTTTCAACCCTCTCGTGATAGGGCAGATATTCTGAAAGGGCTGCAGACCCATACCATGGCAGGTAGTCAGCGTCAAGCATTTTGCTTTTTACCGCGGGATCGGTGTCGACGAGGAGCCTGGCATCTTCAATTTTTCTTACGTTTAGGATGAAAAGTCCCCGGTAATTCTTGTCATTTTTTTCCATCGGCCCGGCCACGATAAGTTTGCCTTCTTCGGTGAGCCGCTGCATATTATTGAAATGGCCTTTAAAGAGACTATCAATGATTTTTTTGTCGGTTATTGCCGCAGTTCCTGTTTTTAGCATTACGAGAACATACATCTTCATCCCATAATCATCAGCACCGAGTTTGGTGGCGAGTGCCTGATCAAACTTGGGATTTTCTGATTGCGCTTTAACTGCTATCGAGCAGATAAGCAGGACAGCGATAACAAAACCTCTTCGCATAATTTGGTTGATTATTACACTAATTTACTAAATGCGGACTAATTCCTGTAATGTATCAATCATAGAGAGAAAATAATACATAGATTTTTTCTTTTAATTTTATCGTTAAAAACCAGGCATAGCAAATTTGCATGAAGGAAATAAAGGCAATAGTTAAAGCCTACAATGATATCCAACCGGGAACCCATGCAGCACTAGCCACAGTAGTAAGGGTTGAAGGCTCCTCCTATCGTCGAACGGGCGCGCGTATGCTCGTTCTGGATGATGGTACATGGACTGGTGGAATCAGTGGCGGGTGCCTTGAGGGGGATGCTTTAAAACGTGCGCGTTTAGCAATTAACAATTCCCGTCCAACCTTAATTACTTATGATACTACTGAAGATGATCCTCACCAAATTGGCGTTGGCCTGGGTTGTAACGGGGTCATAGATGTGCTCTTTACTCCACTCGATCTAAGTGATAAAAGTAATCCTGTGGAGATTCTTAAATCCTGTATTCAGGCAAGTCGTGATACTCATGTATTGCTAACCATAACCCATCTGGCAGGAATATGGGATAATTTGCACGCGGGAAAAGTCATTAAATACAGTGATATTAAAGACTTGGCGGTCATTAATTCGGAAGAGATTAAAAAATCGATGCAGGCGATTATTTCACTACACCTGCTTGAAAACAAATCTTCGCCGGCTCAATTCAAAGATGGGTTGGGTAATACCCTGGAAATATTTATTGAAATACTTCCACCAGAGATTAGCGTAATATTAATGGGGCATCAATACGATGTTTATCCGATGAGCCGATTACTTAAAGAGCTCGACTGGCGTGTAAGCATCTGTGGAGACATTCTCAAGATCAATCCTCAGATAAAATCCTATACAGACCAAATTGTTGCAACCACAGATTTTGAAACTTTAACGATAGACGATCATACAGCTATTATTTTGATGGCCCATGATTACAAGACGGATAAGAGGAACTTATTGAAAGTTTTGGCAACTCAAGCAACGTTCATCGGGATGCTTGGCCCTAAAGTGCGCTCAGAGAAGATTTGGAAAGAGCATTCAGATGAAGGAAATCCCATATTAAATGCTGACATGAAGCGAATATATGCGCCCGTGGGACTCGACATTGGAGCAGTAACTCCTGAAGAGATTGCGTTATCTCTTGCGGCTGGCATTAAAGCAGCGTTTGCCAAAAGGGATGGTACATTTCTTAAATTCAGAAATACTCCTATTCATAAGAGAAATTAACATGCAGTTAGCCAAAACGCATTTCAATGTAAACACTTTCGCGATCCTCATCCTGGCAGCGGGAAAATCATCTCGGCTTGGAAGGCCTAAACAACTATTGAGCTATCGCGGGAAAAACCTTTTGCAGCATTCGATCGATAGTGCTAAACAAGCTGGTTCAAACAAGGTTATTGTTGTGCTTGGATCGAGTAAAGACATTATTCAGAATAAAATTGAGATTGATGGAATAGAAATCGCAGAAAATCCAGACTTTGAGAGCGGCATATCATCATCAATTAAAGCAGGTATAAATGCCCTAAAAAAGACAGCGCCCGGTGTTGATGCTTTGATATTGATGGTTTGCGATCAGCCATTTGCCAAGACTGAAATCTTAACATCACTGGTGCACAAGCAAAAACAAACAGGTAAAGCGATTGTGGGATGCATATATGAAAACACAAAAGGCACACCGGCTCTTTTTCACAGCAGCATATTCCCCGAACTTTTATCGCTTGAAGGAGACACCGGTGCAAAGAAGCTTTTTGATGAATACCATGACGCTGCTTCCTTCGTTTCATTCAGGGATGGCGGTATCGATATAGATACATCAGAGGATTATCAGAACTTGCCTAAATAACCTAACTTTATATATGCTTATTGATTCATTCGACAGGGCTCATAATTATCTGCGCATCTCACTTACAGACAACTGCAACCTTCGCTGCTTTTACTGTATGCCTGAGGAGGATTATGAATTCACACCTGCTTCAAGGCTAATGCAGCCGGATGAAATCGAAACAATTGCCAAAGTCTTTGTCGACAACGGCGTAAACAAGATTCGGCTTACAGGCGGCGAACCACTGGTTAGAAAAGATGCGGCGGAAATCATCGACCGTCTCTCACTTCTCCCTGTTGATCTTACGCTCACCACTAATGCTACAAGGTTACATGATTTTGTTAATGTGCTGGAAAAAGCCAAAGTAAAATCCTTGAACGTTAGTCTTGATACACTTGATCCGGATAAGTTTAATATTATCACCCGCCGGGACGGTTTCAAAAAAGTGATGGAAAACATCCATTTGATGCTGAGCCGGAACTTTATTATCAAAATTAATGTGGTGGTAATGAAAGGCCTCAACGACAGTGAAATTATTGACTTTGTTGACTGGACTAAAGACCTGCCTGTACAGGTGCGATTTATTGAGTTTATGCCGTTTGATGGCAATCGCTGGACAAGCAATCAAGTTTTTACGTGGAGCGATATGCTGGATCGTATTGGTGAAAAATACACACCCGTTCGTCTGCATGATGGGGTTAACGATACCGACAAGAAATATAAAATCGAAGGCCACAAAGGCAGTTTTTCTGTGATAAGTACAATGAGTTCGCCTTTTTGCAGCGGTTGTAACCGGATGCGTCTCACCGCCGATGGTAAGATGAAAAACTGTTTGTTCTCCACAAAGGAAACTGATCTGCTCGCCGCCCTCAGGAATAACGAGGATATATTGCCACTTATACAGGAAAGTATTTTTTCGAAAGCAAAAGAGCTTGGCGGACAGTTTACCAAAGACTTTGAGAAGATCCAGACTGAGGATCTGAGTAATAGAAGCATGATCAGTATAGGAGGATAGGTCTTTTTATGCCAGCAGAATTTATTTCAGTTGCAGAAGCACGGGATTTAATAAATCAACACACGAAAGTTCTTAGCCCAATCAATATTTCATTGATGAATGCAACAGGATTGGTTCTTTCTGAGGACGTTTTTGCCAAAACTGATGTACCTCCATTCAACCAGTCTTCTATGGATGGTTATGCGATAAACTACGATGACTGGATGAAATCCGGGCAATTAAAAATCAAAGGTGAAATTGCTGCAGGATCAGACAAAAATACCAGGCTGGAACCTTACAATGCCGCAAGGATATTTACCGGGGCGCCAGTTCCAACCGGAGCGGACACGGTCGTCATGCAGGAAAAAATTAAAATAGTTGGAGAGAATCTGGTGATTGAAGATGCGAATTTGATCAGAGGCTTGAACTTCAGAGAACAAGGTTCTGAAATAAAGGCCGGATCTCTCGCACTGGAACAAGGCACCGCGATGACACCCGCTGCAATCGGGTATCTGGCCGGAGTTGGGATTAAGGAAATACACGTTTATCCCACTCCAAGTGTTACCGTTATTTTAACGGGCAACGAGTTACAAAGTCCGGGAGAAGAGCTGAATCATGGGCAGGTGTATGAAGCAAATTCGTTTGCGCTAAACTCAGCTTTGAAGCAGGCAGGGATCTCCCAAATTGATTTCCTTTTTTCACAAGACACACTCGAAGATCTGACTACTATAATTGCACGGGCGGTTATTAAGAGCGACGTTGTGTTACTAACAGGAGGTGTCAGCGTCGGCGATTATGACTTTGTTGTACGCGCTGCTGTAGCAAACGAAATCGAACAGGTTTTTCATAAGATTCGACAAAAGCCGGGCAAGCCTCTCTTCTTCGGAAAAAAGGGAGAAAAAGTGATATTTGGTTTGCCGGGGAACCCAGCTTCTGTTTTAAACTGTTTCTATGAATACGTCTTGCCAGCATTAGGTCAAATGAGCTCTCGTAAAACAGCTTTAAAAAGCATTATTGTTCCGCTCAAGACAGCGTTAAAGAAGCCAGCGGGACTCACACAATTTTTAAAGGGATACTATGATGGCGAGTCTGCCAGTGATCTGAAGGCACAGGAATCTTTCCGGCTTAGCTCTTTTGCTAAAGCAAATTGCCTGATTAAACTTGAAGAAGGAAAAATAGAATTCACTGCGGATGAGCTCGTGGAAATTCATCTATTACCTGAATATCATGGATAATATCTATTTGTTTTATTGCCTGCTTTTTATCGTTGCGATGTTATACTCATCTGTTGGACACGGAGGCGCCAGCGGTTATCTGGCCTTAATGGCTATATATGCATTCAGTCCGGATGTTATGAAACCAACCGCTCTCATCCTGAATCTCTTTGTTTCATTAACCTCCTTCATACAGTTCTATCGGGGGGACCATTTTAGATGGAAGATATTTCTTCCTCTTGCTCTGGCCTCAATTCCAATGGCATTTGCAGGAGGATTAATTACTATGGACGCATCAGTCTACAAAAAAATACTGGGCTCCCTGCTGTTTATTCCGGTAATTAGATTTCTGTTTTTTTCAAACATCCCAGACGAAAAATTAAAAGAATCTAACCTTGCGGTGTCGATTCTTATTGGATCCGTAATCGGTTTTCTATCCGGCCTGATTGGCATAGGTGGCGGAATTATTTTATCTCCTGTTCTGCTTCTATTGAAATGGACAAATCAAAAACAAGCAGCAGCCATTAGCGCGCTGTTCATCTTTGTAAATTCCTTATCGGGATTAGCAGGACAGTTAACAAAAGGTATCAATTTTAGTCCTGACATGCTGACCTACGTTGCTATCGCTTTCGCGGGAGGTTTGTGCGGGGCGTATCTTGGAGCATTAAAATTCAACCAAAATATTCTGAAAAATACTCTCGCCGGGGTTTTAATGATGGCGGGATTGAAACTTATCTTTACGTAATGAAAGTCAAAGTTTTAATATTCGGGCAGCTGACGGATATCACCGGTTTGTCTGAAATCGAATTAAACAATGTTTCAGATCGGGACGAACTCATAGTCAAGCTAAATGAACTATATCCGCGACTGGCTGACTCGAAGTACGCCGTCGCGATAGATAAAAAAGTAATCACTCAGAATACCCGGTTGACAGACAACAGCATCATTGCACTGTTACCGCCCTTTTCAGGAGGATAGTGATGGCTTATAAAAAGGAAAATCCAAGATATCAGCGTCAAACAGCACTAGCTGAAATCGGCGAAACCGGACAGGAGAAACTAGCTCATGCGCGGGTGCTTGTTGTTGGAGCTGGCGGATTAGGCTGCCCCGCTTTGCAATACCTGGTTGGGGCTGGAATTGGCACCATTGGAATAGTTGACTACGATACAGTATCTCTGAGCAATCTGCACCGGCAGGTGTTGTATTCAACTGACGATATTGGGCTGTCCAAGGCCCTAAGAGCTGCCGACATTCTAACAGCGCTTAATCCTGAAATTGTAATTATTCCGTACAATGAGAAACTCGATCCGCAAAATACAGCCGCCATTATTTCTCAATTTGATTTTGTTGTAGACGGTACTGATAATTTTGCCAGCCGCTACATGATAAATGATGCCTGTATACTTTCAGGTAAAACACTGATTTATGGCGCTATCTCAAAATTCGAGGGTCAGGTAGCTGTCTTCAATCATGATAGCGGAAATGAATTTCTAAAAACAAATTACCGGGATCTTTTCCCCAACCCGCCGGCTGATGGTGAGATCATGAACTGCGAAGAAGCTGGTGTAATGGGCGTGCTGCCTGGGATAATCGGAACCATGATGGCAAATGAGGTGATTAAACTTGTTACGGGGATCGGTGTACCGCTTGTAAACCGGCTAATGACCTATAATTCATTAAATAATCAGATTTACGAATTGCAAATTCAGGCATCAGAAAAATCAAAGTCTTTGATTCCTGAGAATCTCGTAGAGTTCAAAAAAACCGATTACAATTGGCTATGCTCAAATCACTCAGCAAATCAGATAGATATAACTTTGTTTAAAACGATGCTACAGGACCCAACTGTTTCGTTTATTGATGTGCGAGAAGTAAATGAGATGCCGGTTGTCGAGGGCTTTAATCACTTAAAACTACCCCTAAGTAATTTTGAAGATAGTATGACGGAAATTACAGCAGAAAGTGTGGTACTGTTTTGTCAGTCGGGGAAACGAAGTCTAAGTGCTGCCAAAATGCTAACTGACCGATACGGAAATTCAAAAAAAGTATATAGCTTAAGGGATGGAATTGCCGCATGGATTAATTCACAGTAAGATCAATATGTCAGAGAGAAAACAAAAAAACATATTTACTGCTGGTGCAATCCCAGCTTCTTTCATTGCGGAAAGTATTCAGAAACATAGTACACAAAAAGCAATTGGAGGTCACAGTATATTTCTTGGGCAGGTTCGCGCTGATGAAACTGAAAACGGTATGGTATCAGCTATAGAATACACCGCGTTCGAAGACATGGCGAACGAAAAAATGCATCAAATAAGGGAGGATATATTTTCGAAGTATCCGTTGACTTGCATGCATGTACACCACAGTCTGGGAACGGTCGCTGCCGGCGAGATCTGCCTTTTCGTTTTTACCTCTTCTGCACATCGCAAAGCAGCTATTGATGCTTGCGAGGAAACTGTTGAAAGGCTAAAAGCGGAACTACCTGTTTGGGGAAAAGAGATGATCGGCGGTGATAAACATCAATGGAAAGTAAATAAATAACATATCTATATGCAGTCTGACGCTAAAACAGTTGAAGGATATTTTGAGAGTATGCCCGCAGATCGAAAGCCCGCAATGCAGCAATTGCGAACAGTTATCATTGACAATATTCCCGATGGGTTTTCAGAAGAAATGAGTTACGGCATGGTGGGTTATGTCGTACCGCATGCCATTTATCCGCCCGGGTATCATTGCGATCCAAAGCTGCCTCTACCCTTTGTCAGTATTGCTTCGCAGAAGAATTTTATTGCGCTTTATCACATGGGAATATATGCTGATCAAGAATTATTGGATTGGTTCACATCAGAATATTCAAAGTATTCTTCATCTAAACTTGATATGGGGAAAAGCTGTCTCCGTTTTAAGAAACCTGAGCAGATCCCATTCAAACTGATTGGCGAACTTATGAAAAAGATGACCGTTAAAGATTGGATTGGAATTTACGAAAAGGTGCTTAAACGATAGATAAACCGCGGCAGTTAATCATACCTCATTCAACTGCAGCACGATGTCCTCACACATCTGATGTGTGATTAGTGAATCTTCAATGGAGAATTGCGGGCTTCCGCTACAGTCCACTGACTGAATGAAATCTGTAGTAATTTGTTCAAATCCCCTTTTAAACAATGTAGAATCCCAGTCTCCCACTGCCTTGCTGGTCTCATCCCTATTAATATGAACATTTGAATACGAAAGGTTGACCACAGTACGCTTCTGATTATGACTGAACACCTCTACCCTCTCTTCCACAACTCCAGCATCACGGTTCATAATTCCTATAGCGATTGCCCCATTTTCGGCAGTCATTTGGATAACAACATGAAAGAGTAAACCTCCCTTTTTCATTCCCTTAACACTTAACTCTTTAATAGGATAGGGAAATAAATAAGTGAGTGTGTCCACAACATGTATGAAATCATCAAATACAAATGTCCGTACATCTCCTGGCAAGGAAACGCGGTTCTTTTGCATGATAATCATATTAGGTTCGGCAACTTCTTTCAGTTCCCGATACGCCGGCGCGTATCGTCTGTTGAATCCTACCATCAGCATCAGTTTTTTGCTCTCCGCAAGCTGAAGTAATCTTTTTGAGGAAGCATAATCATAAGTGATGGGCTTATCCACATAAACATGAATATTATTCATCAGGAGCATCTGTATGATTTCGACATGGCTTCCGGTCGACGTATGAACAAAAGCCGCCTGAATACCACTATTTAGAATAGACTCAAAACTTTGATGCAGATTTTGGAAACGATATTGTCTGCCTATCCGAAACAGCTTTTCGAGATCACGCGTATACAAGTGAAGTTCAATTTCCCTATTGCACAACACAGGAAGATAAGCCTTTTGAGCAATATCACCCAGGCCTATTACACCTACTTTCAACACAATTCACAACAGCTTAAGTTCATATTCAGATTTACAAATATTTATTTCCTTATCGTTTCCTTTTTCAACACTTCCCAGCCCTCAGGATCTTCACCGCCCAGAACCCAAACCGATATCCCTCTAAGTTTATATTTTTTGAGGAGATCAAGCTTTGGTTTTAAGGACTGTGCATCTTCTATGAAAAGATATTCGAACACTCCATCTTTATCCCACATCGCCCAGTTTACCTGCCCTTTCTCATGCCAAACTTTCTTTGCGTTATTCTGCCCCAGAAGATGTTCGACCATTGGGTACTTTGCACTGCGACCGTTTGCAAATCCACCGCGTTCGGTCGAATAATCGGTGAACCAGTGAACCGAATAATTGGGAATTCCCATGGAAAGCCTCTCCGGTTTGACACCCTGAGCAAGGAGGTATTTTATTACCTGCTCCATCCATTCAGGACTAGCAACTGGTCCCGGAGGGGTGCGTCGGGTGTGCTGATCATATGTCATAATCGAAATAAAGTCCCCTATCTCAGAAAGTTCCTTAAATGAATATCCTGCCCTCCAGTTCTCATAAAGAAAAAGATGGTATGCACTTGGGCCACCTACATTTTCTGTAGCGTGTACAAGTGCAGCAGATAATTGAAGTTTGTTTTTATGTAAAGCTTCAGCTGTTTCTTTGAAATACAACGTGAAATCCGCCATATCGCGAATACTTAAGCCTTCGAGATCGAACTGCCATCCATCAAGGTCATACTTTTTGGCGTATTCAAGCATCATCTCAATAGAACGTTTTCGGGCCACCGGATTCGACACAATATCATGCAGCAGCTTTTGGTCAAAACCACTGTTGACAATTAATGGCATCACCTTCACATTATTGGCTTTTGCCAATGACAACACACGGGGATCGACTGAACCGGAAAGCGTACCTTCTTTGCTAACTAAAAATGTTTGAGGACAAACAATAGAAATCTGGCTAACATTTGCCCTGAAACTTTCAAAGGACTCTGGAGTGTTAACCATGTAAAAGAGATTTTCTGACTTTGTCTGACCTTCAGCCATAGAGATTGTAGTCAGGAGCAAAGCTATAACGACGAGTCTTCTTAACATGTGGATTGTTTTGGTGTATAAATGTACTGAATGAGGTTTATCTACACAAAGCAATTCATAATCATAAATATTTCTTACTTTTTTCTAAACTCCTTCTATTCTTTCCTAATGCGCAGCGAGGCAGTCCTCTAAGCGTCTCTTGCAACTGCTAATTTTCAGATATATAATTCTTGCAATACAGCGCAATAAACGGACTCCAACTCTTTGGATCAGACAAGATATTTCGTGTTAATTAGTTTAGATTATATTTGCCATAGTTTCAGAAATCAATTTCGAATTTCAAATATGATCGGCAGAATTAATGCTTACCGTCTTATTAATCAACATCTTGCCCGGTCGAAATTCACGAAACCTGAAGACCTTGTGACCTCAATGGTTGCCATTCAGGCTCAGGAATACGCGATGTCAAAATGGGCAGTTGGCTTGCGAGTACCGGGGTCAAAAGATCAGGATGTTGAGAACGCTTTTAATGCAGGGTCAATTCTCCGAACACACATTATGAGGCCCACGTGGCATTTTGTCGCCAAAGAAGATATCCGCTGGATGATTCAGTTGACTGCGCCGAGGGTTCACCAGTCAAATTCGTTTACTTACCGTCAAATGGAATTGGACACACCCACATTAGTTAAATGCACCCGAACGCTGGAAAAATCGCTCACAGGTGGAAAGTTTCTTACGAGGTCAGCATTAAATTCCGATCTTAAACAGAAAGGAATTTCAGCCGAAGGGATTCGTTTGAGCGCAATTATGATGTATGCCGAGCTGGAGGGCGTAATATGCAGTGGCCCCCGTGACGGAAAACAGTTTACCTACGCGCTGTTGGAAGAAAGAGTTCCTGCAATAAAGCCTATTTCGGACGAGGAAGCCCTGAACAAGCTAACTAATCGATATTTCAAGAGTCGCGGACCAGCAACTTTACACGATTTTGCCACTTGGTCAGGGTTAACTTTGAAGCAGTCGAGGGAAGGCATCGCAAACTTAGGACCCGGGTTCTCCAAAGAAATAATTGATGGCAAAGATTATATCTTCGAGACACGCGATTACGAACTTACGAATACAGATCAAACTTCTTTTCTAATGCCGGATTATGATGAATATGGTATGTCTTATAAAGATCGTTCAGCACTCATGAATCCAAGGAACAAAGGCAGGACAATAAGTCGGGAAAATCCAATTTTCAATCGCATGATCGTTCTGAAAGGCAGAATTGAAGGCACGTGGTCTCGTAGCCTTAAAGGCAATTCCGTACAAGTAGACACCTATCCGTTCGTTAAACTTAATAATACTGAGACAAAAGCTCTGGAAAACGCCGTCAGGCGTTACGTTGAATTCACTGAGAACCTTACCAAAAAAAAATGACCCCTACATTTTTCAAAAATCAGGATGGATTCCGCAATTGGCTGGAATCAAATTATGAAAAGGAAACTGAGTTATTAGTGGGATTTTATAAAGTGAGCAGCGGAAAACAAAATATGACATGGTCGGAATCAGTTGATCAGGCGTTGTGTTTTGGCTGGATCGATGGAGTTAGAAGATCAATTGACTCCGAAAGTTACTCTATTCGATTTACTCCCCGCCGAGGCACCAGCATCTGGAGTGCTGTGAACATAAAAAAGATTGCAGAATTGAAAAGCAAGGGTCTTATGTTCCCGGCAGGGCTGGCCAGTTACGAAAAGCGAACCGATAACAAATCGGCAATCTATGCTTTTGAAAACGATCCTGTAGATCTACGGAAGGATTTCGAACAGAAGTTCAAAGCGCGCCCACGCGCCTGGAAATTTTTCCAGAAACAAGCCCCTTCCTATAAAAGAACGTGCTACTACTGGATAATGACTGCAAAGCAGGAGAAAACTAAATTGAGCAGGCTGGAACGGCTTATAAATGAAAGCGAATCGGGCGTTAAAGTATAATTATAAAGGTTAAATTAGATTTATGGAAACAGATTACAACAGAATGGAGAGCAAAGATCTCCGGCTTGCCGTACTTATCGACGCCGACAATGTTCCTTATTCAGATGTAAAACCGATGTTTCAGGAAATTGCAAAATATGGTACGCCGACTTTCAAAAGAATTTATGCGGATTGGACTAAGCCTACAGTCTCCGGATGGAAAAAAGTTCTTCTGGAGAATGCAATAACACCTATTCAGCAATACAGCTATTCAACCGGAAAAAACGCCAGCGACAGTGCCATGATAATTGATGCTATGGATATACTTTATTCCGGTAAGGTTGATGGCTTTTGTATCGTTTCAAGTGATAGTGACTTTACCCGTTTGGCGACAAGATTGAGAGAGGCTGGAATGAAGGTTATAGGCATCGGGGAAAAGAAAACCTTGATCCCCTTCATAACGGCATGTGATAAATTCATTTACCTCGAGATTTTAAAGGATAATGAAGCCTCCCCCGATGAGCATCAGCCAGTTAAGAAATCGAAAAACAATGCCCGGAAAACGTCGGCTCCGTTGAATAATATTGACAAAGAGCTTATCAGACTAATCAAAGATAGCGTCTCCGATCTTGAAGATGAAAATGGCTGGGCGTACCTCGGAAACCTGGGGAATTTAATCTTGAAAAAGAAGCCGGACTTTGATTCCAGAAACTACAATTACCCCAAACTATTGCCACTTATCAGAGGCTTAAACATGTTTGAATTTGATGAACGAATAACTGGTAAAGGCAATATAAAACACGTTTATATTAAGATCAAATGATGAGGTTTTACTCACTCTAATCAAATTTGACTGTGTTACATTTTGCATTAACCTCTAAAACAGTAGCCCTTACGTTATTTTTTTACCGACAAATTCCCGACATTCACCGACAACTAGTGTAAACTCGCCTAATATACATTTGCTGATGGCCTTTTATACGTTAGTTTAGATAC
>JAZKIH010000162.1:0-2715 GCA_040384965.1 Bacteroidota bacterium | reverse complement strand
TGTATGATTAAATTATACTCTTTTAGATTTGATACGAGCTGCTTTACCAGTTAACGCACGTAAGTAGAATAGTTTCGCTCTGCGAACTTTTCCGTGATTGTTTACATCAATTTTATCGATGTTAGGAGAGTTAACAGGGAAGATACGCTCTACACCTACTCCATTTGACATTTTGCGTACAGTGAACGTTTCGTTAACACCTACACTATTGCGTTGGATAACCACACCCTGATAAATCTGGATACGTTCTTTATTTCCTTCGCGAATTTTATAGTGAACGCTAACCGTATCACCAGCTTTGAATGCAGGAACTTCTTTTCTAACTACTACCTGCTCTTCAACAAATTTTACTAAATCCATGATTTTAAGCTCTTAAAGTCGATTTTTAGCCCGTAAAAATCGGATTGCAATATTACGAATAATTATTAACATTTAAAAAGAAGTGTGGAATATTTTTATTGAGATCCAGGAGCGATGTATCAGAAATCAAGACTATTGCGCAACTTGCCATGCTAAAAAATGAATACCTTGGGTTCATCTTTCTCAACTCTCAACTCAATAAGTCCGGTCTTCTTTTCTGAGTTCTGTCGAGAGACTGATCATGTCTCCACTCATTAATTTTTGCCTCATTACCGCTCAGCAATATATCCGGCACTTTGTGACCGTTCCAATCAGCAGGCCTCGTGTAAACAGGCGCGTCCAGAAGCTCGCCCTGAAACGAATCCGACAAAGCGGAGGTTTCATCGTTCAGCACACCAGGCAAAAGCCTTACGATGCTGTCGACAAGGACCGCAGCAGGCAGTTCACCACCAGATAGAACATAATCACCAATGGAAATCTCGCGTGTTACAAAAAGATCGCGGATGCGCTGATCGATGCCTTTATAATGTCCGCAAAGAATGATGATGTTTTTCTTATCAGAAAGCTCGTTAGCCATTGTTTGATTTAATGTCGCTCCGTCCGGTGTCATAAAGATCACCTCATCATAATCCCGTTCAGCCTTTAGCTTTTCGATGCAGCTGGCAAAAGGCTGAATGGTCATTACCATTCCGCTTCCTCCGCCGTATTGATAGTCGTCCACGGACTTTTGCTTGTGGGAAGAATAATCCCTCAGATTGTGCACCATTATTTCTGACAGTCCTTTAGCTTGCGCACGCTGCAAAATAGAGTGGGCAAAAGGGCTTTCAAGCAATCCCGGAATAACGGTTATAATGTCGAAACGCATTTTCAGTTGTAAATTATAAGTCTGGACGGAGAAGTGAGCGCACTTATCCTCCAACATAAAGATCGATCAATCCTTCCGGAAGATCAACATTTAAAATACCGTTCTCTTCATCAATCTCTACTATGAGATCATCATTCAAAGGAAACATCACCTCGTTAAATTTATATGGAACTACTGCAATATACTGCTGCGGATATTCATGAATTGCGATGATCTCGCCAAGCTCACCGGCGGTTTTATCGTGCACAATAAAGCCTTTGAGATCGGTAATGAGAAACTCGTCGTCATCCCTTACCGGTTTTAGTTTTTCTGGTAAGTACAGCTTTTTACGGATAAGGGTTTGGGCTTTTTCGATTGTATCGATATCATCGAAATAGAAATTGCCTGTTTGATTGTTCTGAAGCTTATACGAGGAAATGAAATACGGTACAA
This sequence comes from Bacteroidota bacterium, assembly GCA_040384965.1. Taxonomy (GTDB): domain Bacteria; phylum Bacteroidota; class Bacteroidia; order Sphingobacteriales; family Sphingobacteriaceae; genus Daejeonella. The sequence goes on along the minus strand of JAZKIH010000162.1, from coordinate 1,058 downwards.
GTTTGCCGTTTATTTCAGCAAAGACCGATTCAAGGAGCAGATCTTCTGGTTCTTCGTATTCGAAAAAGATTTGAACCTCGCCCTTTAATCCTTTGGTTTTCGTGATATAACCGATGTAAAAACAATCTTCGATCTTCATAGCTGTAAAACAATAACGCCATTACGAATGTGCCTATCCTAACCGGAGTTAGTGTCGACTGCATTTGCAATGGCGTTAATTAAACGTTTAAAAGAATTATGCTTTTTCTTCGTCAGAAGCTTCTTCTGTCGCATCAGCAGCAGGTGCTTCTTCAGCTGGAGTTTCAGCAACTTCTTCAGCAGCAGGTGCCTCTTCAGCTACCGGCTCTTGAGCCGGAGCTTCTTCAGCAGCAGCTTCAGCTACAGGTGCTTCTTCAGTTTCTTCAGCCGCAGGTGCCTGAGTTTCCTCAGTTGCAGTTTCTTCAACATCGTTAGCTTCTGTCTCTTCAGCAACTTCTTCTTCTGCAGGAGGAGTATTCTTCGCCGCAACTGCAGCTGCAATTTCCTCTTTCTTCTTAGCCTCAGCAGCTAAAGCAGTTTTCTTAGTTTCTTCTTTTGATTTAGTCAGGCTATCTTTTTTGCCAGCTATTTTACCTTCTTTGCTATCTAACCAGGCAGCAAATTTAGTTTCAGCTTGTTCAGCAGTTAAAGCACCTTTTTTAACACCACCTTCAAGATGTTTTTTGTACATCACACCTTTGTAAGAAAGGATAGCGCGACAAGTATCTGTAGGCTGAGCTCCTTTGTTCACCCAATCCAACGCTTTGTCGAAATTGATGTCAATAGTAGCCGGGTTTGTGTTTGGATTGTAAGAACCGATACGTTCTATGAATTTACCATCTCTTGGAGCACGTGCGTCTGCTACCACCACATGATAGAAAGGTTTTCCCTTTTTACCAAATCTTTGCAATCTGATTTTAGTTGCCATTTTTCAAGTTTTATGTATTCAACATATTCCCGGAGTCTATTCTGCGGGGTTGCAAAGATACAAATAAATCGGATTTAAAAAACTCAATTCACTATTTTTGAGGCATGTCTGA
>JAZKIH010000161.1:0-1637 GCA_040384965.1 Bacteroidota bacterium | reverse complement strand
ACCCCGTTTACTATCCCTTTCGCCTAAGACTTGCACAGCGAAAACTCCTTTTACTGGGTTCGATGATTTCTGCGTTAATTTTTCTCTGGTTCGTCCCGGATGCTGGATATCAAGAATCTTTTCCAGAATAGCGTTAACCTGAACCATTTCTGGATCATCGGCACTTCCGCTCTGTAAATTTTGCATGAGTTCTTCAAGACGACTTACATCTTCAGTCATTGCCGTACTAACATGATTTCGAGCTTTAACCGTGGAATAGCTGGGAGCCGAAGGAGAACTTTGCCTGTTAATCTCTGTATTCAGTAAAGCAAGTTTTTCATTGATCTTTTGCTCATTGGGATCAATGTATGTTTCCGGGGAGGCTGACATCAACGAATTATAAGTATTGTCTCCAGGGTGATCTTGTTCTGCTTCCCTTGCAGAAGCTTCATATACACTAAACTTATCCAGTTTCTCAGCGATATTGAATTTTGGCTGGGGAAGGTCCGTGTTGAAACCCGCTTTTTCGTCTGCTGTAAAAGATTGCTCCGGTGAGGTTCCTCCTCCTAAAGCCCAGAAAGCCATGGTCATAAATGGCAGCACCAGTAAGGGTAATACCATTAAGAATTTGCGTTTCCGAAGCGTTTCCGCTGATTGTTGCTTTTCCATAAATTGAATTTTAAGTATTGATGATTATTGAATTGATTTAAAAATGAGATATAAACTAAAGGCGCTAAAAAATAGACTGATGCCGATTAATAAGATCTGTTTTTGAGTTCTTGAAAAATGCGCGGTCCTTTTGTTCAGATAACTTGATATCCTTATTTGAGCGTTAATAAGGCCGACGGCAATCTTCTTTGCCCGTAGCTCCTGATCGTGATCCTCCTGAATGTCTTTTGAGTTCTTTGTAAATCCCATGGCGTTCAGCGTTGAAAGGTGGTGTCTCTGTTGCTCACGGTATTCCATTTTTCAATTAAAAATCCATGAGGGTTATTGTCGGACCTGCTAACGTTTCTGAGAAATCCTTCTGTAACCAGGTTTCGATTACTGGTGGAGGTAGATCTGATTAGCTTTTGGGTGGCAAAGCACCTGAATGAATATGGGTACTGATCTATGTTGAGCTGAACGCTGTCAACGGTGATTTCCTGACTAATATTTGCTGATATCAGATTGGAGTAGTAACCGTTTTCCCTTAAGTTATCATATTGAGCCTTGGCTGATCCATCAGCCAGATACAAAGCCCTACTGACATTCGCCTGTATAACCTGGTCATCCGGGTCAAGGGAAAAGAAATATTGATGAAAGGTTTTAACATGATCTCTCGCTTCAACCTGAATATTGTCTTTCCTGCCAGCTGAGAAAGCTTCTAAGGCTTTCCCATTTGCCAGAATATAAATCCGATTTTGTGCTGTTTGCACCGCCTGATAACTTTTTATCAGTGAAAAGCACGAGATTATCAAGCAGGCAGTAATGAGTACTATGCTGAAAGCTTTTATATGCTTAAATGCTGTGTCGATGTTCTTAAGTTGCTGAAACATATCTTATATTATTTAAGTTAATTCCCGGATAATTTATCCTCTTGAAATTTGGAACTGTTATTCGCACTGTTATTGAAATAGCCGGAGGAGGTTCCGAATCCTGTCATTCCCTGGGACATT
>JAZKIH010000160.1:0-6112 GCA_040384965.1 Bacteroidota bacterium | reverse complement strand
CAACACTTCACACCTTTTAATTCTGCAATTACTTATAACTCGCTGGGAACAAGAACGAAAAAATATCAGCAGTGGGCAAACAATCCCTCAAGGCCGCAATCAGCCCCGAAATTACCTGGCTTCATCACTCCCCATACCCGAACCTGTCTGTACAATTGGTCAGCCCTATTCATTCCACTAACTAAAGCAAGTCCATTTGCCGTTCATTAACCGTTCATTTGCCGTTCATTTGCCGTTCATTTGCCGTTTGAGGGTTCACCATGAGCTAGTCTGGACTGCGTCAGCATCCGATAAGCACAGCACTAACCGACATAAACGGGGGCGGCAGCTTAGCTTTTGCCAGCTACAGCTTTATTCACACCAATGAACGTTCTGGCAAAACTACTGCAGAGCACCCGACTGCAAAGCACAAAGAACCACAGGCTTTGCTTTCCATAAAGAGATTATTATCTACCGTATCGGCATGGAGACAGCAATCCTAAATAAACTCTCTACAATATTCTATTATATATATCAATACTTGCACGATACCAAAATCATCAGATTCTTCAATACCACATATCTTGATACACTTATATAAATAACACCAAAAACAAGCGTTCCCTAAAACCCCACTTATTAATCTGAACAACCCGCCTTTACATTCTTCAGACTTCCGACTTCAGACCTCCGACCTCAGATCTCAGTCCTCCGACCTCAGTCCTCCGACCTCAGTCCTCAGTCCTTCCCCAACTGTTAAAGAATGTTAAACAATCATTCATATATATACAAAGGGATATTTTCGCGTATATATTGATTGAGTGTCATCTTATATTAATGCCTATCAATTAATAATTGAAATTTTACTGATTTACCTTATCTTTGCAGAATGTTTAAAAACAAGCTTAACATTTCCCTAAGCATATTACTAGTTATTATTATTGCGATTGCAGGTTGCAAGAGCAAATATGAAAAGCTCCGTGCGAGCAATGATACCGCAAAAAAATACCGGGAAGCTATCAAGTTCTATGAAAAAAAGGACTACAGCAAAGCTCTGCCCTTATTTGATGATCTTGTTACTAAATACAGGGGAACGGCAGAAGCTGAAGACCTTTCATATTATTTTGCCTACACGCATTATAAGTTAAAGGATTATACTACTGCCAGATATCATTTCAAAACATTTGCCGATACCTACGCTTCAAGCCCGAAAGCTGAAGAGTGCAGATTCATGGCCGCTTATTGCTTTTATCTGGAGTCGCCAACCTATTCGTTAGATCAGGATAACACTCTTAAGGCAATGGATGCATTACAGCTTTTCATTAACCTTCACCCAAAAAGTGAGCGTGTGCCTGAGGCAAGCAAGCTTATTGCTAACTTAAGGGCTAAGCTTGAGCAGAAATCATATGAGAATGCCAGATTGTTCCTGGATATTGGCGACTACAAATCAGCAGTAATAGCTTTCAGAAATTCTGAACGTGATTTCCCGGATACTAAATACGCCGAAGAAATGCAGTTCCTTACCGTAAAAGCACAAGCTTTATATGCTGGAGCCAGTTTGGAATTGAAACAGGAAGAACGTTATAACGAAGCTATTCAGCTTGCTAATGAGTTTGCGATAAATCATCCGACAAGTAAATACTTAAAGGATATTGAACAGCTCAAGAAAAACAGCGAGAAGTCAATAGTTGACGTCAGAAAATTAATTGCTACTGAAACTGCTCTTATGGAAGAACAGAACGCGAAGATCAAAGCGGCACAGACTGCTAAAGATAAAAAAGAAGAAGACACTAAAAACAATTCAAATGAGTAATACCAAGCCAGCTATTCCAAACAGTACGGTTACACGTGATGTTCGCGAGTTAGATAAAACAACTGACAATATATATGAGTCTATTGTGATTATCAGCAAACGCGCTAACCAGATCTCTAACAATCTTAAAGAAGAGCTTCACGGTAAGTTAGCTGAATTTGCTTCATCAAATGATAACCTTGAAGAGGTATTTGAAAATCGTGAGCAGATCGAGATATCTAAACACTATGAGCGCATGCCTAAGCCTTCGCTGATTGCTGTTGACGAATTCTTACACGATAAGGTTTATTACAGAAACCCTTCTAAAGAGCAATAATATTGCAAAAAGCATAGAGCATTCGTGCTATGCCTTATGCATGAGTTCATTTTGGTAGAAACATGCCTATGCTTGCGAATAAAAATATTTTACTTGGCGTTTGTGGCAGTATTGCGAGCTACAAATCCGCAACCTTAACCAGGCTACTGGTTAAAGCTGGTGCAAACGTCAAGATTATAATGACCAGCGAGGCTACCAATTTCATCACTCCTCTTACCCTCGCTACTCTTTCTAAAAATCCAGTACTGGTTAATTACTTCGATCCCGAATCAGGGGTATGGAATAATCACGTAGAGCTTGGCTTATGGGCCGACCTTATGGTTATCGCGCCGGCTAGTGCTAATACACTGGCAAAACTTGCTAATGGCTTATGTGACAATTTGCTTTCGGCTGCATATCTTTCTGCAAAATGTCCTGTTTTCTTTGCTCCGGCAATGGATCTCGACATGTGGAAGCATCAGGCTACTCAGAAAAACATTGATTCTCTGATTTCCTTTGGAAACATACTGATCAAACCTGCGCATGGTGAACTCGCCAGCGGTCTTGTCGGTGAGGGCCGAATGGCTGAACCTGAAGATATTCTTGAATTTATATCACTCGAGATAAAAAAAAAACTTCCGCTAGCAGGTAAGACTGCCCTGGTTACGGCGGGCCCAACCTACGAGGCGATTGATCCGGTACGGTTTATTGGGAACCATTCCTCCGGAAAAATGGGGTTTGCCATTGCAGAACAGCTTTCCGCTCTGGGGGCAGACGTTACGCTCGTTACCGGGCCAACTTCACTCAGGCTCACGGATATGAATATCAATCGTATTGACGTAACATCCGCTGAAGAAATGCTTCAGGCTTGCCTGCGTGTTTATCCTGATACCAATGTATCTATACTAAGCGCAGCTGTCGCGGACTACCGTCCGGCAGAAGTATCAGACATAAAAATCAAAAAAGAAGGATCTGGACTCGATCTTAATTTGGTCAAGACAACTGATATCTTAGCTACTCTCGGTAAAGAGAAAAGGGCGGGCCAGCTGCTGGTCGGATTTGCCCTTGAGACAAATAATGAAGAGGAGAACGCTATCGGGAAGCTGAAAAAAAAGAACCTCGACTTTATCGTGCTGAACTCATTGCGGGATGAAGGTGCCGGGTTTAAGAATGACCATAATAAGATCACGATAATTGATAATAAGCTTTCCAAAGAATCGTTTCCTCTGAAATCCAAGACCGAGGTGGCGAAAGATATCTGCAAAAAAGTATTAGATTTATTATCATGAGATTCCTGGTATTTTTCTTCTTATTAATAGCGTCTGCAGCGGTGTATTCTCAGGATCTGAATGCCCGCGTGCAAATCCTTGCCCCGCAAATCCCTAATGCAAACAAAAGGATCCTGGATGTACTAGAAGTCAGCATTAAGGATTTCCTAAACGGCAGAAGGTGGACAGCTGACGCATTGCAGCCACAAGAGAGGATCGATTGTAATTTTGTGATCACGATCACTGACTGGGACGGCTCATCTGCCAACTTTAAAGCCGAAGCTCAGATCCAGTCGAACAGGCCGATATATAATAGTAATTACAACAGCACCATCTTAAACCTGAGCGACAAAGACTTTACTTTTTCGTACTCCGAAGGTCAGGCACTGGATTATTCTGATCAAAACTACCTGACCAATCTTACCTCTCTTCTGGCATTTTACGCCTACATCATTACAGGGATGGATTACGATACCTTCTCACGACTAGGTGGAACGCCTTATTTTCAGAAAGCTCAAACGGTACTCAATAATGCTCAAAATGCTCCTAACGCTGGCTGGAAGGCTCACGAGAACCTAAGAAATCGTTTCTGGCTGATAGAAAATCTGATGAACAAATCATATAACCCTATTCGGGAGAGTATGTATGATTATCACCGCGATGGCCTTGATGTAATGGCTGAAAACCCGTCAAAAGGCAGAAAAGCCATTTACTCTATTTTGCCGCAGCTGCAGAAGATAGACAAACAGAAACAGGGTGCCATTTTGAACCAGGTGTTTTTCACGTCAAAATCCGATGAGCTTATAAATATTTTAAGCGATGCTGAGCCGCAGGAAAAACTAAAGGCATTTACAATACTTTCGGTGATCGATCCGGCAAACGCACTTAAATATGAGATCCTGAAAAGGGCGCGTTGATAAAAAACCATACCCTCTTTACTCCTATTTCCTTAATTTAGCCCAAACCATTAACCTATGCTCAAGCGACTGGCTATTAGTAATTATGCGTTAATAGATAACCTGGATATTTCATTTTCAGAAGAGCTGAATATCCTTACCGGTGAGACAGGTGCAGGAAAATCCATTATACTCGGTGCGTTATCCCTTATTCTTGGACAGCGGGCTGAAGGCAAGTACTTCTTTAATCAGCAAAAGAAGTGTGTCATTGAAGGAACTTTCCTTGTCAATGGTTTTCATTTGAATGATTTCTTTGAAGAAAACGATCTGGACTACGAGCTGGAAACCGTACTAAGAAGAGAAATTTCTTCTGATGGTAAATCACGTGCCTTTATAAATGATACACCAGTTAATCTGACCATTCTCAAAAAGCTCGGTGAAAAATTAATAGACATTCATTCCCAGCATGCAACTCTGGAGATAAACGATGAGGATTTCCAGCTTCTGGTAATTGATACTATCGCCGGCAATAATGACCTTCTGGATAATTACAATTCCACGTACAAACTCTATCGCCACACACAATCTAAGCTAAAAGAGCTGGTCAGCCAAAGCGAACAGTCTAAATCTGATCTTGATTATTTCCAGTTTCAATTCGATGAACTGGAAAAAGCAAATCTGGCCGAAGATGAACAAGCGAGTTTAGAGCAGGAGCAGGATGTTCTCACTCATGCTGAAGAGATAAAACGGAGTCTGCTAGGCGCCATTGGTATATTGGGTGAGCAGGATCCCGCTGTGATAAACCAGTTAAAGGAAGCGGCCCTGAGTTTAGGCAACGCAGAAAAGTACAATCCTGAAATTAAGGATCTTCACGAACGACTGAACAGCAGCCTTATTGAGGTTAAAGACATCCTGTCGGAAATTGAAAGAATTGAACAGCACAGCTCTGTAGACGAAGCACGGCTGGAAGATGTGAATCTTCGGTTGGACACACTCTACTCTCTTCAGAAAAAACATCGCGTTAGCTCAAACCTGGAATTGATAACTCTCAGAAACACACTTTCAGATAAGTTAAACAGCATTCTATTCGCAGATGAAGATATTGACAAGTTAAAGCTGGAGCTGGATGGAATACATTCCAGGATGGCTGACCTTGCCGATCAATTACACCAGTCGCGCGTTGCCAGTATACCCCGGGTTGAGGAAAGTATAAAGGAAACCCTGCATCAGGTTGGAATGCCTAATGCAGTTCTTCAAATATCACATGAACGGTTAGATGCCGGCAAATTTGAGCTCAGCGGAACTGATCAGATTAGATTTCTATTCAGCGCGAATAAAGGGCAGTCCCCTTTACCTATGAATAAAGTAGCATCCGGCGGAGAGCTCTCGCGTTTAATGCTAAGTATTAAATCGCTGATAGCTGTGCATACTTCCCTGCCAACAATCATCTTTGACGAGATTGATACTGGAATCTCCGGCGAGGTAGCGTTGAAGGTTGGAAACATCATGGAAAAGCTTTCGGAAAACATGCAGGTTATCGCTATAACGCATCTGCCCCAGATTGCAGCCCGTGGAAAGGCGCATTACACGGTATATAAAGATGAGCAAACGGATACTACGCACACCAATATCCGTCAGATAACTCCTGACGAGCGCGTGATGGAGCTTGCAAAAATGTTAAGCGGAAACAATCCTGGTGAATCGGCCATCCTGAATGCGAAAGAACTGCTTAATTAATTTAGAGATCAAGTTCAAAGATTTAATAATAACTTTACCCAATATAGAATCAACCATCAAAAGACAATCATATGTATAACTTACTGAAAGGTAAAACAGGTATCATTTCGGGAGCATTGGATAA
>JAZKIH010000159.1:0-36956 GCA_040384965.1 Bacteroidota bacterium | reverse complement strand
ATTTTTATTTTTAAAGGCAAATGTCAAAAACTCAAAAAGAAAACTTACCAGAAGCTGAAAACCCGATTGGGAATACCGGAAAGTTTGTTCAGGAAAATTCAAAAAGCTTAGCTGTAATCGGAATAGCGATAGTTGCACTGATATTATTATACGTTGGATATCAGAATTTTTATCTTAAACCTAGAGCTGAAAAAGCGGCGAACGAGATGTTTAAAGCTGAAGAATATGCTGCGGTTGATTCCCTTAACGACAAAGCTATTGCCGGAGATGGATCTTATCCTGGCTTCGAAAAAATTGCTGAGGAATATTCTAATACTAAATCTGCAAATATCGCTAACGCATATCTTGGAGGTTTATATCTTAAGAAGGGCGAATTTCAAAAAGCAGTTGATGCCCTTGGCAAATACAGCAGCACCGGAAGTCCGGTAATCGACCCTCTTGTGTTAGGGATGCTTGGAGATGGTTATAGCGAGCTGAAGGATTATGATAAAGCAGTTACCTACTACAAGAAAGCTGCTGACAAAAGCAAGAATTCTTTTACAAGCCCCTTGTTTCTTAAGAAGCTGGGCCTTGTATACGAAGAGCAAAAAGACTTTAGCTCTGCGGCTGATGTTTATAACAAGATCAAGACTGATTTTCCCGAGAGCTTTGAGGCTTCTTCAATTGAAACTTATATAGCACGCGCTGAAGCGCAGGTTAAGTAATTCATAAAAGTACTTATAATGGTTGTCGGCACTGCAGACAACCATTTTTTTTTAAGGGACATGGCAACAAATTTAAAAGGACTTTCCGATTTTACTCACATCGAAATACCGTCAGCTAAGGCTTACAGGTTCGGAATAGTAGTATCGCAATGGAATGCAGAAGTAACCGGAGCATTATATAATGGTGCTTATTCTGCGCTCACCAAACATGGTGCTTTGCCCGAAAATATAATTGAAATTCAGGTGCCAGGGAGTTTTGAACTAACGTCGGGTGCTGATCTTCTCTTAGCCGCAAAAAAAATAGATGCAGTTATTTGTCTGGGGTGTGTTATTCAGGGGGAAACAAGGCATTTTGATTTTATCTGTAATGCTGTTGCGAATGGAGTTACGAATGTAGGTGTTAAGCATAATAAGCCCGTCATATTTGGCGTCCTCACCACAGATAATTTGCAGCAGGCGAAAGACAGGGCAGGTGGTAAGCACGGAAACAAAGGTGAAGAGGCTGCAGTTACTGCAATTGTGATGGCGAAGATTAAATCATCACTTGAATAATTTTATTTAATTATAACTTATTTTACTGAATTTCGTATATTCATAAAACTGTTCGCAGAAAAAAAATGAAAAAATTAATCGTTGGCGTTCTCGCTTTATTTTTAGCAACCACTTTATTGCAGGCATGTTCCTCTAAATTATGCCCTGCTTATGGAACTTACCCTAAGTCCAGGCGCTAAAACAAAATCATTCATTCTTTTCTTTATTTGACATCCGCATTATATCAGTTAGATAGGCGGTCCGTAAATTTGTATCTTCTATTTAGACCTTTTAAGGACAAAACATTTGTATTGTAATGAATTGGATTCAACTAACCACACTTGACCAATTGCAGGAAATTAAGGCCGCGCCGGGATTTTCAGCAATTTTTAAACATAGCACCCGTTGCTCAATCAGCATGATGGCCCGGAAACGTTTTGAAATAGATTGGTCAGCTATACCTGAAGGTACACCCTTGTATTTTTTAGATTTGATTGCACATCGCGAAGTTTCCAACACTATAGCAGAAATATTTCAGGTGCATCATGAATCTCCTCAATTACTTCTTATCAAAGACGGAGAATGCATTTATGAAACATCGCACGGGGAAATCTCGGCGGAGGAAATGGCAGAGCAGATCGTTTAATAATTAAAACTCACATTCTGAAGAAGATCTGGATGAAGGCTCTTCGCAACAGGACACGTGAGTGCTGATCTTTCCAGTATTGCTTTTTCTTTATCTGAATAATTGCCGTTCGGAAAGGTCAGTATAACCTGGATCTCACTAACCCTGCGCGGATCGGATGCCATAACCTTTGTCATCGAGCAGGTAGTGCCATCAATATCAATACCGTGCTCTCTTGCCGCAATGCCCATGATCGTCATCATACAGCTTCCTAAAGAAGCTGTTAAAAGATCTGAAGGAGAGAAAGATTCAGCTTTTCCTTTATTATCTAACGGCGCGTCGGTTATTGTTTTATTTCCTGAATATACATGGGTTGCTTCAGTTCTAAGTTCCCCGAGGTAAGTGGTTTCTATAGTTGCCATTGTGTATGCTTTAAATGATGATACCAAATTTATGAAAAAAGGAGCTATACGTTGTAAGTTTTACCGTATCCGTTTAAACGGTTACAGTGCAAGTCTCAGCTCATAATCGACAGCTCATAATCAGATATGTGTTTAAAGCTTTTGCTGACCTATTAACGGCAATTTATACGTAAAACTTATTTGCCGCGTTTACAAAACGTAGACTGTAAAACGTACAACTTTTCCTTACATTTGTATCATGATCGACCTTCCGGTTATTCCCGTTAATGAAATGCAGCGCAAGCCAAACTGGCTGCGTGTAAAGCTTCCTGTAGGTAAGGAATACGCACATGTAAGAAGCCTTGTTGACACGCACAAACTCCACACTATCTGCGAAAGCGGTAATTGTCCAAATATGGGAGAATGCTGGGGGGCAGGTACCGCTACTTTTATGATACTGGGTAATATTTGTACCCGTTCATGTTCATTTTGTGCGGTAGCCACTGGCAGGCCGCTTGCTGTGGATATGGGAGAACCAGACCGCGTAGCAAATTCTGTAAAACTGATGCAGGTTAAGCATTGTGTAATTACTTCCGTTGACCGTGATGATCTGAAAGACGGAGGATCTACAATCTGGGCTGAAACTATTAATGCAATTCGCCGCGAAAGTCCTGATACCACTTTAGAAACGCTGCTTCCTGATTTCAGGGGGATATGGGATAATCTGGACCGCGTACTTGCTGTACGTCCTGAGGTTGTCTCGCATAATCTTGAAACTGTAAGGCGACTTACAAAAGAAGTGCGTATCCAGGCTAAATACGACCGAAGTCTTGAGTGTCTTCGGATAATTAATAAGGCAGGCTTAAGAACCAAATCAGGAATTATGCTGGGGCTTGGAGAAACTGAAGAGGACGTGCTTGAAGCTATGGCAGATCTGCTGGAAGCCGGAGTTCATATTTTAACGCTAGGACAGTACCTGCAGCCTACGAGGAATCATCACCCTGTGATCGACTGGATAACACCGGAACAATTTGACAAATACAAAACTGTTGGATTAGAAATGGGATTCAAGTATGTTGAAAGTGGACCTTTAGTTCGATCGTCATACCACGCCGAAAAGCATTTGTTTGATTTTTAAACATCGCTTTTGTATTAAGCGTGACCGGTAGTAAGTCCGGTCAGCATTAAGAGTAGTGTGCGATGACATACGGTAGCCTTTTAATCAGATATCCTGGCGGAATACTATTCATGCCCTCAGCCCTAAGTTCATCTCCAGCTTTTCCATGTAAATAACAGCCTAGTATCGCGGCTTCTTCTGCGCTATATTCCTGTGCCAGGAATGAAACGATCATACCGGTCAACACATCGCCCATCCCGCCAACAGCCATAGCTGGATTCCCTGTAGGATTAATCAGCACATCCCCATCCGGCAGAACGATAAATGAATATTGATTTTTCAGAAGAATAATAATATTTAACTCGGCTGCCTTTTTGCGCGCTGTTTCAACCCTTTCCCACCAATTTGTATGTCCCCCGAACATCCGGTCAAATTCTTTCATATGTGGGGTAAGAATGCTCTTAGCCGGGAGGCTGTTTAAAGCGTCCGGCATTTTTGAAAGCAGCGTTAGGGCGTCTGCGTCCAGCACCAGAGGCTTAGTGTTACTCGCCAAAACTTTTAACAAGAGTTCAGCAGCTTCTTTATTTACTCCCATCGCCGGGCCCAGGGCTATAGCAGTATATTTTTTGAACGTACTGACCGGTATATTTTTGCTCCTTACCAACGACATGATCTCAGGGGAGCGACTGTTCAAAGAGGTAAGCCCACTTTTTGGGATACATGCCGACGTCAGCCCGGCGCCTGAATGAAGACAAGCGTCTGCACAAAGTAAAGCTGCACCCATAATAGTTTCGCTTCCTGCAATAACAAGTGGGTGACCGTAAGTACCTTTGTGACTGAAACGGGTTCTTGGTTTAAGAATCGACTGAATATCTTCATTGGTGACCAATTTCCAATTGCTTTCAAGCGATTCGATATAGGCGTCCAATCCGATGAGAGCTGCGATAAACCTGCCTGTATTAATTGCTGATTCGGGGAAAAAGAAATTGATTTTAGGTTGCTGAAAGGAAATCACCAGTGATGCTTTAATCATTGTTGATCCAGGATCAATAAGCCCTTCGGATGGGAATCCACTAGGGACATCAATGGATATGACTTTCGTATTAAGGGCGTTTATATGATCAACCAGGTTTTTTAAATCTCCTTCTATCGGTCTGTTGATCCCTGAGCCCAGAAGTGCATCGATTATAACTCCGGATTTATCTTCGGCACCAAATGATAAATTGGAAATCTCTGATATTCCAACTCCCGTAGTTTTTAACCGTTTCAGATTCGCATTAAAATCTGAAGTCGATTGTTTGGAAAAACGCGAAATCTTAACACTTAAATTATGATAGCCATTTCGATTGAGCATGCGCGCGACAGCCAATCCGTCTCCTCCGTTATTTCCTGTTCCACAATAGATACTGACAGGTATGTTTTTATCAGGAACTTCTTTTTCAAATTCTGAGACGAACGCTGCCGAGGCTTCTTCCATCAAGTCAAGTGAAGTTATAGATCTTGCTGTGACGGTGTAAGAATCCGTGGCTTTAATCTGTTCGGAGGTTAAAAGGTTCTGCATAGTTTAATTAATAAAACTAAAACACGCCATGACGAATTGAGTTTCGCTCAAAGCCCAAAGCTCAAAGTTTTCCACTCCCCATCTCGATTCCCAGATACTTGCCGGTATGGCTTTTCTTTACCTTAACCAAATCTTCAGGTAATCCTTCAAAGAGAATCTCTCCGCCTCCTGAGCCACCTTCCGGCCCTAAATCTATCACCCAGTCTGCGACTTTAATCACATCGAGGTTATGCTCAATTACTAAGATGGTGTTCCCATGATCTACAAGACGATTAAGAACGCCTAAAAGGACACTTATATCTTCGAAATGAAGTCCGGTTGTTGGTTCATCAAGGATGTAGAACGTATTGCCTGTGTCTTTTTTAGAAAGCTCGGTTGCCAGCTTGACGCGCTGTGCTTCTCCCCCCGATAAGGTTGTAGATGACTGGCCTAAACGAATGTATCCCAGCCCAACTTCAGCCAGAGTCTTAATTTTACGATATATGGATGGGATGGGCTCGAAGAAAGCAACAGCATCCTCAATGCTCATATCCAGCACATCACTTATTGATTTCCCGCGATAGCGTACTTCAAGTGTCTCGCGATTATATCGTTTGCCGGCACACTCTTCACATGGAACCTGTACATCCGGCAGGAAATTCATTTCTATAAGTTTCATTCCCGCACCCTGGCAAGTTTCACAGCGGCCGCCTTTTACGTTAAATGAAAAACGCCCTGGCTTGTACCCTCTGATCTTTGCTTCCGGTAGCATCACGTAAAGATTCCTGATGTCAGAAAATACACCGGTGTAAGTTGAAGGATTTGAACGTGGTGTTCGCCCGATTGGCGTCTGATCGATCTCAATGACCTTGTCAATGTGTTCAAGGCCCTCTATCTTTTTGTAGGGCATAGGTTTTTTCTTTGCCCTGAAGAAATGGTGATTTAAAATGGGATATAATGTCTCTGCGATCAGAGTAGATTTTCCGCTGCCCGAAACGCCACTTACACATATTAACTTTCCTAACGGAAACTCGACCGAAACATTTTTCAGATTATTGCCGCTTACATTTTTGAGTATTAGCGATTTACCGTTACCTTTGCGTCTTTCTTTAGGTATTGCGATCTCTTTTTTACCGCTGATGTAATCATTTGTTAAGGTTTTTGCTTTGGAGAATTGTTGAGGTGTTCCTTCACCAACAACTTCACCCCCATGTTCGCCAGCCGCAGGTCCCATATCAATTACATGATCCGCTTCCATGATCATATCTTTGTCGTGCTCTACTACCAGAACAGTATTCCCAATATCACGCAGGTTTTTTAATGCAGCAATTAAACGGGCGTTATCCCGCTGGTGCAAACCTATGCTCGGCTCGTCAAGGATATAAAGCACGTTAACAAGCTGCGATCCAATTTGAGTCGCAAGCCTGATGCGCTGCGCTTCTCCTCCCGACAAGGTTTTAGCGGTTCTGTCTAATGTTAAGTAGTTCAAGCCCACATCCAGCAGGAAGCCAATCCGTGAGCGAATCTCTTTCAGGATCTCTTTGGCTATGGTGTTTTGGCGCTCACTTAACCTTGACTCCAGATGCTCGAACCAGCTGTAAAGATTGGCAATGTCCATACATGCCAGCTCATAGATATTCTTTTGATCCACTTTGATGTGGAGCGATTCTTTCTTTAGCCTGGCTCCGCCGCACTCCGGACATTTCTTTAAAGCCCTGTAATTTTCAAGGTCTTCACCTACATCATCACCCCGGCGCTCAGTCTGCTCTTCAAGCATTTTTATAATGCCGTCAAAAGAAATCTGGTAGTTTTGAACATTCCATTTATTGTATTCAACAGGAACAGTAACTATATCCTGAGACCCGTTTAAAATAATCTCGATAAGTTCTTCCGGGATCTTCTCCAAAGGAGTAGAGAGCGAGAAGTTATATTTTTTGGCAAGTGCTTTCAGGATTTGGAATACCCAGGTTTCGCGATATTCACCCAAAGGTGCCAGACCGCCCTGCATTACGCTCAGCTTCGGATTTGGGATAACCGAATTCCGATCAACCTCGAAGATGTATCCTAAACCACTGCATCGTTCGCAAGCTCCGTAAGGCGAGTTGAATGAGAATGTATTTGGTTGCGGCTCATCGTAAGATATTCCCGAAATCGGGTCCATTAAATATTTACTGTAGAAATATTCTTTGTTTTCTTTATCGCTGATCTTAATAATACCTTTCGATACCTTGAGCGCCGACTGAATCGAGTCGTACAAACGTTTTTTATCACTTTCACTGACAAGTAACCTGTCGATCACCATTTCGATATCGTGGATCTTGTAGCGGTCTAGCTGCATTTTAGGGGTGATGTCGAGAATTTCTCCATCAACCCGTACTTTCAGGTAGCCTTGTTTGCGGATTTGCTCAAATAGCTCCCGGTAGTGTCCTTTACGTCCTTTAACTACAGGTGCCAGGATGTTTATTGCCTGGGTATCAAATTTGTCCTGAATGCTTCGGAGGATCTGATCCTCTGTCATCCGTTCCATTTTTTCTCCGCTCACATACGAATACGCTTCTCCCGTACGGGCAAAGAGCAATCGCATAAAATCATATATTTCGGTGATCGTACCTACTGTAGATCGCGGATTTTTACTTGTGGTCTTTTGCTCAATAGCAATAACCGGACTCAGACCTGAAATTTTGTCAACGTCTGGGCGCTCCATCCCGCCAAGGAACTGCCGTGAGTAAGCACTAAACGTTTCCATGTAACGACGCTGTCCTTCCGCATATATCGTATCAAAGGCAAGAGACGATTTTCCGCTTCCACTTAACCCAGTAATGACAACTAGCTTATTGCGGGGGAAAGAAACATCGATGTTTTTTAAATTATGAACCCGGGCACCAAAAACTTCAACTTCACTTTGCTCGCCAAGGTCGGGATTAGATTTATTCATAAAAAGAATACTCGCTCAAAATTTAGGCAAAGATGCGATTTTTTCTGCCATCAATTATTTACTGAGGGTCAGAAACCATCATGGGCATGCCGGTATTGACTAAATAATTATGCCAATGACTTCATAGCCGATAAAATCATTTATATACTTATGAAAAACTTAAAGATCAGCCTGATAAAGAAGTGAAAAATAAACAAGCAGAAAAGGATCAGATTGCTCCGATCCTTTCTGTTGGGTCTATAAAAGATTGGTTAGTAATTAATTAATAAGCATTCCGCTAGTTCCCAGCGCTTTCCCGGTAGCTACAGGATATGGAAAGGTTGGTTGGTGTTTAGTCTCGCTCTTTGCAAGCAGCCTGTTTACCCGGCTGCTATACCCGTAACGGGTAGGGTTTTCAATGATTTCTTTCATCGAAATAAGCTTATAGACATACGATGCGGTTTCTCTATTCAGCTTCATTTTGAAGTAGTTATCCTGATTTTGGCTATTTATCTGCCTTTTCAACCGGCCTTCGCCAACGTTATACGCAGCAGCGGCTAGGGTCCAGCTGTTGAACTCACGATATAATGCCTTAATATATTTCGCAGCGGCAACGGTAGACTTTTGAATGTTATTACGATCATCAATATCTGAATTTACTCGCAATCCAAAGTCACGGGCAGTTTGAGGCATGAACTGCCAGAAACCAGCAGCACCCTTAGGTGATATCCCTGCTTTTAATCCACTCTCAACTAGTGGCATGTACTTAAAATCTTCAGGAATGCCATATTTAGCCAATATAGGTTCAATTATAGGGAACCATTTAGTAGCCTGAGTGTGAAGCTGTGATGTCTGAAGCTTTTTATGCGAGTGGGCACTAAGAGCTCTCTGCATTTTTGATGTAATACGGGAATCTCCTACAGGCATTGTTTCTTCCGCAAAGCTTAGTGAAGTATAATAGGAGTCTGAAGAATTTTCAACTTTAATAGGCTCTTCGCTACTGTGGATTAATGTAGCGAATGAAGACGGAGCACTGTAAATAAACATCTTGGTGGTCAGAAATATACCTAACATCACTGAACACATTATCAAGTGTTTCTTTATCATTTTTACCTCTCTTTTTAGTTCCAAATACGAATATTTTTGACAAAGGTACAAAATATATATCTAATTATCAAATAGTTATAATTCTGCTCTTGTTAAAGACCTCTTTTAATATTAGTTTTCTTGGTTTATTTCCCAGCCTGTTTTTTCGACTTAAACACTCTCATTAGGTATTTTTGCCTATCTTTGTAGTCCTCTTTTAAGAGCTAAAAAGTTAACCATGCCATTTAAAAACAAAAGGAACAGTCGTGACGACAAATCCGAAAAATCTAACCGGTCGTTTAAGTCCGCTCCTGGTTCTGCCTCAAAAAGTAATTCTTACAAGCCAGACAGAACCGAAGGTACTAACAACACCAAGAAGAAATTGTTTGGAGATGATGCAAAAAAGCCCTTTAAAAGCGGAACCCGAAAAAGTGATGACAAATCCGGATCGGGCTTTTCTTCAGATAAAAGAAGTCCAAAAAGCTTCAGTAAGTCTGCAGGAGGCAAGGATCGTCCGGAAAGAAAAACATATTCCGATCGCACCGATAAGAAGCCATTCTCGGACCGTAAAGAAGGAGATCGGAAGCCATTTGGAGACAGAAAACCTTACGGAGACAAATCTTTTAGTGACCGAAAAGCATTCGGCGATAGGTCGCAGAGCGAAAGGAAGCCATATTCAGATAGGGGCGAGTCTTCAGGTAAACCTTTTTCAGGACGGGATAGCAAGTTTGGAGACAAAGGCGCACCTGTAAAGAGATTCAACGATAAACCTTTCAGATCACGTTCTACAGAACCAACTGATAAAAAGTGGAGTTCAGAAGAAAGGTTTGATAATAAAAGAAGTAAAAAGACGGTCGTAGCTAAGGATGATGGGTTGATCCGTTTAAACAGGTTCATCGCAAATGCGGGAATTTGCTCCAGGCGTAAAGCTGACGAGCTGATTGCTGCGGGCGTTGTTTCCGTGAATGGAGAGCCCGTTACAGAGCTTGGATTTAAGGTGGATCCGGCAAAGGATCAGATTCGTTATAATGGCGAGAGTCTTAGACGTGAGAAAATGGTTTATGTGCTTCTCAACAAGCCTAAGGACTATATAACCACTACAGATGATCCACAGGAACGCAAAACGGTTATGAGCCTGGTAGAGAAGGCATCTAAGGAACGTATCTATCCTGTCGGACGTTTGGACCGTAATACAACTGGTCTTTTATTGATGACCAATGACGGTGATCTTGCCGATAAACTGTCTCATCCAAAAAATAACATTACAAAACTTTACAACGTTGAGCTTAACAAAAGCCTGTCACAGGGCGATATGAATAAAATATCATTTGGGATTGAGCTTGAGGACGGATTGATTAAACCTGATCAGGTAAGTTATGTTGCCGGCGGGAGTAAGAAAGAAGTTGGTATCCAGATCCATAGCGGCAAGAACAGAATTGTTCGCAGGATTTTTGAAAGTCTTGGCTATGAAGTGGTAAAACTTGATCGCGTGGTATACTCAAATCTTACAAAGAAAGATCTTCCCCGCGGACGCTGGAGATATTTGGAGGACAAAGAAATTATTCAGTTAAAACACCTGATAAAGTAAAAATTTAAGCCTCTGATTTAATCAGGGGCTTTTTTTATTATTTTGCGCTATGATCCTGACTGATACCCATACTCACTTATATTACGAAGCCGATCCTGAAAAGCTTGCTCAGCTAATGCAGCGCTGCCTTGAAAAGAATGTTAACCGCTTATTTTTGCCCAATGTCGATTCATCGTCAATCCCTCAGGTATTCAATTTAGCCAGCCTTTATCCTGACAACTGTTTTCCTATGCTTGGCTTACACCCTTGTGATGTAAAGGAAAATTTTGAGGAGGAACTGGATCTCATTACCCGCGCAAAAGATCAGGCAAAAATTTATGCAATAGGAGAGATTGGTATCGATCTTTATTGGGATAAAACAACACTTCCTTTTCAGCAACGGGCCTTCAGGCAACAGATCGCCTGGGCAAAGGATCTGAATCTGCCTATTGTTATTCATTGCAGGGAAGCGTTTGATGAGATTTTTGAAATTCTTAGCGAGTTGAGAGATGATAGACTGCGGGGAATATTCCATTGTTTCACAGGAACCGCTCAGCAGGCTGCTAAAGTTATAGATCTCAATTTCTATTTGGGCATTGGCGGCGTTTTAACATATAAAAATTCAGGTCTTGACAAGGCAATTGCAGATGTCAGCCTGGACCACCTGGTACTTGAAACGGACTCGCCTTATCTCACTCCGGTTCCTTTTCGGGGCAAGCCCAACGAAAGTAGTTATCTGGTTTACGTAGCTCAGAAACTCGCCGACCTGAAACAGGTCTCCATTGAGGAAGTAGCGCGCGTTACCACACATAATTCAAAAATGGTTTTCGGCATCTAGCAATAAGCGAGCGGCTGATTGCTTAAAGCTCGAAGCCATTTTCTATATTTACATTCCCGCAACCAATTGTCTAAATGACCAATGTACTGATTATATATACCGGTGGAACGATCGGCATGGTCACTGACCCTAAGACTGGTGTGCTGGTGCCATTCAATTTTGATCAGATTACCGATAATGTTCCGGAGCTTAAAAGGCTGGACTATAATTTCAAAGTTCATTCTTTCGACCCGCTCATAGATTCGTCGAATATGAGCCCGGAAATTTATAAAGAATTGGTTTCCTTAATTCAAAAGAACTACGATAAATATGACGGGTTTGTAATACTTCATGGTTCTGATACCATGTCATTTACAGCTTCTGCCTTGAGTTTTATGATTGAAGGACTGGATAAGCCCATCATTTTAACAGGCTCTCAGCTTCCGGTTAATGGTATCCGGACTGATGCGAAAGAAAACCTCATCACAGCACTTGAAATTGCTGCGGAAAAATGGCGGGGGAAAGCAGTAGTTCCCGAAGTGTGCATCTATTTCGACTATAAATTATTTCGTGGCAACCGGTCATTTAAGTATAATTCAGATAAGTTCGAAGCCTTTCGCTCACCAAATTACCCGGTGCTTGCAGAAGCAGGCGTGTACCTGGAGTTCGACAAGCACAATATTATTAAACCTGGTGACGGGCCGGTAAAATTCCATAAAAAGCTGGACAGCGCCATTGGCGTATTGAAGCTCTATCCGGGAATCAGCCCACATATAGTGAAAGCTGCTCTATGCTCTGACTGTAAGGCCATAATAATGGAAACTTTTGGGTCTGGTAATACATCAACTCAAAAGTGGTTCCTGGACCTGCTTCGTGAATCAATAAATGATGGGAAGCTGATTCTCAATATTTCCCAGTGTAAAGTAGGCACAGTTGAATTGGGACGGTATGAAACCAGTCGGGAGCTGAAAGAAATGGGAGTAGTAAGCGGTTATGACATGACGTTTGAAGCTGCGGTTACGAAACTGATGTATCTGTTTGGTAATGTGAAAAGCAAAAAGAAGATCGCAGAGCTGCTGGAGACAAATCTAAGGGGGGAGTTGACTCTATCATAGAAGTCCTGTCCTTGCGATTTAAACCCGGGCGGAGCGGCAGCTTTTTGCCGCCTGTCCATTTTTAAGAAAAGACAAATTTCCTAAAGCAAAAACTACAGCATAGCACGGGGCTACCTGTACCGATAAGCACTTCACTTGCTTTCCAAAAAAATAATGAGTAAGTCATTGTGCTAAACAAATTCTTCTCACCTCATAAAGAATATTATTGCATTTTTTTTAATAGGTTTAACTAACCAACTAAACCTAAAATGCAAACACCTGACTACATTGTCTTCCTTATCTATTTTATAATCGTGAGCGCTTATGGCTTGTACGTTTACAACCGGAAGAAGCACGAGGATTCAAAAGATTATTTCCTTGCGAAGGACTCACTCACCTGGTGGGCGATCGGCGCATCGCTGATAGCTTCGAACATATCAGCTGAGCAATTTATCGGGATGAGCGGTTCGGGCTTTACTATGGGCCTCGCTATTGCTGCGTATGAATGGCTGGCTGCCGCAACCCTCATTATTGTTGCTGTCTTTTTTATTCCGATTTATCTTAAGAATAAAATATACACTATGCCTCAGTTTCTTAAAACGAGGTATAATGATACGGTGGCGATGATCATGGCGGTGTTTTGGCTGTTATTGTATGTTGTTGTCAATCTGACCTCCATCTTATATCTGGGCGCTCTGGCAATCAGTAGTATCTCCGGACTCGATCTGGGCTTGTGTATGGTTGCTCTTGCTGTTTTTGCTATTGTCATTACCCTTGGGGGGATGAACGTGATTGGTTACACTGACGTTATCCAGGTTGTATTTTTGATATTAGGAGGATTGGTAACCACCTATCTGGCGCTGGATCTGGTAGCGCAGCATTATGGATCAAGCGGACCAATTAATGGCTTCAATCTCATGACCGAGAATTCTGCTGATCACTTTAAAATGATCTTTAAGAAAGAAGATCCTCATTTTATCGATCTTCCGGGACTTGCAATTCTGGTAGGGGGTATGTGGATCGTAAACCTGAATTATTGGGGTTGTAACCAATACATCACTCAGAGGGCACTGGGCGCAGATCTCAAGACTGCCAGAAGCGGAATTCTCTTTGCAGCATTCTTGAAATTGCTCATGCCCGTAATAGTTGTCCTGCCGGGAATAGCAGCTTTCGTGTTGTACAAGGAAGGTGTATTTGAATCCGAGATGATGCTGAACGGCGAGGTCGTTGCAGATCGTGCGTATCCGGTACTTCTTAACTTATTGCCAGTTGGATTAAAAGGCTTGTCATTTGCTGCTCTAACGGCAGCTGTAGTTGCCTCTCTTGCCGGAAAAGCCAACAGCATCGCAACTATCTTTACTCTTGACATTTATAAAAAGAAATTAAATCCGGCTGCCGACGAGAAAAAACAAGTGCAGATTGGCCGATGGGTAATTATCATTTCAATGATCCTGGCGGTAGCCATTGCACCATACTTAGGAATTGACAAAAAGGGAGGTTTCCAATATATTCAGGAGTACACCGGATTTGTATCACCGGGTATTTTCGCAATGTTCATCCTTGGATTCTTCTGGAAAAAAACAACGTCCAACGCTGCCTTATTTGCAACTATCGGCGGTTTCATCCTCTCTTGCCTGTTTAAGATTTCTCCGGATTACGTGAATCTTGAATTCCTGCATTCATCCGGATTCGCTGTACTAAATGCAGACGGACTTTATGAAATACCTTTTATTGACCGCATGGGGTTTGTGTTCCTGATCTGTGTGATTGTGATGTATTTTATCAGTATGTATGAAACTAGAAATGGAGCTAAACCAAACGGGTTGGAAGTAGATAGCAGTATGTTCAAGACTTCGCCATCGTTTACCGTTGGTGCGCTGATAGTGATCGGTGTAATTGTAGCATTATATAGTATCTACTGGTAATTTCGCATGGTTGGTAGGAAAAAGTTACTGATCCTATTTCTGCTGCTCATTCCATTGCTGATCAGCACGTGTAAAACAACCAGAGTTGGGAGTAAGTTTGAGGCTTGGACCTTTAATCCCAGGCCAAGCCCGGAATATCTATCCCCCGAAGAAAGTATGAAGACATTCGTTCTTCCGGAGGGGTATCATTTGGAGTTAGTCGCCAGCGAGCCAATGGTTCGGGAACCTGTAGCAATAGCCTGGGACGGGAATGCACGTATGTATGTAGCTGAAATGCTTACTTATATGCAGGACGCAAAGGCAACCGGAGAACAGTTGCCCCTCAGTCGTATTGTGCTGCTTGAAGACACCAATGACGATGGCCGAATGGACAAGCGCTCGGTATTCATCGACAGCCTTCTGCTACCGCGAATGCTGCTTTGCGTAAATCGTGAGCTTTTAGTGAACGAAACAAATACCATCACTATCGCAGCATACAAGGACACTAACGGAGACGGGCGTGCTGATAGCAAACGAATTGTTTATGAAAATCCAAAATATTCAGCGAACGACGCGAATATGGAGCATCAAAGAAGCGGTCTCGACTGGAACCTTGACAACTGGATCTATATGACATATGAGCCGGTCCGTTTCCGGTTCACCGACGGGATGTTAAAACCCGATACTCTTTACAGCGGCGGCAGCGGACAATGGGGTTTAACACACGACAATTATGGCCGCTTGTTTTTCTCTGTTGCGGGCGGAGAAGTCGCGATTCAAAAATTCCAGATCAACCCTGTATATGGATCACTTGATTTGAACGATCAATACAGCGATGATTTTAACGTAGTGTGGCCGGTCATTTCTACACCTGATGTTCAGGGTGGGGTATTGCGGCTGCGTCCGGACAGTGCACTTAACCACTTTACGGCAAGCACCGGGCAATCGATATTCCGTGGAGATGCTTTGCCGAAAGATCTGGTTGGAGATTATATTGTGTGTGAACCCGTTGGCCGTCTTATACGCCGGGCAAAACTTTCCAATATCAAAGGCAAAACAGTAGCCGCTAACGCCTACTACCGCAAAGAATTTATCGCTTCCTCAGATATGAACTTCCGGCCGGTAAATAGTTATACTGGCCCGGACGGCAACCTTTATATTGTTGATATGCACCGGGGGATAATTCAACAGGGAAATTGGACAAGGGAAGGTTCTTTTCTGCGAAAGGTTATTGACAGATGGGGATTTGAAAAAAATATAAGGCATGGAAGAATTTATCGGCTGGTACATGATAAATATAAGTCCTCGAAAAAACCGCACATGCTGGATGAGTTGCCTGCACAGCTTATTACTCACCTGGATAATCCAAATGGTTGGTGGAGAGATAATGCGCAAAAGCAACTTGTAATACTTGGAGATAAATCTGTAGTGCCTGTTCTGGAAGAGATTGCAACAGGAAGGCGGGGAACACTAACTTCAAAACCATCGCATTTAGCTCGTATTCACGCATTATGGACTCTGGAGGGTCTAAATTCGATTAGCAGAGAAGTTCTGTTAGGTGCGATGAATGATAAAGATCCACAGGTTAGAAAAGCTGCGATATGGATCAGTGAACCTTATATTAAAACTGGCGATGCTGAAATCCTGAACAGGCTTGACGAACTTCGCTCAGATCCGGATTATGATGTCCGCACTCAGATCCTGCTATCCCTTTCTGTTACTAAACAGGAGCCCGCGCGCGGCATAGCCAAAAATCTGTTAGTTCAGAATCAGGACAGTGAGATACTCTTCGCTGCTGACGCAGCAATTCAGCGTCGCGACAGCATAAAAGTCTACGGAAGCAGACTTGGAAATTTGACGGTTATTAATAGAAATCTGGTTCTTAAAGGCGCTTCCACCTATCGCTCACTTTGTGCCAGCTGCCATGGCGGCGACGCCAAAGGGTTACCAGGTCTTGTCGCTCCTCCACTGTTAGGATCCACCAGACTTGCAGGGGATAAGAATACAGCAATTCGGATACTGTTGCATGGTTTAACTGGTCCTGTAGATGGGAAAAGCTATCCCGGCGGGCTGATGCCAGCTATGGGAGCTAACAGTGACCAATGGATGGCAGAGGTTTTAAGTTTCGCTCGCTTCGAATTTGGCCGGATACCCAGAACTGGGCCTTCACCATTTATCACTCCCGATGAAGTGGCACAGGTCAGGCATGCAGCTGGCAGCCGTACACAAGCGTGGACTATTGCTGAGCTTGGGAAACTTGAGCAGGGTGAGTCTGCAAAGGCTGCCGGTAATAAATAGCCGACTATTTATCTCCGCAACCAATTTTTAAAGGAGTGCAAAAACAAATAAATTATATAAATTGATTTTATAAACAACTCATGAAAAAAGCGTCATTATCAATTGCCTCAATCTTTTTATTTGTTCTGGTTTGTCTGGCTGCAGATCTGACAGGAACTTACAAAGGATCTGTATCGTTTCAGGACAACAGAATAGAGTTAACCTACAAGCTGAAAGCCGAAGGTCAGAACTTAACTGGTTCTATCACTTCAGAATACGGCGAGCTTCCTCTTCTTGAAGGCAAAATCGCAGGCAACGATTTTACCTATAAGATCGACATAGGCAATGGACCGATGGAATCCAAGGGGAAGTTTATGGGTGATTCAATTGTCGTTACTTCAAACTTTGGCGGCACAGAAGTTAAGAATACTTTCAAGAGAGTAGCCGAATAATCTCGTGCCCGTAAGGCGCAATTCTTTATTTTACAATAAGTATATATCCTGAAAATACTTCACCCATTTTGGTGTCAATAACGTAATAGTATGTTCCGGCAGGTACCTGAACTCCCTGGTAAGTTCCATCCCACGGCTGATCATAACCCTGAGAATAGAAAAGCTTAACGCCATAGCGGTTGTAAACATTGACAGTAGATTCGCTGTAATTCTTCAGTTGATCAATATTCCAGAGGTCATTGGCACCATCTCCATTTGGTGTAAAAGTATTTGGAATAATGATCGGCTGAAGTACCTTGACAAAAACCTCGTCAGTTGATGAGCATCCTGATTTATTGGTAACAGTCAAGGTATAAAGCTGGCTGATGGTGCCGCTAAATACAGGTTCTTTTATCTTATTATCACTAAGTCCGGCTGCCGGCGCCCATAGATATTCTACTCCGGGATCGGAACTTGCGTCTTTTAGAATTATCGATTCGTCCAGGCGTATGACTTTATCCTTGCCGGCATAAACATTTGGAAGGGGATTAATTGTCACTACCATCTGATCAGAAACTGCACTGCATAGTCCGTTACCAATTGAAGATAAGGTAAGTGTAACCCACCCAATTTCCTTGTCCTTAATTCCGGGAATGTAAATGGCATTAAGTGATGTATTTGCCGGACTAAACCGACCGTCACCGTCAGTATTCCAGATTCCTCCTGATGCCCCGGAAATTGACCCTGATAAATTAACCTGCACGTCACCTCCACATACAGACAAATCATTACCAGCATTTACCACAGGAAGAGGTAAAAAGTTTACGCTCAAAGTTGAAGTGACGGGTGCGCAGCTTTGATTATTCAATGATGTCAGAGTTAGTAATACTTTAAGTGATGCCTTGTCAAGCGGCGAAGGAATATATACTGCATTGAGGCTTGTATTTGAGGGACTGAATGTGCCCGTACCATTACTGCTCCAGATCCCGGTGGTACTTAGTCCGGTTACCGAGCCCTTCAGGTTTATGGCATTAGTACTCACACATAAAGTTTGATCCGGACCTGCAATTGTCACCGGGACCTCATTGATCCTAACTTCGGTTTCCGACACAGCACTGACGCAGCCATTTACCGTTATAAAGACTGTGTACTTACCTGCATTTGTACTGTTGGCAAGGTTGATGCCTGGATTTTGCAGGCTTGAGGTAAAATTATTCGGTCCCTCCCACGTATAAGTTGCGCCGGGAACATAAGTAGCACCCAGAACAATCGTGTTGCCGGTGCAAACAGGGGAATTGGAAACTACAACAGGAGGGACAGGAATAGCATTGACTGTAACGATGATTTCTTTTCGGGCACTTGCACACGTATTGGTAATAGCCTGTACATAAAATCTCGTAGTTGAATTTATAGCGGTTGTTGTAAAAGAGGAGCCTGTACCCAACATTGTGCCGCCTATTGCCCTGTCGAACCATTGATATGTTCCGGTCAGATCAGACACTGCAAGAACGGCAGTACTTCCCTTACAAACTGAAATATCTTTTGCGCTGGGCACCACCGGTGTAGGATTAATAGTAACTGTCGAAGTATGTGTTGCTGTAACACATCCACCGTTTGCTGCGATAGTATTGGTAACAATATAAGTTCCCGGGCTGCTCATTTCAAGGTCAATTTCACCTGTAGTTGAACTTACAAATACCAGGGCAGGCGATGAAGACTTGAAGAGTCCTGCACTGGCGCCCGCTTGAAAATTAGGGAGAGGATTAGTCGAGCCAGGACAATAAGGACCGCTGTATGAGAACGTGGCGTCCGGGAAATTTGTGATCGTTACTTTCGCATAGGTTACCCGCGGACATGGGGAATTATTTGTAAAACTGACCGTGTATGTACCAATAGTACTCGCTAGCACGTCAATTTCTCCTGTGGTCTTGCTTACGAACACAAGGCCGGCGGTAGAATTGAATGTGCCTCCGCCTACCGTGTAGATTCCTGGCGGCGGTGTGACCGCTATCCCTGATTTACAATAGGTGCCTGATGAATACTCGAATTCCGGATCAATTACCGGTGTTACCTGAACTTTCACAGCTGTTCGCGGCCCCGTACATCCGTTGATGGTGGTCTGAACATAATAAGTGGTAGTAATCTTCAGCACCGGCGTTGTGAATGCAGCACTGGTTCCCAGGAGGGTGCCTCCGATTGCAGCGTCAAACCACTCATAAGCTCCTCCGGGGGCGGAAGCAATCAGGGCGGTACTATTGCCCGCACAAATTGTAGCGCCAGACGCAGTAGGAGCAGTCGGTGATGCGCTGATGGTGATCGAAACATTGTGTGACGCAGCAGCACATCCTCCACTGGCGGTAATATTATTGGTTATCTGATATGTTCCCGGCGAGCTTGCTGTAAGATTTATCTCTCCGGTACTGGCACTGATGAAGACCAGGCCGCCCGGCGACGCACTGAATACCCCCGCACTAGCTCCGGGAGGGAAAATTGCGGCGGTGTTGCCAGCACCGGTACAAAATGTGCCGGAACCATAGCTAAAAGTTGCCACAGGAAAATTCGTGATCGTGACATTGGCTGTGCTGCTTCTCGGACATTGAGAGTTGTTAGTGAAAGTGATAGTATAGGTGCCCAGAGGTGTAGCTGCGATATCGATCTCGCCTGTCGTGCTATTAGCGAAGACAAGGCCTGGTGTCGCACTGAACGTTCCTCCGCCAGGTGTATGTATTATAGGCGGCGGCGTTATTGCAGGACCGGATTTGCAGTAGGTGCCCGTCGGATATTCAAATTCAGGATTGATAATCGGAATAGTGCTCACTGATACGGCGGTGCGGCTGCTGGTACAACCGTTTATCGTGGTCTGAACATAGAAAGTAGTAGTAGCGTTCAATACCGGTGTTGTGTAGGTACTTCCTGTCTGCAACAAATTTCCGTCTGATGCGGCATCATACCATTGGTAGTTTCCGCCCGGGCCTGTTGCTGATAGGGTTGTACTATTCCCCACGCAGATAGCCGGAGCCACTACTGTCGGTGCAGTCGGAACAGAATTAATGTTAACAATTACTTCTGTTCTTGGTCCAGGACATCCATTGACTACCTCCTGGACATAATAACGCGTAACTGTCGTTAACGCAGGAGTAGTAAACGCACTTCCGCTGTGCACCAGAACTCCTCCAAAAGATGTATCGTACCACTCATAGATCCCGCCACTCCCGCTAGCAATAAGTGTTGCTGGTGTACCCGGACAGATGGTCGTCCCTGAAGCTATTGGTGCTGCAGGTTTCTGACTGACAGTAACTGCTACGAGTGTCCTCGGTCCTACGCAACCGCCCACGGTAGCCTGAACATAATAATTTCTGTTTGCCGTTAAACTGGGGGTTGTAAATGTCGATCCGGTCATTACCAGATTACCGCCCACGGCAGCATCATACCAATCAAATGTTCCCACCACTTGTGTCACGGTAAGGGTAGCAGGATTTCCTACGCAAATATTTGCTCCCGTCACAGTTGGTGCACCCGGGAGTGGTGTGACCGTTACTACCACGGCTCTTCTCGAACTGGTACAACCGTTTAAGAATGTCTCAACGTAAAATGTAGTTGTGGTTGTAAGGGCTGCAGTAGTAAATGTATTACCCGTGGCCAGGGAAACCCCTCCGGATGCAACATCGTACCAGCTATAAATGCCACCTGGGGAAACCGCTGTTAAGGTCGCTGAGCTTCCGGCGCACACAGTTATTCCTGATGCTGAAGGCGTAGCAGGTGAGGGGGTTACATTTACCGTTACCGGGATTCTTGGTCCGGGACAACCATTCTGTATTGCCTGCACATAAAATGTTGTTGTTGAATTAAGAACTGCTGTAGCGTATGACGGTGATGTAGATGATTGAAGAGCACTACCACCACTTGGAACGGAAAACCACTCATAAGAGGTTGCACCGCTGGAGTTTGCTGTGAGAGTGGTACTGCTGCCTTCACAGATAGTTCTGATTCCGGTAATTGTTGGAGCAGGGGGCGAGGGTGCAATAGTGATGGTGAAATTTGCTGCTGCTGCAGCGCACCCACCTCCCGCAGCAATATTGTTGGTAATGATGTAAGTTCCTGCAAGACTGGCGTTAAGGTCAATTTCTCCGGTACTTTCACTAATAAAAACCAGCCCGGGATCCGAAGAACTAAATACCCCGGCACTGGATAGTGCAGGGAATACCGGCTTAACATTAGCACTTCCTAAACAGAGTGTGGTCGAAGCATACGAAAATGTAGCATCCGGAGCATTGGTAATCGTGACAAGTGCGGTGCTTGCCCGTGGGCACGTGGAACTGTTTGTGAAAGTCACTGTATAAGTGCCCAACGGAGTATTGAGAACGTCAATTTCTCCGGTTCCGGCATTGGCGAAAACAAGCCCCGCAGAACCGGAAAAAGTCCCGCCTCCTGGAGTATACACCGTAGGTGCATCTGTAACACCCGGACCGGATTTACAATATGTTCCGCTTGCATATTCAAATTCCGGATTAATGATGGGTATGATAGTTACAGTAACAGCCGTACGTGAACTCAAACAGCCATTTAGTGTAGTCTGAACATAATAAGTTGTGTTAGCGTTTAGTACCGGCGTAATGTATGAAGCCCCGGTTTGCAGCAAATTTCCGCCTGTGGCTGCATCAAACCACTGATAGTTTCCTCCGGGTCCGGTAGCGGTTAGCGTTGTGTTGTTATCCGCGCAGATAGTAGCCCCCGACGCTGTTGGTGCAGCCGGTGGGGGTGTTACGGTCACAAGGGCGGCAGTACGCGCACCTGTGCATCCATTTACAGTAGTTTGAACGTAATAGGTAGTATTATTTGTTAGTGCGGGAGTAGTATACGAAACACCAGTCCCTAATAAATTTCCACCTGAAGGCGCATCGTACCATTGATAAGTTCCGCCCGGAGCGGTAGCTACTAAGGTGGCTGTACTGCCGGAGCAAATTGTAGTGCCTGTTACCGTGGGCGCCGGAGGAGGCGTGGCTACGCTCGCCGTCACCGGAGTTCGGGGGCTGACGCATCCAATCAAAGTTTCTACATAATAGGTGGTGGTGGACGTTAATGGGGGTGTAGTGAAACTTGGCCCAGTGCCTAGCGCTGTTCCCCCGGATGATACGGCGTACCAGCTATATGTTCCGCCAGGAGCTGATGCGGTTAGAGTTGCTGTTGCTCCGGGACATACCGTTGTGCCTGATGCCGTGGGCGCAGCTGGCGGACTGGATGTTCCCACAACTACTTGCTGGACGGCAGCAGGGCAGCCACTCAACTGATCCATAACAGAAACGGTATAGGTCCCTGGGCTTGAAACCGTTATTGATGGCGTTGTGGCGCCGGTATTCCAGGAATAAGTATAGCCAGGAAGGCCCCCACCAGGAGTAGCGGTCAAAGTTACGCTTGCTCCCGAGCATATCGTAGGATTAGCGGGACTAATTGCCACTGTCAGCGGAGGAGATGTGTAAACCCGTACAGTGTCACTTTTTGGACCCGTACAAACTGTATTTTGATTGCCACTAACTTTATAATCAATATAAGCCGGCGCTCCTATTTGAGGTGTTACTGTAGTTGTCAAGGAACCTGTCGCCGGACTTAGATACGAGTTGTAAGCCCCCTGAGCTCCGGGAAACACAGAGGTCCAAACTACGCTGGCGGCTTGAAGCCCAGTTACACTCATTGTTCCAGAACATAGCTGCCTGAGATTGAGATCAGCGGATGCTTTCACTGTCCGTGTTGCTGTGATATAGTAATCTACCGGGTTATTTCCAGGTTTACAGAATGAGATTTGAACCGTAGTCAACCCGGAAATACAGGCAGGTGTCCCTATGGGTATTTGCGGACCACAATTGATCGAATAAAAACTAGCCCCTGTTATCTGGCTAGCATTAAAATTTATAAGGTCAGAATTTGGATTAACGGTAATGTTAAAAACAATACAATTATTATCTGCGCACCAATTGCCATCACGCTTTTGATTAGCGATGGTTACTGATGTATCGGTTGACCCTGAAATGTCAACATTAAACGTAGGGGGAGTTTGCCCAAAAGCACTATAACCAGCGGTTAAAAGAACCGAAAAGAGAATAAAGAGGCGTAAATTCTTTAGCATTTTACTGGTATACGTAGGGAATCGAATAAAGCTACATAAATTCTATTTTTTTTAACGAAAAATGGCCGCCTGCAAGTGCAGCGGCCATTCAACTGTTTAATTCGTTCAATCGTTCTTACGTTTGTTCTACCTTGAACAACTGATTAAAGATTGATATTAATATTCAACCCCGCTGTCCGCTGTCTGCTGATAGCCAATTGGTTTTCCAACGAGTTTACATTATTCTGCAGATCCATGATCAGCAGCTCCCGGCGCTGAATCTCGTCCGAAGTTAAAGTTGGTCGCTGAGCCTGGAATGTGCTTTTTATACCAAGCAACTTTTCAGCTGCAAAACGAACAAGGGCTTCACTGTACGACATAGTTTCCCAGGTTGTTTGATATTGGTTATAAACGTTCTCACGTGTCCTGAGAATATTTTCAGGCCAGCGGTTAGAATAATTTCCAGTACAATCACCAACCTGATCTCCATGATTCATATGTGCTTTAAGCGCATTCTCAGAAACGTTGATAGTTACCGGATACTCGCTGTCTCCGGTATTATGGCAAATGCTAACTTTCTTAAAATCCTTAGGGCGTTTCCGACTTGAATAATTTTCAAATCCCCAATTGATGTTTTCGTCCCTGTCCCATTGAATAGCTTCCTTGCGGGATTTACCATTTCCATTTCCATTGCCATTTCCGTTTTTGCCGGCATTAACATTTTTGTCATCGTTTCCTTTGCCCTTGTAATTATCGGACTTGCCATTATTACCCGAGTTTCCACGCGAATCATCGTTCTTATTACTCTTATCGTCTTGATTACCACGATTGCCCTGGTTATCATTATCGCGGGAATTCTGGCCATTACCTTTATTACCCTTATCATTTCCGTTATCAGATTGCCCTCGGTTCTGATTCCCTTGACCAGAGTTGTCAGAATTATTATTTCCTTTATTGCCCTGTCCGCCGTTACTCTGGTTTCCCTTTGCCTCAGACTTGTTGTTTCCGTTGCCTTTATTTTCTTTACCCGGTTGAAAATCCGCAAGAGAAAATGCTACTACAACCACCAGTGGAAGTATGCTGATCTTTAGTGTGTTCGTTTTCATAGTCTACTTTGCTGTGTTAAATTCCTTATCTGCCTTTTCCAGGGATGCTTCTACTTTCCTGGCTTCCGCTTCAAGCTCCTTATTTGTTTTTTCGAGTTCGTTGGAAACTGAATCCATAGAGCTTACATCTTGTTTATCAGTGCTCTTGGTGCTGGAAGTGCAGCTTGTTGCCATGACTGCCATGGTCAGAATGACCATATATGAGTACAATTTATACCGTTTCATAAAATTTTAAGGGGTTTAGTTATCAGTTCATTATGAGCATTTTACGTGCCAAACATCCGTAAATCCTAAGATATTCCAAACAGGCAGGATTTTTGGACAGTATTGGTACATCCTTAAAAAAACATAACATGAAAAAATTATTAATTGTAGCATTTTTAGGTCTCGGTATCGGGCTTAGTGCTTGCAACAAAAGTGAAGGCGGAAGCGGAATGACTAAAGTGAGCGTAAAGCTTACGGACGGTCCTGGAGCATATGATGCCCTTTATCTGAGCGTAAAGGAAATACAAGTCATATCTTCAGAAGGACAATCAACTCTGGCAGTCAATGCCAATCCATTTAATATTTTAAAGTTTAGAATGGGGAAGGACACATTGATTGCCTCTCAGGACATTCCTTCAGGAACAATCCAGCAGGTCAGACTAGTATTGAATGACACGGGCAATAGCGTAGTAGTTAATGGAGTTTCCTATCCGTTAACAACCCCAAGCGGTCAATCCTCTGGCGTGAAACTAAAAGTTAACGAAAATCTGGAATCAGGCGTTGCCTATACCATGCTGCTTGATTTTGATGCAGCAAAATCTATCGTCCAAACTGGCAATGGAAAATATATTCTTAAACCGGTCATCAGGGCAATTCCTAACGCAGTTTCAGGATCTATCACTGGAATGATCAGCCCCGCTGCATCAAGTCCGAAAATTTACGCTATCGCCGGAACGGATACGCTAGGAACAGTTTCGGATGCAAGCGGAAAATTCTGGTTTCCGGGAGTAGCTGCCGGATCTTATAAAGTCGAGATCATGCCCGTTAGCCCATACGTATCTAAAACCATTACAGACGTAGTGGTAGTTACCGGATCTACTAAAGATCTCGGAACGATCACCATTAACTAATATGTCAGAAGCTCTTGCAAAAAAGGGAGTGGAAGTTAATTTCACTCCCTTTTTTTGAATTGTGATAAGAGTTACTAGTCTCTGAATTTTACCGGCCCCAGATAGACACTGTTTGACCACTCCTCCTTCAACCATGTCGATGCAGTTTTGAGGTAATAATAAACGTGTACTGTATCACCCTGATAGCGACTATCCAACTTGATTTTTAGGGATCCATCGCCGCGCTTGATTGACTCCGGTATTATCTGGTACTCGAACGTTCCGGGTTGGAAGATTAGTAGTTCCACCGAGTCGGCCGGAGAGGCATGGACGCCTCTTTCAATACTCCAGGTTACTTCGAGATCCAGGCCATCTAACTCCATGTTAATTGTTTCAGGTGTGAACAGCTTTCCTTTCGTGCAAAACATAACCGATTGATAGTCAATCTCGAAATCTGGATCGGTTCCCTTGATGGAATGCTGAACAACGTGACTTATAGCCATATTATAACCCGTTGCGCCACCTGGATTAACACGGCTAAATCCCATATCAACCAGCGATTTCACCGGTCTGAGAAACTTCACCGCGAATGCAAACTTATTTTGCTGGGCGATCTGCAGCGGGCTTCGCGCCTTAGTTATCTTTTTCTGTAAGCCTTTGATATAATATATCCCTCTCCAACTGCTGCCAATAACACTTCCAAACTTGCCGGAAGCCGGACCATTCGGTCCTTTGTTTAGTCTTGCCATACTGTTTAGTTTTGGTTAAAAAATAAAATTGCCTGTATTTACTTTAACGAAACCCCCTCGAAAAAGTTACCGTTTCCGGCGCCAAACTTCCTCCCACCTTTCCTCTCCCTCTGATCGTACATCGGCTCTATCTTCTTTATACCTGATCCGTGAAAGATGGGGGAAAGATGTAGGACAGTTCCGGGAGAGTTATAGCAATTTCCCGAAGCTGTCCCGGAACTGTCCCGGAACCATCCCGGAACTAATAAAAAGCAGGTACAAACAATTCCCCTATAATTTCCAAAGGAATAAGAGTTATCTCTGGAATAGAAAAGGTAAGAAAAGCTGGCCGGGGCGGTATTTCTTTATAGTTAAGTCACTTTAAGAACCTTCAGGAAATTCCAGGAAAAATCTCAATTTTATGTGTCATAAACGGCAGCTAACTTTGACCGGATTAAAGATGGGTATATAACTATTGCGGCAACTATTACAATTTAAGTTTTTTTAGAGAAGACGCCCTATAATTACTTTTTGATCCGGAAACTGTCTTCCGCACTATAAATTCCCAATCGAAGGTCTTTCATGGTCATCAGGCCTCTGGATGTTTTGCCAGGACTTACAGGCCTGGAGAATTTCAGGACCTGGCTTACTCCGGAAATAGTGGCTGTATTGTTATGAACTATAATGGCAGTGCCCTCGTCGATACCGATGCAGTCGAATTCAGGGTAAGCATTCAGAGCAGATAATAATCGATTGTAGCGGCTTCGCTTAATGAAATGCTGATCAATAATTACTGAATGCAGCAGCCCTAAGCCTTCCTGAAAAACGATATTCTTATCCCAAAGCTTATCAAAGGTTTCCTTATATGTAGTGTCCCCAAGCGCCTGTTGGCCAGTAATCATGTAGCGGCTCATTACTGCAGCGCCCGCGCTTGTTCCTGCTATTGTACTGCCATTTTGATAAGCGTCGTGAATGACTTTATAAACAGGCGTGTTTAATACAGTCTTCATGAAACGGTTCTGATCACCGCCGGTAATAAAAATAAGCTTCGCAGTTCGTAAAGAATCAAGCCATTTCTCATTGTTAACCGTGGTTTTATCGAAGTTCAGGTTACCTATAGGGTTGTTGGCTGCTTTAGCGAGCTGTACCGCGATATATTTAAACGATGTATCCGGCTCGGCGCTCGACATGGGAAGAACCACAATATGATCGTTCGTGTCAAGCCCGGCAGTTTTAATAAGATCTGCAATAAGCTCGTCAGAACGTGTACCTCCACCGATGATGAAGAGGCTGCCCTTCGGAGATTTAGACTGACCTGAAAGATCTGATAATGACAGGAAAAAACCTATCAGGAATAAGGGTAGATATTTAGGAAATCGCATTATTTATAGATCAAAACTTCTATTTTACCATCGGATGTTACGCTCCCGCGATACATGCCCTCAGTATTGAAGGGCATTGCTATATTGCCTTTTTTATCAAGTGCGATAAGTCCTCCGTCGCCGCCCAGCTTTGCCATCTTATCAAGAACAGTTTTCGATGCTTCGGCAACGCTCATTCCTTTATACTCCATCAGGGCTGATATATCGTGAGCCACTACGGTACGGATATAGAATTCACCCCATCCGGTACAGGAAATACCCGCAGTATTATTGTTCGCATACGTACCGCCGCCAATGATAGGAGCATCGCCAATTCTGCCGTATTTTTTGTTTGTCATTCCGCCGGTAGACGTTCCAGCAGCAAGGTTGCCTTTATTGTCCAACGCAACGCATCCTACGGTACCAAACTTATAATCTTTATTCTGGCTGCCGAGTTTGTATGTCTTTTTATTTCCGTGATCCAGAACGCTTTTAGTAGAGTCTTCCTTAATGGCTTTCTGGAGCCCATCCCAGCGTTCCTGAGTAAAGAAGTAGGAAGGGTCGACAATTTCCAGCCCGGCTTGCTTTGCAAACTTTTCAGCACCTGCACCAGCCATCATTACATGCTCAGATTTTTCCATCACTGCCCTAGCTGCGCTGATTGGATTTTTTATGACTGTAACTCCTGCAACTGATCCCGCCATGAGGTTGCTTCCATCCATTATTGCAGCATCCATTTCATTTTTGCCTTCATTAGTAAAAACGGCGCCTTTACCAGCATTAAAAAGAGGCGAATCTTCAAGAACATGGATGGTTGCCTCAACTGCGTCGAGACTGGATTTACCTTGCTTTATCGCCGCATAGCCGGTTTCCAACGCCTTGGTAAGGGCAGCTTTAAAAGCCGCTTCCTTTTCTGGTGTCATCTTACTTTTAAGAATTGTTCCGGCTCCGCCATGGATCACCAGCGTATACTTCGTATCAGATCCGTTTTTTGCCGTGTCGGCTTGACTGCAGGCAGCCAGGATTGTGCAAAGGAGCAGTGTTCCAAGAAGTTTGATGTTTTTAAGCATAATACCTATTTTTCTTTTTTGTTTAATTTCCCGTTTTCAGTCCACCACCAGTACCACTTGCCGCCAGCGGCATCAGGGGAGCTAAAATTACTAACATTAAAATTGCCATTACCCGTTACTGAAGCCTGAATTTCATAGACGCTCAATGCCTGTTCATTTTGTTTCCAGATGACAGGCATTCCTGCCAGAAGCTGCTCGGGCGCTTTTGCAAGGTCAGGGGTAATGAAATAAGCCTTACTTAAGCCGAGTACCTGAGCCCTTCCATCTTTGTCAATACAGACTGCAGTTTTTTCGTCTGCAGCAATTCCCCAAGCGGCGATTTTGTGGTCTTTCAAAATTCTTCCAAGAAAAATTACATGTCTGCCTTCACGCGTACGGGTGAGATAATGCTGGTCCGTAATTACATTTTGGAGGTAAGGGGCACGCAGGAAATCGTTATTGTAAACAGTCACTTTGTTTGAATAAGGATCATTTAGAGCTTCGTCTGATACCACACTTCCATTTTCGCCGCTATAGTAGAATCCGCTCATAATAGCACAGCCCGCGCTTGTACCTCCAACAGGAGCCTTTTTAGTATTTAAGAGGTAGTTTAATGCCTCATGCACTTTGGTACCCCGCCAAAATTTCATATAGTTCGACTGATCGCCACCAGCTATAAAAAGCATTTCAGCGTTGCGGATAATATTTGCCACGGTGTCATTGTTAGCTAAATCACGGCTGTCGATCTTTAGGGTTTCCACCGAATTTACTTTGCCTATTGCATCTATAAACGGATTATAAGCATCTGTACCGCTTGCGCGGATCACAACTACATCCCCTCCGCCGCTGCGATCAATCATCCATTTGAATGCAGACTCTACATCTTTACCGCCACCCATCAGGACAGTTCCCCCATTTACCTGAGTGTTCACATTGCTGGTATCGCCAACTATTCCGATAGACGCCGGCCTTCCTTTGGTCCTTGTTTCGCCACCGGTCTCTCCGCCCGCCTCACCATTATTTACTGGTGATACAACTATTGGCGATGCAAAGGAGGACTTTCTGCATCCCGGAAGTGAACAGAAGAGGATCAGGCAAAAAATGATATAGAAAGACTTCATAAACTTAGTGGGAATTAAAAAATCCCGGTTTTTACACCGGGATCGTTTTTAATAGTTAGGGTTTTGAACCGTGTTTTTATTTACGGTTATTTCAACTGCAGGCAAAGGATAATTATACTGAGCCTTGGTTGTTGCCAGGGTAACTGCGCCTGAAGTATTAACAGCATCCGCCGGAAGCCTGTCTATAGGCAAATTTCTCCTTTTAAGATCGAAGAAGCGGTGACCTTCAAATGCAAGCTCCTTAAAACGTTCAGTAAGAATAGCGTTTATCAAATCTGCTTTTGTAGCGAATGCTGCATTAACGTATCCGGTTATGCGGTTTGCGCGAAGTGCATTCAGATCTGACGCGCCATCAGCCAGCGCTGCGGAGCTTTCTGCCTTTGCCTCAGCCCTGATCAGGTACATCTCTCCAGTTCTGAAAAGCTTAATATCTGCCAGGCCAGGTTGTGATGCGGTTCCGCCTATGTATTTATTAATCAGGTATTGTGATTTTCCTGCACCGCGGCTAGCGTCGAACTTAATGTATGGCGCAAACCTTACATCATTTACAGCGTCAAAGGTGTTTACGAGCTTAAACGCTGGAGCATATAAAACGATGCCGCCCGTTTGTCTGAAGAAGAAGCTTCCGATTAAGGATCCATCGGCTACGCCGCTTACGTTCCTTTTCAGTTTCCAAACTACTTCGTTTTCGTTTGCATCGGTCCATATTCCAGGAAATTGTGCGCGTGTAGCCAGGGGCGCGGCAGCAATTACTTCTGTTGAGTAAGTAATGGCATCAGCCCAGTTTTTTTCATACAAAGCTAATCTGGCCTGCATGGCGGCGATCGCGGTTTTGGTAATGCGGGATTTGTCGGTGAAGCTTGCTGGAATAAGAGCTTTAGCCGCGATAAGGTCGGCTTTAACATTTGCTACCACACTTTCGAATGGATCCCGCGCGGGATAAGAAACTTCTGCTGTTTTCATATAAGCAATTCCGAGACCGCCAGCTTGATAAGCAGACGCGTATCCGCGCAGTAACTCGAAATGTGAGTAAGCTCTGATAGCAAGTGCTTCACCGCGATAGCGCTCCTTCAGGGAGGCGTCAGCAGCAGCAGCTGTAACTACATCCACTTTCGCGAGTACCCTGTTCGCGCGGTCGATTGCCCGGTAGTATTCAAGGTATGCGCCTGTTACTGAACCGCTAGTTGAATTATATAACCAGCGATGAGCATCACTATTGCTTACCGTATTTTCTGTAGGCAGGTTTACCTCATCAGAGGTAATAGCAGAAGTGCTCATAAGGGTATAATCGAGAACTGCATAAGCTCCGATTAATCCCTGATTTAGATCGCTTACTGTACGAAACGCCTTTTCCGGGTCAATGCTGTCGGTTGGTGCAAGGTCTAATTTGCTGCACGATGCTGATATCAAAGCAAGGGGCAGAAGTAGCAGGTATTTTATATTATTAAATTTCATTGCTTTCATATTAAAAGTTAACATTCAAACCAGCAGTATACGTGCGGGCTGCAGGATATTGGAAACGTCCGTAAACGTTATTGTTCTCAGGGTCTAATCCACGCCATTTGGTAAGAGTAAATAGATTCTGAGCCTGAACGAATAGCTTTACGCCACTGGTTACACGAAGTTTTTGAACCAGTGCTTCTGGTAAAGAGTAGCTAAGGTTAACGTTTCTTAAGCGGAGGAATGAGGCATCCTGAATATCTTTCGATGTAAAGTTACGGGGAACATCAAAGCGCTGAAGTATAGTATTGTCTCCAGGCTTTTTCCAGCGATCTTCAAGCATTCTTAGCGTTTGGTTACTGCTGGCGAAACGCTGATTCTCATTGTAGAAATCTTCATTATTCCATCTCTTAACATCAGACACAAACGACAGCAATGCACTCAATGACAATCCTTTATACTGAAGATTGGTACTAAGCCCACCTGTCAATTTAGGATAAAGGCTTCCAGAGTTGGTGTTATTTTGATTGTTCGCATTGTACACGTTGGTAATAGTGCCATCGAGATTGTAATACTGCGCATCGCCATTTGCTGGATTAACTCCCGCCCAGTCTGGAGCGTAGTATGTTCCAATTGGCATACCAACCTTTAAAACCCGTGTATCTCCATCCAAAACCAGGTCAGCTATATCAGTAAGGAAAAGAATCTTATTGCTGTTGTATGCACCATTGATTCCCATAGACCATGAGAAGTTTTGGTTAGAAATGATGTCACCGTTAATGTCAAGCTCTATTCCTCTATTTCTCATCTTGCCTGAGCTTAACGGAAGAGAAGTATACGCAGCTTGAGGCGATAAAGGCTGGTCTATAAACAGGTTCCTGGTTATCTTATTGTAATAATCAGCTACGATGCGCAGTCTTCCGTTTTTGAACAAGGAAAGATCTATGCCTGTATTGAATTCATCACTATATTCCCAATCATAATCAGGATTTCCAGGAGTTAGCGGCCTGATTCCTGTAACACCACCGTAGGTTGTGCTGCCGAAAGTTGGAAGGTAAGTAAAATCGCCGCTGAACGGACTTGCTGTTGTACCATAACTAGCACGAACTATGAACTGAGATATCAAACTGGAATTTTGAAGGAAGGCTTCTTTTTTGGCATTCCAGCTTGCTCCGGCAGAGTAAAAACCATGATATCTGTTTTTCGCCGCAACCTTGGTTGATCCGTCATGACGGTAACTTCCCGTAAGTGTATACTTATCATCAAAGGTATAGCGTCCAACTCCCATTAATGAAAGAAAGGCATTGCTGGTTCTAGAGCCTGAGATTGACGGCAGGAAGGTTGCGTTAGATGTAACTCCTGCAGGCGTTTCCGGCAATCGTCCGTCGATACCAAAACCCGTGAAGCCGAACGAATTAAAGTTGTTATACAGGTATTCAAAGAATCCAGAGACTTCGAAGTCATGTTTAGACGAAACGGTTTTGTTAAATGTTAAACCTGAAGTTGAAATAAAGTTGAAGTTTCTTCTGGTTCCTTCTTCAAACCTGCCTTTACCGCCCAGGGTATTTGCATTACTTCTGGATCCATAGTAAGAATCCGGGTTAATAAAAGCCTGATCGGTTGAATTTCTGTAGTCTATACCGAAACGGGTAGTCGCCTTGAGCTCAGGAAGGATCTGGTAGCCGAATGAAGCTCCCATAATGCTTTTCAGCTGATCGGTGTTATTCGACGAGTTTAATAATCTCTCCAAGCCCTGGCTGCCTTCACGAAGGTCGAATATGCTGTACTGAGCTCTATTGCCGGGGTGAATCAATGTTCCGTCAGGGGCGTAGGGGTATTCATAAGGAAGAGCATAATATACTGATGCCATAGATGAACCCACGGCCGTTGCTTCTACTCCTTCAGTGAAGCTGGAAGTAGAGTAACCCAGGTTTAAGTTTACGTTTCCTGAAAGCTTTCCTGATTTGTAGTCAACATTGCTCCTTAGCGCATAGCGGTCAAGGCCGGTGCGTTTTGCCACACCTTCCTGTGAATAATAGTTCAGGGAATTATAGAACCTGATATTTTCATTGCCTCCGCTCAGACTTACCTGCTGCTCCAGGAACTGACTTTTCTGGAAGAAAATATCCCGCCAGTCAGTATTGATCTTACCGATACTATCGATGATAAAATCAGCACGCTGTTTTTGGGCCGCAGTTTTCGTGGCATACACCGGATTCTTAGAAGAGTACGTCCATCCCGGTCCCATAGTCCTGCCTGTTTCAAGTCCGATTTCTTCCTCAAAACGCAGGCGCTCTTCAGTGTCCATCATTTCAAACTGAGGCCTGGTCAGGTCAGAAAAACCGTATTGAGAATTGTAATTAACTTTTACTCTGCCTGCAGTACCTTTTTTTGTGGTGATCACTATTACGCCGTTAGATCCGCGTGATCCGTATAGGGCTTTTGCTGAGGCATCTTTTAATACAGTAACGGTTTCAACATCGTTAGGGTTTATTGTTTGGAAGTAGTTTGATTCGATAGGCACGCCGTCCATCACAAAAAGAGGAGCGGAGCTGCCATTGATAGTTCCCAGACCGCGAATGGTTACGCTTGCACTTGACCCCGGCTGACCCGATGTTGCAATAACATTCATTCCCGGAACACGACCCTGAAGGATCTGGTCAAGCGACGCATTTGGAACTTGTGCAACTTTGTCGCCAGTAACAACACTCGCCGCGCTGGTTGATTTTTCACGGCTATAGTTGGTATATCCGGTAACTGTGATTTCTTCGAGCGCCCTGGTATCAGATTTTAAGGAAATGTCTACGACCGATCTGCCGTTAATAGAGACAGTCTGTTTTGTAAATCCCAGAAAGGAAAATTCCAATGTTTGAATGCCGTCAGGTACATTGATGCTGTACATCCCACTTGCGTCGGTTACAGCGCCTATTGATGTGCCGCTCGCTTTCACAGATACGCCGGGTAACGGGGCACCGCCTTCGTCGATTACCTTACCCCGGATCACCTGATCCTTGTAGTCACTCTTTGAGGAGAATATAACTACCAGGTTATCCTCTTTAAGCGTGTAGGTTAGGCTGGTTTCTTTCAGCACCGATTTCATAGCTTCATCCAGGTAAGCATCATTCAGGCTGACAGACAATTTCTTGTCGGCAGGCAGCGTATTATTGCTGTACACAAAGCGGTATTCAGTTTGCTGTTCAATTTGCTTCAGCAGCTGCTTTATGCTTGTGTCTGTACCTTTGAGGCTGATTTTTTGCTGTGCAAAACCACTAGCGTAGCTTTGCATGCAGATAATTAGTGTGAGTAATGTGGTTAATTTCATGGCCAACAGTAATCTACCAGGCATATATTTGCCCAGGTGTTCTAAAAACACATTTTTTCTCATAATTTTGATTTGGTTTGGGTGGTTAACTATTCGACTGCTTTAATTTTTAATTTATCTGAACCTTTGGAGGGAGTGTTGTCGCACTTCCTCTTTTTTATTTGCTGCTGATACTTATTTTATCTTGTTCGACCCTGAACTTAAAAGGGTAGGAAAGCTGTAGTGCCTCGAGGGATTTAATTACGGATTCACTCTCAAACACTCCCGAATATCTTAGATTTTTAACATCTTCATCATCAAAAGAAATCTGGATGCCGTACCAGTTCTCCAGCTTTTCAGCAATCAGAGATAAGGGCTCATTCTCTATGCTAAGTCGGTTTCTCACCCATTTAACTTCTTCAATTGCCTCTTTTCTCTCATTTATAGTGACCACCTGATTGTGAACTTCCTGATTTACAAGTGAGCTTTTCCCGGAGACTAATGAGGTTATTAGCTTTTGATTGGGGCTGAGAATAATGGATTTGTAGCGGCTGTCATGAGGGATCACTTCCACTCTTCCATGTACTAGAAAAGTTTCGCTCATGGAATCTCCCGGATAAGCTTTAACGTTGAATACTGTACCAAGAACTTTTATGTCGTTGGTTAGGGAGTGGACAATGAATGGATGTTTTTTATCAGGCTTCACATCGAAGTAAGCTTCTCCGCTTAACCAGACTTCACGATTATTCGTATTGAAGTCGGTTTTAAATCTTATGGAGCTCTGCTTACTCAGTGTTATAAGTGACCCGTCGGCGAGGATGCTCGTTTTTCTAATTTCTGACCCCGATTCCAAAACAGTTTCTTTTGGCCTGGGGATATTCACAATGACCTGTGGATCGTTTTGGGGGATTGACAAATAAATTGACAAAGCGATCAGCAGCGAGGCAGCTGCTGCGCCTATATATTTATATAAAGGGCGTATTTGAATTTTATCTTTTGCAGAGACAGGCTCAGGCGAACTTGCATTTGCTATTATATGCCTGAACACTTCTGATTGGTTCATGCCATCGCGAAGCTGCTTCAACTGCTCAAAGCGGTTTCCTTGTTTTGCAGTAAGAATAAAGATCACTTTGCGAGCTTCTGAGATGTCGGAAGCACGATGCTGATTTTTTAGCTCCCATTCTTCCCAATATAGCTGGCTGGATAAATTACTTCCGAGGCAATATTCCTGAAAAGTACCATCACAAATTAGTTCTTCAATAGAAATTTTTTCAGAATGAGAGATCATTTCCTGTTGTTTAATACACAGACTAGAATTGCAGGCTGTTTTCCTAAGGAAATCAAAAAAAAATCGGATAATATTTAAGAAAGGTTATTTGAGAAGCTTTCTGAGGGTTTTGACAGCGTCGTAAATTGTATTATAAGCTGTTTTTACCGACTGGGATGTTCTCGCTGCTATTTGTTCATAGGACATTCCCTCGAAAAAGCGGAGCTGAATGAGTTCAATCTGCCGGGGCGTTAATTTTTTGATAGCCTGCTGAAGCCGGGCCTTTAGCTCTTCATCGTGCTGCACCCGAATGATGATCTCTTCATAGGATAACTCATCGATCTCTTCATCCAGCAGTCTTTTGCGAATGGCATCATCTACTTTGTCTGAATGCTTCAGCTCGTCAATGATGGTGTTTTTTAAGATCGTGAACAGGTAGGACCTGACGTTATCTACTGGTGTGAGTCGTTCTTTCTTGTCCCAAAGATTCAGGAATAGCTGATTTATGCTATCCTTTACGAGTTCGTCGTCGCCGGTTAGCTTAAGTCC
Organism: Bacteroidota bacterium; assembly: GCA_040384965.1. Lineage (GTDB taxonomy): Bacteria > Bacteroidota > Bacteroidia > Sphingobacteriales > Sphingobacteriaceae > Daejeonella. The sequence goes on along the minus strand of JAZKIH010000159.1, from coordinate 832 downwards.
AAACCGTATCAGGTGAAAGTACATGTCGTTGTAAAGATTAAACAAAGCCTGTTTATCACCCTTCCGCAAACCATCCCAGTATAGACTATGATCTTTGTTAATAGACATCACTCAATTATACTTAAAAGGATTTTAACTATTTCAGTTAAAATAAAATGGAGTGGCATTTGGAATCTGAAAGATAGCGGCTCTCGTTTCACTTCGCTATTGTCATTTTTTGTTCAATGGGGGGATTAACTGCGTTGATCCCTTAGAGGGGAGCCTGCAAGAAATGCTATCGCTCGTTTCACTTCGCTAAGTTCTTTTTTATTTCAATGCTTATACGAGCTATGCTCGTAACGCTTGAAACAAAAAATGCCATCCCGATTTATCGGGATAGCATTTCTATGCGGAGAGGGTGGGATTCGAACCCACGGTACCATTGCTAGTACACGAACTTTCCAAGCTCGCTCGTTCGGCCACTCTGACACCTCTCCGTGTTTGGCCTTTTTAAGAGGTGCAAAAGTATTAAAAAATCGTTAATTCCGGCATACCATCACAGAAATCCTGTCGTTTGTGCTGAAACACCATTTTTCTAACATTTGGATGACTTGATCTACTGAGGTGAAACATCCGCCAGATATTCTATATTTATTATACCCTGATTACTCTGCATTCTTACTGAGCGCTTCGCTGCCTTTACAGTAAACCTTTTACCCTATTGTTCTTGAAAAATGCCGCATTTTCGATATGTTTGCATGAATAAATTTATATTAACTGGTCCAGGAATTAATGCTCAGTCTCGACGAGATCAAAAAGCCAATCGCCGCAGAACTTGATACTTTTGAAGGGA
>JAZKIH010000158.1:0-15010 GCA_040384965.1 Bacteroidota bacterium | reverse complement strand
CCTCAGACCTCAGACCTCAGACCTCAGACCTCAGACCTCAGACCTCAGACCTCAGACCTCCGACCTCAGACCTCAGACCTCAGACCTTATCGCTTAAAGCGTCTTAATCTCCGTAACTAACTGCTGCAGCACAGATTTTGCATCCCCAAACAACATTGATGATTTAGGCTGGAAGAAAAGCTCATTTTCAATTCCGGCGTACCCCGGATTCATACTTCTCTTGTTGATTATCACAAGCTTAGCTAATTCAACATCAAGTACTGGCATTCCATAAATGGGCGATGAAGGATCGGTCTTTGCTGCAGGATTCACGACGTCATTTGCTCCCAAAATCAAAACCACATCTGTAGATGAAAATTCGTCGTTTGCCTGTTCCATTTCCAGCAGACTTCCGTAATCAACATCTGCTTCTGCCAGGAGTACATTCATATGCCCGGGCATACGGCCGGCAACCGGGTGGATCGCATAGGTAACTTCTACCCCTTTATCCAACAAAAGCTTTTCAAGCTCGTGACATACATGCTGTGCCTGTGCTACAGCAAGGCCATAACCGGGAACTATCACCACCTTTTTTGCATAGCTCATCACAACCGCGGAATCACTTATGCTAATTTCTTTATACGCACCTTGTTCCTTATTGCCGGTTGAACCGGAAGCACCACCGCCAAATGAACCTATAAGAACGTTACTTAACGGTCGGTTCATCGCTTTGCACATCAGAATGGTAAGTATCGTACCCGCTGAACCGACCAATATGCCTCCGGTAAGCATGACCGGGTTATTGTACAAAAACCCACCAAAAGCTGCGGCAACGCCTGTAAATGAATTCAGTAATGATATAACGACAGGCATATCTGCCCCGCCAATGGGCAACACGAAGAATAAGCCATAAATAATTGACAGGACAAAAATTACATAGAACAATGTGCTCGCCGCCGGATCGCCTGTAATTATCAGATATGTTGATAAGGCAATAATAACTGCAAAAATTAACAGGTTTACAATATGCTGCCCTTTGAATGAAAAGTCTTTGATACTGCCGTTAAGCTTACCCCAGGCTACCATACTGCCAGCGAAGGAAACTGTTCCAATGATTAATCCGGCAAAAATTATTAAAAGAGTACCGCTGTCTGCCGGCTGGCCTAACCTAAGCTGGTGCATTAGGTGATCAAATTCGACGATCGAGATCAGTGCTGCGCAGGCGCCGCCCATACCATTAAACAAACTTACCATTTCAGGCATAGCCGTCATTTTAACCTTCTTTGCAGCCATCGTGCCGAGTACACTCCCGATCAGCAATGCCGCAAATATCCAGATGTAGTTCCCAAGTTTAACTCCGTTTTCTTCGTAAAGAAAAATCGTTCCCAATATTGCGATGAACATCCCCGCAGCGGCAATCAGGTTTCCTTTCCTGGCACTTTCCGGATGGCTCAGCATCTTTAATCCAACAATGAAAGTTATTGATCCGATCAGGTAACAGATGGTTAGAATATTTAATTCCATGTTTAGGTGTTAGTTGTTGATGGGTTGCTATTTTCCTTACAGTAAAGCGGTAAGTCAATTCTTAATTCTACTTTTTCTTCTTAAACATTTCGAGCATCCGGTCTGTAACAACAAACCCACCAACTACGTTCAGAGTGCCTAAAATGACCGCCAAAAATCCGAGAAACAATGCAATATAATTGCCGGCTTCAGCTTTGCCCATTACAATAATAGCCCCTATTATTACCACACCGTGAATAGCATTTGCCCCGCTCATTAACGGCGTATGTAATACACTGGGAACCCTTCCTATAACTTCAATCCCCAGAAAAACACTCAGGATGACGATGTATATCATTTCCTGATGAAGTGTGATCCAATTCAATGCTATTTCCATATTGTATAATTAATTAGTGCTGGATTTCTGGCTATCAGAAATTGAATTAACCCGATCATTGCATATTTCTCCATTATGAGTAATACACGCACCTTTTACCAGATCATCTTCGAAATTCAGATTGAGCTGGCCTTCTTTTCCAATAATCAACTGCAGGAAATTCAGAATATTTTTTCCGTACAACTTACTTGCATCTGCAGGCATAGTACCTTGTAAGTTGGAATTGCCAATAATAGTGACATTCTTATAAACCACTGTCTCCTGATCTTTTGTCTGTTCAGTATTACCTCCGCTAACTGAAGCAAGATCAATAATCAGAGATCCTGTTTTCATCGATTCGAGGACGGCATCAGGCAACAATATCGGAGCCTTCTTCCCAGGGATCTGTGCTGTAGTTATTATTACATCAGCCTTAGCTGCCACCTCGGCAATTCTTTCCTGCTGCTTCTTTTTATACTCCTCGGTTTGCTCTACTGCATAGCCGCCTGCTCCAGAGGCATCTTTGGCTCCTTCAACTTCGATGAATTTAGCGCCTAAGCTCATCACTTCCTCTTTAACCGCTGGCCGGGTATCGAATACTTCGACAACGGCACCCAGCCTTTTTGCCGTAGCGATGGCCTGTAATCCGGCTACCCCTGCTCCCAGTATCATAACCTTTGCGGGTGCGATACTCCCTGCTGCTGTCATGAACATGGGGAAATACTTAGGTAACTGCATGGCCGCCAGAAGCACCGCCTTATATCCGGCAATATTTGCCTGTGAACTCAGTACGTCCATGCTTTGAGCACGGGTAGTTCGCGGCAACATATCCATGCTAAATGTTGTAAATCCTTTCCCAGCCCAGTTTTTGATTGTTTGAAATTGCGAAAGCGGATTATACATCCCCAAAATCACAGACGAACTTTTCGCGTGTTTTAGATCATCTTCAGTTAGTGGATGAATTGTGAGTAATATATCAGATTTTTCAAGGACATTCTTCCTCGATGTAACCTCTGCACCTTCGTTTTCATAAGACGAATCTCCAGCAAACGACCTGGAACCTGCATTAGTTTCCGTCAGAACAGTTATGTTATGCTTTTTAAGAGTGGAGATATGTTCCGGAAGTAGCGAAACCCGTGTCTCAGGTGTAGGTTCACACAAAATACCAATCGTCATGAATGCTCTGCTATAAAATGGATATTGCCTAAAATAGCAAAAAGGAGGTATTGGTTGTTAGCACATCAAAAAAAATACATTTAATTAGTTGGAAGTGGATAGCGGACAGTGGAAATTTTCTCAGCGTAACTGTCAACTGTCCACTTTCAACTGTCAACTTAAACCGTATCTTTGCGGCTCAATGAAGCACATACGTAATTTTTGCATAATAGCACATATTGATCACGGTAAAAGCACTTTAGCAGACCGTCTTCTTGAATATACCAACACAATCACACAGCGCGAGTCACAGGCTCAATTGTTGGATGATATGGATCTTGAACGTGAACGCGGAATCACTATAAAAAGTCATGCAATCCAAATGGATTATATCCAGGATGGGCAACCCTATGTACTTAATCTAATTGATACTCCCGGACACGTAGATTTTTCTTACGAAGTTTCCAGATCTATAGCTGCCTGTGAAGGTGCGCTATTAATCGTTGATGCTTCGCAGGGTATCCAGGCTCAAACCATTTCAAATCTTTACCTGGCTCTGGAGCACGATCTGGAGATTATCCCGATCCTTAATAAAATGGACCTGCCGGGAGCAATGCCGGAAGAAGTGAAGGATCAGATTATTGAACTGATCGGTTGTAAACGCGACGAGATTATACCGGCATCCGGCAAAACCGGACTTGGAGTTCATGATATTCTAAGAGCTATCGTTGAACGTGTTCCCGCTCCGAAAGGAAATCCAGATGGTGAACTGCAGGCTCTGATCTTCGATTCAGTTTTCAACTCGTTCCGGGGTATCATAGCATATTTCAAAGTATTGAACGGAGAGATCCGTAAAGGCGATAAAGTTAAGTTTGTTGCGACTGAAAAAGATTATATAGCTGAAGAGGTAGGTACTTTAAAACTAACCCAGAAGCCAAAGGATGTGATTAAAACTGGCGATGTGGGCTACATAATCTCGGGAATAAAAGAAGCCCGCGAGGTAAAAGTTGGAGATACCATCACTCATAAGGAAAGGCCGAGCAGCGAGCCGATAAAAGGATTTGAAGAAGTAAAACCCATGGTATTCGCGGGCATCTATCCTGTTGATACTGATGAGTATGAAGAGCTCCGTGAAGCAATGCACAAGCTTCAGCTAAATGATGCTTCCATTGTATTTGAACCTGAATCATCTGCTGCTTTAGGTTTCGGTTTCCGTTGCGGATTTCTTGGAATGCTCCATATGGAAATTATCCAGGAGCGTTTAGAGCGCGAATTTGACATGACGGTTATAACAACTGTTCCCAACGTGTCATACAAAGCGTTTACATCTAAAGGTGTGGAAATTGATGTACATAACCCCTCTGATCTCCCAGATCCAAGTAAACTTGAGCATGTGGAAGAGCCGTTTATCAAAGCAAATATTATAACCAAATCAGAATTCGTCGGACCGATTATGTCGCTTTGTATTCAAAAGCGCGGTACAATTATAAATCAATCCTATCTAACATCCGACCGTGTCGAGCTGATCTTTGAAATGCCGATGGGAGAAATTGTATTTGATTTTTACGATCGTTTAAAAACAATTTCGAAAGGTTATGCTTCTTTTGACTACCATCAAATTGGCTACCGTCAATCAGATCTTGTGCGGCTGGATATACTTCTTAACGCCGAACCTGTTGACGCGTTATCCTCTCTTATTCACAGAAGTAACTCCTATAATTTCGGCAAAAAAATCTGTGAAAAACTAAGAGAGCTTATCCCGCGTCAGCAGTTTGAAATTATTATACAGGCATCGATTGGTGCAAAGATAATTGCCCGCGAAACTGTCAAAGCTCTTCGTAAAGACGTGACTGCCAAGTGTTATGGTGGAGACATTTCCAGAAAACGGAAGCTGCTCGAGAAACAGAAGAAAGGTAAGAAGCGAATGCGCCAGGTCGGTAATGTTGAAATACCTCAAACAGCATTTATGGCAGTGTTAAAGCTAGATTGAGACTAATTCATCTCTTTTCGCGATTAGCGAAAAATAAATGTGGATAAGCCATTAAATGTGGATAACCTAATATTTTAAATACGAATGCAGTTACTTGACGGAAAGTTTGTTTCTGAAAAACTAAAATCACAGATCGCGGAGGAAGCCGCCGAAGTCCTTGAGAAAACCGGCCGCAAACCACATCTTGTAGCCATCCTTGTTGGCCACGATGGCGGTTCCGAAACCTATGTCGCAAGCAAAATAAAGAATTGCGAAAAAGTTGGATTTGATTCGACATTATATCGATACGAAAGCGACATCACCGAGGACGAGCTGTTAAAAAAAATTGAAGAAATAAATTTAGATCCTTTAACAGATGGGATTCTTGTTCAGCTCCCTTTGCCAAAACATATTTCAGCAGATAAAGTAACCGAGTGCATCTCACCAGAGAAAGATGTTGATGGATTTCATCCGGTAAATTTAGGACGCATGCAGCGTAACCTGCCCTCCTTCTTACCTGCTACTCCGTACGGCATTTTATTAATGCTTGCCGAATATAATATTGAAACTGCTGGTAAACATTGTGTGGTTGTTGGAAGAAGTAATATAGTGGGTTCACCAATGAGTATCCTGATGGCTCGCAATACCAATCCAGGGAACTGTACTGTCACCATCTGCCATAGTAAAACGCCGGATATAAAGAAATTCACTCTCGACGCAGATATCCTGGTCGTAGCCATCGGAAAGAAAAATTTCATAACCGCAGATATGGTTAAAGACGGCGCAGTTGTAATTGACGTAGGTATGAACCGCGAAACATCAACAGAAACGAAGTCTGGTTATAAACTATATGGTGATGTTGATTTTGAAAATGTGTCAGCGAAATCGTCATGGATCACTCCAGTACCAGGCGGTGTTGGATTGATGACAATTGTTGGCTTGCTTAAAAACACACTCGCCTCGGCAAAAAAGGAAATTTACTAGATCACCACATTTTCCACCAGCTATCTTTTAAACCAACGTAAATTCCATCCTCCTTCATTTCGGTGGGATATGTATGGATATAATTACCCTGTCCTGCCTTTCCGCGGCCAGTGTTGAGATCAAACTCATGCCGATGATAGGGACAGACTATATTTCCATTGCTGCACCAGCCTTGGCTGAGGTCAGCGCCAGCATGTGGACACTTATTTTGAACGACAAATATTTTACCATTTGTTTTGACAGCGCACAGCCTTCTCCCGGAAACCTCAATACGTTTTATAAAATCCTCCTCGTTGAGAATATCATGGGAAAATAATTTGATCCACTCCATATGTTATGTGTCACTGCTATGTCGCAATACGTATTAATAACGGCCTAATACGCTAAACTAAGTATATTTGCATCCTAAATTACAAAATGGCACATCAAATCCCACCTGACGGCACCTTATTACCATTAATGGAAGAGTTCTACACCATTCAGGGCGAAGGCTTTCATTCAGGCAAGGCAGCATACTTTATTCGTCTCGGCGGATGTGATGTGGGTTGCCATTGGTGTGACGTAAAAGAAAGCTGGGATGCAGAGTTGCATCCACTGACAAGCGCAGATCAAATCGTCCAGAATGCCGAAAAATTCCCCGGCAAAGCTGTCGTTGTTACGGGTGGCGAGCCCTTGATCTACAATCTTGATTATCTTACGGCGGAGCTTCAGTCGAGAGGAATAAAAACCTTTATTGAAACATCGGGAGCATATCCGCTTTCCGGTAACTGGGACTGGATTTGCCTCTCTCCTAAAAAATTTAAATCTCCAAGACCAGATATTAGTCCGGTAGCTGGTGAGTTGAAGGTTATCGTTTTTAATAAAAGCGACTTCGCCTGGGCTGAAGAGCACTCTCAGCATGTATCGGAAAACTGCAAACTATACTTGCAGCCTGAATGGTCCAAATCTGCTGAAATGACACCGTTGATTATTGACTACGTCATGCAGAACCCCAAATGGGAGATCTCGTTGCAGACACATAAGTATCTTAATATACCATAGTCGACATAATCAGATGTATCGATAGGTATGGCGTTCAGTGCGTTAGGGATTGTCGTGGAAATCCTTTTTTTGGCCTGCCAAAAAAAGATTGAAACGGAAAGCCCGGCCCGCCCAAGCCGGCAACGCCATTACAATTAAAAAAGAAGAAATCAATTCTCATCATCGAATCCCATCTTACACCAGAACACCTTTTATATCAAAATGCCATATCTTCTCGTTTATAAGAAAATTAGAAAATAATCTATAAGTATATTTTCTAACTTCATATACTAACTTATACGATGAGAAAGATCCTGCTGTTTTTGCTATGCCTCTGCTCGCTTGCATCCTTTGGACAAAAGGTAACTTCTTCCCAAAACAAGCTGGCTCAGAAATCCTACCTGCAGGCTAATAAATATATCGGTGACAAGGCCTATAATATGGCTATAACTGAACTTAAAAAAGCCGTTTCGGAAGATAATCAGTTTACCGCAGCCTATCAGCAGCTTGGGGACCTTTACAGACGACTGGGGGATTATACTAACGCTGTGGTTAGTTACAGAAAAGTGCTGGCTATTGATCCTGAATTCTATAACCTCACCTATTTCGGATTAGGGGAAAGCGAGCTAAATACCGGAGAATATGCGAATGCTCTGATTCACTTCAGGAAGTATGCATCCTCCCCTGGCCTGAGCGATGAAAGTAAGATTAGAACAGGCAAATATATAGCGGACTGTCTATTCAGCCTTGAGGCAATTAAAAAACCTGTTAGTTTCAAACCTGTTAACATGGGATCGGGTATTAATTCTAATCAGGACGAATATTTACCCGTAATTACCGCCGATGAAGGGAAGATCATATTCACCCGGAAATCCAGCAACAATGAAGACTTTTACACGAGTGTCAAAAGTGACGAGAAATGGACAGCTGCAAAAGCACTAAGCGCAAACATTAACACTTTTGAGTTCAATGAAGGCGCCCAATGTATATCTCCGGATGGTAATTACCTGTTTTTTACCGGCTGCAACCGACCGGATGGCCTTGGACGATGCGATATCTACATTTCAAAATGGGAAGGTTCCGAATGGAGCCGGCCGTTCAACATAGGAGCACCAGTTAATACACCCGGATGGGAGTCACAGCCGTCGATAAGTGCTGACGGACGTACTTTGTACTTCGTAAGCACGCGAAATGGCGGCAGAGGTGGTTACGATCTTTGGAAGTCGGACCTAATGGCTGAAGGGTCCTGGAGCGTACCCGTTAATCTGGGTCCTGAAATCAATACTGCCTATGACGAGCACTCCCCTTTTATTCACCCGGATGATCAGACCCTTTATTTTTCATCTAACGGCTGGCCTGGTTTAGGTAATAAAGACCTTTTCATGACCCATAAAAAGAATCCCGGCGAGCAGAAAATTATGTGGGAAAAGCCGCAGAATCTGGGATACCCAATAAACACTTTTGGTGAGGAAAGCGGCTTAAGTATTAGCAGCAATGGTCGCCTGGCCTTTTTTGCTTCCGATAAGCAGGGAGGTTCGGGTGGTTTCGATATTTACTCATTTGAAATGCCGGAAAACCTGCGCCCGAAGACTGTCACTTATGTAAAAGGCATAGTGCTTGATAAAACTACAAAGCAGCGTTTAGAGGCGAAAATCCAGATCATAAACTTAAAAACCGGCGGTTTCGCTTTTGATGATTTTACAGATGCTGTTGCAGGTGAATTTCTTGCTACATTAACGCCTGGGAACTCATTTGCTCTGAATGTATCCAAGCCTGGATACCTGTTCTATTCCCAGAATTTCACTCCTGAACTTAAAGGCGCCATTAAGCCTTACATGATTGAAGTACCTCTGGAAAAGATTGAGGTCGGTGGAATGGTTGTGCTTAATAACATATTTTTTGAGACTAATAAGTTCGATCTGCTGCCCGAATCCAAAACGGAACTAGGTCAGTTGATTACGTTTTTAAAGGAAAACTCTGCCGTTTCAATTGAAATTGCCGGACATACTGACAATGTAGGCGATGATAAATCAAATCAGGTGCTGTCCGAGAGCCGGGCAAAGACAGTTTATGATTATCTTGTCCTGAACAAGGTGCCAGCATCCAAACTTAGCTTTAAAGGATACGGCGAAAGTATTCCGGTGAAAGATAACTTGACGGAAGAAACTCGCAAGGATAACAGGCGTACTGAATTTAAGATTTTAAAAAAATAACATGGAACAAAACTACCACAATCATGCCCGCTCGGTCATTGGATTTCACAGGATATTGCTGGTTCTTTTGCTAGCAGGATTAATAGGTTCTGGCGTTAACCTTTACGAATCCCTTCACAGCAGCAACCTTTACTCTGCAAGTCTCATAATGTTATTATTTGTTTGCAGCGCTATCATGTATGCTTATGTCAGACTATTTCCGTTAAGAGCTCAGGACCGCGCAATTCGTGCGGAAGAAAATTTCCGGTACTACATTCTTACGGGGAAGCCACTACCTACCGAGTTAAGGATAGGACAAATAATCGCTCTGCGTTTTGCCCCCGATGAAGAGCTTCCAGAACTCGCCGCAAGAGCTGTGACTGAAAATTTAAAGTCAAAAGAAATTAAGCAAGCAATTCAGAAATGGAAAGCTGATCATCACAGAGTGTAGTTTTTCAGCATACTTAGCAAAAATAATACATCCAGGCTCTTAATTGTCCCGTTTAATGGCAATCCTTCAATTTCGCGTCTTGTCTTTTTTGCTAGATTTACTATTATGAAAAAGAAGTTTATACTTACCCTGCTCCTGTTCTCTTCATTGAAAATTTTTGCTCAGTATCCTGAAGCTTCAATATCTAACGGGCTGATCGAAGCAAAGCTTTACTTACCAGATGGGAAAAACGGTTTTTACCGGGCAACCCGATTTGACTGGGCAGGAATAATTTCAAGTTTGAAGTATAAAGATCACGAATTCTTCGGACAGTGGTATGCTAAGCATGATCCAAAGATTCATGACGCAATTCAGGGTCCGGTTGAGGCTTTCGACCCGATTGGATATGACGCAGCAAAACCCGGTGAGACGTTTATTAAAATCGGCGTAGGAACTTTGAAAAAAATCAATGCCAATCCATATCGTTTTTCAAGTCAGTTCGAAATTGTAAATGATGGAACATGGAAAACCAAAAAGAAGAGGAAAAGCATAACGTTTATACACGAGCTGAATGATGTAAATGGATACTCTTATATCTATAAAAAAACCCTGCGATTGGTTAAGAACAAGCCGGAGCTTGTGCTTGAGCACAGTCTCAAAAACGTTGGAAAAAATGTAATTGAGACTAATACTTTCAATCATAACTTCTTTGTTATTGATAAACAGCCAACGGGTCCGGATTTCACCGTTACCCTTCCATTTGAAATCAATAATCAGTCTGCAGGTAAAAACCTGATCAGGTTTGAAAATAAGCAGATGAATTATCTAAAGGTTCTTTCCAAAGGTGAAAGCACCATGGAATATCCAAAAGGATTTACGGGCGACAAGGTTGAAGATTACGATTTTACAGTCGCAAATTCCCGTACTGGTGCAAGTGTCAGAATTACGTCTGACAAGCCACTGTCAAACTTTATGTTCTGGTCGGTACCCACTACCCTTAGCCCGGAACCCTTTATAAAGGTGAAGGTGCTGCCAGGCGAAAAGTTCAATTGGAATATCAAATATGAGTTCAACAGTAAAAAATAAAATATGTCAGACAGAAGATCATTTTTAAAAGCTTCAGGTGTCATTGCGCTTGGAAGTATATTACCGGAATGGGCCGCAGCCAACACATTTGCTTTTGCCGCAAAATATCCTCCCATCGGACTGCAGGTGTACACTCTTGGGTTTCTGTTGAACGCTCCGGGTGCAGATACGCGAGCAGTCTTAAAGCAAATTGCAGGTATTGGAGTTAAAGAACTTGAGACAGCTACGGGAGGCAATGGCTTATATTATGGTCAGACACCAAAAGTATTCGCAGAAATGGTCCGGGAAGAAGGCTTGAAATGGATCGGGAATCACATCGGGGGTCTTCCGCGTACTCCGCAGGCCTCCGCGGCAGCGTCGACTGCAGCTCGTCCGCGCTCGCGCAATCTGCGTGACAACGTCGAAGAAATAATCAATGATGCAGCCGAAGGTGGGTGCAGTTGGGTAGTTTGCTCCAGCTCCTCTATCTCCACGCTTGATGAAATAAAGCGCACAGCGGAAGTTTTTGTTAAGGCAGGAGATCTGGCTGCACAAAATAAAATGAGATTTGCCTATCATAATCACCAGTCAGAATTCGACCAGATAGAAGGCGTAAGCGCATTCGATTATGTCCTCACAAATACAGATAAGAAGAAAGTTTTTATGGAACTCGATCTCGCATGGGCAACTGCCGCCGGGCAAGATCCTGTAGCATTATTCAAAAAATATCCTGGCAGATTCCCGCTGTGGCACGTTAAAGATCTGGATAAAACCACAGGAAGACCATGCCCGGTTGGAACAGGCAAAGTCGATTTCAAGAACATTTTCACAAATTCAAAGCTCTCAGGTGTTGAGCACACCTTCATCGAACAGGATGGAGCCAAAACCATTGAAGATCCAGCTTCCAGCGTTGAATGGCTGAAAAGCAATATTTACAAGTAGGCATCGATGGCAAACGGCAAATCAGCACATATACTCAATACCTCCTCCAATTTATTGGGATTTTGCCTGATCGTCCTTACCTCATTAAAGGTTTCGCGGTTTAGTGAGATTACAACGATCGATGAAGTAACTGGCATTGCCTGCATTTTACTGATGACAAGCAGTCTTCTGTCTTTTTTGTCTATAAGATCTGGAAAAGAGTCGCTGAGTAATGGTTACGAAAGAGCTGCAGACATGGTTTTTCTGATTGCCTTAAGCATGGTTTTTATTATCACCTTTCTGATTGCTTTCTCACTGTTTCTTTAACGCCCATACATTATTAGAGAATGGCTTCCCTAACCCGTATAAGTTTCGCCATTAGCCCTTCCAAAAGATCAAGGTGAAGCATATTCGCACCATCTGATTTAGCGTGTGCCGGATCTGGATGAGTTTCTATAAAAAGCCCGTCAGCTCCAACCGCGATGGCCGCTTTAGCAATTGTTTCAATTAGCGCGGGCTTACCTCCAGTTACTCCGCTAGCCTGATTCGGCTGTTGCAGTGAATGTGTGCAATCCATAACCACCGGAACACCAAATGCTCTCATTTCTGGTATACCACGATAATCAACAATTATATCCTGATAACCGAAAGTATTACCGCGATCAGTAAGAATCACGTTCGAATTACCCGACTCAGTAATTTTGTCCACAGCGAACTTCATAGAGCCGGCAGAAAGAAACTGGCCTTTTTTTACGTTCACGATCTTCCCGGTTTTAGCCGCAGCTATAAGAAGATCCGTTTGACGGCATAAAAACGCTGGTATTTGCAGAACATCCACAAATTCAGCAGCCATGGCCGCTTCATCACTTTCGTGGATATCGGTAACGCATGGAATATCAAATTCGCGGCCTACCTTTGCAAGGATCTTTAAAGCCGTTTCATCACCAATGCCAGTAAAAGAATCAAGCCTTGAGCGATTTGCTTTACGGTAAGAGCCCTTGAATATCAAAGGGATCTGCAATTTATCTGTTATAGAAACTATACGTTCTGCTATCCTGAGAGCAATCTCTTCACCCTCAATCACACATGGCCCCGCCATCAGGAAAAAATTATTCGTTTGCGAATGTTTGATCCTGGGAATATTACTAATCATCAATTTCCTAGCTCCGATAAAAATTTAATACGCATTAATTGAACCTCCTCACGGGTGTAGTCGTCATCTCCCAACTCCGCAAGAGCATTATCTATGGAATCCACTTCTGAGGCACGAAAATAATCAAATACCTCATCTTGCCTGTCCTCTTCAATTATTTCATCGATATAATAATTAAGATTCAACTTTGTCCCTGAGTTAACAATCGTTTCAAGTTCCTTCAGAATTTCATCATATGAGATACCTTTCGCCGACGCAATATCTTCCAAAGCGATCTGACGGTCAATATTTTGAATGATAGAAACTTTTAAAGCAGATTTATTTGCAGCACTTTTTATTACAAGATCGACCGGACGGTCAATATCATTGTCGTCCACATATTTTTTGATCAAATCGATAAATGGCTGCCCAAATTTCATGGCTTTTCCCGAACCAACTCCCTGGATCTGCTTTAATTCATCTAATGAAACAGGATAATGGGTACACATTTCATCGAGTGACGGATCCTGAAATATCACAAAAGGCGGAAGATTCTTCTGTTTGGCAATCTTCTTTCGAAGGTCCTTCAGCATTTGCAATAACTGGGTATCCAATGTACCACCCTGGTGCTGAGCTTCTTCTACTTCATCTTCCGCCGTCTCCATGAGATAGTTAAGGATGAATTTTACTGAATGTGGATTTTCAATAAAAGCCTTGCCGGACTTCGTAAGCTTCAGAAGTCCGTAATTGTCAATATCCTTTAAAACGAAATTGTTTAACACTGCCTGACGCATCAGCGATTTCCATAGAATTTCACCTTCACCTTTACCAGATCCGAATAAAGGCAGCTTATCATGCTCATATGATGATATTTGAGCATTGTCAATTCCCAGCATGAAATTGATAATGTATTGATCGTCAAATTTCTCCCCAAAATCGCGGATAAGAGTTAGAGCCCTTAACAATGGTGCTTCAGCGTCAAAATACTTTTTTGGGTGCCTGCAATTATCACACATATTATTGCACCCTGCTTCGTTAAAGTTCTCGCCAAAATAATGGAGAATCTGCTTACGCCGGCATACTGAAGATTCGGCATAATCAATTACCTCCTTCAAAATTTGTGTCCCTATTTCCCTTTCCGAAACAGGCTTATCCTTCATGAATTTCGTAAGCTTATCAATATCCTTCTGAGAATAAAAGGCAACACAGATGCCTTCACCGCCATCCCGGCCAGACCTGCCTGTCTCCTGGTAATAACCCTCCATGCTTTTGGGAATATCATGGTGAATTACATAACGTACATCCGGCTTATCGATGCCCATTCCGAAGGCTATAGTAGCTACAATCACGTCAACATCTTCCATCAGAAAATTATCCTGTGTTTCAGCTCTGGTTTTCGGGTCAAGGCCGGCATGATATGGAAGTGCTTTTATCCCGTTGAGTTTAAGTGCTTCTGCCACCTCCTCAACCTTTTTACGGCTCAGGCAATATACAATACCGGATTTCCCGGAGTTCATCTTCGCGTATCTGACAATCTCCTTTATTACATCTCTTTTAGCCCTCACTTCGTAAAACAGATTTGGACGATTGAATGATGATTTAAACAGAGATGAATTACTCATTTGCAGGTTTTTTTGGATATCCTGCTGTACTTTTGGCGTAGCGGTGGCTGTCAGTGCTATAATTGGAATATTGTCGCCAATGTTATCAATCACCTGCCGTATTTTCCTGTACTCCGGCCGGAAGTCGTGACCCCATTCCGAAATACAATGGGCTTCATCAACCGCAACAAACGAAATAGATATTCCCCGAAGAAAATCAATATTTTCCGTTTTGGTTAAGGATTCCGGGGCGACATAGAGTAATTTCGTTGCGCCGCTGGTAACATCTTCCTTTACTTTCGTTATTTCTGACTTATTTAATGAAGAGTTTAGAAAATGCGCAATACTGTCAGTTCCGCCGAAAGCCCTCAGCTGATCCACCTGATTTTTCATCAGTGCAATAAGCGGTGAGATCACAATGGCAGTCCCATCGCTCATTAACGCAGGAAGCTGGTAACATATTGATTTCCCACCACCCGTAGGCATTATAACGAATGTATCTTTTTTTTGAAGTATGCTGGTGATAATCGCTTCCTGGTCACCCTTAAAGTTATCAAACCCGAAAAAGTTCTGCAGATTATCGAATAGCGATTTGTTTATTTCCATTGCCTAACTGGAAAAAATTGAAAATGGGTCATAATAATATTCAAAATAACATATTTTTGCGATAAATTATCTTTTTA
>JAZKIH010000157.1:0-28727 GCA_040384965.1 Bacteroidota bacterium | reverse complement strand
CGGTAGCTATGCCGTAAACTGCTGCCGCACACATTAGATAAAAGGGCGAGCTCGCGTGACCGATAAGTATAAGCGATGCTACAAGCAAAAGCAATGAAAACTTAATGATGCTAATACGGCCTACCCTGTCAGACATTTTGCCTGAAGCGAATCGAATCATTAGAGATGAAACGGTGAATACCATGTAAAACAAGCCCTTATTGGCGACGCCTAAGTGGGTTCCCCAATCAGAAATTACAGTGAGAATTGCTCCGTAGCTCAGGTAGGACAAAAACGTGATAAATGCACCTCCAATAACTCTTTTTTCGATGATATCCTTGCGGTTTATTTTAAGCAGCGCAAATTTAAACCTCTCCTTTTTTACTAGAGTCTCTTTCATATTCATCAGGATCACAATAGAAAATAATGCAAAAACTGACGAACAATAAAACAAGGCATTGATTGAAAATCGTTCTGAAAGCTCACTGCCTATGGCAGGGCCGATTGCAAGTCCGGTACTAAAGCAAAGTCCATGAATTCCCATCGCTTCACCCCAGCGGTTTCCAGGTACAATATCAGCAACGTAAGCGGCTGTTGCTGTAGGTTTAAAACCTGTGGAAAAACCATGAAATAATCTCAGCCATAAAAATCCGGCGATCGAAGTTAAAAGGGGATACAACAATCCACAAACGACACATACCAGTGAACCTACAGCCATAACTGGCACCCTCCCGATCTTATCCGTTAACTTACCACTAAATGGTCTGGATATTCCGGCTGTTAGTGTAAACAAAGCTATTATATATCCTTTGTACTCTGCTCCTCCAAGACTTGCCAGATAAGCCGGTAGTTCAGGAATAAGCATATTAAAACTGGCGGAGAACAAAAAAGAGCTCATACACAACAACCCAAACTGAAGATTGTAAATCGGGTGGCGTGAATCGGGCATGAGATGGCGGGAGTGTGATGCAAAAGTAGAAAAAAGATTAAAAAGATGGCGGCGTATTCATCTATTGTTAATAGTTTTGCCGCGCACAACTCTTTCTATGCCGGTACTCAGGTTTATAACATTTCTTCTTATAGTTTTAACAGTTCAAATGTCCTACGGACAAAGCAGTTCTGAATTAAAAAAACGGAAAGATGCGATCAACAAAGAGATTGAATCCTTAAAAAGAAGCCGGAGCAAAATTGATAAGAATAAAAAGCTCTCTCTATCTCAAATAAATTTACTAAATACTCAAATCAAGTTGCGAGAGGAAAAGATCGGGACGATCAATTCGGAGATCAAGATGCTCGACAGCAAAATATCTACTAACACTTCTGAAGTCCGATCCCTGCAATCCGATCTAAGCAGACTGAAAAAAGAGTATGCTAAAATGATTCTTTTTGCGTTCCGCAATCAGGGTTCGTACAACAAAATGATGTTTGTTTTTGCCGCGAGGGATTTCAACCAGGCTTACATGCGGCTCAAATATATTCAGCAGGTTGGCAGATTCAGAAAATCTCAGGCAAAATATATTGAGACCACCCAGGTCACCCTCAAAAAGCAAATTTCCATCCTCGACGAAAATAAAAAAGAAAAAAATAATCTTCTCAGCGATCAGCTTACTGAAAAGCAAACCTTGGGTAAGGATAAAGATGAACAGTCAAAAATCCTGACTAATCTTACAAAACAGCAAAAAACTTTACAGGCGCAACTGTCAAAAAAACAAAAAGAAGCATCTAGCCTGAATAATGCTATTCAGGCAGCAATCAGGAAAGAGATATTAGCTGAACAGCGTAAGGCGGCTGAAAGGGCACGTCTTGCGGAAAAAGCCAGACTTGCCAAGCTTGCTGCCGCAGCAAAGGCTAAAGCGAATTCTACCGCAAAAACTCCGTCATCTGCCCCAGCTGCAAAACCTGCGGCAAAAGTGGCAACCGGCACATCGGTTCTGGCGTCTAGTCCGGAGGATGCTAAACTATCATCCAGCTTTATGGGAAACCGGGGGCGGCTTCAGAAACCAGCTCAGGGAATCGTTACCCAAGGCTTCGGACAGTATAAATATAAAAATAACGTCACCCTATTCAATTCAGGAATAAATATCAAAACTGCACCGGGCGCGCCGGTATACGCTGTTTTTGAAGGCCAGGTCAGTCAGGTGTTTATGGTGCTAAATAACTACGCAGTGATGATCAGGCATGGGGAGTATTTTTCGATATATTCTAAGCTCAAAAGTGTAAGCGTATCAACCGGGCAAAAGATAAGTACCAGGCAGGCCATTGGAACTGTTGCTACTGATCCGGGAGATGGCATCAGTGAGATGCAGTTTCAGATCTGGAAAGGCAGAAACCCTGTTGATCCTTCAGGCTGGGTTCGATAACCTGCTGACATTTCGCCGCTCAATATTCAGATAATTTCATGTTAACTCCCCGTAACTTTTAAATTAATTTTAAGTCTATATATAAAAATGTATTTTTGCAGGATTTTTAATAAAAGAGGATGCCGATACAAGAAACTACTGCAGTTGTAAGTCTATGGAAAAACAACTGGCAATCAACTGATTACAGAAGAAAATTAATCTCCGGACTGATCATTATTTCTTTGATACTGATTACCCTGCCTTTTTTCTATCAGGCAATAGAACAGAGAAATGGAATAAAATTCAATGATTATTTGCTTCAGTGGCTTCCTGCCTACGATCTTTCGCTCTTTATATTTGTTACCATTTGGTCAATGGCCTTGCTAACTTTTCATCGCTTCAAGCAGGATCCACAGATATTCTTAACTTTCCTATGGGGATTTATTCTTATTAATCTTTCCAGGTTTGTTTCAATAGGACTTGTTCCCCTTAATGCTCCTGATGACCTCGTTGCGATACACGATCCCATATCCAACTACTTTTACGGCCCTAAATTCATTACAAAAGATCTATTTTTCTCAGGCCATACCGCAGCTATGTTTCTGATGTTTCTATGTCTTAAGAAAAGAACAGACAAGATTTTGGCTTTTATTGCTACTATCGTGATCGGGATAGCGGTTCTTATACAGCACGTTCATTATACGATGGACGTATTTATGGCTCCTGTTATAACCTATTTTTTATGGGTCGGAGCAAAGAAAATTGCTGACGCCTGATATCAGGCTTTGAAATTCTTCTCAATAAGTAATTGTATAACACCATCAACGAGTCCAACTCTGGGTACGTAAATCTGCTTTACTCCCGCCCACTTCATAACAGTCAGGTATATTTCAGCCGCCGGAATTATCACATCTGCACGGTCTGAATTCAATCCTAAAACATTTATTCTGTCTTTCAGGGAGAAGGAATTAAGGTAGGTATACAAAGATTGCAGCTTCGCGAAAGTAATCGGGTCATTGTCCTTCCCATCGGCCATCCGGAACAGCTTGTTTATATTTCCTCCTGTGCCTATACCTGATAAATTTTTATAATTCTGGACATTACCTCTCACCCACTCTTTCATCTCGGCCCATGTTTCTGCCTTATCCTGGTTATCAAGTATCCTGATGCCACCAAGATTGAAAGACCTTGAAGCGATTAATTCTCCGTCACTGAAGACAGACAGTTCCGTGCTTCCTCCCCCAACATCGATATATAAATAGTTCTTCTTACGCTCGAGGCTCAACTCGATGTGACTGGCATAAATAATATTCGCCTCGCGTTGGCCGGCCACAATTTCGAGTTCAATTAATGCTTCCTTCTTGATCTGACGGACGATGCGCTGCCCATTCTTAGCCTCTCGCATTGCCGAAGTGGCACAGGCCATATAATCAGACACCTTATATACATCCATCAGGTTGCGGAATGCAATCATTGTTTTTACAAGCTCTTCAGTTTTCTTGTCAGAGATGTTCTTTTCCAAAAAAGCATCGTCACCCAGCCGCAGCGGCACCCGTATCAACGTATTCTTTTTAAAAGAAACCTCTTTACCGTTTTGTATAATATCCGCAATAAGCAGTCTTACAGCATTTGATCCAATATCTATAGCAGCGTATCTCAAGGCCTATTTTTTATATTTCAGATATGTATAACTATCGAGCTGCGCCCGGTTTTCAGTTTTAAGCTTATTCTTCTTGTAGCGATTGTTGTTCAGCTGATTTATCTCCCTGGCCTTGGTATTATCACGCAGCTGAATATCGATTATATCCCGTATTTCCGATCTCACCAAGGGATCTAATATAGGGAAACCAACTTCAACACGATGATCCAGATTACGCGCCATCAGATCGGCTGATGATAGAAAAATTCTTTCGTTTCCATTATTACCAAAAATCCATACTCGCGCGTGCTCAAGGAAGCGGTCAATGATGCTGATAACCTCAATATTCTCGCTATAGCCCTCGACTCCCGGTACAAGACAACACATCCCTCTGATAATCAAGTTGACCTTTACACCAGCATTGTTGGCCTCATATAATTTTGCAATCATATCTTCATCAGTGAGACTGTTCATTTTCAAAATGATGTAAGCCTCCTTACCACCTTTAGCAACCTTAATTTCTCCATCAATAAGATCATAGATCTTTTGGCGACTCTCCAGAGGCGACACGATCAGGTTCTCAAAACCACGATAAAAAACTTTCTTTTGCAGACCATCAAACAACTTGACTAACTCCTTGGTGATTAATGGATTTGATGTAAAAACACTATGATCGCAGTAAAGAGAGGCAGTTTTCTCATTAAAGTTGCCTGTCGCCAGGTTAGCATAGTGCACCATCTTTCCTTTTTCCATTCTACCCACCAGGCATATTTTAGAATGTACTTTATAGTCAAGCATTCCATAGTTAACTTCTATGCCCTCATCCTCAAGCCTGTTGGTCCAGAAAATGTTTGCCTGCTCATCAAAACGCGCTTTTAATTCAAGTAAACAGTTTACTTTTTTACCATTTTTCGCGGCGTTAATCAAGGCATGAATCACACGGGAATTTTCTGCTAGTCTGTAAAGAGTGATACTAATCTCCTTTACTTTCGGATCTATCGCTGCTTCTCTCAAGAAGTGAATGATATAATCGAACGATTGGTAAGGAAGATTTATTAGAAAGTCCCGCTTTGCGATCTGAGCGAAGATACTTGAAACGCTCGACAGGTTTGCAACCGGTAACGGCGCGAGCCTGGGAAATTCCAGCTCAGCGCCCCCAACATTTGGAAAGCTTATAAAATCCTTGAAGTTATGATAACGGTTACCCGGGATAAGACCGTCTGCCGAAAGGTCCAGCTCAGCCACGAGATGGGTGAGCATATCCAGGGGCATGTCGGTATCGTATAGAAGACGCATCGGTTTGCCTTTACCACGTTTTTGAAGGCTTTTAGAAAGAGCATCTATAAACTTTTCGCTGACATGCCTGTCGAGATCAAGTTCTGCATCCCGCGTAAGCTGAATAGAATAGGCCTCAATTGTATCGTAGTCGAAAATAAAGAATATGTCGTCAAGACAATATCTTACAATATCATCGATTAGAGTGATGAATTTAAGATTATTGGTCTCTGGCAGGACTATAAATCTATTCGATCCATCCGTAGGAATTTCGATCAACGCAAACTTATGCTTCTCTTTATTTTTATTTTTGGTGAGTTTTACGAAAAAGTAAATTGCTCTATCCTTAAGTTGCGGAAAGGGTGCATCTTTATCAATCATCACCGGAACAAGTGTTGACAACACTTTGTTGCGGAAGTATTCTCTGACGAACTGCCCTCTCGAAACATTCATCTGTTTTTCGTTTATGATGAATATTTTCTGACGTTCCAGCTCTTTTACGATGTCATCTTCATAGAGATGGTTAAACTTTCGCTCCTGACGGACAACAATCGTTTTGATCTGATTAAGTGTTTTGCGGGGATTATATCCGAATATCTCTTTTGACTTAGTGTTCAAATTCGAAAGGCGGCTGAGAGTAGCTACCCTAACCCGGTAAAATTCATCGAGGTTTGAAGAAAATATTGCAAGAAAACGAATTCGCTCTACAAGTGGAACGGTTTTGTCCGCAGCCTCCTGCAGAACCCGGTCATTAAACGACAGCCAGCTCACCTCACGATTAATAAGCGGAATATTCTTAGGCATCTGGTATAAATAAACAGTCCCGTACCTTACGGACGGGACTGCGAAAATCTAAATTTTATATTAATTGATTGTTAAAATCACATTAACTCTGTTTGCGATTAAACAATTAGTTTACAGATTAGTTTTTAGCAGTTCTTCCTGACGTGTTTTTTGCAACTGGTGCTTTTGCCGCTGGAGTTGTTGCTGCTTTTCTAGCTGCAGGTTTCTTTGCCGCTGTCTTGGGTGCAGTTGTTTTTCTGGCAGCCGGAGCTGTCTTTGCTGCAGCAGGTTTAGAAGATGCAGAGGTATTGGCTTTCGCTGGGGCAGCTTTTGATGGTGCAGCTTTTGACGGTTTCCTAGCAACAGATGTAGCACCTTTTGGGGCAGAAACAGTGCTGGCCGATCTGGTGCCTGATGATTTTACTTTAGCGGCAGCTGTTGTTGCTTTGGCAACTACTTTTTCGGCTTTAACGACAGACGATGTTACTGTTCTCTTTGGTGAGGTGATCTGCTTTTTTGGTTTCTTTGATTTCACCTTTTTACTGCTTTCAATTTTCTCTTCTACAGCTACTTTTACTTCATGATATTTATCTGAAAGTTTTTTAGCTAATCCACGGCTGGCCTTCTTAATCTCTTTAGTCAGCTTCTCAGCATCGTGTCCCAATCCTTTTAATGCTTCCAGGAACTTATCGGATATAGAAGTTTCAAGTTGTTTCTTAACTGCGCGTTTAGAAACTTTTTTTACAGCTTTCTTAGATGTTTTCGCTTTATTTGCTTTCATGATTTAAGATTTCTTATAAAGACTTAACTTAAAAGTGTCAAGTTAAATATATTAACAAAAGTTTTATTAACCAATAGAATAATAATTATGCCAACATTTGATATCGTAAGCAAAATTGATGGTCAGACGCTCGATAATGCTATAAA
The DNA here is from genome assembly GCA_040384965.1 of Bacteroidota bacterium. Classification (GTDB taxonomy): domain Bacteria; phylum Bacteroidota; class Bacteroidia; order Sphingobacteriales; family Sphingobacteriaceae; genus Daejeonella. The sequence continues at coordinate 21,785 of JAZKIH010000157.1, read as the reverse complement.
TACTGCAAAAAAAGAGATACTCAACCGGTATGATTTCAATGACTCAAAAAGCAGCATCGAGCTTGATAAAAAAACGAATGAAATAACAGTCATTACAGAAAATGATATGCGCTTGAAAGCAATTCAGGATGCAATTATTTCCAGAATGGTAAAGCACAACCTCGATCCAGGCAGCATGGACTTGGGGAAAGAAGAATATGCGTCCGGAAATATGCTTCGAAAAGAGATTAAGATTAAAGAGGGAATAGAAAAAGAGACGGCAAAAAAAATAGTGAAGAGCATTAAGGATAGCGGATTGAAAGTGCAGGCTTCAATAATGGATGATCAGGTTCGTGTTCAGGCAAAAAAAATTGACGACTTGCAGGCCGTAATTGCACTGTGCAGAAAAGAAGATTTTGGACAGCCTTTACAGTACATTAATATGAGGAATTAAGGTAACTCTTCTGGCAAAAAGACCTAGACCGTCTTTACATCTTTAGTATCGTAATCGTCTATATCAGTAATGTAACCGTTCTGTACCAGGAACTCAAAGAGATGTTTGGCTTCTTTTGATACAGGCATATTCCTTGTCGTAATAATTTGATTATTTGTTTTATCAAGGTAAGGATAGGCGTACAATTTAGCCTTTTTACTAAAGAGGTCACTTATATAAGCCAGCAGTTCATCAGTGTAATTTTCGCTGTAGTTTTCAGAGTTAAAAATATTTCTCAGGTTGGAAATATTTGTTGAAATCCCTACACTTTTGGGATTACATCTTGAAAGGTATTGAGCAAGCTTGTGATTACGCGCAAAGTCAGACACAATAACATGATTACCCGTGGCGCATAATTCCTCCGCACGCTCAGCAAATTTCTCCAGCTCATTATTACCTATCTCGGCGGTGTCGTCCAGAAAATTCGTCATCAGCACTTCAATCAGCACAATGATATTTTTATCTTCGACTTTTTGTGATCTCTTAAACTGTTCCACCGCACGGTTGAACAGATCAAAGTTCGGCGTGGATTTCTGTCCGAATTTCGTCCGAAGAATCATCACATCTTTTTTATACAGAACATCTTTCGATTGCCTCACCTCTCCGTTCGGATCGAAGATAGCGGCTCCGGAAAAGCCCTTTGCTATGAGGTATAAATTAACCAGCCGGTCGTTTGCATTTTTAAATTGTGGACCGCTGATGCTGATAAGATCAATTTCTACAGAACCTACAGAAAGATTATCTACAAGTGATTCGATCATCGCCTGAAGGTTATTATTGTAGAAGTAAGCCGCATACACAAGATTCACTCCCAGAACGCCAAGAACATTTTGCTGTAAGTTCGAGTCGCTGTCTAGTAAGCGTACATGAAACACTATTTCATGAGGTTCACCGCCGGGTGTCAACTGAAAACGAATCCCCAGCCATCCATGCGGATCATTCGTCTTATTAAAATTGAGCGTGGAAACAGTATCCGCGAAGGCGAAAAAGGTTTTATTTTCGTATTGGGGGCCGTGAAGACGCTCAGACAATAAGCCGTATTCATGACGAATCATTTTATCAAGTCTTGACTCCGAAACATACCGGCCGGATTCTTCTGAGCCGTAAATTGAGTTACTAAATGCCATGTCGTATGCAGACATTGTTTTAGCGATAGTTCCCGATGCTGCGCCGGCAGTAAAGAAATTTCTGGCGACCTCCTGGCCTGCGCCAATTTCCGCAAATGTTCCGTAAATGGCTTCGTCCAGGTTTATTTTGAGCGCCTTCCGCTTATTTTCTAAAATTTCTCTCGGCATGCCGCAAATCTACAATTTTTGAGGTTGCCGGATAAATAAAAAAGAAAAGGCAGCCTGATAACAAGCTGCCTTTCTAATCAACAAACCTAAACTTAAACTTATTTAACGGAAATCTCTCTTACCTGCACCTTTGCTTCCTCTTTCTTCGCGATTGTCACGAATAAGATTCCATCGGTATATTCAGCCTGAATGTTTGCCTGATCAGCAGACTCTGGCAAGGTGAACGTTCTTGTGAAAGAATCATAGTTAAATTCTTTCCTGTTATATTTTTTCGATTCAGCCTCAGCCGTAGTTTCCGCCTTTTTATCTGTCGAAATTATTAACTGATCCTTTTCAACGTTGATCTTAAAATCATCTTTTTTCAATCCCGGCGTAGCGAGTTCAATATGAAAATCGCTTTCTGTCTCGCCAATATTTACGGCGGGCGTACGCGTGATTACACTTTTAGCGAGGTAAGGTTCCGGATTGAATATAGAACCGAAAATGTCTGAATAAGGTGATTTCAAGGCACCATTTTTTTGTCCGTTTGTAAATTTTACTAAAGTCATTTTTATATCCTCCAATTGTTAGTAATTATTTTTGAAGAGAACAGAACAATAGATATACCATCGTGTTATTAATACAGAATGCGGGTGCATTTAATGACAAAATGGCATTATTTAGAAATATTACACGACAGAGAGACATGTGCACAATAGAGGGCTATCATTATAAAACATCAATTCCTATCCGATTCGCTGATATAGACGCTTTCGGACACGTGAATAATGCCACTTATTTAACTTATTTTGAGATAGCCCGATCAGTTTACTGGAAAGAGATAATCAGATGGGATTGGAATCAAGTTGGTATTATAGTACGGAAATCCGAAATAGAATACCTCAAACCGATCCTCCTTAACGATGAGATTTACGCGTACGTAAGAACTTCACGCATAGGGAATAGCAGCTTTGATGTAGAATACATTCTTGTAAAGAAGGTGAACGGCAAAGAAGAAATTTGCACCACAGGACTAACCAGCTGTGTAGCCTATGATTACAACCAAAGCAAAACTGTCCCTATCCCCGCCTACCAGAAAAACAAAATGAAGGATTTTGAAGCAATTAGTGTTCGATCCCCAGAATTTCAGGTTTAGCAACTAGTTTTTCGGTCAGAGTATGGAAGTGCTTTTTATTGCCCCTCACTTCAAAATTCACCATTAACTTGTTATGAGATTTGGAGAGATGCCCAACTGATGCCCTGAGCTTCTCTTCTTCTATCATACCCATTGTCCATTCAATATTGTCGAGATTATCGTCAATAAAAGTTATCCTGTATATTCGTTTGTGGTTGATAAAATCAATCAGGAACTCGATTTTGGCGAATCCCCCAAGTACAACTAAAACGATAAATGATAAGATAAATGCCATCTTATAGTGCTCAACTCCTATCACCATCCCTATCGCTGCCGAAATCCAGATAACCGCAGCCGTTGTGAGGCCCTTTACATTAAAGTTTTCTTTGAAAATCACTCCGGCTCCAATGAAGCCGATCCCGGTAATTATATTCGCTGCAACACGATCGTCACTTCCGCCAATTTTTTGAGAGATCATCGTAAATATGGTCGATCCCAGGCAGATGAGCACGATCGTTCGCAAGCCGGCAGATTTATTTTGATATTCTCTTTCAATGCCCAGCAAACTGCCGCACAGAACTGAGACAAGCATTGTAGTCAGGTCATTTGAATGTACTTCCATATTTAAAATATTTTACCAGGGTTAAGTATACCCTTAGGATCAAATACATTTTTGATCCCACGCATCAAATCCATGTGACTTTGAGAATATTTAATGCTCATGAATTCACGCTGAACCAACCCAATACCATGCTCACCGGAAATGGTTCCGCCCAGGGAAACGGTGAGTTCAAAGATTTCACGTATACCATCCTTTAATTTTGTATTCCAATCGGCATCACTCATATTTCCTTTGATAATGTTAACATGCAGATTTCCGTCGCCGGCATGCCCATAACATACAGAATCAAAACCGAAACGCGAACCTATTTGTTTAATTCCCGCAATAAGTTTTGGCAGCTCTGCCCTTGGCACAACTGTGTCTTCTTCTTTATAAATTGAGTTTGACTTCACGGACAGCGGCATAGTTCGCCTCATCCGCCATATAGCTTCCTTCTGCGCAGATGTATCCGCTAAAAGTACGTCTGTACAGCCGTGGGCTTCCAGCGCTACATTTATTTTTTCAGCATCAATCATCAGCAGTTCGCTATCATCACCATCCACCTCAATCATCAGGAAAGCTTCTACACCGGGCTTAAGATCAAAAAGAAAATGGTCGTATTCAATCACCCATTCAATACCTCTCCGTTCCATAAACTCCAGTGTTGATGGTGTCACACCAGTCATGAAAATAGAGGAGACAGCAGCGCACGCATCTTCATTAGTTGGAAAGGAAGCCAGCATAACCAGATTTTGCGTAGGTATCGGAATTAGCTTTAAAACCGCTTTGGTTATAATACCCAGTGTACCCTCTGATCCGATCATCAATTGTGTCAGATTATACCCAGAAGCATATTTTAATGTATTAGCGCCCGTCCAGATAATTTCGCCTCCGGGCAGAACAACTTCCAAATTTAAAACGTATTCCCTGATTGTGCCGTACTTAACAACCCGCGGCCCTCCACTTCCATGAGCAATGTTACCGCCGATAAAACATGATCCTTTACTGGAAGGGTCCACCGGATAAAACAATCCTCTTTCCGCCGCAGCGTTCATAAACTCTTCCGTTATTACCCCGGTTTCAAGTGTCGCCTGAAGGTTTCTTTCGTCAATCTCAATGATCTTATTTAGTTTTTCGGTTGAGATAAGTAGCCCTTCATGAACAGCCAGTGCCCCGCCGCTTAGTCCGGTTCCAGCTCCACGAGGTGTAACAGGTATCATGTGGTCACTGCACAATTTCAGCAATTGCGATATCTCGCCGGCATCCGATGGTTTTACTGCGACTTGAGGATAAAAAACAAGATCTTCCGTTTCGTCATGTGCGTATTGCGCCAATTGATCCCGGTCTGTGATAACATTTTCAGGTCCTACAATTTCGACAAATCGTTTCAGGAGTTCATCAGATATTCTATTGAATGACATCTCAGCGATTATAAGTTAATTCAATCGCCGAATTATTTACATCCCCTCCTAGTGGAGGGTGCATCTTACGGATCAGTACACGGATGTTCTTAACCGCTAAATACTCATGCCGGATTTGTTCAAGGATGGCGTGAGCTACCGTTTCAATTAGTTTTCTCGGGATCTTCATTTCATCAGATACTATATTGAATAGTTTTTCATAGTTGACCGTATTGGAGATCTCATCTTCGCCTGCTGAATAAACTTCCAGCTCCGTGTCTACGTCAATTATAAATTCTGTGCCCAGGATCTGTTCTTCAGGGTAAAACCCATGGTATGCAAAAAATCGCACCCCTTCTAAACTTACCTTTTGCTTGATCATGCCCATGCAACAAAAATAAAGTATTTTGAGCATAGTGTTAGGTTTCCTTATATTGGTTGCATTAAAATCCTGCACATGAAAAAAATCATTTGTTTCACTGCCACTCTTTTAGTGACTGCTCATATTGTAACTGCTCAAAGCAAAAACCCTAAAGACACAGAAGTTTGGACTCCTGTACCCAAGATAGTTGCTGTTAATGCAAGTTCTCAGGCAGCTCCTGCTGATGCCATCATCTTATTCGATGGAAAAAATCTTGATGAGTGGGCCAGTGTAAAAGATAAGTCTCAAGCCAAGTGGACGGTATCCGAAAATATGTTCACTGTCAAAAAAGGCACGGGTAATATTCAAACCAAAAAATCATTCACTGATTATCAGTTACATATAGAGTGGAAGATACCGGTAAATATTACAGGTGACGGACAAGGCCGGGGAAACAGTGGTATATTCCTTGCATCCACCGGGCCCGGCGACAATGGTTATGAACTTCAGGTCTTAGATTCGTATAATAATGTCACTTACAGTAACGGTCAGGCTGGAAGTATATACAAACAATTTATTCCGCTGGTTAATGCCTCCAAAAAGCCAGGAGAGTGGCAGTCATATGATGTTGTATGGATATCGCCGGTATTTAATGAAGATGGATCAATCAAAACACCAGCAAGAGTTACCGTTCTTCATAATGGAGTGCTTATTCAGAACAACATCGAACTCAAAGGGGAAACTGTCTATATCGGAGCGCCGTTTTATAAAAAACACGGACCCAGCCCGATCAAATTGCAGGATCATGGAGACCCAAGTCCTGCTATCAGCTTTAGAAATATTTGGGTTAGAGAGTTATAACACGTCAGCCATAGGCTGATTAACTTCTTCCTTATCTTCCACGCACTGCAAGTGACACCTTCAGATCACGGGTGATTTCTTCGTCAGGATTTCCCAGGATGAACGGTGCAACCGGTACTGAAGCGCCCTTATGTTTAGCTACTTCAACTACTTCAGGCAACTCGTCTGAACTTCCCCACACAAATGGAGCCACGGGAACCTGCAATTTCTTAATGGTTAGCGATACAAGTTCGGCAGGTATATCGTTAGCAGGATCGCCCCATGCAAACGGTGCTGCAGCCACTGTATGATTCTTATGTTTTCTATTCTTTTTAATATCGTCTGCCTGAACAGCTGCTGACATAAATATTAATGCTGATACTAAGGTTATTAAGGTTTTCATGATGTGGTTTATCGTTTGTTTGATCAAATGTACCTCCCCTGGCGTCCCGCTCAAATCACTATTAGGTTAAACCGATCAGATACTCGGTGAAACACCGGATCAAACCGGCAAAGTAATTCCGGCCGCGTCGCGGACAGGCAAACCATTTCATTATTAGAATGTTGATACAATCTAAAGGACCTGATATTATGAGAGCAATTTGGAAAGGTTCAATAGGTTTTGGCCTTGTAAACATCCCGATAAAATTATACTCCGCTGTTCAGAATAGTACTCTGGATATGGATATGCTTGACGGCAGAGATCATTCACGAATAAAATTCCAGCGAATCAACGAGAAAACACGAAAGGAAGTTCCGTTTGAGAAGATCGTGAAAGGCTATGCGATAGATGATGATTACGTGATCCTGGATGATCAGGATTTTGAAGACGCAAGCCCGAAAAAAACGAAAATGATCGAGCTGGAAAACTTCGTGGGCATAGATGAAATCAATCCTATCTATTATGAAACGTCTTATTATTCTGAACCCGAAACACAAGGGAGAAAAGCATATGCTTTACTACTGCAGGCGCTGTTAAAATCGAAAAAGGCGGGAATAGGGCGCTTTGTATTACGCAGTTCTGAAAATCTATGTGTTCTGCACGCCCTTGATAAAGTGATTGTGATCAGTAAAATCAGATTCGCCGAAGAGATTAGATCGACGGAAGAAATTCTCACACCTACTGACATCAGTATCAATAAAAAAGAGCTCGACGTTGGTCTGGCGCTTATTGATCAATACACATCGAAATTTAAGATAGATCAATTTAAAGACGAATACACCAGCGATCTGCTGAAAATCATAAAAGCAAAATCCAAGGGTAAACGTCCTTCGATCAAAAAGCTTAAACCAGAGAAAGCCTCCAGCGACGACTTATATTCTCAGTTAATGGAGAGTTTAAGTTCCCGCAAAGGCGCTTAACGTAAAAAAGACTCACCAAACAACTAACCAACAATTCACTTAAAACGCTTACTACTAAACTAATATGAAAAGATTTATTTTATTTGGCTACCTGACCAGCTCACTCTTCCTGGTCAATGCCTGCGCAGTTAATCCCGTCACTGGAAAGAAGCAGATCGTGCTGATGTCCGAAGCGCAGGAAATTGCTATGGGAAAAGAAGCAGATCCGCAGATCATAGCGCAATATGGCTTGTATGACGACAAAAACCTCCAGGCTTTTATTACTGAGAAAGGTAAAGCCATGGCCGCCGTGTCGCATCGGCCAAACCTTCAATATGAATTTAAAATAGTTGACTCAGACGTAGTAAACGCCTTTGCAGTTCCTGGCGGATATGTCTATTTCACCCGTGGAATAATGGCTCACTTCAACAATGAGGCAGAATTTGCTGGAGTTTTGGGTCATGAAATAGGCCATATAACGGCACGGCATACCGTGTCACAGCAAACTAAAGCCGTTCTCGGACAAGTGGGATTGATAGGGAGTATGATATTAGTTCCCCAGCTTGGAGAGTTTGCAGAACCTCTTTCACAGGGCCTGGGGGTGCTGTTTCTAAAGTTTGGCAGGGATGCCGAACGCCAGTCAGATGATCTTGGGGTAGAGTATTCATCTAAAATTGGATATGACGCTCATGAGATGGCTGGATTCTTTAACACTTTAGAAAGAAAGAGCGCTGGCTCCGGGAGTTCAGAGCTACCTGACTTTTTATCTACCCATCCTAACCCCGCAGACCGGAATGTCGCAGTAAATAACTTATCTGTAGAATGGAAGAAAAAATTAAACCTGACTAACCCTCAGGTAAACCGTGATAGTTATTTGAGAAAAATCGATGGCATCATCTATGGAGAAGATCCAAAAGGTGGTTACCTTGAAAATAACGTATTCTATCATCCGGTCTTAAAATTCCAATTTGGAGTTCCTCAAAACTGGAATTACGAAAATACACCACAGCGCGTGCAGATGGCTCCAAAGGATGGCAAGGCGCTGATGATGATGACTCTCTCTCCCGGCAAAACTCTGGATGAAGCGGCAAATGGAGTAGTTCAGCAGAACAACTTGCAGGTTTTGGAATCAAATAAAGTTACCGTAAATGGTCTCAATGCAATCTACATGGTTGCTGATGTAAAGCCACAGCAGCAGGGTCAGGCTTCCACAGCAAGAACAATGACTTACCTGATCGAGTATGGCGGCAATATTTATATGATCCTTGGAGCCTCATCTCCGGCTGACTTTAATAACTACGCTCAGTATTTTTCCCAAAGTATGAAGAGCTTCAAGCAGCTTACCGATGCTCAAAAGATCAATAAGCTAGCTGACCGCGTAAGAATCAAATCAGTGAAACAGGCCGGAACATTACAGCAGGCTCTTACCAGTTACAGTGTTCCTCAGAATCGCCTTGAAGAAGTTTCCATACTGAATGGCATGAACTTGACTGACCGTGTTGCTCAGGGTTCACTTATTAAAGTTATTGCGCAATAGAATTAGACGTTCTTCAATAAAAAGCCCCGATATCTATCTGATATCGGGGCTTTCTGTTTGGCGTCGAGCCTGATTAAAATGCTAAGATTTAAACGTCTTTTTCGCGCTCAACTTTTTTAGTTACTGTAACGCGGTCTGTTGTTCCGGCGCTGGTTGTTGTGCTGCTGCTGTTACCACGAACCAAAGCAACAATGATGATTATGAGAACTGCTGCGCCTACGATCCAAACCCACGGCTCCACCGTTGTTGTTTCTGTAGTAACTGTGCTGCTCGATCTTGTACTTGTAGAACTGCTTGTGCTATCCTGAGCATTTACCATTAAGCTGGTAAGCGTTAGAAAAAAGATTGCAGACAAACTTTTTAGGTTAATTGATTTAAAGGTTTCCATTGAATTTCTGTTTAGTTAATAATTAGTTAATAACTGAACATCTATATGACAAAAAAGTTTCTTCAAGTGTATTTCTGTTCGATATTTTTTTCAATATCTATGTTTAAATACATTTTAAACATATATTTAACCCTAATGCCTCTCAAAAAAACGCTCCACTATTTGACAGGGGACTATTCTGACTTTTCTCTCGAATTCAGGATATTTCATTCCTTCTGTATCGTCGCAATAGTCACACTTGCCTATTGCATACCGCTTAACTTCGCGCTGAATTTGCCTGCTTCTGCCTGGCTATCGGTGGTGGCAATGGTCATTCAATGTATTCTTTATTATCTTTCGAGATTCCGTAACAAGACGAAAATTAGCCTTCTGCTTTCTATCGTAATTATCCACGCCATTCTCATCCTCAATTATTTTTACAATTCGGGAATAGCGGGACCAAGCATGATGTTACTGCTGGTTGTTTTCTTCCTTGTTAGTGCCATCTCAGAACCCGCAACATATAAGTATTGGCTAACCCTCAATATCCTGATCGCTTTAGCACTTCCTTCGTTTGAATATTTCTATCCCCAAGCCATCCAGAGTAATTACGTAAGCCGGTTCTCAACTTTCGGCGATCTCGTAACTACTTATTGTCTCTGCGCAATTACCATGCTGATAGGTTTGAGTTATATTAAAAAGAACTACTATATATCACAAAGCTTACTAAAAGCTAAAGCCGAGGACCTGGAGATCATTAATCAAACAAAAAACAAAATGTTCTCGATCGTATCTCACGATCTTAAGGCCCCTATCGCATCTATTCAAAGTTACCTGGAAGTTTTATCTGTGATGGATATAGACCATCAGGATAGAAGAAAGATCAAGTCTGACCTCATGCTGATGACGCAGAATACTGATATGATGCTTTCAAACCTGCTAATGTGGTCGAAGTCACAGATGGAAGGGATTGTTATGGACAAAAAACTTTACAATCTGGCAGAAACAATCCGTCCTGTTTTGGAAATGTTTCAACCCATTGCCACTCGTAAACACGTCGTGTTAAACTTCACTATCGATCCCGATCTTCAGATATTGGCTGATCAGAATATGTTGCAGCTCGTGATCAGAAATATACTGAGTAACGCCATAAAATTCACTCATCCGGGAGGAAGTGTCGACATAGATGCTGGATGCCAGAATGCTGACTGCCGTATAGTTATTAAAGATACCGGCACAGGAATGACAGAAAGCACTAAAGCAAGTATATTCAGTGTCAAAGCACAATCGTCTTACGGCACTAATAACGAAAAAGGAGTTGGGCTTGGACTTAGTTTAAGTAAAGAGTTTACGGAGCTCCAAAATGGAACAATCAGCTTCGAAAGTGAATTGGGAAAAGGAACAACGTTTTATATAACTATGCCCCGTTCCTGATTATCGAATAAATATACTTATGCAGTACATCCTTCAAATTATTTAGCTACGAGTTCTACCTGAAGTATATTTCCCTCACCATCACCGCCCTCATTTGATATATACATTTTCCCATCCGGGCTAAAGGTCAGGCCTTCTGGCTGCGGAAAATCAGGGCCTTTTAGCTTATATAATGAGCGCATCTCGCCTTTAGCATTCATAATCAGCAGTTTTGGCTTAGTGCCTTCCAACACATATATTTCCCCGGTTGAAGGGTGAATGGCTATGTCCGAGGGACTTATTGCATTCTTCGATTTCTTAACATCTCCAAAAATTGAGTGATTGAGATCGATCTTATAAACCGGAGTTTCCGCCATCTTTTTTGTCGCAAGGTTAAAAGCATAGATGCCTTTATAATCCAGGCTGTTTGGATCCGCTCCTTTTACTGCAATGAGTAACCTGTTATTTTTCTTGTCATAGGCCAGACTTTCACTGTCCTGCTTTTTAGTGAGGCTCGTCTTATACATTTTCACTCCGCGCTGACTGCTTGTATAATTTTCTATTCCGAAAATCACCCCATCGGCCCGCAGAACATAGATGGTGTTCCCTACTAAAGCAATCCCTTCGTAATCTCCTTTCGGACCAAATGGTATTTCCTGATCTATCTTATTATCCTGAATGTTAAATAAAAAAACTGTACCAATTTCATCCTGAACACAGGCAAAATGAGTAGCGTTCAACCAGGCAATACCCGAAATTTCATGAAGTTCTTTGGGTAAAATCCATGAAATTAGCACTTTGGCTTCCTGCTCGCTCCCTGGATCAAGAAGATCAATCTTTTCAGTCTTGTCTGATCCGTCTCCAGATTTATCATCCTTGGTTGATCTGGTAAATCGAAATATCACCGCTATTACAAGGGGAATGACTATCAGGGCTATTATTTTAATGGGGGTCTTGTCTACCATTTTGTGTTGGCTTACGTTATTAAATTAAAGGATTCTTGAAATAATTTTATTTGGCTCTGGTCCACACCTGGGTTTTACCTATCAGACTAATACCCATAAACGCTCGTATTTCCAACGCACCGCTCCCACTGATCGACAGCTTGCAACTATATTTCTTACCCGACCGGGGATCGTAAACAGTTCCACCGTCCCACACGCCATCGCCTTTATATGTAAAATCACTCAGAGCTTCAAGACCTAACAGAGGCTGATCTCGGAGAGCTTCAGAAGGATTATTCTCATCGGTTTTCGGCTTTCCTGATTCATCATTCTCTTCTCTGAGCCATGCGATCTTTCCATTATAATTTTCTCCTGTCTTAAAGATCCGAACCCTGACATTTCCGTGTCCGCTTTGCCAAACGCCAAGCACAGCATCTCCGCTCTGCGCCATACAAGGTACGCAAAAGAGTAGCGGAGCCAATAAGGCTAATATTATTTTAAACTTCATAGTAGATGTAATTATTACGATGTCAACCCGCTCCATGAGGTGAAAGCAGATCAACAGCACGTCCCGGCTCTTATGCAAAAACAATGCCGGGCGAGTAATAACTACCTATAAAGCTGCTATATCCGGTCTGGCCGGAGTATCCGTTTTAGGATTTTGATGGAAAGGGAGGCAGAGTCATCCAGTGAGTGAAGTCTTCAAGAGAAACTTTGTCATTTGCCACAACAAATTTGTGATACTTTTCACTATAATAACCAAAATATATCTGTCCGCCGTCAAACAAAAGCACATCCTTTGCCTGCTCGGGTAATTCGTCTTTTACTAATTTCCAAACCATAAAGTAAAGATATAAACAATTTTTGAAAGAGGCTAAGTACGCATAAATGGAGGTCCAGGTTCGCGTGCTTTGGTTATTAGATTGATATAGCATTTTTGGAAAGCATCTGCAGTGGTTCTTTTTTCCGACAGTCGCGCTTTACGCTTTAGCTTGCCAACAAAGTATCCGCTAAAAAGAACAGATCAGCCCGGCAAGGCTGCCGCTTCAATCGCGTTTATTCTTAACGTTGGGTGCTGATGGCAAAATCAAACCCTCAAGAGCTCCTATTCTCACCAGTCTTGGTTCGTGATACTTACCACTAATCACTAATTACTAATCACCAATTCGGTTTAAAACTCAACTTGCATTTATCACTATAAAACATTAATTTTCTTTAAACTAAACTCATAATCACAACAACATGAACACAAAAACATTAATTAGCGGGATTGTAGCTGGAATTGTTGCTTTCTTCGTTGGGTACTTGATTTATGGCGTCCTCATGGCAGACTATTTCATGTCCGCCATGCCCTCATACCCCGGTCTTATGAAAGATCCGGGCGATATCTGGGCAATCGGGGTTGGAAATCTTATCTGGGGTATTCTCATAGCCTGGCTGCTAAACTCAGCAGGGGTAGTAAGCGCAGCGAGAGGTGCCAGCTACGCTGCTATCGCATTCTTCTTATACACACTTGGATCAGGCTTTATTATGTTCGGGCAGATGAATATGTATTCAATTCAGGGCCTTTTCGTGGAAGCTTTATGTACTGCTATAATGGTGGCAGTTGCAGGTGCTGTCGCTGGCTGGATGCTGGGCCGGCCTGTGAAAAACTAAGTGAACAAATAACACAAACTAACTTAAACCAGAAAGAGAGCTTTATATAAGGCTCTCTTTTATTTTGGCGGTAATTTAGAATGTCTTGAGCTTGATCTTTAAGCTTACTTAATCAATTGTAATTCTGTCGGAACATCCAGATCCGGATCTCCGGAAACGAATGGTGCTACTGGCACAAGTGCATTGACTGCTTTAAGATATGCCAGACCTTCCGGTGCCTCAGCATCAGGGCTGCCATATATAAATGGTGCTACTGGAACTATTGATTTACCATTTTCATTGATGCTAACTACATCTTCAGGTGAACCCCAAACGAACGGCGCCACAGGTACAAGTAATTTTGTTGCTTCTGTAATTGCAACTGATGCTGCTTCTTCTGGATCTCCCCAGATAAATGGTGCGACTGAAACTGACGCTGATTTCTCTCTGTTTTTAATCTTATCATCGGCTGAACTGTTTAAAGAGAGTGCGATAAGAACCATTGTTGATAAAGTGTATATAGTTTTCATAATTTTATGTTTTAAGTTTTTCTTGTTTGTTTTGTTGATCAAATGTACTGCGGTATCCAACGCTGGCCTATCCCTAATTGGCAGGACGCGGGAAGTATTCGGTGAAAGCAGGAGAAAAATCGGTAGAAAAGGCAGCAGGTTTCAGGTATCAGCCATCAGGCATTTTCACCGGCATAATAGGCAGTTTTAACTGAAACCTCATAACCCATACCTCATACCTCTTACAATTTTATTAGTTTTGAGCAAATCATTTCCTTATGTCACTCGAAACCGAAAAGAACAAAGACATACACAGGTCATCAAAAAAAGACTTGTATGAAGCTCCAGATTATTATTTGATAGATGAGTTATTATCCGACGAACATAAGCTGGTGCGCGATAGCGTGCGCAACTGGGTAAAGAAAGAGGTCAGCCCGGTAATTGAAGACTTCGCTCAAAAGGCACAGTTCCCAAAACATCTTATCCCAGGTCTTGCTGATATTGGCGCCTTTGGTCCTACTATCCCTGCCGAATATGGCGGTGCTGGTCTTGATTACATCTCTTATGGTCTGATCATGCAGGAGATTGAGCGTGGTGATTCAGGTATTCGTTCAACCGCATCTGTACAAGGATCTCTGGTTATGTATCCTATATATGCTTATGGTTCGGAAGAACAAAAGAAGAAATTTCTACCTAAGCTCGCTTCCGGTGAATTTATAGGCTGTTTCGGACTTACAGAACCAGATCACGGATCCGATCCGGGGAGCATGATCACTAATATAAAAGATAAAGGCGATCACTATCTGCTTAACGGTGCAAAGATGTGGATCTCTAACTCTCCTTTTGCAGATATCGCGATTGTGTGGGCAAAAAATGAAGAAGGTGTAATTAAGGGCCTGATTGTCGAGAAAGGTATGGAAGGCTTTTCTGCTCCCGAGATCCATGGCAAATGGAGCCTGAGAGCTTCAGCCAGCGGTGAGCTGGTTTTCGATAACGTCAAAGTACCGAAAGAGAATATGCTGCCTAATGCCTCAGGACTGAAAGGCCCGCTGGGCTGCCTTAACCAGGCTCGTTATGGTATCGCATGGGGTGCTTTGGGTGCTGCCATGGACTGCTACGATACTGCGCTTCGCTATTCTAAAGAACGAAAACAATTTGGTCGTCCCATTGGCGGCTTCCAGCTGCAGCAAAAGAAACTGGCTGAAATGATCACCGAGATCACTAAAGGTCAATTGCTGGTATGGAGGCTTGGTGTACTTAGAAATGAGAACCGCGCAACTCCAGCACAAATTTCAATGGCAAAACGTAACAGTGTAGAAACGGCTATGAACATTGCCCGTGAAGCCCGTCAGATGCTGGGTGGAATGGGGATTACTGGCGAATACCCTGTAATGCGCCATATGATGAACTTAGAATCTGTAGTTACGTACGAAGGAACTCATGATATCCACTTACTGATTACAGGAATGGATGTTACGGGGATCAGTTCATTCGAGTAAATTATCAGCAGTAATTATTATCAGGCCTGATAGGAGAAATCTATTCAGGCCTTTTTCAATTCCTCTTGTTCTGATTACTAGCTGACTAGCCTTTGGAAATTGACGGCCCGGTTGAATTGCATCCAGCTTTTTTGTTTGCTACTCCTGAGTCTATTCCGAATACTCCGATCTCACAATATCACGTAAATTATACCCCGAAGCCATAACCTGCCCATAGGCACCTGCTGTTCTTAGTACAACCAGATCCCCCCTCTTTGATTCCGGAAGCTCTACTTCCTTACCCAGCCAGTCAGTACTTTCGCAGATAGGTCCAACCACATCATACTTCACCGTTTCTCCGTTTTTGTCGGCACTAAGGTTCTCTATTTTGTGGTAAGCCTGGTAAAGTGCCGGACGCATCAGTTCGGTCATTCCCGCATCCAGGATAAGGAAATTCTTCTTCAAACCGTTCTTAACATATAGTATCCGACTAACCAGATTACCGCTTTGAGCAACTAGAGCCCGCCCCAGTTCAAAATGCACTTCCTGGTTAGGCTTACGCTCCAGAAACTTATCGAAGATCTCAAAATAAGCCGCGAAATCGTTTACCGCTGCCTCATCTGGATTATGGTAATCTACCCCAAACCCGCCGCCAACATTTAATATTTGAAGCTGAAAGCCATGTTCCTCGAACCATTGACTGAGCTCGTTGGCTTTCACACAAAGGCTTTTAAAGATGTCAAGATTTGTTATCTGCGAACCAATATGGAAATGTACCCCAACCAACTTCAGATTGGTCGATTTTCTAAGCTCTTCGACACAAGTCTTAAGCTCCCACTGATTCACACCGAATTTGTTCTCCTCTAGTCCGGTAGTAATGTAATGATGCGTATGTGCATCTACATTGGGATTTATCCGGATAGCCACCTGAGCAGTTTTTCCGCGCTTAGCTGCCAGATCGTTTATGATACCCAGTTCCTGCACCGATTCTACGTTAAAGCAGAAAATATCATTGTCCAGTCCTTCAATAATCTCCCGGTCTGACTTACCTACACCAGCAAACACAACTTTTCCCGGATCAAATCCAATCTCAATTGCCTTTTTAACCTCGTTACCGCTTACGCAATCTGCACCGAATCCAATTTGCTGAATAGCTTTCAGTACGCGTTCATTGAAATTTGCTTTAAAAGCATAATGAACGTGGAAGCCATATTTATCTGCCGCTGATTTACATGAAGTAAGGGTCTTCTGCAGAAGCTCCAAATCATAATAATAAAACGGAGTTTCTAACGCCTCAAAACGCGTTACTGTATTCTGATCTAACATATATAAATTTCTATCAACCCGGGAGCTGATGCAGGATTATTCAAATAAACGACTGTGAAGTGAGCGAAGTGCCTCAACCTTATGCTTATCGTCAAGCAGCATGGAAATGTTATAGCTGCTTCCGCCATAAGAGATCATTCGGATTGGGATATGCTTTAGCGCCTCAAAAACACGTGATGCATATCCATGTTTGTCGGCTCCAAAATCGCCTACAACACATACAATCGTTTGATTACTGTCCACCTCAACAGTACCAAAACTGTTCAGCTCTTTGATAATATCATCAAGATATCGCGTCTCGTCTATAGTAACTGATACTGCCACTTCCGATGTGGTGATCATATCAATAGGAGTTTTGTACCGCTCAAAAACCTCGAACACACGTCTTAGGAAACCATAGGCTAGAAGCATCCTGCTCGACTGGATCTTGATCGCTGTAATTCCGTCCTTCGCGGCGATAGACTTGATCCTGCCCCGTTCGCTTTCATTGGTTATCAGCGTTCCGCCCGCCTCAGGCTCCATCGTGTTAAGCAAGCGAACCGGAACTTTGTATTTCTGTGCAGGGAAAACACTTTGCGGATGAAGGATCTTTGCGCCGAAATAGGCAAGCTCAGCAGCTTCATCAAAAGATAACTGGGCAATTGGCTTGGTTCCCTTAACAACCCGCGGGTCATTGTTATGCATACCATCAATATCGGTCCAGATCTGAACTTCTTCCGCACGGATTGCAGCGCCAATCAGGGAAGCGGTATAATCACTTCCTCCCCTTCTCAGATTATCTACTTCCCCAAATGAATTTCTGCAAATGTATCCTTGTGTAATAAAGAATGTTTCCGACGGATCTTCATCAATAAGTGGCTGCAGGTGTTCTGTGATGTAATCAATCACAGGCTCATTGTCTTCATCAATTTTCATAAAATCTAAAGCTGGAAGGAGCCTTGACCTTACGCCTATTTCAGTAAGATAGATATGATATAATGTTGTTGAGATCAGTTCACCCTGTGCCAGGATAACCTTTTCCTCTATTGTCGTAAAATGCTCATTGCCGAATGAAGATATCAGGTTGAAATGATAGTCGATCAGATCCTTACCATTCTCCAGCCCTTCTTCTGTTGAAAAAAGCTCCTTTATGAATACTTCGTACTTATCCCTTAATGCCTTGGTAAGATCAGAAGCCTTCTGTTTATCTGAAGCTAAATAAGCCTGGGCGATCTCCAGCAAGCTGTTGGTTGTTCCTGAAACTGCAGATAAAACAACGATCTGTCTATCCTGCGGTTGAATAATGTCTAGTAATTTTTTGATGCGATCGGGACTGCCGACTGACGTTCCTCCGAACTTTAGTATCTTCATTTAAATGTTGAATTTTAGATTGCAGCAAATGATTTTTATACTTGTGCAATGCGCAGCTAAAAATAGGAAAAAGACGCTAAAATTCCGCCATTAGTTAAACTTTATTGGCAACAAAGACGCTAATTTGGGGTTATCTAGAAATATACCAGTAAAAGAATCACAATTTCATGCAAAACTTAGAACCATCTGTCTCAAATAGGATAAATCAATGGCTGGAAGGCAGCTACGATGCCGATACCAAGTCCAGTATTCAAAATTTGCTGAATGCGCAGTCATATACAGAGCTCACAGACTCATTTTATCGCGATCTGGAGTTCGGAACAGGCGGACTGAGGGGAACAATGGGCCCGGGAACGAATCGGGTAAACAGATACACAATTGGCTCGGCAACCCAGGGCTTGTGTAATTATCTGCTCAAAAAATATCCCGGCGAAAAGATCAAAGTGGCTGTGGCTCATGATAGCAGGAACCTGTCAGATTACCTGGCAAACGTGACCGCGGAAGTTTTCTCGGCCAATGGCATCCATGTTTACTTTTTCAAAGAACTGCGTCCTACCCCTGAACTATCTTTTGCCATCAGGCATTTAGGTTGTAAAAGCGGAGTGATGATTACAGCATCTCATAATCCTAAAGAATACAATGGCTACAAAGCATACGGTGCTGATGGTGGACAATTCACTGCTCCTGATGATAAGATGGTAATGGATGAAGTTGGAGCTGTGGGAAGCATCGATAATGTTAAGTTCAATCGCGTTGAAGGAAACATCGAACTGATCGGCGATGAAATAGATCAGCTTTATTTAGATAAGATTACCGAGCTTTCAGTTTCTCCTGATGTCATCCAACGCCAAAAGGATCTGAGAATAGTTTACTCGCCAATACATGGAACCGGTATTACTTTGGTACCGAAAGCACTAAAGCAGTTTGGCTTCACCAACCTGACAATTGTTGAAGAACAGGCCACCCCCGATGGAAATTTCCCTACTGTAGTGTATCCTAATCCGGAAGAAAAAGAAGCGCTTACGTTAGCTTTAGCCAAGGCTGCTGAAATAGATGCCGATCTTGTGTTAGCGACAGATCCGGATGCTGACCGCGTCGGTATTGCCGTTAAGAATGACGATGGCGAATTCATACTCCTCAATGGAAACCAGACTGGCAGCTTGCTAATTAATTACATGCTAAGTGTTTGGGAAGATCAAGGCAAGCTAACAGGAAATGAATATATCGTTTCAACAATAGTTACTACTCCCCTGATCATTGACATCGCTAAGTCTAAAAATGTAGACTTCTATGAGACTCTTACCGGATTCAAGTGGATTGGGGCCATCATGACTAAGCTGGCTGGAAAGAAGACTTTTATAGCTGGCGGCGAAGAAAGCTACGGTTACCTTGTAGGAGAATTGGTTAGGGATAAAGATGCCGTTATCTCCTGCGCGTTTATCGCAGAAATGACTGCATATTACAAAGACAAAGGAAGCAGCCTTTATCAGGCGATGCTGGACATGTACCAAAAGTATGGTTTCTACAAAGAGAAGCTTGTTTCAATAACTAAGAAAGGTAAAACCGGAGCGGAAGAAATAAAAGCTATGATGGAACGCTTTCGCACTAATACCCCCCTGAGTCTTGGAGGATCGAAGGTTGCAACTCTGAAAGATTATGAATTAGGTAAAGAAACCGATCTCATTTCCGGAAACTCGAAAAAGTTAGATTATCCTAAGTCTGATGTCCTCCAATTTATCACCGAAGATGGATGCATTATATCGGCTCGTCCGTCAGGAACCGAGCCTAAGATTAAGTTTTACTGCAGTGTGAAGACAGACTTAAAGAACAAGGATGATTTTCCGGCAAAGAACAAAGAACAGGATGAGAAAATAGACAAAATAATGGCAGATCTGAACCCGTAAACTCGCCTTTATAATCCTGAAGGGAGTATATTTGCGGCATGAAAGCTCCCTTATTCCTTTTACTCGCATTATTTATTCTTCAAGCCTGTTCTAATAAAACTGAAAAGAAGCTTCCCATTTTAGGACAGCGCGAACCGGTTGAAAATATTGTTGACGGGAAAACTGTGGTGGATACAGTCTATCAGACCATTCCCCCTTTCAGTTACCTGAATCAGGACAGCGCTATAATTAGCGACAAAGATTTTGATGGCAAAATCTATATTGCTGACTTCTTCTTTACTGCATGCAATACCATCTGCCCTATCATGCATCGTAATATGCTGGAGGTTTACAAGAAGTTCAAAGACAATCCAAATGTTAAGATCCTTTCTCATTCAATTGATATAAAACATGATGTCCCTTCCCGCTTAAAAGCTTATGCTTCTAAGCTTGGGGTGGAAAGCAGCAGATGGGCGTTTGTTAATGGTTCGAGAGATTCCATCTTTAACATCGCAGCGAAAAGCTACCTGGTAGCCGCGTACGAAGACAATGCCGATCCGCAGGGATTAGTACATCAGGGCTGGTTTGTTCTGGTCGACACTAAAAAACAATTGCGGGGCGCCTATGACGGAACCAAAGAAGACCAGGTAAAACAAATGATGCTTGATATGGAAACACTTCTGGCGGAAGAAAAGCTGAATGAGAAATAAACTGCTCTATCTGTCGGTTTTCGTGTTTGCAGGAATGATAATCCTTCAGGCATGCAGCAATGAACAGCAGTTAAATTACCAGCGGTACTTTGTTAACGGCAAAAAGCTTTACGAAGCGAACTGTCAGAACTGCCACGGAGCTAAAGGTGAAGGACTCGGTAAGTTATATCCTCCCCTAACCGATACCTTGCGTTTAACGAAAAACAAGTCGATGCTTGCCTGTATTATAAAACACGGCATTTCAGAAACTTCAGGCAATCATGATACAAGTTATCAAACCGCAATGCCCGGCAACGCCGCTTTACCTGATATCGACATCGCACAGATCATTGTATACGTAACCAATTCTTTTGGAAACAAACAGGGCTTTTACGATCAGTCAACAGTTACCGCTGATCTAAAGAATTGTAAGTAAAAAGACACACCGTCATTCCGATAGTAGGGAGCGTCATTCCGATCGTAGGGGAACCTCATACCCGCTTCTTTCTCCTTCCCCGTTGCGGTTAACAAACCATTTTATATTTTTGCAACTCAATACAAGAACATGGCTAAGCGCAAACGGATTAAAGATCTCTTAAACACTACAGAATTTGGACAGCAGGTAACTGTTATGGGCTGGGTTAAAACTTTTAGAAATAATCAATTTATTTCTATAAATGACGGCTCGAGCATCAACAACATCCAGGCTGTAGTGGACTTTAATACGACAGACGAAAGCCTGCTGAAAAGGTTAACTACTGGCGCTTCAGTTTCTATTGAAGGGACTCTGATCGAATCACTGGGAAAAGGTCAGCGCGTGGAAATCAAGGTGAATAAACTTGAGATTCTCGGCGATAGTGATTCCGAAAAGTTTCCTTTGCAGCCTAAGAAACATAGCCTTGAATTCTTACGTGAGATAGCGCACCTCCGTTTCCGTACGAATACCTTTAATGCCGTATTTAAAGTGCGTCATGCTCTGGCGTATGCGGTTCACAAGTTCTTTAACGATAAAGGCTTCGTTTACATGCACACCCCGATTATCACAGCTTCAGATGCTGAAGGTGCTGGTGAGATGTTCAGGGTTTCAACTTTCGATCCGGACAACATTCCGCGTAATGAGGACGGAACTATAAACTACAAAGAAGACTTCTTTGGTAAAGCTACAAACCTCACCGTATCCGGACAGCTGGAAGGTGAGCTGGCAGCTATGGCTTTTGGAGATATCTATAC
>JAZKIH010000156.1:0-3969 GCA_040384965.1 Bacteroidota bacterium | reverse complement strand
TCAGAGAACCAATTTTCGGTCCTGATAAGGCATTAGAAAGAAAAAATTATCCTCCAGGGATGCACGGTACCTCAAGAAAAAGAGGTAAGCAATCAGAGTTTGCAGTGCAGTTAATGGAGAAGCAAAAGGTTAAATACACTTATGGTGTATTGGAGCGTTACTTCGAGAACCTTTTCCACAAAGCTTCTGCTAAAGAAGGAATTACTGGTGAAAACCTTTTGAAATTCCTGGAAGCACGCTTAGACAATACAGTTTACCGTTTAGGAATTGCTCCAACCCGTTCAGCTGCTCGTCAGTTGGTAGGCCACAAGCACATTACTGTTAATGGTGAGATCGTGAATATTGCTTCTTATGCTTTACGTGCAGGTGACGTTGTTGCAGTACGTGAGCGTTCAAAGTCTCTTGAAGCTGTTTCGAATTCAGTTGCAGCAAGAACTATAAACAAATTCAGCTGGTTAGAATGGGATGCTAATGCCTTAACAGGTAAGTTCCTTAACTACCCAAGCCGCGATGAGATTCCTGAGAACATCAAGGAAAACCTTATCGTCGAGTTATACTCTAAATAAGTTATGTGAAATGAGCTATGAGCTATGAGACTAACTCATATCTCATATCTCATATCTCACATCTTACATCCATTAAACAATAAACAAATTAGATAAATGGCAATCTTAGCATTTCAGAAACCTGATAAAGTTATCATGCAGAAATCTACGGATTTCGACGGAACATTTGAATTCAGACCATTAGAGCCTGGTTTCGGTGTTACCATTGGTAATGCTTTACGGAGAATACTTTTATCTTCCCTGGAAGGTTTTGCAATAACTTCAGTACGGTTTTCAGGTGTTTCTCATGAGTTCTCTACCATCAAAGGTGTTGTAGAAGACGTTACCGAGATCATCCTTAACTTAAAGCAAGTTCGTTTCAAGAAAACTGGTGAGTCTGGCGATAACGAGAAGATCTTTGTGATCATCAACGGTCAGGATCAGTTCAAAGCTGGTGACATTACTAAGTTCTCTAACAACTTTACGGTTCTGAATTCTGATATGGTTATCTGTAATATGGAATCTTCAGTAACTCTGGAGATCGAATTGACAGTTAGCAAAGGAAGAGGTTACATCGCTGCAGAGGAAAACAAAAACGTTGACGCTGTTCTTGGTGTTATCGCAATTGATTCGATCTATACTCCGATCAAAAACGTTAAATATACTATTGAGAACTTCCGTGTAGAGCAAAAAACTGACTACGAGAAATTAGTTCTTGATATTACAACAGATGGTTCAATTCATCCAGAAGAAGCTTTGAAAGAAGCTGCGAAGATTCTGATCCACCACTTCATGTTGTTCTCTGACGAGAATATCATGCTTGAATCTCAGGCTAAAGAAGAAACTAAAGAAGTTGACGAGGAAATTCTGCACATGCGTAAGATCCTTAAAATGGAATTAGTTGATCTTGATCTTTCTGTTCGTGCATTAAATTGCCTTAAAGCTGCTGATATCCGGTCATTAGCTGACCTCGTTTCATACGATGTTGCTGATATGCTTAAATTCAGAAACTTTGGTAAGAAATCACTTACTGAGATCCAGGATTTAGTAAAATCTAAAGGTTTGTCATTTGGCATGAACCTTTCGAAGTTCAAATTAGACGAAGAATAAATAATATAATAATAAGCGAAATGCATAATTCCCGATCCCGAAAGGTTGATTGACGGTATGCACGTGCAAAACACAACAAACAATGAGACACGGTAAAAAAGTAAACCATTTAAGTCGTACTGACAGCCATCGCAGAGCGATGCTGGCAAATATGGCTTCTTCGCTTATCCTACACAAGCGCATTACAACTACACTGGCGAAAGCAAAAGCTTTGCGTGTGTATGTTGAACCTATCATCACTAGATCAAAAGATGATACTACTCACTCACGTCGTACAGTATTCAGTTACTTACAGAACAAGGATGTAGTTTCTATGCTTTTCCGTGATGTAGCTGCCAAAGTAGCAAACCGTCCGGGAGGTTATACCCGTATCCTTAAGATGGGAAACCGTCTTGGTGATAATGCATCTATGGCATTGATCGAGTTAGTTGATTACAACGAGATCTATACAAATGGCGATGCAGCTGCTGCTGAGAAAAAATCTACACGTCGTCGTGGTTCAAAAGCTAAGAAAGCTGATGCTCCTGCTGCGTCTGCTAAAGCTCCAAAGGCTGAAGCTGCTCCGGTTGAAGAAGCTGTAGTAGTTGAAGACGCACCGGTTGCTGAAGTTGAAACTGCACCAGTTGCTGAAACTGTTGAAGCTCCTGTAGCTGAGGCCGCTGCTGAGGAAGTTGCTGTTGCTGAAGAAGCACCTGCTGCTGAAGATGCTGCTCCTGAAGCTCCTGCTGCTGAAGGTGACGACACAGAAGAGAAAAAAGCATAATCAGCTTTTTCGTAAGATAATGGAAACCCGTTCTGAAAAGAGCGGGTTTTTTTTATGTCGCGACTTACGAGGTCTATCTCCGATATGCTATGACTTCGTCAGTCTGACAATTAAATAGAATGATTGGCGAAGTTTCTAACTGCATTGCTATTAAACTTCGAAAGTTTCTCCTTCGCTGATGCTAGGACGGGCGAAACAACTCTTCAGCATTGGCGACGTTTGCAAAGTTTTACTTTTCAGTTTTCCACCCGATAGCTATCAGTTTTCAACTTTTTGTGGTTGCTATTCCCCATCTGGGGAAAATTTCCCCAGTCTCATTTCTGGCATTATCCATAAAACATCGCTGTAATGCCAGTTAAAGCTCATTTTTGATTTTGGACTCTCCTTTGTCTATGTATATCCAAACACAGACAAATAAAAATTAAAACATAAAATGAAAAAGTTACTATCTCTTATCGCATTCGTTACCTTATTAAGTTCAGCATCATTTGCACAAACAGCTAATTTGAATATCACTCTATCAGATGTGCTTTCATTCTCAGTAAATCAGCCGGCAGCATTGAACGTTACTTTCGATAGTGAAACAAAGTATACCGACGGTATCACTACTTTAGCCACTGACCATATCAGCGTAATAAGTTCAAAAGGATATATAGTGAAAGCGATTGCTGGAACTATCTCAGGAACGGCAGCATTGACTCCAGGTTCCGTAAAGCTTACTTCAGCCATTGGAACTACAAATGCAGGAAATACAAGTGGCATCACTTACGGATCAGCAGTTACATTACCTGCATCGGGTGGTACAGCGGCAACGATCGTTACAGCAACTTCATCTTCATGGAACGGTTCGAACTCAACTAATAAATTCAACGTTTCTTACCTTATCGGAGCGAACGGAGCATACGCAGGGAAAGCAACAGGTCTAAATGTTATCCCGGTCGTTTACACAGTAACACAACCTTAATTGAGTTGAAAGTTGAAAGTTGAAAATGTCCACTGGACGAATAATCAAATCGCATCAAAATAAAAGGTTTTCATAAGTAGTTAATAGGTTTAGGGGAGAGGGCTCAGGAATGAGCCCTTTTTATATTGGAAAATATTTTGTTAGATTTTGCCATAGGACGTTGTCCTTTAATGATAAACCCGATCGCAGCATTAGCCTTTGCGAAATGAAATTGTATCGTTCGATTAGTTGCAAAGCTAGTGCGCAGAGCGGGACTATCCTTCCCGAAGAACCACCGCAGCAACTTTCCAATCCTATGGCTATGGGTGATCACGTAGTGACCTGTTTTATTCCTGATACGTTCGCAAGCTTTCAGTTTTCAACTTTCAATTTTCCAATAATCCTGCCATCCTGTCATTTTCCTAATTGGCCGATTGTTCTGTATTTAATACTGTAAATGACAAAATACTGTCATTATATGGCACTATTCAATTTGGCACAACGCTTGTTCATTGCACAGAAGAAAACTAAACACAAATTAAAGAAGGGTTATAATAATATGGCAAAGATAATTGGTATTGACTTAGGAACAACAAATTCATGCGTTG
>JAZKIH010000155.1:0-3872 GCA_040384965.1 Bacteroidota bacterium | reverse complement strand
ACCACCTTCTGATGCCCGGATTGTTCAAGCTTACTAAAAACGGATTGTTCATCAAACTGAGATAACGCCATATTGGTTGCTTGCTTTACGCGACAAAAGTAGTAAAAATTCCATATTTTGATGCTTAAACAGAAAAACTGTCGCTTCTAAAGACCGTAATTAAATGAGTTCTTCGTGAAATAGAATCACAAATTCTGGCTAATTTTGAGGCCTAAGCAAAGATGAAGGAACTCGCCTACCTTAATAAATTTTTTTACAAGTATCGATGGAGGTTTATTCCGGGGGTATTGTTTGTTATTATTTCTAACATCTTCGGAGTGCTTCCCGCACAGGTTATCCAGATTTCATTTGATCTGGTAAGCGAGAATATCACCGTTTACAGGCTATTTAGCGGTTTTGATCGGCAGGATGTCGTAAACGAGATATTCGGTTATACTTTGATGCTCTTTGGGGCAATTGTTCTGGTCCTTGCTCTCTTGCGTGGCATTTTTCTGTTTTTTATGCGTCAGACCATTATCCTCATGTCGCGGCACATAGAATATGATCTGAAAAATGAAATCTATAGTCATTACCAGCAATTGTCAATGGCATTCTATCGCCGAAACAATACCGGCGACCTCATGAACCGTGTTACCGAGGATGTCAGCCGGGTCCGCATGTATCTCGGGCCCGCAATTATGTACACCATCAATACAGTTGTGCTATTTATAATGATCGTCGCATTTATGTTTAGTGTAAATGCGAAACTGGCATTGTATTCTCTTCTGCCCCTGCCCTTCCTCGCTATCACCATTTATTACGTGAACACGATGATAAATAATCGAAGTGAGAAAATACAGGAACAGCTCTCGGCTCTTTCCAACTTCGTGCAGGAGACGTTTTCGGGAATCAGAGTAATTAAAGCTTATGTGAGAGAGGAAGACGTAAGGGAAAAATTTGACGTGGAAAGCGAGAATTATAAATCCCAATCCATGGCTCTGGTACAGGTGCAGGCCTTATTCTTCCCATTGATATTATTGCTGGTTGGTTTGAGTACAATAATTACGGTGTATGTAGGAGGACTTGAAGTAATAAACGGCACAATAACGTCTGGTAACATTGCTGAGTTCATCGTTTATGTCAACCAGCTCACATTCCCTGTCATGTCACTCGGTTGGGTAACATCACTTATCCAGAGAGCGGCTGCATCCCAAAAACGAATCAATGAATTCCTGGAAACGCAGCCCGAAATCACATCTGCTCACACTGAGCCATCTGAACTTAAGGGACGCATAGAGTTCAAAAATGTAAGCTTTACATATCCTGACACAGGTATCCAGGCAATTAAAAATATCTCATTCGATATTAAGCCGGGCGAATTTGTTGCAATCATAGGCCGAACGGGCTCAGGCAAGTCGACGATTGCGAACCTGCTGATGAGGATGTATGATACAGATACCGGCGAGATCCTGATTGATGGGAAACCGCTTCGTGGACTCAATCTGCATAGCTTCCGCCAACAGGTTGGTTTTGTACCGCAGGAGGTGTTTCTGTTCTCCGACAGCATAAAAAATAACATAGCTTTTGGCATCGCTGATCCGGATAACGAAAGTATAGAGAATGCTGCCCGGAATGCCGCGGTATACCACAATATCAAGGAATTTGAGAAAGGCTTTGAAACCCTGATAGGCGAACGCGGAATTACCCTTTCAGGAGGTCAGAAGCAAAGGCTTTCAATAGCCCGGGCCATTATTAAAGAACCTCAAATACTGATTTTTGATGATTGCCTTTCAGCTGTAGACACTCGTACAGAAGAACAGATCCTTAACAATCTGGGCAGGGTCATGAAAAACAAGACCAGTATTCTTATCGCACATCGTGTCTCTACCATCAAAAATGCGGACAAGATATTGGTTATCGACGACGGCAAAATTATGGAACAGGGAAGTCACAAAACGCTGATGGCGCAAAAAGGGCTATACTTTGACCTATATGAAAAGCAGTTGCTGGAAGAGCAAACAGTGTAAGAGCTCCCATTAATATTTGGATATTCCATCCAAAACTTCATCAAAAGCATAAAAAAAATCAATTTGTAACTTTGCGAATATCTATTATATTTACCCCAACCTAAAAAAAATGACAATGGGAGATTTCGACAACAAAGAAAGAGAAGAGGTTTTTTCAAAAAAGGTAAGAGCGGGGAAACGCACCTATTTTTTCGATGTTAAAGCTACACGCTCAAACGACTATTATGTTACTGTAACAGAAAGTAAAAAACGTTTAGAAGACGGGGTGTTTATTAAACACAAGATTTTTCTCTACAAGGAAGATTTCGAAAAATTTGCTGAAGGTCTGAAAGAAACCATTGACTACATCAAAGCTAATCAGGAAGTTGTCGAAAAGAGGTACGAATACTCAGAACATCATACCGAAACCGCGAAGATAGAAGACGATTTTTCTTTCGAGGTTTAATATCCAAAACTCACGAAATTCCGAGCTGTCCACCACCATGGATGGCTTTTTTGTTGTTTAAAAGCCCGGCGGACCCAAAAAGATGCAAATCAATTTCTATCTTTGCGGCCAGATCAGTAATTAGTATTCGTCGTCGGTAATCACTTGCAACTCTCAACTTTCAACTTTCAACTCAAAATATGGCATTACAGTGCGGAATAGTTGGCCTGCCAAATGTGGGCAAATCAACGTTATTTAATTGTTTATCAAATGCGAAAGCACAGGCAGCGAATTTCCCGTTCTGTACTATCGAACCTAATATCGGCGTGATCACCGTACCAGATCCCCGTTTAACCAAATTGGCAGAATTAGTACAACCACTAAAGGTTCAGCCCAATACTATCGAAATTGTTGACATAGCTGGCCTGGTAAAGGGGGCAAGTAAAGGTGAAGGACTGGGAAATCAATTTCTGGGCAATATCCGTGCAACAAGCGCAATAATTCATGTTTTAAGGTGCTTCGATGACGATAACGTTATTCACGTAGATGGCTCTGTAGATCCTATAAGAGATAAGGAGATAATTGATACCGAGCTGCAGCTCAAAGATCTGGATGCAATCATAAAAAGGATCCAGAAAGTTGAAAAAATGGCTAAAACGGGCACCGATAAGGATGCAAAAAAGACATACGAGATCTGCTCAGTTGTAAAGGCTCATCTGGAATCAGGAAAATCTGTCCGTACTGCTCCTATTACTATTGAAGATCGCGAATTCATCGCTGATTTGTGGCTTCTAACAGAAAAACCTGTATTGTATGTTTGCAATGTTGATGAAAAATCAGTTGTGAACGGCAATAGTTATGTAGATAAAGTTCGTGAGGCCGTGAAGGAAGAAAATGCGGAGGTACTCGTGATTTCAGCTCAGATCGAAGCAGAAATAGCTTCTCTGGATAGTTATGAAGAAAGGCAAATGTTTCTTGAAGATCTTGGCTTAACGGAGTCAGGTGTTACCAAGCTCATCAGGGCAGCCTACAAACTATTAAATCTTGCAACATACTTTACCGCTGGTGTGCAGGAAGTACGCGCCTGGACTATTACACAGGGCTTTACCGCGCCACAGGCAGCTGGAGTGATCCACAGTGATTTTGAAAAAGGCTTTATTCGTGCTGAGGTAATCAAATACGACGATTTCGTGAATCTCGGTTCTGAAGCAGCATGTAAGGAGGCCGGCAAGCTAGGAGTAGAAGGGAAAACATATATCGTCCAGGACGGCGATATCATGCACTTTAGATTTAATGTGTAAGTTGATGGATGGCAAAGGCAATTTCTTTCGCCTTTCCTTCTTTTTTTCCTAAGTTTGCTCACCGATAAAAGCACCCTTAGTTCAACGGATAGAATTTTGGTTTCCGGTACCAAAGATAGGGGTTCGAATCCCTTAGGGTGC
>JAZKIH010000154.1:0-1810 GCA_040384965.1 Bacteroidota bacterium | reverse complement strand
CTCCATTAGTGCAGATGACCTCAATGAATTGCCCCCAATTGAAATACGCGATCACAGGCATCATTACCCAGGGTATCACTGCTCCGTAAACGGCAATAACTTCTATGAAGTTGACTTTACTTCGGTTTGCATAATATTTCAACCTGATGGACCTAAGGATTGCCCATAACAGTATGATTGCATAGAAGAAGGGAACAACGATCCCGTTATGAATTGCGAAATCAAGGTTTTTGTTAATTGAGTAGACGATCACAAAAAAGATCAAATAGGGTAGCAGAAAGAATAAGAAGACACCGTATACGGCATGAAAGCGAAGTCTTTCAAGTTCAAAGCCCTTATAAAAATAATAAGGAAAATAGGAGGCCATTAAGAATCCACTGCCATAGGCCAGGCTGTTCTGGGCGACTATAGATAATTTTATTTCAGGATCTGGGAAAAGTCCTCCGGTAATATTATAAACAATGAGGAGAAATAACAGGATTAAGTAATAGAGTCGAGACTTATCCTGCGGCCGGGATAAGAAATAAATAAATTGATAAAAGAACATCGCAATTTCGAGAACCACGAAAATGAATGTGATGAGAAGCATTTCTGTACCAAACACTTTCATAGGTAGAACCTTTAAGCTAAATCTCGTTTTAGAAAATACAGTTTGTATGTTAAATCGAGATCACTATAAATATCGAAGCCGAACTTCTTGTACCACGGGAGATTTCGTTCTGTTGAAGTCTCCAAAAAAATTGGCCTTGACTGCGCTCGGCTGTCTTCAATAACCTCATTCATTAGCCGGCTGCCTATTCCTGTTCCTTGAGACTCAGGGTCAACACCTATGAACCATAAATAATACATGGGGGTATTTGGCTGAATCTTTTTGATAGCCGCCTCCCTTTTCATCGCCTTGCCGATATTGCTTAAACCAATACAATTAAGCAGCAGCTTTATGTCCTCAAGAACGGATTTAAAAGTGGTTTTCTTCCGGTCAGGGTATAATACTAATGCACAAGCTTGATTGTCGTCAGACAAATAAACGTCCCCGTAATTGAAGCAGATCTCAAAAGAATAATCCATTAGGGCGGCAATTCTCTTTTCTCTTAACTCATCCTGTTGAGCTATATAATTAACGCTTTGGTTGTTATCGAAAGACTTAGCTAGTATGTTTTTTACTAATGATTTGTCACCATATGCTGCTTTTTTCATAGGAACCTCAGTTGATGCAAAACAAAAACTGCAAAAATTATACCATCAAAGATTGTAGTTACTTGAGATTCAGCTGCGCTTGTGCTTTACGGTATTCCTGGGACTCTCAATTTCAGGGATTAGAGTTGAAGGTTTTTCATTTTTCCTGAGCTGCCAGAGTTGCCGGAGGGCTGGGTAGTGGGCAAGTCATGATTGTTGGAACCTAATTCAGACGCTATTAATTCTTGAATGTCTTGTTTGATCTGATAATAGTTTACTTCTATCAAATCCGAATCAATGGTTCGGATTTTTGGAATGGACTTGAATTGTCGCTCTTCATCTCTTATTGCTGTATGGTTATTTACAATTTCGTTGTGGAAAACCTTTAGTTCGATTCTGGTTTGGGGATCATCAGCTACCATACCCACAAATTCGCCAGAGGACAGGGTGGAAATTTTTGCTGCTGGTATAGCAAAATCTAGTTGCGTCGACCTGCTTACAGACGTATCTGAGCTGTTTATTGATATACTTTGCCTGGATTGTTGAATTTTACCGAACCGCTCAGATAGTTGCTTCGCAGTATCGCCGGTAACTTGACCAGAAATGACGTTCCCAATAATATTAAGAATTACCT
>JAZKIH010000153.1:0-14950 GCA_040384965.1 Bacteroidota bacterium | reverse complement strand
CAACAGGATTTAAGGAGTATGGCAGGGAGCTTCCTTCAAAAACAGCCCCTGCAGAACGGGTAAAAAACTACAATGAATTTGTTCATGAATATCCCGCAGAGAAATTAAATGAGCAGTCTGCGAGATGTATGAATTGTGGGATCCCTTTTTGTCATTCGGGATGTCCGCTGGGTAATGTAATTCCGGAATTTAACGATGCAGTTTATAACGGCAAGTGGGAGGAGGCTTATCTGATTCTGAACTCCACCAATAATTTCCCCGAGTTTACTGGCAGGATTTGTCCGGCGCCATGCGAAGCTGCATGCGTGCTGGGTATTAACAAGCCGCCGGTAGCGATAGAGGAAATAGAAAAGCATATTATTGAGATTGCCTATTCAAAAGGATACGTTAAGCCAATTGCACCGGTATTAAGATCAGGGAAAAATGTTGCCGTTGTTGGTTCCGGTCCTGCCGGACTCGCTGCTGCAGCACAACTAAACAAAGCTGGTCATACCGTAACTGTGTATGAGCGCGATGATCTTCCTGGAGGTTTGCTTCGGTACGGTATTCCCGATTTTAAGCTTGAAAAGACGATTATCGACCGTCGTTTGCAAGTTATGGAAGAGGAAGGAATCAAATTTGTTTGTAACACAGAAGTTGGAGCTAATGGCAGCATGAAGGAATTTATTGACCAGCATGATGCGATAATTATGGCGGCTGGATCAACTATTCCGCGAAACCTTGGCATTCCGGGTCGGGATTTTAAAGGAGTTCATTTCGCTATGGATTTCCTGAAGCAGCAGAATAAAACTGTCAGTAATATTTCTTTCGCTGATGAGAAGATCCTTGCAACTGCAAAGGATGTGATCGTTATTGGGGGGGGTGATACAGGATCTGATTGTGTGGGAACATCAAACAGACAGCACGCCAATACTGTAAAGCAGTTTGAGCTTATGGGCCAGCCGCCAGCAGAACGCAACGGAAATATGCCGTGGCCGACCTATCCAATGGTGTTAAAAACTACCAGTTCGCATGAAGAAGGCTGCGAACGGTTCTGGGGAATAAATACTAAAGAGTTTTTAGGCAACGAAAAAGGTGAGCTTAGAGCGATTCTTGTCTCAGATGTGACCTGGGAGCTTGATTCACTGGGACGTCCTGTTAAATTCGCAGAGATTGATGGCTCTGAACGTGAACTGCCATGCCAGCTTGCTTTACTTGCAATGGGCTTTTTACATCCGCAGCATCAGGGTTTGGTCGAAAGTACAGGATTAGAATTGGATGCAAGGGGTAACGTGAATGCAGTTGAGGGACAATACGCTACCAATATTCCAAAAATATTTGCCGCTGGTGATATGCGCCGCGGCCAGTCTCTGGTGGTATGGGCCATCTCAGAGGGACGTGAAGCAGCACGACGTGCTGATGAGTACCTGATGGGAAAATCGAGTCTGCCGAGTAAAGACAGGGTACGCGAGTATGTGATAGGATAGAGATAAAACTGAAAACTGAAAGTTAAAAGACAAGCGTCTAATTACTTTCAGTTTTCAACTTTCAGTTACTCACCCGAGTCCGCCACTAATCCTGTGAAATATTCCTTTCCCATTCCAATCACGCCTTTTACCGAGGATCATCCGTTTTGAAGATCCTGTGACGTTGTATCCATTTTCTTTGAGGAAATCAACGCAAACCGAATTTTCTGATGGAAAGCGTGCGGTGACTTTATTCCTCATTCTTATTTTCATCAATTCTGTGCCGGCTTGCGGATTACTGGCAAGTACAAATCCGTCAAGTAGAGATGGAAAATAAGC
Organism: Bacteroidota bacterium; assembly: GCA_040384965.1. Taxonomy (GTDB): domain Bacteria; phylum Bacteroidota; class Bacteroidia; order Sphingobacteriales; family Sphingobacteriaceae; genus Daejeonella. The sequence continues at coordinate 13,166 of JAZKIH010000153.1, read as the reverse complement.
GCCCTGTATATTTCCATCTGAAATATATAAAAGGGAAGAACGAAGATGCGGTTCTAAAACATCTACCCGGTCTTCAGCAGAGATCAATCTGTCCAGGGCCAGCAACTCTTCTTTGTGTCCGGCATTAAATGGAATAACTGTTTCAGTATTCAAAAGGTACTGATCAGTATGTTTGCCTTCAAGGTGTATATATTCTGTTTCAACTTCAAAACCTAGTTTTTTATATACAGGATATCCCATATCAGTTGCATCCAGATAAATGGTGGTAAACTTTACAGGGTCAAGAGCCTGAATCAACGATGAAGCCATCTCCCGGCCTAAGCCGCGATTTCTATGTTCAGGATGAACAATAATGTGTGCAAGCCATGCCGAGTCCTGATGCTGAATATTTGTCCCAACCGCTATTACTTTATTGTTTTCAAAAATTTTTAGCGGATGGCAGAATCTCGATGCAGAATAATAGTAGAAATACGGCCGTATGTCTGTCCATGTCTCCGGCTGCAATTCCTTTAATCGATCTATGTCTGCATTGTCTAAACTTCGTATTTCCATTATTTGGCCGTTGGATTTTTTTTATTTGATGCAAGCATCTCCGCTGCCTTTAAGACCCTGCTTACTCTTGTTTTTTCCTGCTTTGCTGTAAGAATCCATGTCACATATTCCTTTTTATTCGTCCAGGACAGGGTTTCGAAAAAAGACAATGCGGAAGGATTTTGTGCTAACTCCGCTTTGAGGTCCGGTGGCAGGTTAATGATGCGGTTTTCTACATCGATATATTCATTCATCACACTTTCGACTATGTCAGCGTTACCCACACCCGACTTCTTTACCTGATCGATTGGTTTTAGCCGTAGAGCAGTCCAATTTTCGTCTATCGCTGCAGAAGATACGGGGCGAAGACCATATTTTTCAGGCTCCCCCCAGGAGTGCATCATATCCAGGTCGGTTTCGATGCCCGATGACTTTTTTGGATAAGCGATCCATATAATCGTCGAAGATAGAAGCACTCTATGCACCGTTTTTAACGTTTCGGCCAGGTTAGCGCTGGTTTTTACGAATAACTGGACATGATCGTAACTTCCATACACGTCAGTTGAGATACTGGAATTTTCCGGTAAAGGTTCAAGCAGGAGCTGATAAGCACTGGGGGCATTGAAGAGTAGGATGCGCTGTCCCGGCTTAACCTGCAATTTCTTTGCAAGGGGGCTTAAGGTCATAAATGTATTTATTAATTCAGCTTTGAGTAGAAATCCCACAAAACAATTCCCGCTGATACCACAATATTAAATGAGTGCTTGGTTCCGAATTGGGGTATCTCAATACATTGGTCGGCCATAGCCATTGCCTCATCACTTACACCCTGAACTTCGTTTCCAAAGATTAACGCATATTTTGCCGAGGCATTCGGTTTATGATCTGTAAGCATCAGGCTATTTTCAGCCTGTTCTATAGCGATTATAATATGTCCTTCGCTTTTTAACTTGTTAATAGCGGTGGCAACGTTTTCATAATATTCCCACTCCACTGATTGTGTAGCACCTAATGCTGTCTTTTCAATCTCACGGTGAGGGGGCTGAGCTGTTATCCCGCAAAGGCAAATTTTTTCAACAGCAAACCCATCTGAAGTGCGGAATATTGACCCTATATTATGCATACTTCTTACGTTATCCAAAACAACAACAAGAGGTAGTTTATCCTGTCTCTTAAATTCGTCAACGCCTACACGCCCAAGTTCATCTAACTTTAATTTCCTCATGATAAAAAATAGATCGTTTTCTTCCATTTTCTTATAGGTTCCAGGTAATTAATCATCATAAAACCTAGTGACGAGAAAATGCAAATAATAGTCAGGAACCACCAAAACAAGCTGAAACCGCCATATTGAATCAGGATGGCACCGTAAGCGGGTCCTATAATCTGGGCTATCGACCAGGCTATGGTATAAAGCGCGGAATATTCGCCCCGATTGTTTTCGTTGGAACGGCTAATCCAAAAGGCATTCATAAATGGCATAGACAGCATTTCTCCAAACGTTATCAAGATTACCGAAATTACTGCTGCCCATGCAGAGGGGGGAAGTATGTTCAGAGCAACATAACTTAATGCGGCGACGAAAATTCCGACTGAGATGAAATATAATGGATGCCGTCGCCCTTCAAGTTTATGCACTAAAACCATTTCTGTGCTAACTATTATAAGCCCGTTAAGAGCCATCAAGCCTCCAATAAATTGCTCTGTAAAATGCCATTCCGACTTGAAAAAGACGGGCTGAAGGATAAAAAATTGAAAGAACGACGAAGCAAAAGGGATTGTCAGGAAGATAAAAGCGAGATATAGTTTGTCGCGATAGGCTGAGCGTACCGCCGGCTTTTCAGGAGCATCTTTCCCTGCTTTTTCTTTCTTTACTGCCGGTAAAAGCTTAAGAAGAAGAAACCCTGCCAAAATATTAGTGCAGCCGTCTACATAGAATAATAAATGATAGTCGATCGAAGCTATAAATCCGCCCAGGGCACCACCAAATGACCAACCCAGGTTTATAGCCAGACGATGCAGAGAATACGCTCTGGTGCGTACCTTCTCAGAACTGTAATGTGCTATCGCTGATGAATTAGCCGGTCGGAATGCCTCATTACATACACTCAAGAGAAAAGTTCCGATTGCAAGGCTTAAAAACGTTTCTAAAAATGCCAGTGATATAAATAAAACACCGCCGCTAAAAAGGGCTCCTAATTGCAAGTAGTAGAACCCAAGCTTGTCACTTATTTTCCCGCCAAAGAATGCGCCGACTATAGATCCCAAGCCAAATAGCGACATGATCATTCCTGCCTGAACAATCGAAAAGTTCAATTTCTGGGTGCAATAGATTGTCATGAACGGAACAACCATGGTTCCGCTTCGGTTAATGAACATGACTATCGATAAATACCAGTTTTCCTTGCTGAGGCCAGAATAGGCGTTCTTGTATAATTGTATAGGATTCGCAATCACAGACCAAATATAAATTATTCTCTGGTCTTAAGCTGAAATCGTTAGGAATGAGTGACGCGACGAGAGCCTCGTATGTTTATAAAAAATAAGACCCCTGATTAGATCAGAGGTCTGTATAAAATTGAAGTTTAGCTTTGTAATACTCTGAAATCAGGGTTTTTTATCTGCTTTTTGTGCTTCCCGTTTCATTTCTTCAGCCATTTTCTTAATATCGCTCATCTGTTTCTTCCATTCCGGCGAGTCAAATGTTTTCCGTAATTCTTCAGAGTTGATTTTTATATCGGCCATTTGCTTTTTCCACTCGGGTGAGTCAAATTGCTTTTTCATTTCCAATGAATATGTTTTCATCTCTTCAATTTTCTTTTTCCATTCCGGGCTGTCGAATTCTTTTTGCATAGCTAATGCGTGAGCCTTCATCTCCACAGCATTTGATTTCATATCCTCCATTTGCTTTTTCCATTCCGCACTTTCGAAGTGTTTCTTCATTTCGTCACCGTGAGCCTTCATACCCTCCATGTGTTTTTTCCACTCCGGGCTGTTAAAATGCTTTTTCATTTCTTCACCATTAACTTTCATGTCCTGGATTTGCTTCTTCCACTCCGGACTCTCGAAATGTTTTTTCATTTCAGAAACATGCATTTGGATACTTTCCATTTGCCTTTTCCATTCTGCACTTTTAAAATATTCATTTACGTGATTGGTATCTGTGTCAGCGGACAAAGAAGGCAATTCCTTTAACAATGTTTTTAGTTTAGCTTGCGCCAGCGACGGCTTTATTACAGGTGTTTCAGCCTTACCCGTATAGTTTGCCGGAACAGACTGTACTTTCTTCACTATTGGTTTTTTGTCGGGTTGCGGAAGGCTTGTCTCAGTGGGAATTATACATGCAAGAGAAACAAATGCCGCCGCAATGCTTAACAATGCAAGCAGGCCTGATTTGGGGTTATTTTGGTGATTTTTCATATTTTTTAATCGTTTTATACGTGTAAAGAGGTTGAATTTATTCTCGCCCGAAGCAGCAACCCCAAACGAGCAATTTTTTAAATTACTCTCAGCGATATGAAGGAGGGCGCGTGCGTACTGGTTAGTATCGCTAGTATATTTAATGACCAGATCGTCGCATGCGAATTCTCGTTCACGCCGAATTGCACTTGACAATAGCCACACAAATGGATTGAAGAACAAGATGGTCTCAATTATTTTATGAAGGATGTTAAGAAGATAGTCGTTCCTTTTAATATGCCCAAGTTCGTGTAGAAGGATAGCCTCAACCTGTTCCGGACTCAGGCGATTCAACATGGCGATTGGGAAAATGATAATAGGCTTAATAAATCCAGCGGTAAATGGGCTGAAAACCCTCTCAGCAAGATGTAGCTGGACCCCTTTGTTTATATTTAGTTTTTTGCATAGGATCAGCAATCTTTCCTCCCAGATTTTGTCAGTCCAAAGCTTGCTTTTTCTCCGAAATACCTGGAGCTGGTACAGACCAGTTAAAATAATGCCTGCCTGTATCAATATTCCTGTAAAGTACAAAGCGGCGATCCATTTGGCGTAATTAGTTTTGTAATAGAAGGACGTATAGTAGGTCTCAGCTGAATATTGAGGTAGCTTTGAGATCTGAGACACTAAAATCCCAGTGCTGGCGGATTCTGCAGCGTAGCTGCGGACCATGGAAGTAACGAACCCGGCTAAGATCAGAAACATCGCGGCATATAAAAACCTAAAACGATTTGCCGAACTCATTTTAGGAGAGAGCCGTATCAAAATATGAACCAACACATACATGATAAATCCTTGTCCTACAGAGGTTAACAATGATGTGCTCAATGCGGAAAAAAAGATATTTTGCTCCATTTGCTTACTTATTATCTAGTTCATCCAAATACTTCTTAATCATTTCAATCTCTTTCTTTGATGATTTTTTATTGCTCAGCGCCTGCATAACTAATTGTGCGGCCGAGCCATTAAAAACGTTATCTATCAAAGAATCGAGCATATTCTGACTAGTTTTAGACTGTGAAACAAGAGCCTTGTAAATGTGAGTACGGCTTCCGGTTTCCCGTTCCAAAAGTCCTTTTTCATGCATGATCTGCATCAACTTTAGAGTAGTGGTATAGCCAATATCAATTCCTTTTTCTTTCGATAGTTCTTCATTCACTTCCCTCACGGTTGCGAATCCGCGCCTCCAAATGATTTGCAGAATCTCTAATTCACTGTTAGTTGGCTTGACTTTCATAGTAATACGAATGATTTCGTATACAATTATACGAACACTTTCGTATAATAAAAATTATTTCACATTTTTTAACAGTTCATGTATTTGAAGGGCAGTCAAGTAATTATCTGAAACTAGGAGTTGCTATCAAAAACATGGATTAGCTTTCGTATTTTTGGTGTAAATGGTTCTGGACAAGACTTCGATCATTATCATTTTCTAAACAACTCAGCATTTTACTTTATGAAGATTATTCTTAGAGCATCCTGGAGCCTGATCCTTGTCCTTGCCGCATTCGCATCATCTGGTCAGAGGAAATCCGACTCGAAAATGGACTGGTTTGAACATGATCGTCTTGGAATCTTCATTCACTGGGGAATTTATAGTGTGAATGGAATACCTGAATCCTGGGCTTTCTTTAATAATTATATCAGCCATGATGATTATATGAAGCAGCTGGAAGGTTTTACCGCTAAAAATTATAAGCCGGACGAATGGGCAGAATTGATTAAAGAAAGCGGTGCTGGATATTCAGTAATTACCACCCGGCATCATGATGGTGTAGCGCTGTGGGACAGCAAAATGGGGGGACTTAATACCAGACAGCATACCCCGGCGAAGCAAGATTTATTGGAACCATTTGTAAAAGCGATGCGAAGGCAAAAGATAAAGACTGGCTTTTACTATTCGCTGCCAGACTGGAGTCACCCGGATTATGATATATTTACCCGCGTCAAAAAGCGTTACGACATTAAAGCCGACCCTGAGCGATGGGGAAATTTTCAGAAATATTTCCGGGGCCAGCTGCGGGAATTATCAGGACGGCATAATCCTGATCTCTACTGGTTCGACGGCGACTGGGAACATGATGCTGAAGAATGGCAAGCAGAAGATGTGCGGCAAATGCTTCAGAAATACAACAAGAACGTTATAATTAATTCGCGCTTAAGGGGACACGGAGATTATGCAACACCTGAGCAGGGTGTTCCGGTTGTAAAACCGGCTGACAGGTATTGGGAACTCTGCCTGACCATGAATGATTCCTGGGGCTATCAGCAACATGATAAAAACTACAAAACTTCGAACCAGGTAATTCGAACCTTTATTGATTGTGTAAGTAATGGCGGGAATCTATTACTGGATATTGGCCCCAAACCAGACGGAACCCTGCCGGCGGAACAGGTAAATATCTTAACGCAACTCGGACGATGGAACAAAAAACACGCAGAAGCTGTGTTCGGCACCCGCGCTGGAATCACAGGTTCTAATTTCCATGGTAAGAGTACAATAAGCGAGGATGGTAAAATTATTTACCTTTTTCTTGAAGCTGCCCCTGCAAATGAGATCGCTATTAGGGGGTTACAGGTTCCACCGAATAAAGTAAGAGTAGTTGGAAGCAACGAAAAATTAGATTTTAGCATGGATAAAGAAAGCGGAATCACCTGGGTAGATGTTCCAGCTAAAGTACTTGATACTGTAGTGACAGTCGTTTCTCTGCATTTCGATAAACCTGCCGTATTTTCGCAGTCGCTTTTAGTTCCTGTAAATTATACAATGCAACTTGATAGAGCGGTTGATAAGTCGGAAAGCTCAGCTTCGGGCGAGATGATTACCGTCCTTGTTGATGACATTTCTTCCGGCAACAATCCTTTAGAGCAGGGGGTATTACCTAAATCATCTTCTCCCTCAGCCAAAAAAAAGAAGGTTCTTAGTCAGTTGAATCTGTGGACTACAAAACATGCTGAAGCTATCGAAGGTGTGGTTCGCGGACTTCCTGCGGGGTATTATTCAGGTCCAAGCACTTTGTCTGCGGACAAACAGACACTTTATCTTTTCGTGGATGGAAAGCCAAACGGGCCACTGGCAGTTAAAGGGATTAAGAACAAAATACACCGCGTCCGGATCGTGGGCAATGGTACATTGCTGTCGCATCAGATCCTTAATAAACAGTATTGGAGTGAGGTTCCGGGAATGTTGTATATCAACATTCCGGAAGATCAGCTTGATAGCCAGATGACCGTAATTGCAATACTTCTTGATAAACCACTGGACCTTTTCGGTGAGATGGTCAAACCCATTGAAAGTAATTAGAGGTTAATATCCGATGACTTTTCGATACTTCTCATAAACTTTTCTGCAAAGCCCGTTAGTTTAAATGGTTGGATGAGTTTCCGATAAAACTCATATCCACTAAATAATTAACTTTTATCGTTTTTTCCACAACTCTGATAATACCTGAACAATCCATTAACTTTAGCGCCTTACAAAGTAGATCTTGTCTAAGAAAAGCGAACAGAAAGAAACACCCTTAATGCTGCAATACAATGCGATCAAGGCCAAATATCCTGGTGCATTGCTACTATTTCGGGTGGGGGATTTTTATGAAACATTCGGATCGGATGCAGTAAAAGCTTCCGGTATATTAGGCATCGTATTAACCAAACGGGGTAATGGGTCTGGAACACATACTGAGCTGGCAGGCTTTCCGCATCATTCTCTCGAAACCTATCTACCGAAGTTAGTTAGGGCAGGGCAGAGGGTAGCAATTTGCGACCAGTTAGAAGACCCGAAGACTACTAAAACCATTGTTAAAAGAGGCGTTATCGAGTTGATAACTCCTGGTGTATCTTATAGTGATAACATCATTCAGCAAAACACCAATAATTACCTCGCTTCTCTATATTTCGAAAAAAATTCATTTGGAATAGCGTTCATTGATATTTCCACGGGGGAATTCCTCGTAGCACAGGGAAATGCCACCTACATTGACAAGCTATTGCAAAGCTTTAAACCAAGCGAAGTCATTTTTCAGAAAAGCCGCCAGCGGGATTTTATTGAGACATTTGGTGACAGGTTTTACACATACCACCTGGATGATTGGGCCTATAGTGGTGATTATGCAGGAGATTTTCTGTTAAAGCATTTTGAGGTAAAATCCCTCAAGGGCTTCGGAATAGAGAAATTTCCGCTGGCCATAACCGCTGCCGGAGTCGCCCTTCATTATTTGAATGAAACCGAGCACCGCAATCTTCAGCATATATCATCGGTGTCGCGCATCGAAGAAGATCGGTACATGTGGCTTGACCGATTTACAATTCGCAATCTGGAACTAATTGGCTCTGCAAATGATAATGCAATAAGCCTTGTTGATGTGCTGGATAAAACCTGTTCGCCTATGGGCGCACGGTTACTGCGCCGCTGGATAATCATGCCTCTAAAGGAGCTAAAACCTATTCAGGAGCGCCTTGATGTAGTTGAATATTTGGTAAATACCGAAGAATTGAGAGAGAACCTTCTCCACGAGCTGAAGCAAATAGGCGATCTCGAAAGACTTATATCGAAGATAGGTTTGATGAAGGCCAATCCGCGAGAGGTGACGCAACTTAAAAGAGCCTTGTATGCTATCGCAAACCTTAAAACTCTTTGTGAAAACAGTGAGAGTTATGCCTTGAAGACCATCGCAGAACAATTAAACAACTGTGCATTAATTCGTGACAAGATAGAGAAAGAGCTTAATCCTGATCCTCCGGTTATGCTGATAAAGGGAAGTGTTATTGCTGATGGAGTCGACGAGGAGCTTGACAGGCTAAGAAAGATTGCTTTTGGGGGCAAGGGCTATTTGCTTGAGATTCAAAAAAGAGAGGCAGAAACAACCGGCATACCTTCACTAAAAGTAGCTTTCAATAATGTATTTGGATATTATCTTGAGGTAACGCATACTCATAAAGATAAGGTTCCAGCTGAATGGCTTAGAAAACAAACTCTGGTAAATGCTGAACGCTATATTACGCCGGAACTAAAGGAGTACGAAGAGCAGATCTTAGGGGCTGAAGAAAAAATCCATGTCCTCGAAGCCCGTTTATATGGAGAGCTCACGTTTGCCCTCTCGGAATATATAAAGCCTATCCAGTTAAATGCACAGCTGGTTGCTCAACTTGATGTACTCCTTAATTTCGCTGGGCTTGCGATAAAAAATTACTATGTAAAGCCTGAAATCAACGAAAGCAAAATTATCGATATCAAAGGTGGCCGTCACCCTGTAATCGAGAAAAATCTGCCTGTCGGGGAAGAGTATATAACAAATGACGTGTTTCTGGACAGTGAAAGCCAGCAGATCATTATTATCACCGGGCCTAATATGTCTGGTAAGTCGGCATTGCTTCGCCAAACGGGCCTGATTGTGCTTATGGCACAAATGGGATGCTTTGTGCCTGCCAAAGAAGCTAGCATAGGTTTAGTCGATAAGATCTTCACACGTGTCGGCGCCTCAGACAATATAACATCCGGCGAGTCGACATTTATGGTTGAGATGAATGAGACTGCCAGCATATTGAACAATTTATCAGAACGGAGCCTTATTTTGATGGATGAGATCGGGCGGGGGACAAGTACTTACGATGGAATTTCAATTGCGTGGTCGATCGCTGAATATTTGCATACCCATCCACTTGCAAAAGCAAAAACGCTGTTTGCTACTCATTATCACGAGCTTAATGAATTAACAAATTCCTTTAACCGCATAAAGAACTTCAACGTCTCTGTTAAGGAGGTTGGCAACAAGGTAATTTTCCTGCGGAAATTAGTACCTGGAGGCAGCGAGCATAGCTTCGGTATTCATGTTGCTAAAATGGCTGGAATGCCTGCTAAACTGGTGGGCCGGGCAAATGAAATCCTGAAAAGACTCGAGCAGGAAAGGACTGGTGGAGAGGATATTAAAGAGAGCATGAAAAAGGTTCAAAAACAGGCCTACCAACTACAAATGTTTTCGATAGACGATCCTGTACTGGTGAAGATCAGAGATATGCTCAACAACCTCGAAGTAAACACATTAACACCTGTAGAGGCATTAATGAAGCTTGATGAGATACAAAGGGTATTGAAGGCTTAATCTTGTCTATTCAATCTTGTAAATTTTTCCATCGCCGTACGAACAAATATAAAGTTCATCGTTTGCGTCTTCTCCAAAAGACGATATCATTCCTTTATGCTTAACTAATAAAGCATTGGTGTATTTTCCACCGGAAGATGGCGTCAATGCCCATATATTGCCGGTTACATAATCGCCGTAAATGTATTTTCCTCGCAGAGACCGAATATTTTTACCTCGATAAACGTGTCCTCCAGTAACAGAATTTCCCGTTTGAGCGCCCTGTCTGTACGACCAAACCGGAGGAATAAACGCCTGAGTATCACAGTTGCCGGGGCCGTAACAATCCTCTGCCTCCATAACATTCCAGCCATAATTTCCTCCCTTTTTGACGATATCGATCTCCTCAATTTTGTTCTGACCTACATCGCCCACCCAGAGATCGCCGGTGGTTTTATCAAAGCTGAATCTCCAGGGATTACGAATACCATAAGCAAATATTTCCTCCCTGAAACCCTGAGAATTACCTTTGTAAGGATTGTCAGCGGGGATTGCATACTTCACAGCCCCTGAAGATTTATTTACGTCAATACGCAAAATCTTACCCAGAAGGGTAGCTCTATTCTGGCCATTTTTCTGCGGGTCACCACCGCTTCCACCATCCCCAACACCGATGTATAAAAATCCGTCGTTACCAAAGGCAACTTTGCCGCCATTGTGGTTGCTGTACGGTTGTTTAAATGTTAAAAGTATTTCTTCTGAACCTGAATCCGCCACGCCAGCATCCTTTTTATTCACTGTAAATCTCGAAATCACAGTTTCAAGGCCTGTGTTGTTACGGGTATAATTCAAATAAAAATATCCATTTGTTTTAAATTCAGGATGAAAGGCCATTCCCAGCAGCCCACGTTCACCTCCTGCGGTAACTTTATTTTCAATGTCTAAAAAGACTTTGGATTCCGCGACATCGGGTGTATTAGCGAAAACGTAAATTTTGCCTCTCTGTGCTACAACAAAGTTCCTGTTTGTTCCGTCCTTTGGGTTAACAAATTCTACAGGCATGCTAAAAGTCAGGGTAGGAAAAGCTTCCTTTAACCCTATACCTTGAATGGACGACGCTAATTTTGCATGATATGCCTGCTTTTTTTGCTTTGCAACCTGTTTTGCCTGCAAAAAAAATACGGCGCCTAGAATAATGAATAGAACGAATAGAAGGATTTTACGGTTGGGCTTCATTTGAAAGGGGGAAAGGTCTATTGAAAATAGCGAAAATATTGGATACTATTCAATTTATGTCATAAAAAAAGCCCGGTCTGGGACCGGGCTTTAATATTTAGAAGATTCTTTTATTGAACCCTACCTGTTCTCTTATCCTTGCTACGGCCGATTACATAACCTGTACCTGCACCGACAATTCCACCGATCGCCGCACCGCGACCATTTTTCTTATCGACTAGAATACCAGTTGCAGCACCAGCCACACCGCCTATTACTGCACCTTTAGCGGCAGAGCTCCAGCCTCTTTTTTGAGCTTCCTGAGGTGTTGTATATACAACATTGCCATTGTCAGAAATATAACCCTGACGAGCTGTTGAAGTTCTGGATGATGTAGACCTTGTGCTTGAGCTTGACTTTGCTCTAGCTCGTTCTTTAGCCACGGCCGCCGCGGCTATTACTGTAGCTTTCTCAGCTTCTTCTGCTCTTTCAAAACTATCAAGTCTTGCTTTTTCGTCAGCAACTCTGATTGAATCCCGAACGGCATTAGCACTAGCTACTTCGTTTGCGTTATTGTTGCATCCTGCAACTATTGCAGCAAATGCAAATCCTAATAAGATACGTTTCATACTTTTCTTTTTAAGCAGCGCATTTATATGCGGTTGCGATTATACTATAACGAAAAATGGTGCCAAAAATATAATCAGTATTGCAATGTTACATCCAACTCCTATATTAGAAGAAGCAACCTTTATTCATGCGAATTATACTCCGGTCCCTGGTTACTTTCTATAAAAGCTTCGCGCTTTTAACTCTTATTATTAACGTAATATGTACCGTAGTTATTGTAAAAACCGAGTTCAGACTTTTCCCGCTGATGTTTTGGTTCAGAGCCGCTGTGATCACAATAATATTTTATTTTGTGAGCGATCACAAGCGAAAAGAGTTTTATTACTATCAAAATCTGGGCATTTCAAAAAACACGTTGCGGGTATCTACATTTGCATTCGACTTGTTATTGTTTCTGCTTGTTAATTATCTAATCTACGCCTTCTTATGATCCATATTCTTGAGGCAGACGGGATACAACTAAGTTTCTCAGACAGAAAAATACTATCTGATATATATGTGAAGTGTGAGACTGGTAAGGTCACAGGGCTCTTGGGAAGAAATGGACAAGGTAAGACATGTTTGATGCAGACTATATACGGCACACTTCGCCCGGATATTAAATCTATTCGGTTCGATGGAACTTATATAAATAAACCTTACAAACGTTCAGACCTGCTGGCTTACGTTCCTCAGTTTAATTTTATTCCCGCTTCTCTCACAATTAAACGCGTCTTTAATGACTTTAAAATAGCATTTGAGGAATTTGAAAAGGCATTTCCCACATTTGACGGTGGGCTAATGTCTAAGCTCGGAAATTTGTCAGGAGGACAAAGGAGGCTTATAGAGTTATATGTAATAATTACGTCTAAAGCACAGTTTGTGATGCTTGATGAACCATTTAGCCACCTGAGCCCAGTTCAGGTTGATCACGTGAAAACACTGATAATGGAAGAAAAATCGAACAAAGGCTTTTTAATTACCGATCATATGTTCCGGCATGTTCTCGATATCGCTGATAGCACATATCTTTTGACTAACGGAAAACTTCATCTAACGAGCTCTGTCGATGATCTGGAGTGGTTAGGGTATGCGCATTTTTAGCAGATTTACTCCACTCAGGACAATAGGCCGGTACAGACTTATTCACACTATGTTATAAACTTTCATTTGAGCTGCGATCATTTAAATTGAACTTAGACACATGATTAGTGCCCTAAGACATAGAATACCGTATGTTTGTTTAGTGCTTGCCTTACTGCTTTACTCTTC
>JAZKIH010000152.1:0-12168 GCA_040384965.1 Bacteroidota bacterium | reverse complement strand
ATCGAAGTTACCTTACCTGATCAGAATCAATTTTTAGGACATTAAATAAATTGCTCAAGCAAATATATGGCTAACGAAAAATTTGAACTTCCTATTCATTGGAAGGATCACGAAGATATAGCAATGGGACTTTACGAGAAGTTTGGTGATGATTTTAGTGAATCTAAAATATACCGGATTCGTTTTACTGAACTCCTCGACTGGGTATTAAGTCTTCCAAACTTTGCCGGTACGCGCGAAGAAAGTACTGAAGGCCATTTAGAGCAGATTCAGTCCGCATGGGTTTACGAGTGGCGCGATAACCAGTAGCTGTGAGCTATGAGCTATCAGCTTCTTGCTGATTGGCTAGTTCGCTTTTTCAACTGTCAACTGTCCACTTTCAACTAAAACAGTGTTCCTCGAAAAAATTAAACATATAAAAGCCTTCATACTGGATGTAGATGGGGTGCTTACTGACGGAACTGTTCTCGTGACGGAAACCGGTGAGCAGCACAGGCGATTTAATATAAAAGATGGTTACGCACTGCAACTTGCGGTGAAGCGGGGGTACCATGTGGTAGCTATTTCGGGAGGCCGCTCGAAAGGTATAGAATTTCGACTAAAGGGGCTTGGAATCACTGATGTATTTCTTGGACTCGATTCAAAGGTGGAAACTTATCATAATTTTCTTGAAACCAGCGGTCTCTCGCCGGAAGAGATCCTTTATATGGGTGATGATATTCCGGATCTGCCTGTAACAAAATTAGTTGGTTTGGCTACTTGTCCGGCAGATGCTGTTGAGGAGATTAAAGCAATTTGCCACTACATATCACCAAAAAAGGGCGGAGAAGGATGTGTGCGGGATATTATTGAGAAAGTGATGAAAATCCGCGGCGACTGGTATGATGAAACCCCATCTGCTCACGATGGCAGCGCAAATTAATTTTATTGTTTTAGGTTAAACCATTGAGGGTATTTGGTATCCAACAGGAAAATCAAGAACGACATGAAAAAATTAATTATCGCATTAGGATTAATGCTTTGCGTGGTGACTTTCGCAAAAGCACAGGGTGGTGGCCGTCAAATGGGAACTCCTGCAGAAAGAGCAGAGCGTTCTATCACTCGCATGGAAGCATTAAAACTTACGGCTGATCAGAAGGCAAAATTAACTGAAGTATTTCTCGCTCAGGGCAAATCGATCGACAGCCTGAGAGCTGCAAATGGGAATGGGGGTTTTGAAGGCATGCGCGAGAAGATGGCTCCAATACAGGCAGCGACTGCAAAAAGAGTTATGGCCCTTTTGAATGACGAGCAGAAAAAGTCTTACGAGGCGATGGAAGCAGAGCGGAGAGCCAGGATGAACAACTAATAATTGCGATCTTTTAAATTTTTAAAGCGGCTAATGGCCGCTTTTCTTATTTTTGGCAAATAGTATTGATATGACTACTCATTTTCCGCCTATCGTTTTAGCATCTAAATCGCCGAGAAGGCAGGAGCTTTTAAAACTCATGGGAATTGATTTCCGGATAGTTTTAAAAGAAGTAGACGAAACTTATCCCGAGGGCTTGACGCCAATAGAAATAGCATTATTTATCTCTGAAAAAAAAGCGAAAGCCTTTGACGAACTCGTTAACGATGAGCTGGTAATTACCGCAGACACGATAGTTGTTATTGACGGGGAAATTCTGGGCAAACCTGAAAATGAGAAACATGCACTAGAAATTTTATCTGCCCTGTCGGGAAAGATGCATGAGGTTATTACGGCGGTGAGTCTTGTGAAGAATGGTGTGATTCATAGCTTCCATGAGATTTCTGAAGTATACTTTAGGGAGATTACCACGGAGCAGATAGAATATTATATCAGGAACGGCAATCCTATGGATAAAGCGGGAGCTTACGGCATTCAGGAATGGATTGGGCTAATCGCTATTGAAAAGATAAATGGCTCGTATACAAATGTGGTCGGGCTTCCTACGCACCGACTGTATCAAGAACTGTGCAATTTTATTTAATGACTTTCCGATAATATCTTCTTAAAACGCCCCAAGAGCGTTTTTTGATTTTAGTATGAAAGTTGATATATAAGATTCATGGTAGATTTTACTAAAGACGAAACGGGATCCATCCCTAAATGGGGTGTATATATTTTTCCTTTTCTTACCGTCATCTTTGCTGTCTTTTATCTGTTGGATGAAACCTTCTACCGCTCGCTGGTGAAGGAAGATGGCATCATTGAGTGGCTGACATTCGCGTTCTTAATTACGGCAGGCTTTCTATCCCTGCAACTTGCTATAAAGATTAAGCGCAAGCACGATTATTTGCACTGGTTTTTTATTTTATTTTTTGGATTCAACCTTCTGGCTGGATTAGAAGAAATTAGCTGGGGACAACGGGTTTTTGAAGTCGAGACGACCGGGGTTTTTCATAAATACAGTGATCAGAACGAAATTAATCTTCACAATACCTTTCAGGGTATGTTCGCCATAAAAACTAAACACATTGCGCTACTGGTTTTGTTTTTGTATGGCAGCATTCTTCCCTGGCTGATGCGTAACCGAAATCTACATCAGGAAAGTTTCCCTTTACAGCAATTCGTTATTCCCCCAATATTTTTGCGTGTGGGATTTACACTTGGCGCTATACTGATGCTCGATTTTCAAACTGGCTACGAAGAAGAATTTGGTGAATTCTTTTTTAGTATGTGCTTTTTCTTTATGATGCTGTGGAATCTGGAATTATTCAAAGCCGGTAATTTTCAACCGGGTAATTATTTCAGCATGTCGAAGAGAAGACCTTCTTTAAGAGAAAAGACAGACAATTTAAGAGATTTAAATTCCCGTATGTCCAGTATATAATTCGTCAGTATTGACGCTACCACTATCATGTCAACACGCACAGCGGGTATCTGGGGGATCTGGAGGCGTTCAGCATGCGAACTGGAAATGATCCGTCGCGATATATCACGAAACCCTCGAATGTTAATTTCATGGTCAGGCGTTTCAAAGGAAAACTTTAAGCCAGGACTCTGTAGTTCAGCGAATGTTTCAAACGAGCCGGCTGAACCAATCATTAGTACTGGTCGATATAAATTCAGCTTTTCCTGAAGATCGGTGAGCGTAGTTTGCAGATACGTATTAATCTGACTTAGTTCTTTATTCGAGATTGGATCAGTACGGTGAAATTTCTCCATCAATCTAGCGGCACCGATAGGATAGCTTTTTTTCCAGATGATCGCCGTCTTATCACATATGATAAATTCTACACTACCACCGCCGATATCAACGATTAAACTTACTTGTTCAATATTTACTGCTGCTTTTACACCAGTATAAATCAGCTCTGCTTCCCTGTCTCCATTTATAATTTCGAGGTCAAGTCCGGTTTCTGATTTTATTTTGTCGATAAAATCAGATCCATTTGACGCACCTCTTATAGCAGAAGTAGCAGCTCCCTTTACTGTCGTAACTTTATACTGGTTGATCGTCTCTCTAAAGAATTTTAAAGCTTTCAGCCCCCGGTCGAAAGCTTCCGGGGAAATATAGTCGCGGGAAATGCCACCTTCTCCCAGCTTTACTGCTATTGTGTCCTGATGTATAATTACTGGTCGAAGTTCGTGGATATCGGCGATTAACAAGTGAAACGTATTAGTACCCAAATCTAATATAGCGACCCTGCTGACTTGGTTTGAAGTTTCTGGATTGCTCATACTGATCAGTTAATCACCCTTCACGCCTAACCTTTATACATGAACCATTTACCCAGCTCTTTGAAACTAACCTTTTTTCCATACATAAGAATACCAATGCGGTATATTCTCGAAGCAACCCAGGTGGTGAATATAAAACCTCCTACAAGCAGCACTATTGATAGCGCTAATTCCCACATAGGAACGCCGAAAGGCAGACGGACCATCATCGCGATCGGTGATGTGAATGGTATAATACTTAGCCAGAATGAAAGAGAGCTGTCGGGATTATTAACAATGAAGCTAAAGGACATAATGTATGTAAAGAGCAGGGGTAGGGTGATGGGCAGCATAAACTGTTGCGTCTCCGTATCACTATCCACAGCCGATCCGACAGCAGCAAATAAGGCACTGTAGAGCATATATCCTCCGAAGAAGAATATGATAAAACTTGGCAATATATAACTCCATTCAACAGTCTGTATCGCTTTAACTATGTCAGTACCGGGGCCAGCCTGTGCGGCAACTTGCTGCTGTCCAGATGGCATCTGCGATTTTACCATTTCCATTTTGTCCTTAAACAAAACGTTGGTCGCCACCGTCATTAATGTACCGGATAAAATAATCCATAATAAAAATTGAGTCAGACCGACTAATCCTATACCGATAATTTTACCCATCATGAGTTGGAATGGACGTACTGATGATATAACAACTTCTACAATACGGCTTGTTTTTTCTTCTATTATCCCACGCATTACCTGAATACCGTAGATGAAAAGCGACATATATATCAGTATAGCAGCTGCGAAACCAACAGCCATCGCCGCTCCAGAGCTGCTATCTTTCTCTCCCTCGAGAGTTAGTTGCTTTGAGACTATTTCGATATCTGGTTTTATGTTATCCAGCGTAGCTGCGTCAATTCCGGCGTCCTGAAGCATCTTATTTCTCATTTGATCGTTAAGCTGATCTTCGATAGTACTCATAACGGAAAGACCGGCCTTTTTCTGAGAAAACAATTCGAGCTTTCCCCCTGTGGCAACATCTTTTGGGATATGCAGAAGAAATGCGCCATCATCTGCAATGACCTTTTGCTTAGCCTGATCAAGCGGCTGAGTCGACTTATGGAACTTCACCGATTTTTTATTTTCGAGGCCTTTACTGAAAATGCCGCTGTCGTCGATGACTTCTACTGTGGGTACATTATCGCCGCCATTTATTGATAAAGCTATAACGAGGGCATACATTCCAATGATCAGCATTGGGACCAGAAAGGTCATTAACAGGAATGACTTCTTTTTTACCCTGCTAAAATACTCTCTCTTTATTATGAGTAAGGTTTTGTTCATTATCTTAATTCTTTACTTTCTGAATAAATATGTCGTTCATACTTGGAATTACTTCCATAAACTCGTTCACCTGGACTTGCTGGATTAAGTATTTAAGTACATCATTTGCCGAGAATTTGTCCTGAACTTTGATGGTCAGGTGGGTAAGGTCATCATCAGACGCTTGTTCTATTACCTCGAACATTTCATTTTCTGACGATTTTAAGTCGCCGGAAAATCCTACTCTGTAAGTATTGCTGCGATATTGATTTCTAATGTCTTTTACTTTGCCGTCCAGTATCTTTTTCGATTTATGGATAAGCGCGATGCTATCACACAACTGCTCGACTGATTCCATCCGGTGCGTGGAGAAAATAATTGTTGCACCGTTACTGTTGAGTTCAAGTATCTCATTCGTGATAACCTGTGCATTTACAGGATCAAATCCTGAAAACGGCTCATCGAGAATAATTAGTTCCGGATCGTGAACCACAGTCGCCACAAACTGAACCTTCTGCTGCATACCCTTACTTAGATCTTCCACCTTTTTATTCCACCAGCTTTCGATCTCCATCTTTTCAAACCAGTATTTGATCCGTTTGGTAGCATCAGTTTTATTCAGTCCCTTCAATTGAGACAGATATAACATTTGCTCACCAATCTCCATTTTTTTGTAGAGTCCACGTTCTTCCGGAAGATATCCTATTTTAGAAATGTGAGAAGGATTTAATCTCTCGCCATTTATAAAAACCTCGCCGCTGTCCGGCCCCGTGATTTGATTGATAATGCGGATCAGGGACGTTTTTCCGGCTCCATTTGGACCCAGAAGGCCAAATACACTCCCTTTTTCAATCTCGATAGATACATTATCTAAAGCGCGATGATTAGCATATTGCTTAACAATATTTCTGATACTCAGCATTTCTGTATTTTATTGGTTTTTAACGAGATTTAGATTAGCGCAGGTACGATTAGTTACATCGCTGCCTCGTTATTATTGAAGCGCAAATTATTAAAATATTACCGAAGGTGAGGTTAGGATTTGGTCTTTTTTACTGTTGAACCACCGAACCAGCTTTTAATAGTAAGGAATATTTTGGGATCACTATTCTTTTCTTTTCCGATAAGAAAACCATACGGCTTCAGGGGCCTGATGTGATCGCATAAGATTTTCACGATTCCCAGCATAGGGATAGCCAGGATTAAACCAGGTATGCCCCAAATAATTTCGAATAAAACGAGTATCAGAATAGTAAAAAGCGGATTAATGTTGACTTCTGACCCTACGACAAGTGGCTCGAGAATATAAGTTTGCAGAAACTGTACAATCAAATAGGTGACAAGAACAGCCAGCACCATCTGATCATCTCCACCCTGTGATAAAACCATTAATACTGTCAAAGCTGTCCCTGTAAGATTTCCTATAAACGGGATTATTTCAAGGATGCCACAAAGAACTGCAAAGAATAGGGCATTTTCTACCCCCGCTATACTAAAGCCAATTCCATATAAAAACCAGAGCATCACAATCATCAGACTCATGCCGGAAATATATTTCTGAGCCATTTTACCCGCGTCATTGATAATCTGATCAGTTTCTTTGGACTCCCCTGAAGGCACAATCATTAGTACGAATTTTTTCAAATGAGCTCGTAAACAAATGAACAGGAATAGATATACAAGAACCAGTATGGAATCGACAAGTATGCCCATCAGTGAGCCTAGAATTGTACTTGCAGTGCCCATTGATGCACCCGCAGATGATGATTGTTTACTTATCCATTCTTTTTGCTTTTGGGCTGATATACCAATGTTTTGGGCAATGTATTGTCTTATCTCAGACCCGATTTTACTAAGCCTGCTGCCGATTTGAGAAAGGTCATTAGCAATATCTGAAGCTTGCCAGGAGAGCAGTGCGACCACTCCTGCGACGCCAAGTAAAAGTATGAGGACACAGAATAAGCTACTAATACCCCGGTTAATTCCCTTTCGTTCAAACCAGCGTGAGAGGGGTAAAAATAGCATTGCTAAAAGAGATGCAATAGCTATAGGTATTAGAAATTCCCGGCCAAAATACATCCCGCTTATTACGAGAAATGTAAAGAATAGAATCGATATGCTTTTAGAAAGAGATGGAGAGGCTGTGAACATGTTGAGCAGTTTGTGTGTCAGGTTTGGATCGCTGGTCCATGCCATTAACCGCTAACAATTAATTCGCCATCAGGTTTGAATCTTACGTAAATATCGTTCATACCTCAGGGCGCTAAAATATTATAACCGACATGGTTTTTCATATTTCATAGCGCCCCCCGTTTTTATGAACTTCCTTTAAAGCGTCAATTTAAGCCCCCCAAAGAAATTTCTTCGGGGAGCAGCATTAAAATACCTGCCGCCAAAAGCGTTAAGATCGTTACCCAGACTGTAATTTTCATTTAGCAGGTTATCGACACCCGCGAAAATATCCAATGTCGGTTTTCCCGGAGTTGCTTTTCTCCAGCCAGCTTTAAAGTGTATCAAATTGTAATCTCCCGAAAACAAGCTATTTGCATCGTTTAAGGGAATTTTTGACGTATAGTTATGCTGAGCAAAAAGATACAAATGTTTATCGAGCCGTAGATCAATGCCGCTGATTACCACACCTCTAGGCACTCCCGTCAGGCGATTCCCAGAGTAATTTGCCGTCCCGTTAAGGTAATTTCTGAAGTAATATTTACTTAGGGTATAGCTATTTTGAAGCTGTAAGCCGCTCACTAATCCTTTTGTACCAGGCTGGATTAACCAGTAAGATGCCTGAGTTTCAAATCCCGATTGTTTTGTACCACCAGCGTTTAGATAGAATTCCGTATCATCTGCATTTACCCGACGTACAATCGCGCTTTGCAATTTGTAGTTGAATAAGGAAGCATCCAGCCAGAATCTATCCGTTCTGTCGCGAAGACGAATGCCGGCTTCATAATTCCAGCCAGTCTCTGATTCTAGAGTAGTATTGATTTTGTTATCTGATGCTCTCACTTCAGCAATTGTCGGGGTTGAATAGCCACGGCTCACTGATGTTCTAAATGCCATACCGTCTGTTAGCTGATAAGACAATGCGAAACGCGGCATTAGTTGGGGATCAAATTTTCGCTCTGAATGAGAGGTTGGAGTCTGGACATTCTTGTCAAACTCATATTTGTAATAATTAAAGCTGGCGGCAATTTCAGCTGTTAATTTTTCCCCAATATTTGCTGAAAAGCGAGTGAAATAGAAGAACTGTCGGGAAATTATATCATCCTGCGCCTGGGTCTTGCCTCTGACGCCTTTATTATTGTCATAGTTAGCTATATCTGCGTTTGTCCCTTGTAATTCAAGGCCGGCGTTCCATTTCCAGCTGATGCCCTTATTAGCCTGACTGACTAACTCAAAATATGTCCTGAGGCCTAATGTACCCTCATCCCGAACTTCGTAATTGGTTATGAAAGGATTAAGGAAATCTGTGTGAGATCCAAAAAGAGCAAGGACATGACGAAAATTACCAGACAATTTAGTTTCATTCACAACCCCTCCGAAAAAGGTTTTATTTTCAATTCTGGCTTTTTGAGCAACCGGTCCGGCAACTGTAGCCGTTGAAGGCCGTGCCAATTTGGGGTTTGCTGCATACTGCGCAGTTGTGAGTCCGCCGGGAGTTTGATAGTCGAGGTCAGAATATAAGGCCAGAAAACGCAGCTGACTTGCTTTTGAATAGTTCCAACGATAACCTACCTGTCCGTAATGTCGCTGCATAGAACTGTGCTCACGATAACCATCTGATGTTTGGTAAGAATGATTAACATTTAAATAATTGTTATTCCACTTTTTTTGCAATGCAATTTTTTCCTGGAACAACCCATAAGAACCGCTGGTAATATTACCTGATGCCCAGGAGCTGTCTGAACGTTTGTCAAATGGATTTAACAAGACAACGCCTCCCGAATTCGCACCAAATAAGCTGCCATCGGGGCCTTTGAGGATTTCAATGTTGTTGATGCTGCCTACGTCGAGAGAGTTCAAATAGGTATTGCCGCCAGCGTCTGTAAGAGGGAAATCGTCTATGTAAACCTTAACATTTCTAACACCGAAAGGGGAGCGAAGCAAGCTCCCGCGAATTGATAGTCGATAACTACCCGGGGAACGCTCCTCCATGCGAATTCCTGCGATGCTGTTAAAAGCGGGGAGCATAGAAATTCCAGGTTGGTCTCTAAGTGCTTTATTACTTATTACACTAACTGACGAAGGCACTTTCAAAATTGGCTGTTCTGAAATATATCCTCTGATTACCACTTCATCCATTCGCTGGACCGAGTCGACTTTACTCTGTGAAAATCCGGCGTGGAATGACATTATTAATGCAAGTGTCAGAATTGTAGTGCAGGCACGATAATTTGAAAGGATATTCATTTGAAACTGAGCCTTTTTAATTTTCTTTAGGCAATGCTAAATTATTAAAACTTCTATCCATTTGCGGCGCGATTATCTAATGAAATATGGGTTTTATGTAAAATTTCTGAGTGAATGAGCTTGCCAGTCAAATAAAAAAGCCCATCCTTAATGGACGGGCGTTAATATTTTGTTAGAAATAAACTTAAAAGCCAGTATTATTCAAAGTATTCTTTCATTTTATCAAAGAAACTCTTCTCATTTTTCCCTGGTTGAGGCTTAAAGTTTGGAGAATCTTTGAGTTTATCAAGCATTTCGCGCTCATCCTTTGATAAAGCTTTCGGTGTCCAGATATTTACATAGATAAGTTGATCGCCACGATGGTATGAATTAACCTCAGGAACACCTTTTGCTTTCAACCGAAGTATTTTTCCACCCTGAGTTCCGGGCTCTATCTTGATTTTAGCTTTTCCATCTATTGTTGGAACTTCTACGCTTGATCCAATTGCAGCATCTATAAAGCTCACATGCAGATCATATATAACATTATTTCCCTCTCTTTTCAGGAATTCATGAGTCAGCTCCTCGATCAGAATAATCAGGTCGCCTGAAATTCCGCCACGCGCTGCAGCATTTCCTTTACCGCTCATAGACAACTGCATGCCTTCACTAACACCTGCGGGAATATTTATATTGATTGTCTCTTCACCTCTCGTCAGGCCGTCACCATGGCATACGGTACATTTCGCCGTGATTTCGCTCCCCTCACCATTACATGTTGGGCAGGTGCTGGTAGTTTGCATTTGCCCAAGAATCGTATTTGTTACTCTCCGAACAGACCCGCTTCCATTACAGGTATGACAGGTATGAAACGATGATTTATCCTTCGCACCACTTCCATCGCAGGTTTCACAGATGATTTGCTTGTTAACCTTTACTTTCTTTTCTACGCCTTTTGCGATTTCTTCGAGAGTCAGTTTTACTTTGATCCGCAAATTGCTGCCTCTGGCAACACGGCGGCCGCCTCTTGATTGCTGCTGACCACCAAAAAAACTATCAAACGGGCTTCCACCGCCGCCACCAAAGATATCCCCAAACTGGCTGAAGATATCGTCCATGTTCATATTACCACCACCATAGCCACCGCCGTTCGCGCTTGCTGCACCGCCTGCATGACCAAATTGATCATAGCGCTTCTTTTTATCAGCATTGCTAAGAACTTCGTACGCTTCCGCAGCCTCCTTAAAGTTGTCTTCAGATTTCTTATCACCCGGGTTCTTATCCGGATGATATTTGATAGCCATTTTGCGATATGCCTTTTTTATTTCATCCGCACTTGAAGTACGGGTGACGCCCAGAATATCGTAATAATCTCTTTTCCCCATTTTTATTTAGCAGTAATGCCTGATATGTCAGCTTTTGTTAATCCCCAATTTAACAAGCCTGATTTTTTTATGATCCTATAATAACTTTCGCAAACCGGATTACTTTATCATTTAGATAATAGCCTTTCTCCAGCTCGTCGATCACTTTTCCTTTTAAATCGCTGGTGGGCGCAGGAATATTTGTGATACCTTCATGAACATCGGCATCAAAATCTTTTCCTTGAGCTTCCATTTCCTTTAAACCTTTATTTGAAAGCGTGTTCTTTAATTTTTGATGAACGAGTTTCACTCCTTCTTTCACTGCTTCAATATCAGTTGCAGTTTCCATAGACTTCTGCGCGCGTTCAAAATCATCAAGAACGGGTAGGAGATCTACAATTACATCTTTTCCTGCTATTTGCAGTAATTCAAGACGTTCTTTACTCGTACGGCGTTTAAAGTTGTCGAACTCGGCATAAAGACGAAGATGTTTGTTCTGCCATTCGGCGATTTCTGCTTTTAATTTATCTTCTTCGGATAAATCGGCATCTTTAGTTTCTTCTATATTTTCTGTTTCAATCTGCCCTTCTGCTTCAGATGTCAGATTTTCTTCCTGCAATTCGTTTAAATCCTGATCCTCAGGTAAATTATTCTCTCCCATTTTATTCTTCTTCATTTTATTCAACATGTCTGAAAGACGCATGACTGCATATGACAATTTTTTTGCCAAAAGTTCAAATACGTCAGAGTGGCAGGGATTATATCGTTACATCCTCATGCACCTGTCCGCCTTCGCATTTAATTATCCTCGAAGGGAACGTCCTGATTATGTGAAAATCGTGTGAAGCCATAAGAACAGATGTTCCCGAGAGGCTGATCTGTTTTAACAGCGTTACAATTTCTTCTGAAGTGTCGGGATCCAGGTTGCCCGTTGGCTCGTCTGCGAGGATTAATTCCGGATCGTTGAGTAATGCGCGTGCAATCACCACCCGCTGTTGTTCTCCACCTGAAAGTTCATGCGGCATTTTCTTAATCTTCGAACGTAATCCGACTTTCTCCAAAACATCGCGTGTCCGCTCAGAAATCAATTTTTTATCTTTCCAACCGGTTGCTTTCATAACAAATTCGAGGTTCTGCTCAATAGTTCTGTCAGTAAGAAGCTGGAAATCCTGAAATACAATTCCCAGTTTACGCCGAAGGAATGGTACATCTTTTTCTGCTAGTTTTTTAAGATCAAATCCCGCCACTTGACCTTCGCCGTTTCCGATATGAAGATCTCCGTATATTATTTTAAGCAAGCTGCTTTTTCCGGATCCGGTTTGTCCGATAAGAAAGACAAATTCGCCCTTATCGATATGGAGATTAACATTGTTTAATACCAGGTGCTTTTGCTGATAAACATCGACGCCCTGTAATT
>JAZKIH010000151.1:0-24723 GCA_040384965.1 Bacteroidota bacterium | reverse complement strand
ATAGATTCTATTGTTTATTAGGGTGTTGGTTATGTTAGAAAGTAGATATACATTTTGCTGAAATAATTGTTTTTAATTAATTATTAACAATATTTCAACATTATTAAATGGCTATTTATCTGATTACTAAATACTTTATTTATCCTAATATTTTTTTAAAATCTTATATGTGCAGTTTTTCTGATTAATAAAAAGTGGAATACTCTGGTGATTAGTCTCAAAACTAAATCAAAAATAAGCTAAAATCAGATCAAACGCTTTACTTATTAGTCTGTTTATAAATTATTCAACCAGTATTACCACTAAATTAACATCTTTGATGCGGTTGTTAACAAGATGTAGTATTAAGCACTTTATTTAATATTTTATACATGAAGAATGTTGATTTCCTTGTTGTAGGATCAGGGATCGCCGGACTTAGTTTTGCCCTTAAGGCTGCTAAGTATGGTAAGGTTCTGATAGTTACCAAGGCTAACGAAGATGAGTCTAACACTAAGTATGCTCAGGGAGGTGTTGCTGTCGTTGTTGATAAAGAGGAAGATTCATTTGATAAACATATAGAAGACACGCTCATTGCTGGTGATGGTCTTTGCGACAAGCATATTGTTGAAATTGTAGTTACGGAAGGGCCGGCGCGAATTGACGAGATTATTAAGTATGGAACCAGTTTCGATAAGACTCAACAAGGCATTTTTGATCTGGCTAAAGAGGGCGGACATTCAGAAAGCCGGGTACTGCATTATAAGGATATAACTGGTTTTGAGATAGAAAGAGCGTTACTTGAAAAGATTCATAAAGACCCAAATATCGAGATATTAACGCATTATTTCGCAGTAGAACTGATTACGCAGCATCATACAGGGAATTTTGTTGATAAGCGGTCTGAAGATATTCAGTGTTACGGGATTTATGCTTTAAATACAGCTTCGGGTAAAGTAGAGAAGTTCTTATCCAGAGTTACTTTAATGGCGTCAGGTGGTGCAGGTCATATATATTCCACAACAACTAATCCGGTGATTGCAACTGGCGATGGGATTGCAATGGTCTATAGGGCAAAAGGAAAAGTTAGGAATATGGAATTCATTCAGTTCCATCCAACCGCTTTGTACAACCCAGGCGAATATCCATCCTTTTTGATATCTGAGGCTGTAAGAGGATTCGGCGGGGTACTGAAAACCAAAGGTGGTGAAGAGTTTATGCAAAACTATGACGAGCGTGGGTCGCTTGCGCCACGGGATATCGTTGCCCGGGCTATCGATGCTGAAATGAAGAAGTCAGGGGACGATTTTGTTTATCTCGATATCAGGCATAGAAACAAAGCTGATATACTTTCGCATTTCCCTAATATTTACGCCAAGTGTTTAAGTATTGGTTTGGACATGACGAAAGATATGATTCCTGTAACGCCGGCCGCTCATTATATGTGCGGTGGTATATTGGTTGATGAGTATGGAAGATCTTCAATACACAGACTTTATGCGTGCGGTGAATGTTCTTCTACGGGTCTTCACGGAGCTAATAGGTTAGCGTCGAACTCCTTATTAGAAGCACCTGTATTTGCTCACCGGATTTATGAGGATGCTATAAAGAGTTTTAAGGATAACGAGATACCCGGTAACATTCCTGAGTGGGATGAAACTGATACGCGATTGTCAAACGAGGATATCCTGGTAACGCACAACTTACGTGAGACTCAGAAGGTTATGAGTGATTACGTTGGCATCGTCCGGTCCGATTTCAGGCTGGATCGGGCTTTGAGAAGGCTTGGACTTTTACACGAGGAAACTGAGAGTTTTTACAAAAAAACTATCCTATCTGTTAAATTATGTGAGTTGAGAAACGTAATTCAAAATGCTTACCTCGTTATAAAGTCTGCTATGCTGCGGAAGGAAAGCAGAGGACTGCATTATACAACTGATTATAAACCTCACGCTCAGGAGCCGCATGACACCGTTTTTTAGAATTTAATTATGCCAGTTATACTTCCGGTTAAGAATGTTTACCCCAGTATGGGCGAAAAGTGTTTCATTGCTGAAAACGCTACTGTCGTTGGCGATGTTGTGATGGGTAATAATTGCTCGGTTTGGTTCAATGCTGTTATCCGCGGCGACGTGAATTATATTAAAATTGGTAGTAATACTAATATCCAGGATGGCGCTGTAATTCATTGCACTTATTTGAAGGCTGGAACAGACATTGGAAATAATGTTTCTATCGGACACAATGCACTCGTTCATGGGTGCAGACTGGAAGACCATGTACTCATAGGAATGGGAGCAATTGTCATGGATAATGCTGTCGTTGAAGAATTTTGTATTATAGGGGCGGGTGCGATAGTTCTTGAAAACACCATATGCGAATCAGGCTTCCTGTACGCTGGCATACCCGCCAGAAAAATAAAGCCGCTAAGTGATGAGCAGAAGCAAATGCTGAAGAAGCTCCCCGAAAATTACATCATGTACTCCGGGTGGTTTACTCAGGACTAGGTTTCGGGATTACCATAAGCTCCTCCAGATCCCAATTAGGACGTAGTGATATTACTTTATCGAAAGTCCAGGTTTTTTCTGGCTGTTGTGTTGTAAACACATTTCCGGTGTCCCAAATCCCATTTTTATTTGCATCGTAGATTACCCGTACGCGATATTTTGCTGTTGGATAAGTCAGATAATTGAGAGTAGTATTTTTGGTAATGACGTCCTGACGATATACCGTTTCCTTCTCATCCATCCATTGTACAATATAACTTCCAACAGTGTCAGGTACGGTGACTTTAATCGAAATATTTCCGTAGTTATCCTCGGTGTCAAGATTAAATCTCTTAATATACAGCTTTGACTTATTTCCGTAAATGTCAGTAAAGGCATTTTCGTTAAACCTCAGGATATACTCTTTGTTTAGCTTCCAGGGATATTTTAAATTGTATATTCGGGTTGAGGCTGTTTGTTTGGACAGTTGGAATTTAACTGCTACGGAATCTTCGAGTAAGCTGATGTTTGACTCTTGGGCCGATGCAATTGGTGATGACATGCGCAGTACTACGTCTGACTTAGGCCGTAATTTTGGACCTGTGATATTGTCAGTAACTAACACGGATCTATTGTAAGTGTCTCTTTTATTTCGGCGAATTAGAACAGTGTCGACGGGTGTGCCAGAGTCAGATACGGAAACTTTAATTGAATCAAATGTCAGTTCTGGCAGCCAGATCAATGCTGTGTCTCTGCTGTTGCTTATTTCAAAGGTTTTAGTGCCCTCAGCAGCCGAGGGGTCGATGATCGTGACCGTGGGTTTTAAAAGCGGCTTGTTGAATGTAAGAAGTATCCGTCCATCGCTTTCAATTTTTCGATCGGATACCGAGAATATCTTTGGAACGGCCTTAAAAACTTCCAGACGAATGTTATCGGTATTCTTGTTGAGTAGAATGGGTTTGTCGAGAAAGCCGATCTCTTCGTTCTGGCCATTGTAAATCCGATCGCCACCACCCTGTTCGTTTAGTGCATAGATGCGATAAGTGTCTTCCCGCAGGTTTCTTAAACTGAAGTTTCCGGCAGTATCGGTTGTTGTAAAGAAGCTTGCTCTTTTTTTGCCGAACAAAGAATCCTGACTGGTTGGAAGAATAAAAACAGTGACGTCCTTTAGTTTTTCTTTTGTCAGGGAACTGGTAACATTGCCACTTAATGAGAGCGAATCAATTTGGTTGCCGGTTGCAAAGACATATGTATAATTCGTGAGGATGTTACTTTCATTTACGTCAGTAATAGCCTTGCCAAAGTTAATAGTATAGGTGGTGTTGGCTTCCAGCGGCTGGGAGAATTTGATTTCGAGATTCTGTTTTTTTGCTTTAAACTCGGGTAGGACATCCAGTGCCGGCGAGATGCTTATTTCAGAAAATTCATTCGTTAATTTTATAAACTCATCGAATTGAATTTGGATTTCTTGAGCTGCAAAATTTCTGGTTAAATTCTTGGGTGTCTCTTTTACAATTTTGGGCGGTATGGAGTCTCTTGGACCTCCAGTTGGGGACTGAACACTTGCGCAAGATGAAAACAGCAAAATCGCCAAAAGTAGGATCAGAGAAATTTTAAGAAAAAGCCGTTTTAAGAAATTTGCCATTTATAAGCCTGTGGTCGAATTGTGTCTTGTTTTGAACCCGAATGTATATCTAATAGGAGAAAGTCAGTCTGAGGGCTTTATTTTGAAGCACCTAATTTATTTATAAATTGTTGATTTACAATTAGTTATAATTTATCTCCCCATATGAACCATAAGAACTGAAATATCCGATGGAGATACTCCGGAAATTCTAGAGGCTTGACCTAAAGTCCTTGGTTTTATTTTCATCAGCTTTTCACGGGCTTCTTTTGACAAGGACACAAGTCCGAGATAATTAAATTCTGTGTTAATTATGTGATCCTCCATTCTCTTCATTTTTTCTACGATCTCCAATTCCTTTTCAAAGTAGCTTTCATACTTAACTTTTATTTCAGCCTGCTCAATAGTGTCAAGATCGAAATTTTCAAGGAGATCATCAAAGCCTGCATCTGACTTTCGGATATTTTCGAACGTTATTTGCGGTCGTGTTATAAGCTGAAACATCTTGACGCTTTGGGATATTGCAGGAGTACCGGCTTCTTCCAATGCTTGATTAACATTGTCTGGAGTTATAGAAGTTGCTTTAAGGTAAGAAACTACGGTATCAGCATTTCTAATTTTCTCTTCTACTTTGACAAGGCGCGCGTCAGATATTAACCCTAGTTTATGACCTATTGGACTTAAGCGGATATCTGCATTATCCTGTCTCAAAAGCAGACGGTGTTCAGCCCGGGAAGTAAACATTCGGTAAGGCTCTTCGGTACCTTTGGTAACCAAATCATCTATCAATACGCCAATATATGACTCCGCTCTTTTAAGGATTAATTCTTTGTTCTGATTTATCTTTTGATGAGCATTAATACCTGCAATGAAACCCTGGCAAGCAGCTTCTTCATATCCGGTAGTGCCATTAATCTGTCCTGCAAAATACAGGTGTTCGACTCTTTTGGTCTCCAGGGTAAGATTTAATTGTGTAGGAGGAAAGAAATCATATTCGATTGCATACCCCGGGCGGAACATTTTTGCTTTTTCAAAACCTGGGATTTGTGTAAGAGCCCGATACTGTACATCTTCTGGAAGGGACGTGGAAAAGCCATTTACATATATTTCAACAGTGTTCCACCCTTCTGGTTCGACAAATATTTGATGGCGGTCGCGTTCAGCAAACCTATTTATTTTGTCTTCTATTGACGGACAGTACCTAGGACCTAAGCCTTTAATTCGCCCGGTAAACATGGGCGATTGCTCGAAACCTTCTTTTAATGTCTCATGGACATTGGAGTTGGTATATGTTATCCAGCAACATCTTTGGTCTTTTGGAAGGTTAACATCGGTGTAAGAAAAGCGGCCACGAACTTCGTCTCCCCATTGTTCTTCCATTTTAGTGTAGTCAAGAGAGCGGCCATCGACCCGTGGAGGCGTGCCGGTTTTCATTCTTCCTGCTTCAAAGCCTAGGTCAACAAGTTCTTCTGTTAAGCCTGTGGCAGCTTTTTCACCGGTTCGTCCACCTCCGAAGCGCTTTTCACCAATATGTATCTGGCCATTAAGGAAAGTGCCATTTGTTAAAACGACGGCACGACACGCAATTTCAATGCCCAGAGAAGTACGAACGCCTGTTATTTTTCCGCCCTCGGTTAATAAACCCACAACAGTATCTTGCCAAAAGTCTACATTGGGGGTTTGCTCAAGCATCAGCCGCCATTCTTCAGCAAACCGCATCCGATCTATTTGAGCTCTTGGACTCCACATGGCTGGCCCTTTCGAGCTGTTTAGCATTCTAAACTGTAAGGTTGTTCTGTCGGAGATGATTCCAGAGTAGCCACCCAATGCGTCAACTTCGCGGACGATCTGACCCTTAGCTACTCCACCCATGGCAGGATTACAACTCATTTGAGCGATAGTCCCCATGTTCATGGTTATGAGCAGGACTTTCGAACCAAGGTTAGCAGCAGCAGCAGCAGCTTCACAGCCGGCATGCCCCGCACCAACAACTATTATATCGTATTTATTAAACATGGCAAATTGTTCCACGTGGAACAAACTTTTATAAATTTAGTTAATTATTCAATGTTTCACGTGGAACACGTTTTAACAGAGAACTGAAAGCGGCAACAACCCACACGCTTTCAAGTATTACAAATGGATAGAACTTTATTAAATAGGCAGAGTAGCCGCAAAGTGCCGCACCCACGATGTTTAACATGATATACCATTTACTTTCATTAGAAAGTAGATGCTTCAGGTTCAAAAGAAAAGCAATTAGTAATAAAGTAACTCCTATGGAGCCGAGTATATCTGACAGTGTCATGGTTTTCTGTTAATCGGTTAGCTCTAGCCAGCGAAGCGTTTTTTCATCAATTTCATCTTTCTTCGCCTGGATTGAAAGAGCTATTTCAGAAAGCTCTTCATGATCGGTTATACCCGAGTTGATTTTTTCGGTTAACGCCAGAATCTCCTCCTCAAGTACTTTAATGGTGCTTTCAGCATCTTTCAGCTCTTTTTCTTCTTTAAACGAAAGCTTCTTCTTTGTTGAGATTTCTTGAACAGGTTTGGTAGATTTTTCGCTAGTCGCTTTTACGGGTTTTTTTATTTCCTCCTGCTCCAATCTATAATCGGTATAATTCCCGGAATAGATTGTGACTTTGCCATCTCCTTCAAAAATGAACAGTTGATCCGTTAAGCGATCAATGAGGTATCTATCGTGAGATACAAGCATCAAAATCCCTGGAAAATTAATCAGAAATTCTTCCAGAACGTTTAACGTATCTATATCTAAATCGTTGGTGGGCTCATCCAGAATCATGTAATTAGGGTTTTTCATTAACACCCTCATCAGTTGAAGCCTTTTCTTTTCTCCCCCGCTTAATTTATTTACCAATCCGTATTGTTTTGCCGGCGGAAATAAGAAGTGTGTAAGTACCTGACTCGCGGTTAAGTTTTTGCCGTCAGCCATTGTTATATACTCAGCTACGTTTTTAACAACGTCTATTACACGCTCGTCACCCTTAAATTCCAGTCCACCCTGAGTATAGTAACCGAATGCTGTCGTTTCGCCAACCATCACGGTTCCACTGTCAGGCTTAATTTTTCCCGTTATAATGTTGAGGAGAGTTGATTTACCTGTTCCATTTTTTCCTGCTACCCCTATTCTGTCACCCTTCTTGAAAGTATAGGAGAAGTCCTCCATCACCTTATTGCCGTTAAATGACTTACTGATTTTATCAAGCTCGAGAATCTTGTTACCCTGCCGTGCTACGTTAACGCTTAATTCGAGATTTGTTTTTACTTGCCGCCCTTTGGTTTTATCCTCCAGATCATAAAAAGCATCTATTCTGGATTTTGATTTTGTTGTTCTGGCTTTTGGCTGACGACGCATCCACTCAAGCTCTTTCTTTAATAAATTAACGTTTTTGCTAAAAGAAGCATCCTCTGCAGCATTCTGTTCTGCCTTTCTCTCCAGATAGTAACTGTAATTACCATTGAAGTTTTGCAACTTTCCTCTGTCAAGCTCAATGATTCTTGTTGAAACATTATCCAGGAAATACCGGTCGTGTGTTACAAGCATCACACTTTTCTGACCTGTGGTCATGTAGTTTTCCAACCACTCAATTGTTTCTATATCTAAATGATTGGTTGGCTCATCTAACAGGTATATATCAGGATCATCAATCAGAAGCTTGGCCAGTGCCAAACGCTTCCGCTGCCCTCCTGATAGGGTTGATATTTTTTGCTCCAGTCGCTGGATACCCAGCCGACCGAGAATAGTTTTTATTTCATATTCATACTCCCATGCGTTTTCGGAACTTAGTTCGTCCATGAGTCTGTGCAGGAGCTTGTCATCGGCAACTTCCTGATTAACAGCCTCTTCGTATTGCCTTATAAGTTGCTGGCGTGAATTTCCTATCGAATATATGAAGTCGCTTATAGTTTCCTGATCGTTAAATTGAGGGTCCTGCTCCAGGTAACCTATGCGGAGATCCCTTTCGGTAACAACTTTCCCCAATCCCGGTGCGAGCATTCCCGAAAGTATCTTTAAAAATGTCGATTTTCCTGTACCGTTAATTCCAACAAGCGCTACCCGCTCGCCCTTGCTTATACCAAAGTAGAGATCGGTAAATAACCAATTGTCATTAAAAGAATGCCCTAATTGCTCTGTAGATAAAATACTCACTAACTATTATTTTTTATTAATCCGTTCTGAAGGAAGTGACAAGAAGTCCGCTGTCGTGAAATATAACGTACGGAATCCAGGAAAATTTCCATTATTTAATCCGCAAAGGTACGAATTTGATTTTTGGAATAGATATTGAGTGTTTAAACATATAATTAACAGAAATAATATGAAAAAGATTATTCACAGAGCTAATGATCGGGGAATTCAGGATCATGGCTGGTTAAAGGCTGCTCATTCATTTAGCTTTGCACAATATCACGATCCGTCGAAAATGCATTTCGGTCTTTTACGGGTATTGAATGACGATATAGTTGCACCAGGAATGGGCTTTGGTACTCATGGGCACGATAATATGGAGATTGTTACGATCCCTTTGCGCGGCGCATTAGCTCATAAAGACAGTCTTGGCTCGGTTGGTAATATAAGTGCTGGCGAAGTGCAGATTATGTCCGCAGGGAGCGGCATACAGCATTCTGAATTTAACGGTTCTTCGACAGACGAGGTTAGTTTGCTGCAAATTTGGGTATTCCCTAAAATTCGAAATATTAAACCAAGGTACGATCAACAAGCCTATGATTTGGGCAGCAGAAGAAATGAATTTGTTACTATAGTTTCACCCGAGGAAAAGCAAGGCTTGATGTGGATCAATCAGGATGCTGTGTTTAGCCTTGGAGTATTCGATGCTGGAAAAGAAACGGCCTATGATATAAAATATCCTGGTAATGGAGCCTACGTTTTTGTAATAGAGGGTGAAGTTGACCTTGAGGGAGATAAATTGAAGGCAAAAGATGCTGCAGGAGTTTACGATACAACACTGCTTCCTCTCTCTTTTACGACAGATTCGAAAGTTCTAATTATTGAAGTGCCTATGGAATAATCTTAAAAATTGCGCGTGGCGAGGTAGAAATTTTCCTTATCTGTCATTAGTTCCTTGGCTACCTTCCCTTTATCAGGATAACCTAAAAGATGGAGAGTACCGTGGATTATGACCCGGTGCAACTCATCTTGTTCTGAAACTTTGAAGTTTATTGCATTTTCGCGCACCCGCTCCGCGCTGATGAAGATATCGCCAACAATAACTTTTTCTTCCTCACTATTATCGAAAGTAATGATATCGGTAAAGGTGTCATGATTCAAATACTCCTGATTAATTCCCAGCAGGTAGTTATCACTGCAAAAGATAAAATTCAGCTCTTTTAACCTGTAACCTTCGGCTTTTATACAGCCTGTAACCCACTTGCGCAGGCTGATCTTGTTTTTTAAACTAAAAGAAATGTCTTCGACGAAATAATTAACCTTGGGTTGAGGCATTAAATTTTAAAATGTAGCTCAAGTTCATTTCCCCGGGAATTGAAAATGCATTGGTCAGCAAGACGTTTAATGATGAATACACCACGACCGGTTAAGTTTTCCAAATTTTCAGGAGATGTGGGATCAGGGAGATTATTGAAATCAAAGCCATCTCCTTCGTCTGATACAGTAAAAATTAATCTCTTGTCTTCAACAACTTCAAGATTAATGTAGACTTTCTTATCGGGGTTTTCCTTGTTCCCGTGAATTATGGCATTTACAGTAGCTTCACTAAGACACGTGAGTACGTTGGCATATATTTCATCACTAAATTTGTACTTCTCGCTGAGTGTATCAATGAAGTTTTCAACCGTAGTAATAC
Source organism: Bacteroidota bacterium (assembly GCA_040384965.1). GTDB lineage: Bacteria > Bacteroidota > Bacteroidia > Sphingobacteriales > Sphingobacteriaceae > Daejeonella. The sequence continues at coordinate 14,788 of JAZKIH010000151.1, read as the reverse complement.
TATCAATTCTTGAAGGTAATTGGAGGGTATACAATGCTGTGTTATCCGAAAATTCTGTCTGATTAATCATTTATAACCCGAATTTAAGTATTTAAAATAATCACCAACCTTAATTTTGTAAAAAGAATTTAGCGACGGCGGTACGGTCTTAAGCAAATCAGTCTCTTTCTGCTTAATTTTCTGGTATTCCTGGAGGATAATTTTATAGTCTGGAGCCGGAGTCAGTCCTTCTTTGCTTTCCCGTTTTTCATCCTGTTCACGCTCCCTTTCTGCCTTATCTGCCTCCAGCAATTTACTAAGTATTTCTTGCTGTCTGTTTAAAGTTTCCTGTTGAATTTTTTTGTTTACGAGATCGGTTTCAGTTTGTTCCATTTCTTTCATCAACTGATCAAGGTTGCCTAAGCCGCCTTTACCATCCTTATTTTCCATTCTGTTTATTTCCTGCATCGCCTGGCGGATCATTTGTTGTTCCCTCGCCATCCGGGCAAGCTGTTCACTCATTCCCTGGCCCTGCCCCTGTCCCGGTTGTTGGCCCTGTTTTCCCGGCTGCTGACCTGGCTGCTGTCCGGGTTTTTGACCAGCTTGCTTTTGCATCTCTTCGCGAGCTTTCTGCATGTTCTTATTCAACTGCTCCTGCATTTTGCTCAATTGGGAAAGACTTTGTTTCTTCTTCCCCTTGCCGCCTGGTTTTCCATTCTGTTGAGCTTGTTGTAGCTGATCCAAAGCTTCGTTAAGCATTAATGCAAGATTGTTGATCGAGGTCATCGCAAATTGTTGATTGCGATTAGCCTCAGCGGTCCTGCGTTCACCTAAACTTTCAATTGCCTTGCCAACATTGAAATTAATAGCTTGTATCTCTTTATTTACCACAGACTGAATCTGAGGAACTTTTTTACTCAGAGAATACAGGCTATCCTCAATCATTTTGAGATTGTCCTTGATATCCCTTTGTTTTTGAGTTTGCAAGACATAGGATGGATCACTTGTGTTGATTCCCCGTACGGCCTGCATAGTTTTTTCCTGATCAAAAGAACTGGTAATCAGATTATCAAGAATTTCCCGGAGTGATTTGGCGTTAACCTCGTTCTCCTGCTCTTCACTCTCCTGTTGCATTGACTCTAGCTTCTTTGAAAGCTGCTGCATTTGTTCAGCAGCCTCTTTTTGATTTTGAGCAGCTTTCTTTTCATCTTTTTTATCAAGGTTTTCTGAACTTTTTTGCTGCTCCTGATCTATTTTTTCCTCTTCCTTCTGAGGGTTATCAAACTCATTTTTCTGATCAAGCTCTTCGTTTTTCTTTTCAAGTTCCTTCAAATCTTCTTTGAGGTTTTTAAAATCTTCCTTAAGTTCTTTTTGCTCTTCTTTAAGGGACTCATTTTCAGACTTTTTATCAAGCGATTTTTCGCTAAGCTCTTCTTGCTTTTTGGAAAGTTCCTTTAATTTGTCAATCGATTCAGTCAGCTTCTGATCAAACTCAAGCTGTTTGTACAGCTCCAGGATACGGTCGAGTTCTTTTTGCAACGATTTATTGTCCAGCTGCATTTTTGAAAGCTCTTCCTGAGTTAAGGCTTTATTATTTTTCTCGAGAAGTTTCTCAATGTTCTTCAAAATCTCACGGGTCTTTTCGTCAAGGACATTATTAAAAAGATCTTCAATTTGCTTTTGCTTTTCGAGAATCTTTTCATTTTGTTCTTTGCTTTCATTCTGCTCAAAAAGGTTTTGTTTATTTTCTTTCTGAATCTCTTTTACCAGCTCTTCAAGTTCCTTTTGTTTTTGTAGAAGCGCTTCTACTTGCTTCTTTTCCTCGTAGGTCAAGCTCTTTTTGTTAAGAAGATCCTGATTCAGGCGTTTCGCTTCTTTCTCTACCTGTGAAGACTTACGAATAGCCTGAGCCATTTTTTCTTTAATCTGCTCAGAATTTGCTTCAAGTTTCTTTTCCACTTCGCGTTCAGAAGCAACTTTAAATGTTCTGATGGCAGACCGGCTGACTTTGGCACCGTTAACGCCGTCGTTGTCATAGATCTCGAAATAATATTCTATTTGATCTCCCGGGTTTGCCCTGGCGTCATTTACATTCCAAATGTGGAAGAAGTTACTCTGAAGAGCATTTTTATCAAAACTAACCGTTTTAATTTCCGGCTTAACTGTGGTTGTTGATCCTCCAGCCGGAAGAATCTTGTAGTTGAAGTTCAACTTTGAAAAACCATGATCATCATTAACCTGACCAACGAAATACAGAATTTTTGTATTTACAGAATCAGGACGTTCCGTGACATCTATCATCGGCATTAAATCGGGTATAACACGTAACTGGTATGAAACAGAATCTGATGTTATAACTTCTTTACTGACCGGACGGATATTATAAGTCATATTTCTCATAGCGCGATATGAAAAATTGAAAAGGCCTTTGTCAGCAGCCTGGACCCTGAATAATTGTTTATCCATCTTTACATCAAGATGATCACTACTTCGCGCGCTGAATTTCCAATTTATCCGGGTGCCTTCCGGAATACTTAAATCTCCCGAGTTTTGCAAACTTTCATTGCTCTTATTCAGGTAAGCGGGATATTCAAGAAATACATCAAAATTTAAAAGCGTTGGACGTTCTTTTACCTTTAAAATATAATCCTCAGAACTAAACTCGCCTCCGCTTAGTCGGATAGTTTTTGTTTTTTGCAGATTCTTGAAGGTGTAATTAAAACGAACTATACTTTCTTTATCTAGTTTAAATGTATTGGGACCGTCTTCCAGATAAATTTCGGCGGGAATTTCATTACCAGTCAGCTTCACTTTCAAAGTGTAATCATCTCCCTGAATCGCCGACAAATTTTCATTAACCAGCTCAAAGCTAAAAGGAGCTTTTTTTATAAATCGTTTATTATAATGCAATAGACGGTCGGTACTTTCACTAAGTATCGAGGGTGCAGCAAAAAAAACAATGACAATTGCAGCCATTGGTAGCAGAGCATATTTGATGTACTTCCTGTTATCTTCAATATGAACCGCGGAGGTAAATGGCACCGGTCTCAGTTCGGCGATCTTTTGGTCTATACTCGCATCAATTAAAGCACGTTGCTGAGGACTTGCATCTGCAAGTTTCTTCAATTGTAAAGTGTTCAGTAATTTATCCTTAACGGGATGAAAATGATCCCCAATTATATTAGAAGCCTGTTCATGAGTTATAGTCTTTCCAAGCCTGAAATAAGATAGCAGGGGAATAATTATGTATGTAGTAAGAATCGTTAGATTTCCTAAAATAAATGTGTAGAATAGAAAGGTTCTCACCAATGGATCAAAGCGAGCGTAATATTCAGCTACAGCAACCAATATAAAAGCAGCAAATAGCGAGGCGGCCATGAAAATGGAGCCCTTCACAACTCTGTTCAGATAGTATTTGCGAATAAATCCGTCAATCTTCTGAATAAGGTACGCGTAATTATCTGCAGACCTGCTCATGGTTAGTATTCACGTAAATTTATGGTAATATGAAATTAACGAAAAATACCCATACAGCGTATGTAAAAATATAGTGTAGTCCGATGTTTATCAGGATATTAACTAAATTTTTATTATTTTTTCTTTAAAAGAACAACATTTGCAACTTTCCGTTGTCCGTCATGATCCCACTTCTTATTATCTGTCGGATAATTTACAACTCCATTGGCTCCATAACCGTTTATCCATAAGGCCGTAGAGCCTCCTCCATCAAGGTTTATCGCATCATCGGCCTTTAGCCAGCGTGTTAGTTTAGTGAGTTCAAAAAGACTCATACCAGCAGAGTTATCATTCCTGCCATCAACCGTAATTAAAAGAACCCTATTGTTTTTAGTGACAGCTACAGCGGTCCGCGGATGCCGGGTTTTACTGAAAGTGTTTGAATCAAGCTTTTCATCAACCTGATCCATGATCAGCAAAGGGCCGGTAACCATGATGTCTTCTCCATCCAGGGATTTTTCCCACGATGCATCGCCGTTAAATTTTGCGATTGAAAGTTTCCCGTCGTTAAAAACAAGAGCTGAGCTTTGGTGACCCGATCGTTCGCCATTTTTACCAAGGCGGTTTTCATTTATCACAACATCATCAGATTTAATAAAATCAACAGAGCCGCCATTGGCGATATCAAAAAATGTTCCGTTTAAAGCCGCCAGAGAATTAGTGTTCCTGCCAAAATCACTTGTTGTAATAAGCTTTTTAGCGTCATATCCCAGATCGAACATTAACTTCTTTTTTGGTTTTATTTCCAGGATGCTCACATTCTGATTGGATCCAAACAGATTGTTGTTGAACCAGTGAGTTTTTAGAGAAACTCCCGAAGTAATCCTTTTCTTTTTCCAGTGGGCTTTGACGACGTTGAGCGAATCTGTTTGTGAAAAAGCGGGGCTTAAGCAAGCAGTAAGAAGTAATATAGAGATGAAGGATTTCATGGCAATTGTTTTATAACGCGAAGTTATGGTTAAGGTGGAAATAAAAAAGCCCCGCCTGGCTTATTCCAGACGGGACTTTTTTGAGATTAACATTATTTTTTTGGATCTAATGCGTCTGCAATCCGCACAAGCGCATCGTCCAGGTGTGATTTAAGCACAGTGTTGCTAAACTTAGGTTGCGATGCTCTTATTTGAGCCGCAAGAGCTTTCAGCTCATATCTTGCCATAGGACGGATGTCAGATTGCGAAGCATCCATTTGCGCAGCAGCCTGTCCTCCGAATTGACCTGTAGGAGCCGGCTCATTTTCATTTAATAAGAACGACATCCGTTCGATATAAGCTCTTTGAAGATTCCTTCTGTAGGTGTCGATATTACCGCCTGTTTTTAACTCAGACCAGATGCCATTTCTTAGATCGGCAAATAGCTCATCCATGCTGTATGCATCCGAACCGTTTTTCACTGAATTATCGATGACACGGTTAAGTCTGGAAAAATCCAATATTCCATTCAAAACACCAACCTGAGTTCTTCTCAGTCTTTCAACAATTCCTGCGTTATCGAACTTACTTAAAAGCGCCTGATCAAGCATCCAGATCGGAGTTGCAAACGCCTGGTCGTTAATGAATTTAACAGCGCCTTTTTGTTTGGCTTGAGGTACGTGAGTGTAGACAGCACCTTTTTGTTCGTACGTCTTATCATCCTCATATATGCCGCCTATGTTGGATCTTACATGTCCCATGTAACGGTTCCATTGCGTTAAAACTTCCCCATAAAGCTCCGTCAGGTTGTTATAAGGCTGACCTTCTTCATATGTCCACTTCTCAATATTCGGGATGATCCTCTTTAAGTTAGCTATACCATACGTAGACGCTTTGACCGCGTCATCACCAAGGTCTTCGGACTGAGCTCGCGGGTCTATTGGGTTCCCTGTCTGCTGTCCGTAGAAATAAGCAGGATTTCCAGCTTTTTCAATGGTCCATTTATTTAAAGTTTTAGCTTCTTGTTCGGGGGTTTGATTATCAAACCAGGTATAACCCCATTTGATTGCCCATTTGTCGTAATCACCTATCCCCGGATATAGCACTACACCTTCATCACCCGGTTGGGCGATATAGTTAAATCGGGCATAATCCATGATTGATGGAGCGGTCCCGCCCATTCTTTTAGTAAATGTTTTGGAACGTAATGAGTCAACCGGGTATGCTACACTGGAGCCGAAATTGTGTGGCAAACCAAGCGTGTGACCAACTTCGTGAGATGATACAAACCGTATCAGCTGACCCATGATCTCATCTTTAAATTTAGGTGTACGAGCATCGGGGTTAATAGCCGCGGTTTGTACAAAAAACCAGTTTCTAACCAGATTCATAACGTTGTGATACCAACCGATATCTGATTCCATTATTTCTCCTGAGCGCGGATCCGAGATATGCGGACCATAAGCATTCGCGATGTTCGAAGCAAAATATCTTATGACAGAATATCGTGCATCTTCCGGCGACCAGTCTGGATCATTTGTAGGTGCTTCTAATGCGGTAATCGCATTCTTGAAGCCAGCTGCTTCAAATGCGACATTCCAATCTTTAACGCCTGCGATCAGGTAAGGTCTCCACTTTAGCGGAGTTGCCGGATCTATGTAATAAACAATTTGTTTCTTAGGCTCAACAAGCTCGCCGCGTTTGTATGCAGCCGGGTCTTTTGGCTCCAGTTTCCAGCGGTGGATATATCGTGTAACCTGAGCTTTCTGAGCATCCAAGCCGTAATCTGTTTGACTTTGGCCAAAAAAACCAACTCTGTCATCAGCTAAGCGAGCCTTAAAAGGCACTTTCGGAAGCAGCAACATTGAGTTGTGTATCTCAACAGTCATTGATCCAATTGATTTGTCACCCGGAGGATCAGTTGCACGATAAGTTTTTAACGAACGTACCTCGATGTTTAAAGGAAAGGACTTAATGGTGTCAACATAAGTACGAGTCTCATCCATTGTCGTGATCTTGTAAAGTGTCCGTAAACTTTGCGGAAGGCCAAGCGATTGAACGTCTTTAGAATATAGATCTGTAACATCGATAACAACTGAATTCGAATCCGAATTGATGGCCTTAATATCGAAAGATGACAAAACAGCGTCGAGGTTTGAGTTCTTCACAGCTTCAAACATGTCAGTGCCTTTATCGGCAACATTTCGGTATGATGGAATGCGGATAAATACCTGTTTATCACGTCTTTGCCATTTCCAAACCTGCTCGTTTAACTCTTCGCCGCCATAGGTTCCGTCAACTGTCGGAGTTTTTGCGTAGCGTGTAACCACAAGCATTTCGCGATCAAAAAGTGAGTCTGGTATCTCGAAGAAATATTTTGTATCAACACGGTGCACCTTAAAAAGGCCCGGGTCTGTTTTAGCTTTGTCGGTGATAATCTCTTTGTAAGGCCTTATGCCGGCTTTGGGAGCAGCAGATGCTGGCGCAGGAGTAGAAGTTGTGGCTGGGGCCGGTGCTGGTGTTGCTGGCCTTCTGTTTTGAGCCTGCAAATCACTGGTGTTAAAATTTACCAATAACGCAGCAAAAAGCGCATACCGCAGGTAGTTTAAATCTTTTGTCATAGTAAGTTATAAGGGTTAGCTAAATGCAATCTACAAATGTATTACTTGCTGATAATATTGACTGATAATTGAAAAATAAATTATTCAATGAATATGAGACTTCATATTCTTCTTTTCAGAGTCAGAATAACCCTTTCCCTGTCTCGGGTGTTTTTGCTTGTTATAGGGAGGACGTCCAGAATAAAACTCCGGTCAGATTTGGAGCGAAACATGTTATCTATTTCTGAAGGACTCATTTCACTAACAGGTTTGAAGTTTATCGCGAGGATTTCATCGTCTTTGCGCAATCCGGCTTCGTCGGCGGAAGAACCGGGCTCTACCCGGCTAACCAGAACCCGATCAAATTTGGCACCAGCAGATGTGAGCTCCAGGCCACTCATATCATGTTCAAAAGGTTCGTTAAGTACAATTCCAGGCTTAATATATAGCGCAGATTCGTTGTAGTCGAAGATCACATTAAACCTCTTTAGGATGGTGATCCCCATATTTCCGTTCCGGCTTACTGAATATACCTTGGAGCCCACATCGTCATAGTCCGGGAAGGCAGCGATAACATTGTTCAGTGTGTATTTACCCAGGGTCAGGGATTTTACACGGCTGATGTAACCGCTTATCGGACCCGTCAGGCCAATGCCAAGGTTACCCGCAATATTAGTCTTGGGGACTTCGAAAGGTACTCCTCCGTTTGTTTCAAGCGAGATAGGATGACCGGCTCCGGTATCAAGTATGAGTTTGGCTGGTATTTTTTCTCCCGAGGTGAGCTCAATGTTAGAGACAAGATACGGCTTTCTGTCTTCTATCATCAAGGGGACGCGATATCCCTTTCGGGGGATATAGGTTGTTTCGGGCTTATAAACGGTCAGAGTACTTAGAGTAAAATTTATCTTAACTATGAAGCTGTTAAAAAACTCATAACCTATAAGTCCATGAACGGGCATTCCAACGTAGTTTGAAAGCTCAAAAATATCCTTTTTCAGAATCGCGGCCGATAAGGCTTTTGCAGTAGTGCTTCCAAACTCTACATCTATCGACGGCGTCACAAACGCACTAAGCGGCTCCCCATCTCCGAATCCAGTGATGTTGATGCTCCTGAGATTTTTTATCGACAACGAGTCGATTAGTTTTGGATCGGATATGAGAAAAAGTCCTACGCCCGTATCAAGAACGAAGTTAAAAGGTCCTTTACCATTTATAACGAGCTTAATGATCATTAAGTTCTTGACCATTTTGAACGGAACAACTTCTTTTTTCCGTCGGCCGGGAAATTCAAATCTTTGTGCGGAAACTTCGTTTAGGGTCAAAACAAAGCCTATCATCATCATGATAAATTTTATCATAAATGTTCGTGAAGAACACCCAATCCGATGATCAAAAAGATTACGCATGATATATAAACAAGTTACGGCATAAAACTCTAATCGAGGTCAAATCTTTCTAATTCTTATTAATTGTTTTCTACTTTTAATTATGAAACTAAGATTAATAATATTCTTGGCCATGGTCGGAATTAGCTTACAAGCTAGTATAGCGAAACCAATTCGACCAGGTAAAATACTTAAGATGATTAAAAATTCGCCTGTTTTGAAGCAACACTATACCGGATTCGCTCTATATGATCTCACAGAAAAGAAGATGATTGCTGAGCAAAATGGAGACAAATATTTCACCCCGGCCTCGAACACGAAATTGTTTACGTTTTATGCAGGATTAATGCTGCTTAAAGACTCGATCGCAGGACTTCAATATATCGAAAGAGGCGATTCACTTATATTCTGGGGCACTGGCGACCCAACGTTCTTAAATTCCGACTATAAAAAGCAGCCAATATTGGAAAAGTTGAAAGCAAGCAACAAAAAGATTTTTTGGTCTTCGGGCGGATATACAAGTCCATTTTACGGGACTGGCTGGACATATGATGATTACAACGAATATTATCAGCCCGAAATTTCTGAACTTCCTGTTTACGGTAATATCATTTTGTTTACTCACAATGATAATCAGGTTGTATCATACCCTCAATTCGACAGGAATAGCCCGTTCCAACTTTTAACAGATCCCAAACGAAAATCAGGCAGCTTCAGGATAAACCGGGATATATTAACAAACGATTTCTATAAGCCAGCTGGTGTCGTTCCGCCGAACTTCAATCAGGTGGTCCCGTTTAAAGTGAACACACCCACAATCAGCACCATTCTGAAATCTAATATCCCTAACTTTTCCGGAACGGTAAATTATGCTCTTCCTGCCAGCTATAAAACCTGGTATAGTGTAGCCGCTGATACTTTATACAGGAATATGCTTTTGCCGAGCGACAATTTTATCGCTGAACAATTTCTGCTGAATATTGCCGCAACGAATGGCCTTGAAATGAATACAGCCATAGCCATAGATCATATCACCAAGAGTCTGCTTCAGGACCTTCCTGATAAACCGTTGTGGGTTGACGGATCAGGGTTGTCAAGACAAGATCTTTTTACTCCCAGATCAATTGTGCGCCTTTGTGAAAAAATATATGAGGCTACGGGCGATGAGAAGCGCCTTTTTAACATGCTGCCGAATGGCGGTAAAACAGGAACTCTACGAAATTTGTATAAATCTGAAGAACCATTCGTTTTTGCGAAGACAGGTAGCCTTTCAAACAACCATAATCAAAGTGGATATTTGATCACTAAAAAAGGGAAGAAACTTATCTATTCCTTTATGAACAACAATTTTGTAAAGCCAACTGCCGAGGTAAGGAATGAAATGGAACGAATTATGACATACATTCATCAAACCTATTAGTATGAAAAAGCTGCTTTGTATAATTTCTATTTCAGTTTCCCTTCTTGCTGCGTGTTCTACAACGAAAACACAACCTGCGGAGTGCGAACAAATGATTTGTACGCAAGAATTTAGAATGGTTCAGGTCAAGTTTAAAGATGCGGCCGGAAACCCTGTGACGGTTAAAGATTATTCGGCAATAAATAAGAGAACCGGAGAAAGTACGGTCCAGAATAATGACCCGGCTACAGTTAACAACCAGGGGATTTACGTTGTTGCAAGCGATGCTGATGTTAAAAAGCTCTCTGAATCCGGAGATATTATAACCGTGACAGCAACGAATCCTACGACGAACAAAAAAGTAACAACAGAGTTTGTAGTTAGCGGAGGCCTATGTGCATGTCACATTAATAAGGTTTCCGGGCCTGCTGAAATTTCTTTTTAGGATTTTCTTTTAATCTTGTCTGTTCCCTCGTAGGTTTTGTCATGATCCTGCGCCGGAAGAACTTTTACTTTATGGACCTCCTCAACATGCAGTACATGAACTGCATATGGAGCAGGTTGAATTTTTCCTCCGTAGCAATCTGAATAAACCTGAGTGAATTCTGCTCCGAAAAACAATATGGCTGACGTATAATAAACCCATATTAATATTACGATTATTGACCCTGCAGCTCCGTATACCGTACCGGGACCAACTTGTTCTATGTAAAGACCTATAAGGAACTTACCCATCATAAACATGATAGCGGTGAAAAAAGCCCCCATTCTTACATCTTTCCACTCAATGATGACATCGGGAAGAAACTTAAAGATGATGGCAAACAGCGCTGATATGACGGCAAAAGTTAAGATCAGATTGAAAACATTTATAAACAACAAGGTTACATCCGGAAAATAGATTTGCAGTTTAGCGCTCAATGCCAGAACCACCCCGTTTATAATCAGGGATACAATGAGCAGAAAACCTAATCCAATCACCATAGAGAATGAAAGTATCCTGTTGGTGATCAGTTTCATCCAGCCTGTTTTTGGCTTAGCTTTCACTCTCCAGATTTGATTAATAGATTCTTGTATTTCTATGAAGACTCCGGTAGTACCAATAAACAATGTGATAAATCCAATTATGAAGGCAAATGTGGATTGCTGACTTTCAGAGATATTCTTTATAGTATCCTGAATTTGGTTTGCGGCATCAGAACCTACAAATTTGTTTAGTTCTGCAAATATCTTTCCCTGAGCAGCTTCCTTTCCATAGATCACTCCAGCAAGTGAAACCACCATGAGCAAAAGGGGAGCTATGGCAAAAACAGTATAGTAGGCCAGAGCAGCACTCATTTTAAGAGCATTGTCGTCCCAAAAGGCGTTGAAAGCCTTATAGAGAAGCTGGCCCATGTTTTTTATCCTGAACCGTTTCTTGCGTTCCATAAGTATTTTATTCCTAGAATATGATTGGGAATGAAACTGTTTTAATAAATTTAAAAATTCTATTCGGCGCTGGCTTCACGACATGTTAAAGTGACTTTAAAAACGATGAAAAAACTAATTCTGCTGTTCAGCATCCTTATTGGGATGTCTTTTTTTACTTATGCTCAACCTCCCGCTGAGAAAACCGTTGTTTACATTGTCAGACATGGTGAAAAAGACGTCTCTGATCCTAAAAACTCAGACCCCAATCTTAGCGCAGACGGACAAGAACGCGCAAAGGCACTTGTCAAACGTTTGAAGAAAGAAAAATTTGCTGCCGTCTATTCGACGAAATACAAGCGTACGAACCAAACCGGCCGCCTCGTGGCTGAAAAAAACAATCTGACGATAATCTCGTACAATCCTTCGGATCCCAAAGCGCTGGCTGAACTTGTTAAATCAAAACATAAAGGACAACGTGTGCTTATTGTTGGTCATTCAAATACGGTACTCGAATTAGCTGAGGCATTTGGTGTTACACGCCCGTTGGCTGCCTTAACTGATGACGATTATGATTTCCTCTTTAAAGTAGAAATAGATCACGGGGGATACGCATCTCTGACTACCGGAAATTACGGAAAGAGGCACCACACTTCGGTAATCAAAAAATAGCCTTGTAAATTGGAAGGGAAATCTTTTTTTGGCGGAACGGCTTATCTCGGCATGTCTTTTAATGAAAAGTTCAGGGAATTGGTTTTTGAAGGAATTGAACGTTATGGCGTAAATTTTGGAGCTTCGAGAAATAACAACGTAACACTTGACATTTTTGCACTTGCAGAAGCACAGGCGGCAAAGCGAAGTAGTGCAGAAGACTCAATAATTGTGTCGAGCGGTTATCTTTCTGCACAACTAGTTATTCAGCACTTTATCGGCAAATGCCGATTAATTTACGCTCCGGATACGCACCCAGCCTTATGGGTTGGTTCTCCGAATCCACCGAAAATTAGTTTTAGCGAGTGGACTGAAAAAGCCTTAGATGAAGTAAACAGTTCAGAAGAGCCGGTACTCCTTATCACAAATTCATTGAACAATCTTTTTCCTGAAATTTATGAATTTGAATGGCTCAGGAAAATAAAGCCTGGCCGTAAAGTTTATCTTCTTGTGGATGATTCCCATGGTTTGGGAATTACTGGCGATAACGGTGAAGGAGTTTATACAAGACTCCCAAAATTAACACACATTGAGAGTATTGTAATTGCCTCGATGGCCAAGGCAATAGGTATTGACGCAGGTCTGATTCTTGGAACAAAAAAGATCATTAATGAATTAAGGACTTCGCCTATTTACGCCGGCGCCTCACCACCATCGCCTGGGTTATTATATGCATATGTACATTCTTCCCATCTTTATAAAGAAGAATTGGATAAGCTAAGGGTAAACATGAAGTTCTTTAGAAGCTTTATTGAAGATAATAAAGGCTTATATTATCTTAAAGATTTTCCAGTTTACCTGATCAGTGATGGTAAAGCGGCAGATAATTTATCATCCCGTGGAATTTTAATTTCTTCTTTTGCTTATCCCGATCCAACAGGCAAGGTCCTAAACCGAATTGTCATCAATAGCACTCATACGAAGGAAGAGATTAAGAATCTGGCGGAAGCAATAATCTTAAGCTGATTGCACTAAAGTTCTTCGAACGCAATATCCATCAACTCGAAATCTTTCCAGCCTTTAAAATCAAAATGCCACCATTCGTTGTCCAGCACCCGAAAGCCGTTACGTTCCATAACATTTATTAACAGATCGCGATTCTTTATAACATCAGCAGGGAGATTTTTGTAAGCCGGACTTGCCGCTGTGGCAAAACTGTCATACGGAGTAGGCATATTTAGTTCCTTACCCGTTTTTAGACTAATAATGGTCAAATCCATCGCACAGCCGCGGTTGTGTCTGGAACCATCTTTAGGATTAGCCACAAAGTTTTTGTCAGATGCAATATCAAAAAATTTGACTGTGACCGTGTAAGGTCGGTAACCGTCAAATATTTTCAACCCAAGGCCTGATTTTTTAAGTTCAGCCTGCACTTTTTTGAGTGAATTTGCTACCGGGAGACGGGCGAAAGCACGCGCTTGTTTGTATACAGCCTGTTTCGCGAAGTTATTCTTGGTTGCGTATCGGATATCTAATTTAAGCCCAGGGATATGCTTTGTGAGTTCAACCAATTTCTTATCAGGATTTTCAGCGAGAGATTTTTGGTAGTCTGCTAGATTATTAATTACAGCTAAACCGTAAGGGTTAGCTTTTTGGGCACACACCTGCAGAGAGACGAGCATGAAAAAAACAACGGAAAATCTTTTTATCATCGATTAGACACTATTAGCAAATCAAGATCTTTAACAGGAATATTGAAGCGTTCAGACAGGTCTTTATTAGTTAATTTACCCTGATATAAATATGTGGCATTACGAATCCCCGGCCTTTCCCAAATTAGGTTCATAACCCCACCCATCTCACCGATATCCAATAAGATCGGAGTAAAAATATTTGTTAAAGCATAGGTTGCGGTACGCGAAACGCGCGAAGCAATGTTAGGAACGCAATAGTGAATCACATCATACTTTCTAAAAGTCGGTACCGTGTGATTGGTAACTTTCGAAGTCTCAAAACAGCCACCCTGATCTATGCTTACATCGATAACAACCGAATTGGGTTTCATTTTGCTGACAGTTTCCTCCGACACAATACAAGGGCTTCTACCATGACTCGCACGAATTGCTCCAATTGCTACGTCACAATTTCGAATTGCTTTTTGCAAAACGACCGGCTGTATTACCGACGTGAAAACACGGGTGCCAATATTGTTCTGGAGCCTGCGTAACCTATAAATAGAACTGTCAAAAACCTTAACTTCAGCTCCAAGTGCAATAGCTGTTCGGGCCGCATATTCGCCAACAGTTCCGGCTCCAAGGATGACGATTTCCGTAGGAGGAACACCTGTTATCCCGCCAAGCATCAATCCTTTACCTTCCAGAACATTACTTAAGTATTCTGCAGCAATAAGCACGGACGTGGCGCCTACGATTTCACTCATTGCCCTCACAACACTTAACACGTTTCCTTCATCACGAAGATATTCGAAAGAAAAGGCGGTGACCTTCTTTTTCATCAGGGATTGAAGAAACTCGGCCTTCATAGTTGACATTTGGAGTGCAGAGAACAAAACCTGGCCCATTTTCATCATCTCAACCTCATCATCAGTTGGCGGGGCTATTTTTATAATGATGTCAGCTTTATAAACTTCTTTTTTGTCATAAACGATCCGGGCTCCCTGCTCGCTGTAATGATTATCATTAAAGTTCGCTGCTAAACCCGCTCCGGCTTCGATAAAAACTTCGTGGCCATTTTGAATTAGGAGGCCCACGGATAAAGGAGTCAGCGCGATTCGGTTTTCCTGGAAAGAGGTTTCTTTTGGAATACCTATGAACAAATTGTTCTTCTTATTTTTCACTTCCAACATTGCTTCTTGCGGCTGCATCATAGCCTGTTTTGCAATGTCAGATAATTCACTCATCATAAAATGTCAATAGGGATTGG
>JAZKIH010000150.1:0-18169 GCA_040384965.1 Bacteroidota bacterium | reverse complement strand
ATATTATCTCAAAATACCTGTCCCGTGCGCCGCTCTTTTAAAGGGTACCACCAATTTCCAGTATTTTGTGTCATCTTCATCGATCACAAAAATATAAAGAAATTTGACATTGCAAATTTTTTGAGAATATAAATTTTTGAAATAGGTTAAGCTAACCGCGTTTTAGCCCAGTTCTCAGGGAGTTCCAACAGTCATTCCTAATAATGGGCGACCACTTTGATAGATTGCCACAATAATTACCAAAACTGCCAAACCATAGTATAAAGCAATCGCACGGTGTTTATTAATGGCTATGTCGCCTTTCTTTGACCGGGCGTGTCCTACTGTGATTAACGCAACAGCGAAAATCATTAGCACAGCATGCTCCACAGTCCAGTACCGGGTTATTATATTCTTCATAGCTTCACCCATATTGCCGTATTGTACCAACGGACTAACGAAATATAAGATCAAGCCTGCCAATAATTGCGTGTGTGTAGCAATCATCGCAAATAGGTTGATCTTCCTATTTGTTTGGGTATACTCTTTTTTGCCAAATAGTGCAGTTACCGATAAAATAATCGCTAATGCGAGAAGCAATAGAACGATATAACGTAATCCTGAATGAAGTCCTAGTAGAAAATTATACATGTGGCTTTTGATTTATATAACAAAGTAAATAAAAAAGTATGAATCAAACGACGAGATTTTACCGGGCGTCGAGATAAATAGCTTCCGGGAAAGAAGTCAATGTTGCTGATAGGGAAGGCGCTGCGTTTCCAGTATCAGGAAATTTAAAAACGAGGATTTTTTGATTTGCCTTTTCGGCAATATAAATCAGGTCTTTATCAGTCCGGGTGTCCCAGGCAACATCAACAGGATTACCAAGCAGGGTTGCGGACCCAGAAATAGTTCTGGTAGGGGTTACCGACCCTCCTGCTGTGAACTTTGCTCCAACCGCAGTAACGATGTGAATCGCGCCATCGCTATTAGAGGCTGCTGTACCAATATCCGTAAGTATAATTGCATCGCGGCTGGAAGAATATGTAATTCCATGCAGGCGAGTGGCGCCGGCAATCGTGATTTTTTTCTTAGTGTCGATGGTGCCAACCTGCAGGGATGAAGCAGTCTCAAACAGCTGTACTTCCACCCGGTTTTGATCTATAACTACATAAAGATTATCATCTTCCAGATGGATTCCCCACGGTTGTCCATTAAGCTTCAATTTTTTGGTAGCCTGGGCCCTGCTCGCAATAGTGTCTACGCCGGCATAGACATAAATTGCGCTGTCGGTATTACTTGCGACGTATAGCATTTTACGTGTACGATCGAAGGCAATTTCTCTTGCGCTTGGCAAAGCATCATCTATGAAAGAACCCTTAATGGCAAGTGAGCCATCTGTTTTTACTGTAAATGTCCGAATATTTTTAGCCTGTCTGCTAACCTGATAGACTGTTCCTGAATAGGGATCGAAAAAAATTCCGTTGCCATCAGGGAGTTTGGTGTCAAATTTATCCGGACTATCTAATTTTGCTCCATCGGCTGGATCGAAAATTAATGTGCTCATTACCGATGCATCCGTATCCGCATTGGACACGTACAACCTGGAAACCGTACTTTGGCGTAAAGGCTCATTATCGTCTTTTGTGCAACCAGAAAGCACAGCAGCTGAAATAAAAATGAAAATGGATAAGATCTGGCGATTCATAATTTCACGTCAAAGGTAAGTGTTCATATCGTAATATGTGATTTTTAACATAGCGATATGTGCGATAAAGATGAAATTATCTAGTATCTGAGCAAAACAGATTGATACTAATGGGCTAAAAATTACTAGTCGTTGTTAACTTTTCCAGATTTGAACGCCTTGTTGACAACTTCTTCTAACTGACTAATACTAAATGGTTTCGCAAGTGTATAATCTGCTCCGGCATTTTCTGCCAGTGCGTCAATGTCATGGCTTCCTGTAAAATAAACTACTGGTATAGATTTGTGGACAGGGTGGTTTTTGATAGTTTGCGTGGCAACGACTCCCCCATGGGTTGGAATCTTATTATCCATAAAAATGATAGCGGGTTTGAGGTCTTCTATTTTCTCAATTATGTTGTCACAATCGGGGATAGTATAAACCTCAGCCATATTACTGTCCACAAGGATGATAGCCACCACCTCGGAAATCGTTATATCATCATCGCAAACTAATACGCGTCTCATTATTATAATTTATTTTCTTACCCTAATGATACAACATTCAAGCCATTATTTACATTTTATTCCGGCTGAGTAAAAAAAATGGTGAATTGTTGTTACCTGTAAATAAAATAAGCTCCTGATGGGCAGGAGCTTATTTAAACTAACCAATTATAAACCTGTTGAATAAGGTTTGCTGTAGGGGAAGGAGTCGAACCTTCACGAAGCAGTTATTTCCCTTTTACGGTATTTCCCAAATCTTCGCCACCGAGACGAGGAGGTGTGTCTGCCAAATTTCACCACCCTACAGTGTGTAAGCTTTCAAGTATTCCCGATTGCTTGATACAAATGTAGTGCAAAGGCTAATTCCTTGCAAATTTATTAATGATTTAGTTTAATTTTTACGATAAAGATAATATTACTTGATTTTTAATGAATTATTGGCAATTTGCTTTAGGTTTTCAGGGTTGTAATTTCCATATTGATAACGAAATTTTATAAAAATCGAAAGCTTGTATAACATTTAGTAAGCTTTCAGAACTCAAGTAATCATCAGCCAGGTTTATTTAGAAAGAAGAATCTTTGGAAAGCATCACCGGTGGCACTCGGTGGTTGCACCCGGGCTCTCCGCTTTAGTTTTTGCCAGCAATGGTGATTTTGACTATGATACGGGTGATTTGGCAAAAAGCTACCGCTTCTATCCCGTTTAAACGGCAGGGGCCATGCTACTATTGTCGTTAGTTAAAACCCCTATCAATAGAAATTTGCTGTGCAACCTGACCTCAGCAAAGAACATCTGTCCGGAGTATAATAAACCGGATCGCAGCGGGTTAGCCTTTGCCTGCAGATAATTCCAATTCAAGACAAAATTTATTAGCAAAGCTATCGCGCAGAGCCGGACTATCGGAGCAAAAAAGATTCAGGTACTGCTTTTCAAAAAAATTAAAAAAATTCGAAAACCTAAGTAATGAAGAACATGGAATGTTCGTAAATTATTATTCAAGTCAGTAAGGCACTTACTAATATATTTAATAGAATATCCCTAAATAAAATAAGCTCCTGATGGGCAGGAGCTTATTTAAACTAACCAATTATAAACCTGTTGAATAAGGTTTGCTGTAGGGGAAGGAGTCGAACCTTCACGAAGCAGTTATTTCCCTTTTACGGTATTTCCCAAATCTTCGCCACCGAGACGAGGAGGTGTGTCTGCCAAATTTCACCACCCTACAGTGTGTAAGCTTTCAAGTATTCCCGATTGCTTGACACAAATGTAATGCAAAGGCCAATTCCTTGCAAATATTTTAACAAAATAATTTAATTTTTACATTTATAGTAATTATATTAGACGATTGTTAAAAATATACTAATTGAAAATGGAAAATCGCAGCCAAAATTTCGAACCTGACAATCTTGATCTACAGATCCTTGGGATCTTGATGGAAGATGCAACCATCCCATACACCGAAATTGCAAAAAAACTTATTGTTTCGGGTGGAACTATCCATGTGAGGATGAAAAAGATGCAAGACCTGGGCGTGATAAAAGGATCTCACTTAATGATAGACCCCCAGAAAATAGGCTACGATATTTGTGCATTCCTAGGGATATTTCTTGAAAAGGGATCGCAGTATAAAGATGCTGTCGAAAATCTCCGAAACATAAAAGAAATTGTAGAGCTACATTATTGCACCGGGTTGTATAGCATGTTTGCTAAAATCATCTGCCGCGATACAAATCATTTAAGACATGTATTGAATGAAGACATTCAGGGAGTTAAGGGAATACAGCGCACCGAGACATTTATATCTCTTGAAGAAAGTATAAAGCGTCAGATCACATTGCAGTAAACAAAAAAGGCCTGCGCAACGAAGCACAGGCCTTTAGAATTCTATTTTATTTTTAT
This sequence comes from Bacteroidota bacterium, assembly GCA_040384965.1. Taxonomy (GTDB): domain Bacteria; phylum Bacteroidota; class Bacteroidia; order Sphingobacteriales; family Sphingobacteriaceae; genus Daejeonella. The sequence continues at coordinate 14,097 of JAZKIH010000150.1, read as the reverse complement.
TTTGCTTCCAGATACATTACGCTTTTCACAGCCGCAATAACCTTTTCTGCATTTGGAAGTGCTTCTTTAATTAAGGTTGGCGCATAAGGCAAGGGCACATCGGCGCAAGCTACACGAAGAACAGGCGCATCTAGAAAATCGAATGCATCTTTTTGAACCTTGAAAGCCACCTCTGTAGCAATAGATCCTAAAGGCCATGCCTCTTCTACAAATACCATTCTGTTAGTCTTTTTAACAGATGCTATCACTGTTTCATAATCAATCGGGCGAACCGTACGAAGATCTATCACTTCCGCATTAATTCCTTCTTTTGTTAATTCTTCTACAGCCGGCATCACTACCCGTGAAAGCATTTTCCCGAAAGTAACGATTGTTACATCAGTACCTTCTTTCACAATATTTGCTTTACCTATTTCAATGTAATATTCTTCTTCAGGCACTTCACCTTTATCTCCGTACATCACCTCAGACTCCATAAAAATAACAGGATCCGGATCGATGATAGCTTGTTTTAGTAAGCCTTTAGCTTCATATGGTGTTGAAGGAACCACAACTTTAAGTCCGGGACAGTTCGCATACCAGTTCTCAAAATTTTGAGAGTGCTGAGCGCCAAGCTGACCAGCATTACCGGTAGGGCCACGGAAAACTATAGGGCAAGAAAACTGCCCGCCGCTCATAGATAAGACCTTAGAAGCTGCGTTTATTACCTGATCGATAGCAACCAGAGAGAAATTGAAAGTCATGAATTCAATGATCGGATTCAATCCATTCATTGCAGCACCGATACCAATCCCAGCAAAGCCAAGCTCAGCAATAGGTGTATCAATGATACGCTTTGCGCCAAACTCATCAAGCATGCCCTGACTCACTTTATATGCTCCATTATACTCAGCAACCTCTTCACCCATTAAAAAGATTTTCTCGTTTTTACGCATTTCTTCATTTAATGCTTCGCGAAGTGCTTCTCTGAACTGTATTTCTCTCATCTCTAAAATTCAATTTTTGGAATGCAAATATAACTACATCAAGAACGAATTAAGAATTAAGAATTAAGAAAGTTACTCATCTAACATAGAAATCATCATTCAGATTATATTTCTGAGAGAATTGTGTCTACGATCGAATAAGTGAACTGGTATTCAGGCGACTGGAACCAAAGTTTTAACGAAATCCCCGTAATGAATGCGATTAAAAAATTTCATCTCTGACAAATTTTCTTAAACGGGCAATATTTACAAGTATCCAAATTGCTGGTTTGCACAAACGGGATATTTACATCGAAAATCTCACTAAGCTTTTCTGTGAGCTTGAACTCAAACTGTTCTTTGAAATAGTCCAGGTTTTCATCTGATAACTGCAATCCGCCCTTGCGCTTTTCGCTGAAAAGAGTACCGCTTTTAAAGTCCTTTACGGTATAAAGATGAGGCTCAACATTCTGTACCGCTTTGGCCTTTTCGTATACATAGGTGTAAAAAAGGGTTTGTATCAGCGCCTTATTCTGATCTTTCCCTTCCTCAGAAAAAAGGCCTTCAAAGTCTTTATACTTTAACTGATCTTTCCCGGTTTTATAATCTATAATTCTGATTTTTCCCTGATGTGAGTCAACCCTGTCAATAATGCCCAGCAATCTAACCTGCTCTTCTTTTCCAGCTACCTGTAATCTCAGCAAAGGTGTATAACTTTCACGGTTTTCAAGTTCGATGATAGTGAAAGGCGCCAGGCTTTCATCATGGTTAAGTACTCTTAAAGCGTATTGTTCAAGAACCTTTAATACAATCTGTTGCAGAGCGTCCCGCTTTTTTAAGGGGTTTTTAGAATCTGTATTCAATTCATCAGCAAGTGTATCAGCGCAAATAGCGGAAAGATTCTTTTTCTGCAATTTTATAAATTCAGCCGTCACCTCACTTCCTACGGAACTCCTGTAAAAGCTTTCCATAACGGTGTGAAGCATAGTGCCGACCAAATTGGAACCAATCTGATCAGGCAAATCTTTCGGCTCCTTCAGACCGGCGATCCTGCTGTAAAAGAACTTCAGCGGACAGCTTACATAGTCTGTGAATGCGGTTGCCGAAATCTTCTTTTCATATTTGATTTCGGAATTTCGTTGAAGATATTTCTCCAGCCGCTCGCGAACAAGTCCTGTTTTCTCAACTGTAATTGTTTGTTCACCATAGTTTTCAACCGGCTGATTCTGTTGAATTACATGTCTGAACTGACAAGACGTTTCAAATTGAAGTTGTTTAATGAACCTGCTTTCTTCACCGGTGCTTTTTTCATCTGTGATACCATTGTATACCAGAGTAATTTTTTTCGCACAATGAAGCAAGCGGTAAAAGAAATAAGAGAAGATCGAATTCTGGTTTTCCAGCACTGGAAGACCAAATGCCCTTCTGACATTGTCGGGAATAAAAGAGGGAGTTATGCTGATCTTTGGAAGCACACCTTCATTCATCCCCAGAACTATTAATTCATCAAAGTCAAGGCAACGGCTCTCCAATAGGCCCATGACTTGCAAACCGGATAAAGGCTCGCCATCGAATGGCACCGATAATCCCGTCAACGCTCGTCTGATGGTCCGAAATACAAATTTCGACCCCATCCCGGAAGCAACATTATTCTGTTCAAGTTCTTCGAAGCTATCAAGTAGAATGTTCAGTGTTTTGACAGCTTCCGCAATTAACAGGCTATCCAGCTTGCGGAGATTCTCCAGTCCTTCAGACAGGATGAGCAGCATACTGCCAAAGTTACGGATGGTATCAGCTGCACTTTTGTAAGGTGAAAAAGTTAGTTCACTGATTTTTCCGAGCCTGCGAAGATCGATAAAGTCAAATCGTGACTGCTTGCCTTCAACTATTTCCTGATGAATACGATTTCTATCATTTCCATTTATCCCGATAAGAGGATTAAGAATAAAGGTCAATACCCGGGCGTATGCTATTGATTTCTGATCACCGGCCGCAATCTCTTCCTGAATATCAAGCCACAGATCGCATAGTCCAAACACGGCGGACTGTTCGAATGGATATCCCATGGTGATATTGAGAGTATCGTCGGAAACAGTTTGCAAAACAGGAAGCAACAACGATTCATCAGCAAGAATTATAGCCTTAGTGTCAGCAGCCGCAGAAGTATCTGATGAAAGCAAATTATTCAACAATTTACCCTGAGCAATATTTCCTAGAGCCTGTACTACAGTAAATTCCTTTGCAGGATTGTTAATTCTATTTTCACCGTGCGCGAATTGGTTTATAAGGCCAACCGTATTAATGTTTCTTCGTATAAAATGGCCTGCTTCCTGCTTCAGGCTGCTGAAATAATGATCGTCTGAATCAAAATAAAACGAGCAGTTCCCTTCGTCCTGCCAAGTCTTGAACAAAAGCTCCTCGGCTTTAGACAACGCGTTAAATCCAACAAACACCACATGCGAAAATTGATTCAGAAAGCCTAGCACCGCGGACTTACCCTCAGCAAGATTGCGATACATTTTAGCGCTGCTTACCAGCCCCTGATCTTCCAGCTTGGCATGAAAGTTTTTATAGAGCACCGGCATCCTGTGCCACATCTCGATAAATTTCTCCTGGATCTTACTTTGTTTTTCGCCTGAAAATGAGGACCAAAACGATTTCATAAACTCCAGCTGCTCTTCTTCGAAATTGGGAAACTGATGCTGCAGCTCCGCTATGCTTCCTATCAGGTTGAATACCTTATCGGGGTCGGCCAGGTAATAATCGATCTGAGAAAAATCTGAAACAATAATTTCCGCAAGTGGATAAAATACGTCAGCACTTACCTGATCTTTTCCCTCAGAATTTAATAAAAGGTTGTACTCAGTAAAAAGCACAAAAAACTGCTTCAGCTGCGAAGCCGCGACCTGTGTTGTTGAGCCTGAAAAAAATTGCTGAATAGTATAAAAATGAGGACTCCAGATGGGCTTTCCGCTTAATTCCGAGAGATACTTTTTTAAGAAAAGCTGTGGCCGCTTGTTATTAAAAACAATAGCTACATTCTGTAGCCCGTCTCCAAATCGTTCGAGTAGATTTCCAGCAACACGATGTAAAAACTTATCCTCGTTCATTATCCAATTTTCTGAAGCTTACGTTCCTGAGCATACCACAAATAGGCATGAACTTCTTTAAACTCGCCCATTTTCATCAAACTGTCGCGATATAAATTTATATCTCCAACATATTTATTCTGCTCAGCTCCAAACTTGAAATCAAGCAAGACGGCATGGTCATCAAAAACAAATAATTTATCAGGTCTTTTAACAATACCATCGCTTAGAATAATATCCTTTTCACTGATTACAAATTTTGCGGTACTAAACCATGAATGTATTTCATCTTGCATCAAAACATCTCTCACAGCGGTCCTGATCTCAGCTTTCTCGGTCACCCTGATCAGTCCTTCCTGTACTTTCTCATTGATGAGCTTATCCAGATTATCCAGGCTGCTGATTGTTTCAAGTAGACCGTGTAATACTACACCCTTTCGTTGTCGGGCATTAAACCATGTATCTTGCTTTTGACTATTTCTTTTGAAGCGCTCGGTCAATTTTTCATTTACATGATAGCTATCAACAATTACCGGAGTATTTTTCTCCTGAGAATTCAGGGATGGAACTAGAACGTTATCCCCAAATACAAAGGTGTCATCTTCCTGATTGAATAGCGGATCATTGTTCCCGGCTGACGTTAGCAAATCGGACAAGATGAGCTGAATATCATTAACAGGTCCCGACTTGGGTTTTTTTGGCAGCTTCGGGCAAATCATACACAGATAATCCTTTGCGCGGGTTGTAGCCACATACAAAGTATTGATGATGTCCATGTAATTAAGAAGCATCTCCTCAAAATAATTTTCAGCAAATGCCGTCGAGGCTAAACTCTTATTATAGTCTACTGGCAGCGAATTAAATTTCCCGAAGCCAGCTGCATCGGCGTCTACCCACAACAGCTTTTTGATGTATCCGCTGGAAGTATTTAATTTCCATGTGATAAAAGGAATAATAACAGCCCGAAATTCGAGTCCCTTGGATTTGTGGACTGTCATAACCTGAACAGCATCCTGGTTTTCGGATGATGGAAGGGCTTTGGCAGATCCTTCGGTATCCCACCAATTTAGAAACTCCCCAATACCCTGATCACCTCCTGCGGAAAATACGGCTACCTGATCTCGAAAGGCAAGCAGAAAAGGAATATGCGCGGACGTTTGCATTGTACCCAGCTCATAAATGTTTATGAGTTTCTCGGTAAGCTCAGAAACAGGCAGCTGACGAAAAGAATTAAATTCATTACAAAGTCTAGGAGGCAGAACATCCCTAAGATCAGCAATATTCTTCCTCGCTAAATCGACCCAATCGTTACTGGTCAGGTCTATCGTTAAATCTAGTGGATTCTTAATTTGGTTCCACAAGCGCGCACACTCCGTTTTAAAGATACCGTCTTCATTATCATGAACCGATAACAACCGAAAGGTGCTCACCAGTAATTGAACTGCTGGATTGTTAACTATTTTCAATGCTTCACCGGAGATAACCTGAAAAGTCTTTCCGGCCGCCCTGCTAAGTTTTTCCTGATTGCTTTTAATGAAAATACATCTTAAAATATCCTCGGCTTCGCGATTGGTCTTGACAAGAATGCCGATATCTTTCATAGCAATTCCTCCTTCCAGCAAATCGGTCAACTTTGATATTGTGTAGGCGGAGGAGATAGTCTGATCTTCGTCATCCTCAAACTCATCGTCTTTTGAAAAGAACTTAATTTCTACTTTTCCCCCGGGAGAAGTAAGGTCTGTTGTATTTTGTAAGCTTCCCTCGTATGCTTTTTGTATGAGCATATTATTTTCGCGGCCCCAAACTTCATGCAGATGTTCGCGTGCGGTGTCATTAAAAACCTGATTAATCTGTTGCTGCAGAAGTACCGGAAGCTTCGAATAGAGAAAGTTATTGAACAGGATGATATTTTCAGAACTTCTTCGATTAAATTCAAGGTTTTCCTGGCTGACATTATCAACAAGCAAATCGTTATTTACATTGCTGTGAAGGATTCGCCAGTCCCCATTTCTCCAGCGATAGATGGATTGTTTCACATCGCCGACAACCAGGTGTTCAGATTGCTCTCTAGTGCTTTCAGCAATAGCGTTCTTAATCAGAGGCAAAAAGTTCATCCACTGAAAAGTACTTGTATCCTGGAATTCGTCAAACAGAAAGTGCTTGTACTTATTCCCTGTTTTCTCCCATATAAAGGAGGGATTGTCGATATCTGAGCCGGTAATACCTTTTAAAAGCTGTTGCGCATCGCTGATGAGTAAGGTCCTATTTTCCGAGCGATAATTTTTAAGAAGATCGGCCATGCCTTGCATCAAACGCAGGTAAGAGCTGTTTTTACTTATAGCGAGATAAGTTTCATATTGTTCACTGCCCTCGTTGTAAATTTGGCTCAGCGCTTTAATTTCCGGATTTAGTCTATCATATAAAGCCTGTACTCCGCTTGTATCGCTAAGGGAACCATGCGGCCATTCGCCAAAATCATCGACCAGTTTCTCAAGTGATGTAACATGCGAAAGCTCTTCATTAAGTATTTTCTCAAGTTTAAAAAGCGGGTGTTTTGACTTCTGATTTAACTCATCAGATACTACACCTGAAGAATCAAAAATCCTCTTAATACCGCCGGTTTTTTCTAAAACGGCATCTTTGAACTGCTTGATCCCTGCTCCTACTATTTCACGAAGACTATTGAACTCTTTACCCTGCTCGTTCCCCATAGCAAGCATAGCTTCCTGAAAAGGATAATACCGCTCTTTAAAAATCTCATTTGCCAGATCTTTTAACGCCCTTTGGTAGTCCCAGTCTTTACCATCGCTTATTCTATCGATAGCAAGGTTGGTTACCCACTCAAGTAAATCAGGGTCATTTTCAAGATGAAGGTTTAGAGCTCTTATCAGTTCATCCTTGACCTTATCCTGATTCATTTCCAGCTTATAGCCGCTGTCCAGGTTCAATTCGAATGCAAAGCTTCTGATTAACTGCTGTACAAAGCCATCGATAGTACTGACAGAAAAACGGCTGTAATCATGAAGGATACTACTGTAAATTTCTGACGCCTTTGACCGAACATCCTGATCACTTAGTTCCGGATAGCTTTCCCGCAGAATAGCACTAAACTTGGATTTTTCATATCCGGAGCTGGCAAGTTCTTCCAGAGACGTGAGAATTCGCTCCTTCATCTCTGCAGTTGCCTTATTAGTGAATGTAACCGCCAGAATTTCCCGGTACTTGCCTGTCCCGCTGAAAAGCAGGATAAGATAATGAGCCGTTAGTGTGAACGTTTTACCCGAACCCGCCGATGCACGTATTAATTTCAGGGGTTTCTGGCGCGCCATTGTCAATATTACACTTTTTATACGTGACAGCTATACGATCATACCAACACTCAGCAAAAGAAGATTACTGGGTTATTCCATCTCCATTTTTGAATGATGCACTTATACTGACAGGCAGTTTACCACTCGCTTTCAGCTTCCCGGAAATTACACGGGCACTTGCTTTTTGCGCTTCTTCCGAATTTTGATAGTTTAGCACGATGGTCTTTGCAGCTTCGATTCCCGGAAGACCTGCAATAGTATAAGGATTCGCAAATACCACTATTGTACTATTCAATTTCGCAAGATCAGCAATGAACAGCTTCATGTTATTGCTATAATCTAAAACTGCTGGGGGGCGCTTTCGAGTGTCCTGAATACCTACTATTATCTGATCATAGTTACGAAGTTCTTTGTTCACATTTGCTATATCTGTTGATGATGCATTTTTCGCCAGTACAAAATGCACCGAATTATCAAAATCCATTTTCAACATATTATAAAATGTATTCTCTGCAACAGTACCCATGCTGATAATAGCAGTTTTCCTGGTTTTATCTAAACCCTTGATCTGGCTATCGCTTTTTAGAATTGTTACCGCGGCATCTGCAAGCCGTTGATTTAAAGCCAACGCTTCTGGCCGGTTAAGCTCAGCCACAACATCCGTTGTTTTTAACGGCTGCAGATTATTAAGACCTACCCAATATTTAGCGACAAGAATCTTTCGCACACTTTCGTTAATACGATCCCAGGTCAAACGATTTGTTCTTATGGCTTTTCGCACCAGCTTAACAGCTCGAACTGAATTCTCAGATAGCTCAATAACATCATTACCGGCAATTATCCCACGCACATCTGCTTCTCCATTAGGGAAAAATTTAACAACACCTTTCATTCCCATAGCGTCTGAAAAAACAAGGCCTTTAAAACCCATTTCTTCTTTCAAAATAGTGGTCACTATAGGCTGGGACAAAGTAGAAGGAAGATTTTTGGTATTGTCAAGCGCAGGTATATTCATGTGGGCAACCATAACACCAGAAGCACCCTGCTTAATGAGTTCTCTGAATGGATACATTTCGAGTGAGTCCAAGCGTGCGCGTGAAAATGGAAGCTGGGGAAGATCATAATGAGAATCCACGTCAGTATCGCCATGACCCGGGAAATGCTTCAGGCTGACCAGAACATTATTATCCTGCAAACCTTTCATGTAAGCGCCAACTTTGGACGTTACATTATACTTATTATCTCCAAAAGATCTGTAACCTATCACAGGGTTTTTCGGATTGTTATTTATATCTGCATCTGGGGCGAAATTAACGTGCATGCCAATACGCTTGAAATCCAGAGCTACTTGCCTCCCCATTTCGTAGATGAGATTATTATTCTGAATTGCTCCCAGCGTCATCTGATAAGGATAAGATATTGTGCTGTCTAATCGCATACCTAAACCCCATTCAGCATCCATAGCAATTAGTAAAGGCACTTTACTCAAAGACTGATATTGATTGGTGAGAATAGCTTGCCTGCCTGGACCCCCCTGAAAGAACACTACACCGCCGATATGTTCTTTTTTAATCACGCCTGCTATAGAATCCTCATACGCTTTACCTTTGTCAGTATGCGCGCGCACCATAAAGAGTTGCGCGATTCGTTCCCGCTTGTTAAGTTTATTAAATACAGAATCTACCCATGCATTCGGGGCATTCAAGGATTCGATGAAGGGTGTTTGTGTCTGAGCCAGGCTGATAACCGGCGATATAAATAAAATAATTAAAAATAGGTTCTTGAACTTGGTATACATCATTGGTTTGTCAATAGTTGGTAGTGAAAATATAATTAGAAAATAAGCTTAATGCCAGCAATATTAGTAAAAAAGTAATGCTCAGACTTAATGAAATGCTAAACATCCAGACTGAGAGCTCATCTTTAAGCCGCGGTTTAAGGAATTTTCGCAGTAAATATATGCCAGCATAATTCATAACTATATAAATGAGGCATAAAATAACTAGATACATCCAGGGAATTCTTAGTCGGATAAAAGTAAGAAATTAATATGTGGCAGAACAGGTATTAACGTTCAGAGCAGGCTGTTTGTTTTCTGGCATCATTTTTTCTTAAGTCCTGAGAATTAAAAATGATAACCATGAAAAAAGCATTTATTTTAGCTATAGGCGTATTTCTTGCAGGGAGTGCAAGTGCGCAAACATTCGGGATTAAGGGCGGAGCCAATTTTGCGAATATCATTAAAACCGGAGATGAAGATTTCAATACCGAACTTAAAACAGGCTTTAACGCGGGGATTTTTGTGGAAATTCCAATAGTTTCCAGCTTCAGCGTTGCACCTGAGCTCATGTTCTCCCAAAAGGGTTACAAAACGTCAGGATCAAGCTTATTGTTCGGGCCTAATGAATATACTGTAACTACAAACTTTATCGAACTACCTATTCTTGCCAAGATTAACGCCACCAATAAATTGAGTATTGTACTTGGCCCACAGGTGTCTTTCCTGACTTCAACCACCGAAAAATTCACTCAGGGATCTGATTCTTATAAAAATACGATAAGAGAAGAGAATGATAATCTAAAGAAGAGTCTATTCGGAGGAGTGGGAGGGCTCAATATCGGACTGACTGAGAGTTTAAGTCTGCATGGGCGTTACGCAATTGATTTCCAGAAGAACAATGAAAATGGTACTTCTGAAACACCGCTTTACAAAAATCAGGTATTTCAAGCCAGTCTTGCTATTAAATTGTAACTACTAGTTTTTAACAATAACAAAGGCCAGCACTAATCAGCGCTGGCCTTCTTATTTATTGCTCCTACATGCTATCCTTAGCAACTGTATCGGTCACTACAGTATCTCTCATCGTTGTATCCGTCATCATGGTATCTACCGCCATGCTGTCAACGCTCATAGAATCAGTTGTACTGCTTCCCTCCTGGGTAGCACTGCATGATGATAACGCGAATAAGACAGAGCCTGCAATTACCATTGGAACTAGTAACTTTTTCATAGTGTGTTTTTTAGGTTAAATATTAGTGATCCAAATTAAAACCGATAACAGGACAATTTGGTTTAAAAAATCAGAAAATAAGTAACATCCGATTTCAACTAATTAAATACCAACACCTTATCAAGTACGGGCGAGATAATACGAAGACTTTTATCATCGATATGAATAAAGTATTTCTTGATTCCTGAACAGTTTCTAATCGTGATTTATTAAAAGTGGTAATATGTTTGAACATATAAATACGTGATTTAAATCGCTGTAAATCAAGTTTTAGTATTCTCAGCTATGTATAAATTGTGTAACAGGGCCGTTCTTGGCATGATTGTTTCATAATGTCCTGCGATTAATTAAATCAAGAATTAAACATTATGAAAAAGATAGTTATTTTAAGTGCCGCCCTGCTATTTGCAGGTTTCGCACAAGCACAGAGTCCAAAATTCGGTATTAAAGCTGGAGTAAACATCGCAAAATTTGCTGGTGATCCTGATCCGAACAGTGAGTTTAATACCGGCTTAGCGGCAGGTGTTTTCACTAATGTTCCGCTTTCATCAGGGTTTTCATTCGAGCCTTCTCTTGAATATTCTCAAAAGGGAGCTGAATTTACCACGATTGGTAACAGTGAGGTGAAATCTAAGATTACTTATTTAGATCTTCCGGTTATGTTCAAGTACAACTTCACTCCTAGTTTTGGTGTACTTGCAGGTCCTCAGGTTTCATTCTTTTTGGATCAGGAAACTAAATTAGTTAATGGAAACTCAAGCACTACTTTTGAAGGAAATAACGACTCTTACAGAAAATCTCTTGCGGGAGGTAAAGTAGGGTTAAGTTATAATTTTGGCTCGGTAATGCTGAACGCGAGTTACGCAACCGATTTCCAAAATCTCTACACCGATGCGTCGGGTAATAGTGATTTAAAAAATCAGGTAATAAATGTTGGACTGGCTTTAGGATTTAAATAAGATCATCTCCAATAAAAAAAGCCCACCAGAAATGGCGGGCTTTTTTTATGCCTTATTATTTAGCTAACCGCCATTGATAAGTATCTCGGAAACCTTCCAGCCGCTATCAGTCTTTTTAAATTTAAACGATAAGTTATAAGTCCCTGAAATGTCGCTGCCAGACATTGTACCCTCGACAGTGTAATCGGCAGAACCACCCGCATCGTTATCAGCAACCATAAATGCTTTGTTACTGGCAGATGATTTGGTTATGTCATAAACGCCACCCGAAAAAGCATGGATGGTGGCCTTTTTGTTTAGCTGTTCGCCAGTGGGTGCATAAGTAACACATTCGTTTGTGAAATTAGCTTCCATCCAGGCTTTATCCTTCTTCGACATAGCAGATGCGAAGCCATCGGCTATTGCAGCGAGGTCTTTTTGGTCGTCAGCGACTGAAAAAGAGAAAGCGGTAGAAAAAACAAACAGGGTAAGCAGTGTTGCTCCCAGGGTTTTTCTTAAGCTGCTCAGCATTTACAAATATTTAGTAATCTCGGCCGACATTGGAGTAACTGCAGAACGGAATCTATGAATCAGTTCCCCGTTCTCATTAATCAGAAACTTCTCAAAATTCCACTTAATTTCTCCTGTAAAATCCGGATTTGCAGCCGTAGTCAAATACTTAAATAATGGATTGATATCATCTCCCTTAACACTGCTTTTCTCAGCGAGAGGGAAAGTAACTCCGAAATTTTTCTGACAAAATTCTTTAATGTTCAGGTTCTCACCTGGCTCTTGTCCGCCGAAATTATTTGCCGGAAAACCTATAACCACCAATTTACCCTTGTAGGCATCAGATAACTTTTGAAGATCGGCGTATTGTTTAGTATAACCGCACTTTGATGCTGTATTCACAATCAGGATCTTTTTCCCTTTATACTTTTTTAGATCCAACGTCTTCCCATCAATATTATGAACCTTGAAGGTATATACTGTGGATGGTGCTGTTGACAAGATCATTGCCAGAATTAATACTAGTGTTTTCATGTTGCTCTTTTATTTTAAGGGTTGAAGTCCGCAATGCATAGCATTTCGACTAGTTTTCTCTAATGTAAATCATTTAGCCTTGCCGGTGGTTAGCTCAGGCAGGTTGTTGTTTATAAAATTACTATATATGTTTCGGAATATTACAATATTAAAGCCTGTAGTTGTATGATTATTACATAGATATGATTCAGAAATCGCGGCTTCTCATTGTGCTCAAGAAAAAAAGCCCCGCTTTCGCGAGGCTTCCTCAATTTAACATACAGTCCAAAACTAAAACCGGAAACTAAAATCCGGGTATTATGAACATCTTTCGGCCCTGGGTCTTAAGAGCATCCGCCCTGGGTACCGCAGTTCAAACATTTGTAACAAGTACCAGATCTTACCATGATGTGACCACAGTTACCACATGCTGGCGCGTCTGACTGGCCACCTCCTGATATGTCAAGAACTGGTTTTAATTTCAGGTTTGATGCTGTTGCCGGGTTTGTAACAGTTGCTTCTTCCAGTGTATTTGTCGTATCTGTATTTACATCTTCGTCAGCCATCTGAGGATTTCCCAAAACAGCTTTCTGCTCAGTAATCACATGGACAAGGTCTGTACGGCTCAGATACTCATAACCAAGCATTCTGAAAATATAATCGATGATCGATGTTGAACTTTTAATATTGTCATGTCCGCTTACCATACCTGATGGCTCAAAACGGGTGAATGTAAATTTATCTACAAACTCCTCCAATGGAACTCCGTACTGTAATCCCACAGAAACAGCAATCGCAAAACAGTTCATTAATGAGCGGAATGTTGCACCTTCTTTGTGCATATCCACAAAGATTTCTCCCAATGTTCCGTCTTCATACTCTCCAGTCCGAACAAATACTGTTTGACCACCCACGGCAGCTTTTTGTGTAAATCCACCGCGTTTTCCCGGAAGGTTTTTGCGTTCTACAACAGAAGACAACTGACGTTTGAACTTAGTATCTGTGGAACGCTCCAGGATTGCTCTCGCAGCCTCAAGCACCTGGTCAGCTGTAAGATCACTTAATTTAACATTCCCAGCTTCGCCAAGTACTTCCTCCACTGTATCAAGTTTATCTTCCTTACTGTCTGATGATTTGGTTGATAGTGGCTGAGATAATTTACAACCGTCACGGTAAAGCGCATTAGCTTTTAAAGCTAACTTCCATGACAATTCATAACAATCTTTGATCTCGTCAACTGTCGCTTCGTTTGGAAGGTTGATAGTTTTTGAGATCGCTCCAGACAGGAATGGTTGAGCAGCAGCCATCATTTTAATGTGTCCGTGAGCATGAATATAACGTTCGCCCTTCTGTCCACATTTGTTAGCACAATCAAATATTGGGTAGTGCTCTTCTTTCAGATAAGGAGCACCTTCAACAGTCATTGTACCACAGATAAATTCATTTGCTTCCGCGATCTGCTGACGATTAAAACCAATGGCACGTAGCAAATTGAAATCGGGAGATGAATATTGTTCAGATTTGAATCCTAACCGGTTAAGGCATTCTTCGCCAAGGCTCCATTGATTGAATACAAATCCGATCTCAAAGGCAGCAAGCAAAGATTTGTCGATTTTCTCAAGCTCGTCCTGAGTAAATCCTTTGGCAGCAAGGCTATCGAAATTGATATGCGGAGCACCAGCAAGGGTTGCGGCACCTTTAGCATAATTTACGATCGCTTCGATCTCATGCTCTTTGTAACCCTGGTTGCGCAAAGCAGC
>JAZKIH010000149.1:0-1694 GCA_040384965.1 Bacteroidota bacterium | reverse complement strand
AGTGATAAAAAGACAGCTGAACCTGCCAAAAAAAAGCGAGTAATTTTTTTCATTAATAGTCCCTTATATTTAGGGTCTGTTGACATTTGATCTCCCTGTTGCCGACGTACCGCGGTTTATCCGCGGTATCCAGGAGATGCCTACATACGACACAGAACTTTTAATTTACCTTACAATTCGTTTTTGATAATACACCATCATGAATAATCATATTCCAACCCCTTGATAAATAAGATCAAACTCATAAAATCACGGTTCCTACACCAAAATAAAACGAGTTTGAAATGGCTAGACTAATGCTCAATGACGAGCTATGGTCGAAGCTAGAGCTAATCATGCGACAACAAGGAATTTATGACAAGCCCGATCTTCGCCTTATGGTTGAAGCCATGCTATATCGTATGCGCGTAGGCTGTCCCTGGCGAGACCTGCCAGCAGAGTTTGGAAACTGGAATTCAATATATCAAAAATTTAACCGCTGGTCATACAAAGACAAGTTGGTCAAAATATTTAAATGTTTAGTACATGATCCTGATCTTGAATGGGAGTTTATTGATGGAAGTATAGTTAGGGCTCATCAACACAGCGCAGGAGCTGTCGGCAAAGAAAATCAAGCTATTGGAAAATCCGTTGGCGGAAATACAACGAAAATTCATATGGCTGTTGATGCATTTGGCCTTCCCATCGAATTTGATCTTACAGGTGGTGAAGTGCATGACAGCAAGGCCGCCCCAGAATTAATTGCACGTCTTCCTTTTTCTGATTATATCATTGCGGACAAAGGCTATGATAGTGAAGAGATTCGAGAACTTATTCGAGAAAAAGGGTCGATCCCTCTTATTCCGAGGAAAAAGAATTCAAAAACAGGAAATGGTGATATGGATTGGTATTTGTATAAATACCGGCATCTAGTCGAAAATGTTTTTGCCCGACTCAAACATTTCCGAGCAATTGCAACAAGATTTGACAAACTGAAACGAAATTATGCGTCAATGCTTGCCATGGCGTGCTCATATCTGTGGCTGCCTATGTAAGTTGCATGGGATTGTTTGATACAATTTCAATCTAGTCCAACATACATCCGCTCTACATCTAAAGAACAGGTGTTTACTCATCCTAAGGAAATGGCATGAGGTCATCGTACGCATATATTTTAGCCAGCAAACGCAATGGCACACTTTATGTTGGCGCAACATCGGACCTTATTAGACGGGTCTGGGAACATAAAAATAACGTGATTCCCAGTAGCTTTACAGCACAACATAATGTACACATGCTGGTCTATTATGAGGTTCATAATACCTATTTAGAAGCTGCAAGACGTGAAGCACGCTTCAAAAATTGGTGCAGGAAGTGGAAACTTAATTTAATCGAAGAACTTAATCCAACATGGCGCGATTTATACGAAGAAATATGTACTTGACATGAGCATCTCCTGGATACCGCGGATAAACCGCGGTACGTCGGCGACGGGGAGATCAAATGTCAACAGACCCTAATGACATGCTCATTAATCTGCAAAATAATCTCTTAAATGCGATAAGGCGCACATAATATTTGACGGCATGAAACACTGACACACATCTTATTTATAGCCGGGTGCATTGCTTTAAGCCTGATATCTTGATAAATAAATATTGTTGCCATTAATAATAATTAAATCCTTGAAGTGGAGTTAACCCGGCTTTAATGAA
>JAZKIH010000148.1:0-29389 GCA_040384965.1 Bacteroidota bacterium | reverse complement strand
AGACGGCAAAGCTAATTAAATTTTTGTTTTTAAAAATTCTTTAAAGCAGAAATATCCGTATTATTTCAGGCCCTGATATATTTGATAAATGTATAAGAATAAATATTCTTTTCATCGGGCTCGTGGGTAGTGCTTTCCGTTTGAATCCAGTCGGCAGAATCAATTTTTGGAAAGAAAGTATCTGCTTCGAAATGGTGATGGATAACCGTAAGATATAGTATATCAGCCTGTGATAATGATTGTTCAAAAATCTGAGCACCACCTATGACAAAAGCCTCACTTTCATCTTCACAAAGATCAAATGCATCCCTTAGAGAAGACACAACATCCGCGCCTTCGGCAGTATAGCCTGACTGTCGGCTTATCACAATATTCCTGCGGTTAGGCAGAGCTTTACCTATAGACTCAAACGTTTTTCTACCCATTATAATCGGGTGACCTGTGGTAAGCGTTTTAAAATGCTTCAGGTCAGCCGGAAGATGCCATGGCAGCTGGTTATTTTTACCGATACCGTTTTGTTCGTCCGTAGCTACTATAAGACTAATTTTCATATCGCAACGGCCCCCTTGATATGCGGATGCGGATCATAATTTTCCAGCGTGAAGTCTTCGAATTTGAAGCCGAAAATATCGGTCACCTGCGGATTTAATTTCATTACCGAAAGAGGACGGGGTTCACGGCTCAATTGAAGCCGGGTTTGTTCCAGGTGATTGTTATATAAGTGTGCGTCCCCAAGAGTGTGAACAAAATCCCCGGCCTGCAAACCACATACCTGGGCTACCATCATGGTAAGGAGCGCATAAGAGGCAATATTGAAAGGTACTCCCAGGAAGATATCTGCGCTTCGCTGATAAAGCTGGCAGCTTAGTTTTCCATCAGCAACGTAAAACTGAAAAAAACTGTGACAAGGGGGAAGTGCCATGTTCTCGATCTCAGCCACATTCCATGCCGATACAATTATCCTACGCGAATCGGGATTCGTTTTTATCTGATTAATTATTCCAGCAATCTGATCAATATGGCCGCCGTCTGGTTTTGGCCATGAGCGCCATTGTGAACCATAAACAGGCCCCAATTCACCATTTTCGTCTGCCCATTCATCCCAAATGCTCACACCATTCTCTTTAAGGTATTTGATATTGGTTTCGCCTTGTAAAAACCAGATGAGCTCGTGAATAATCGATCTTAAATGGACCTTTTTTGTGGTAACTAAAGGAAAGCCTTTTTGCAGGTCAAAACGCATCTGGTATCCGAAGACGCTGATAGTGCCTGTTCCTGTACGGTCATGCTTTTGGGTGCCTGTATCAAGCACATGCTGCATTAAATCAAGATATTGTTTCATGTTTTTCTAACAAGCGCTGGTGCCAATAATCAGGATGGGGAACCTGCAGCATTCTCAACCTCCAAATTACTGCATATGCAGTGTTAGTGCAAATAAAATAAATGTATTTTTGGCATCCTATTATTGTTCAAAACTAATACGCGATGTGCAGAATATGATTGCGTTTCCAAATGCTAAAATAAACATAGGTTTAAATATTGTAAGAAAGAGGGATGATGGTTATCATGACCTGGAGACGATATTTTATCCGATTATGATTAAAGATGTGCTGGAAGTCATTGAAGCCAGGGAGCTATCCTTTAGTTCCAGCGGCTTATCGGTACCAGGTAATCCGGCCAATAATATTTGCTTAAAGGCTTTCGAACTCTTATCCGGTGATCTGAAGCTGCCCAATGTTAAGATTCACCTTCATAAAAATATCCCCATTGGTGCGGGCCTGGGCGGAGGGTCTTCGGATGCGTCGTTCTTCATCAAGCTGATGAACAATAAATTTGCTCTGGGCTTGAGCCGTGAAGCCATGGAGGCTTACGCAGCTCAACTAGGTTCCGACTGTGCTTTCTTTATTCAAAATGAACCGGTATATGCTTTGGAAAAAGGAGATAAATTCCAACGGATCGAATTAGAGTTGAGCAGGTATTTTATAGTTCTTGTTATGCCTGACATTCATGTGCCCACGGCGGCAGCTTTTAAGAATATAGCTCCGGCTCCGTCAGTTAAGAGCCTGACAGATCTCATAAAGAATGATATAACAGAATGGAAAGCCTCTATTACAAATGATTTCGAACCGGGAATAATAAGCCAACATCCTGAGATCGGTATTATAAAGGAGTCCTTGTATAAATCCGGAGCGCTTTATGCTTCTATGAGCGGAAGCGGATCTTCGGTTTACGGGATATTTAAATCACCACTGGAACTTCCGGAACTTGAGTCGACGAACCGGGTTTTTTATGGAGTTTAAAAATGGAAAATGGAAAATTGAAAATGACGTCTCTATTCTAGCCCTTTTTCAATTTTCAATTTCCCACTTTCAATTACTTCATCAGTTTCCGCTTTAAGAAGTCTGCAGTTACTTCACTTACCTTTACGCCGTTTGAATATTTCATCCAGTGATGGGTATCGTCAGGAATAGCCAGGTATTCAAATTCGAATTTCTTGTCTTCGAAGCGCCTTGCAAGATCTACGCTCTGGCTGAAATTAACATTTCGGTCATCATCAGCATGTATGATAAGAGTAGGCGATGTCCATGTATCCAGATACGTTACAGGCGACGATTTTACAACCGCTTTTTCATACAGATCTGCGTCGGGCGCAGGTTCGCGGGTTGTTTGTGCCGAACTGGCAAAACGACTGTTCACACCATGGATATCAACTCCTGCAGCAAAAAGTTTCGAATCGTGTCCCAACGCAAGGGCCACCAGGTAGCCCCCATACGAGCCCCCATAAATTCCGATCTTTTTGGCGTCAATGTGAGGTTGTTTCGCAAGCCATTCACCGGCAGCTTTAATATCCTGATATTCGGACGCTCCCTGGGCCCCAGCGTTCACTGCCCGCTGAAATTTATAACCATAGCCAATGCCTAAACGGTAATTAACAGACAGGACAGTAAAACCCAGATTAGCCAGATATTGATTCAAACCATAATCGATGGAATAATAATCCATAAAGTGCCATCCAAGAACCATCTGTCTCTGAGGCCCGCCGTGGACATATACTATTGCTGGTCGCTTCGCGGTTCCGCTATTTTTAGGTTCGAAGAGCTGACCATAAACAGTTTGTCCGTCGGGCGCAGTAAAAGTTACGTGTTTAGGTATAACCAATTGTGCCGAAGGAAAACTCGCTGGTATTAAATCCGCTCCAAGAAGCTTGATTTGACCTTTATTAAAACTCATAGTAGCCGGCAGCAGCGGCCGCTGAGCTGTCGAGCTTAGAAATGCTATTGTTGAATTATCACCTGTTACAACCGGATAGGCTTCTATTCCAGTTCCGGGGGTAAGAATTTCCATCGCTGCCCGATCCACAGGTACTCGGGCAATATGCCTGCGATCGATGTCAGATACATCCTTCCCAGCATTTGCGGCGAAAACAAGCCACTTTCCATCATTGGTCAGACGGATTTGTTCGACCATAAACTGGCCCGGGGTCAGTAATAGTTCCTTGCTACCTTTAGAATCCACTGAATATAAATGAGGCCAGCCATCCTGGTATGAAACAAATACAATCCTGTTTCCGGCGGCCCAATGGAGATTTGTTCCACCCTGAGTCTGAGGCACAGATCCTTCGAGTGTCTCGGGAGCCTTCCATATTGATGCACCCTTCCCAGTCGCTACATCGGCTGTCCAGATGGCCCATGGCTGATGCTTTCTCGCAAAGATCGAGTCCGTTTTTCCTCCTGAGCCCGGCGTCCTGACAAAGGCGATGCTTTTTCCGTCTGGTGACCAGCGCGGAGAATTATCACGTGAAAAAGCCGGCAAGATCCAATTAATTGGAGTTTGCTCATCAGCATAAATACCAACGAAAGAATGATCGCCTCTGGATGATACAAAGGCTATTTTAGAACCATCAGGTGAATAACTTAAAGACCCGGTTGATCCGCGGGCATAAAATAGAGGTTTGGTTGCAGATGAGCCATTTATAGGAACACTCATTACCTGGCCGCCTCTTGAGAAAAGAACGCGGTCACTGGAAGGAGAAATGATTGGTTCATCCGCTTCAGCAAGAATATTTGGTTTTCCCCCTTCAAAAGGGATACTCATTATCTGCACTTTTGCAGCAATGGGATCAAATGCCGCGTTGACAGGCATAGAGGAATTGCTGCCGCCATGATCGCCGCCCCGCACGTATACAACCCATTTGCCATCGGCTGAGATAGTTACGCTAGTCAGTTCCTGGCCATCATCTTTTGTATAGTCAGTTATTTTCCGGGGGCTGAATTCAGGAGCTTCTGCTACGTAAATATTTCTTTTACCCTGCTCATTGAGGGCCCAGGCTATTTTGGATCCTGAAGGGCTGCTGGTAAGCTCAGAAGGAAAGGGGTAAGCCAATACCGATTCTACTGTGAAGGACTGGGCGTATAATTGAGAAGTGATTAAATTAATGCAAATCAGTAAAAGGAGGGAGGCATTTCTTATCATTTGACAGGGATTAGGATTTCATTAAAAAATCGAATATAAGTATCCGGGACATAAAAAAGCCCCCCGATACCTCGGGGGGCTTGTAATTTTATTATGGGTATATTATAAATCCCACCATAATCTGGCAGTACGTAAACCATTAGCTGGTACGTTACTTCCATTTTTACTTCTCTCACCTATTGGATAATCCAGTCTCCTGATGAAGGTCGGAAGTACCGCATTCACTGGCATGCCAAAATCTTTATAACCATAGTTATGTCTTCTGGCATCATTCCATGCTTCAGGATTAAGGTAGGTCACTACGTATTTCTCCTTGAATATGTGTGCAAGAGTAAGATTTGCTGCACCCACTGAAACAATCGCACTGGTTACATACGGCTCAGACTCAGCTGTTGTTAATCCGTATTTAAGCATGCTGGCTCTGATACCGGCAAGATAGGCTGCATATGCTCTTGGCTTGTCTGTTGCAAAGGCGGCCTCAGCTTCGATGAATTTAACCTCGGCGAATGTCACTAACCAAATTGGTGAGATGTCACTTGTCCATGGTGAACTGATTGAGATATAATTTTCATCTTTAACCGTATTGTTATGAGGTGGATTTAGGCGATTCCCAGCCCCGTTTACTGTACCTATATATTTAGGGTAGTTGGCGTTCCCCGGAACAACTGTTACATCAGTAATCTTCGGAAGCCGCGGATCAAAGATGCCATATGTCGTGCCATTCAGGTGGTCAATAAATTGTTCTGATAACCATCCGCCAAGGGTCAGCAATGCATTACTTCTGGATACTGAAGCCCAGTTATTGCGGGTTTGAAAAGTTCCCATTCCAGCATCATCAGCGTTTGTGGTGTAAGAATTCCCTAACGCTGCCAGTACCGCTGCTGCGCTGTAGGTGGGCGTCTTGCTGGCTTTTAATAACAAGCGCGCCTTGATGGCATACGCAGTTTTAAGCCATTTTGCTCTATCACCTCCGTGAATCAAATCGCTGGCCGCAGCTAATTTTATAGTAGCTGTCGGTTTAGCCAGTTCAGTGATTGCCTCATCAACCAGTTTCATTGATGCTGCATATATCTCCTGATCAGTATCATATTTTGGAGTGAAGTTAGCAGGGTTGAACGCTTCCGAAAATGGAGCTGCTCCCCAGAAATTATTCACAATGATCAAATGATAAGCGATCAGTAAGTTCGCCACTCCCAGATATTCGCTGGAATTTTGTTCAATGGCGATCTTCTTCAGCTGATTAAGGTCTGCCATAGCAAAGTACATCCCGTCCCATGTGCCTGTAAAATCCTGAGTTTCATAGATATCACTGGCAGCACCGGCTGTTGGGTTTGCAGTATATTGAACGTACGGGTTTATGGCACTTGCCGCGTCAACAGTCCGTAGCCCGGCCTTGCTCGTACCTGTAGCCAAAAGAGCTTGCAGCGTGGGAACATTGACCTGATTAGGGTTGGCACCCAATTCGTCAAAATATTCCTTACCGCAACTTTGAAATACTAAAGAGGCAGCGGTTGCTAATATGAATGTGTATTTATATATTTTTTGCATTATCGTTATGTTTAAAATCCAACATTTAAGGTAAATAAGAAGGTCCTGGCAGCAGGGTATGTCATCCCGGCAGAACCATCCACGTTGCTTCCGCTATCCGCTGACGAAGATTCCGGATCAAGTCCGTAATAATCGGTGTGAAGCCATAAGTTGTTTCCTGTTACAGAAACTGAGGCATTCCTGATAGCTTTTGCAGGCAACCAGCTTGTTGGCAATGCATATTGTAGAGTTGCAGAACGTAAACGAATCCATGATGCATCCTGTACAAATGGCTCAGAAAGTGATCTGTGATACAATCTGTAGTATCCTTCACCATAATTAACTCCGTCCGGACCAACAGACTGGCCTAACCAAACTTGTTTCGTATTAGGAGTACCGTTTGCCAGAACACCCTCAAATACTTTGAAATCTCTTCTATCTCTGGTGTAGTCAGCTATACCAAAGGCCGAGTTAAAGTTCTCAAGCCTGTTGAATTTTTCAAAGCCCCAGCGTGCGTCAATTAAAGTTGACAGGGAAAGGCGTTTGTAAGTGAAATTATTTGACAGTCCGCCAATCCAGTCAGGCTGTGAATTACCCAATAGTTTTTGTTTCGTCAAAGAAGAAATAGGGAAACCATTAGCTCCGATTAGCAAAGGACGGTTTTTGTCGGTATATGTTGGATCTTCCGCATCTGTACCATAATATCTCAGATAATAGGAACCATAGATATTACCGTAAGGCTGTCCCGGGATTAGCTTGAAGGTAACTGGAGAATTGATATAACCACCGGTACCTGCACCGTATACGATCTCAGATAAACCTTCTTTAAGGCTCATTACCTTGTTTTTGTTAGCTGAGAAATTTAAAGACGCATCCCAGGTAAAATCTTTAGTTTGGATTGGAGTACCGCCTAAAACTAATTCAACACCGCGATTCCGGATGCTACCAGCATTTATTGATGCTGTAACATAACCCGTTGCAGAAGTAACCTGTGCCCGTGTGATCTGATTCTTACTCAAAGAATTGTAGTAGGTTACATCGAAGCTTAAGCGACTGTTGAAGAAAGCCATTTCAAGGCCTGCCTCATATGTATCCGTAAATTCAGGCTTTAAGTTTATGTCTCCAAGATTCGACGCTATTGTTAAACCTGTAACTCCGGTAGGTAAACTTCCGTAGTTACCAAATCCTGTTGAAGTGGAGTATGGAGATGCATCTTTACCAATTTTGGCGTATGACAATCTCAGTTTACTCTGGCCAATGAATTCTGGTAATTTAATATTGTCAGAAAACACATAACTCAAACTTGCTGAAGGGTAGAAGAATGAACGGTTCTCAGGAGATAAGGTTGAAGTGATATCCTGACGTCCGGTAAGTGATAAGAAAAGGAAATCTTTGTAGTCAAAATTAGCCTCTCCAAAATAACCATTTGAACGGTAGTCCGTTCTGCTTTGAGAAGGGTCGAGAACCTTGGCGTTAGTCAGTCTGAAATCATTATAGATACTCAGATTGGTTCCTAAAACACCTGAGGCTTTTTGGCTTCTGTCATACAGCTCAAATCCTAATCTCAGAGTTCCGGTTATATCCGAAGTGATCTTGGTAGAAGCATTTGCCAGGAAAGTTGAATTTATTGCTCTGTAATTTGCGTTATATTCTCCGACGATACCATCGCCGTTGTCATAAACGTTTTCTCCAGGTAAACCTGTTCTTCCCGGTGCAGTTCTGAACCTGTTATCAGTATAAGTATCAACACCCAGTCTGTAGTTGAAATTTAACCAGCTGTTAGGAGCATAGCTAAAATTAGTTCCTGCTACAAGGCGGTTTACATTATCCTTCATCCTGTTAGTCGCAGCACCGAAGATAGGGTTGTTGGTTCCGCGATATCTTTGGATGCCCTCTTCTGTGATATAATCACGTACATCCCAACGGCCTGAATAATAGGTTAAACTTTCTCCAAAACGATCGGCATCAAAACGATAACCGCCTGAATTGGTGTAGCCCATATTAACGCCAGCCTTAATTTTTGGACTGATTGTGATATCTGTATTCAAACGTGCGCCAAGGTTTTTGTAATCCGTAAACGGAAGCATTCCGTCATGAGCGAATTGCGATAATGAAGAAAAGAATTTAACATTTTCTGAACCACCGGTAAAAGAAAGTGTGTTTCTAATCTGCGATCCTGTGTCGAAAGCATTTTTATAGTTTTCAAATAACTTATCCGGATGCGTAGGATCGATTGCTTTTGCTTCAGCAATTGTAGGACCCCATGCTGGTCCGAGGCCAATCGGTGTGTACACGCCTAAGATTCCAGCGGTGTATTCAGTTTGAACAGCAGGAGTTTTATTTACATTTTCAAACCCGTACGTACTGGTGAAGTTAGTACGAATGCCATTTCCTGTTCCTTTTTTGGTAGTAATAACTACTACACCATTAGCACCACGTAACCCGTATAAAGCTGTTGCACCACCACCTTTTAGAATATTAATTGATTCAATTTCATCAGGGTTGATGTCAGATAGACGATTACCTACAGAACGAACGTTCGCACCTGATCCCGCACCAGCAAGGGAAGTTGAGTTATCTACCTGAATACCGTCGATCACGTAAAGTGGTTCGTTAGAAGTCGATGCGTCAATTGAGTTAATACCCCTGATCCGGATACTAGCACCCTGACCAGGGCCGCCACCGACACTAGATATCGTTGCTCCGGCAACTTTGCCCTGAAGTGCGTTCAATATATTTGGCTGGCGGTTTTTATTCAATTCTTCCGAATTGACACCCTGTGCAGCATAACCTAAAGATTTAGATTGCCGTGCAATGCCGAGCTGAGTTGTTACCACAACTTCTTCCAACGCTTTGCTGTCTGATGACATAGCAACATTAATTACGGACTGACCACCTACAGTTACTTCTTTAGGTGAGAAGCCTATAAATGTAAATACCAGGACCGCTGTATTTCCAGGTACCTGGATGCGATACATACCGTTTGCGTCGGTAGTTGCACCGGCATTGGTACCCTTAAGCCTTACGCTCACCCCTGGGAGGGTTGATCCGTCTTCCGCTACGGTAACTTTACCGCTTATATCCCGCACCTGTGCATTTGCTGCGAAGGTGATGAATAGGAGGAGGAGTAATAAATGAGTAGAGATTTTTTTCATGTAATACGGGATTTAAATCGTTAATGATGAGGTAATTTACACAAATGTTGCAGAAAAGAAGAATTCGGGCAAAAAATTAATGTGCAGAAATGATCAAAATTGCTGGGAATCAAAGCCGTAGAAATTTGGCTTAACGATTATTTAGCCGTGAAAGAGTATTGGGGAGGAGATTTTACGAGAATCCGTTAAATTAGGATCCAAATATACCGCATGCGTACTTGTGCAGGCTTTGAAATTAAATGCGGGAATTTCCCTGTTTCAAAGCCCTGACCTTCAAGCTTAAAATTATAAGCTTGCCGGATTGCATGAGTTAATAAAAACTGATAATAATATTAGAAATGAGAAAATCCAAAATAGTCTCATTTTAAAATTTGATGTTCTATTTAATCTAGAATACGCCCTTTTCATAATTTGTTAGTTTCAATGATGATACTAATACAATTTATGAACCAAGGAATCGTCGTGGCCTGAAATCGCGGAAATTCACAGTTTCTGGGATGTTTTCGAAAAAACTGGCTATTTTTCTTAGTATTCGGCTTTGAAAGTGTATAGTTTAGAATACACTTCGGGTCTGTATACTTTATAAATAATGTTGAGTTTGAGAAGAAAAATGAGGGCTTAGTACAGCATGGGGCTACTTATGTTATTCCCGAATATACTCCCGGTCCTCATCGCTTAAATTTGCATGCCTTGCTTCTGTTGTGGACTTAGCTACATCATCAGATTCATGGTATATATCTTCAGTAACCTTCTTTTTCGGCCTTCCCAGGATAAATCCAACAATTAGTCCTAAACCAAACATTGATCCCAGGATAGCTAATTTAGGGATGCGGGCATCGCCAAAAAGCCAGAAATCGACTTCATCAGTATTATTCATTAATATAACAGTGACTAACACTGAAATCACGACGATTAAAATGGTTTTGAAACTCATTATTATAAGGTTTACCCAGTTCGAATATCGGACTTAGTTACCAGAATTACAATTCAATAGTGTAGCTAGAAGTTATAATTAAACCCAAATTCCACGATAGGAGATTTGTTTAGTGGTTCATTTACAAAGATCAGTTTTCCGCTTAGGGTAAAGTCTGGAAGATAGAAACGGAGCAGATTCATATCCCCATTGAGTTCCAGGCCATATGTAACCGGACTGAATTGAGTTCCTTTTCCAATGTTTTCAAAATCTGCAAAGAGGCCAGCCCGAATCCGCTTAATATAAGCTAGAGTACCAATTTCCATATCGGGATAAAATAATGGCAGACGGTAGTCGAAAAGCAGGGTGTTTCGAATCGGCCGGGATTTTAAATGCGCATAGCCGCTTACTCTGGGGATATCTACGTTAAACTGGTATATGCCTCCAGTGTTTTGGTAGTTGAAGCTCGTTTGAAAGGAGTGATTTGTTAAGAGTCCAGGGAAGAACAATGAAGTCTGGAGACGCAGAATACTGCCGCTTAGCTTATTATCAAATGGCAGGGACTGATAGGTAAGGCTAACATTCTGTCCCCAGGCTGGCGCCAGGTCTCTGAGGCTGCGCTGCGTATTGTGACTAAAATAAAATTGATATTGCAGGGGGAATTGAATTTTGTCCGCAAAGCTGGCGGGCTGGTTGTTTATTTGATACCTCGAGGTATAACTGCTAAGCCCGCTAATTCCTATTGAATAAGTTTTGTTCAGTCGGTTGGCGACGAAAGGAACTCTAATTTCCATTTCCAGAAAGTTCTCCCGCCAGCTAACAGGGATAAACGTGGTCGTGTTTCCCTGGGTTTGCGAAGCATAGGAAAGCCGGGCACGATTAATATACCTGACATCCAGCAGGGGATAAAAACGTTTGTAAGTGAATCCGCCAAGAAATTCGCTCTTCTTTAAACTGGTGTTGTATTGATAACCCGTATAGAAGTCCAGGGTGTTCAGCTGATTGTTGGATTTTATTTTAACCCCAATATTGAGATCGCTATTGAATTCATTTTCTTCAACAATCGGGGAAAAACTGTGAAAGTAAAAGAGATTATGGAATTCGTTGTAGGAACGTGTCGGGTATTCCTTGTCCGGAATGTTGTCCAGTAGTGTGGAATCTGCTTCCTGCTCCACCAGAGGCTTGGCATAAGCAATAAAAGAATCTGTGATTTCCGATAAGAGTACTGCTGGAATTGTTTTTAAGGGTAATGAAGCTACATCATAACCCTTTGCCTGGAAAAGGTTGAATGAAAGTGCATCAGTTGCCTCATCATAGGACGGATTAGAAGCTCCATATTGTCCCGAAGTTAATTGAACGACCCCAAGGCCAGGCTGCAAAGAATAAATGTTATTGATGCCGTTATAATGCGCCCTGAAGATAACTGCATCCCCCGCATAGACTGGTCTCGATAATTGCTGCCATTGAAAATCAAGAATTATTTTACCTGAACCATCTTTTTTGTTAAATTCCAAAAGAGCAACACCTGCCTTGCCGATTGCTACACAAATTATTCGAGATCCATCCTTGTTGTACGATGGGGTTTGGAGAATGTAGTTGTTGGGGTTGGGAAAACTCCTTACTTCTTTACCGTTGTCAGCATCTATTTCAACGAGTTCAGATTTATTTGTCAGATCCATGCGTACCGCAGCAATGACTTTTCCATTAGGGGCGAGGGCGGGCGAGAACAGACGGCTTTTATGTGTTAATTGCTTATAGGTTTTAGATGAGAGGTCGTATTTATTGATCACATTAAAAGAGCGTTTTTGATATCGCTTATCATACCGGAGTTCATCCCATACGATCCGGCCTTCTAAGTAGGTGAAATTACTCTCAGTTTGAAATCCAATTTTTCGGATTGTGACTTCTCTTCCAGTACTGTCAACCCTGACTATTTCTGGTGTTTTATTCAGGCTTTTTTTCAGTGTGATAAATTCGCCGGCAGCCATTTTTAGGGGGAATAAATAGTCGGCCGGAACCGGGTTCGAACGTTTGTTGACAGCGGCATATTTTCGGGTCAGTGCGGCTTTTTCCTGATCGCTCCATAGCTGGCTCAATTCGGCAACTGTAGAGTCATGAAGCAATCGGCTGTTAAGACCTGTGAATTTTTTAAGAGCCCTGCTCAGATTGTAAGGGCGCAGCCGGTTGTTAGACATACTCGTCATCAGGCTATCCATTATTCCCATACCGTGGTCGCGCTTGAGTTTGGTAGTCATAAAATATCCGAGTTGGTAGTAGCCGGGGGTGAGATCTTTAAACGACCCGAGATAGTTTTTGGAATACGAGTAGCGTTTGCCACTTAGTGTATTTGTCCGGATGGCAATCTCCCAGTCAGGAAGCCTTCCACGACCCGCATGACTAAGGGCAGTTTCGATGCCAACGGCATCACCTTCGAAGAACCATGGGGGTAGTGTAATGCCGAATATTGCCAGGGCCAGTTCTTCGAAAAAAGGTCTCTTCAGCCCACCTGTTAGTTTGTCAAATTGTACAACATGACGCAGCTCATGAATGGACAGACTATTCAGCCAATCCTGCATGTCAAAGCTTTGAGGAGGCACCGTAAAAAACTCAGAACGTCGGGGAGCTAACTGGACAAAACCATTAGAAACCACACCCTGATTTTGCAAAATTATTGTGATTTTTCTAGGCTTTATAGCTAGCCCTTCACTAACACTTTTAACAACATGATCTATCGTATTTGCCATCCGCAGTGCCTCGGATTTGAATTCAGAAGGGTAGAGGATTTGAAAATCCGGAGTAGTGATTTGCATCCATTTTATGCCCGGGTGGTTCTGCCCGTTGTCAAAAATCTGCGCATTTAGGTCGTGTGAAGTTAAAGTAAATATAAGCGTGGTAAATACACTGATAAATAATATGTTGAATGCTTTTTTGCTGATCATTGAGTTTGTTTGCTAAAATAGTTAGTTCTTCTGACAGAAGTAAGATAAAAATCAATGAAGTTTAAATTCATATTAAATATCTGAATTATTTGATTGATAATTATTTATAAAGGTTATATAAATTGCCTATATCCTCAAAAATAAAGTTTAGGACGTCCAAATTCTACTTTAACCGGGCGCAAAACGGACATCGGTAAAAATTTGATGGCTGACAAATTTTTGAGATTACTCGCTCGTATGAAAGTACGAAATTCCGTAGGTTTTAAAATTTGGGCCGATAGTTTGACGGTAAATAATTTGCTTGAAAATCCGGGATCGGTTGATCTTCCAAATGTCTGGTTAACTAGCTTGCTGCGATCCCGAAGCGCGAGATTGAATAGACTTAAAAAGCGCCGGGACTTTTGATCTGCTATGCTGGAACATCCGGTTTAAATCGCCATCGATTTCCCTCCATTTACAACTTATTTTCGGGTCTGTCTCTGGGCGAATTTTACGCCATCAGACATCGAACGGAAAGTCCGGATTTCTTGTATATAAAATTGAATCCTGTTAGTAATATTTAATAAGTAGTGTTCCGAAGTTGGAGTAAAAATGACAAGACTTTTCGACTACCCAAAAAATAGCTTAGTGTATTTTATATAATTTTATTGTCTTCAAAATCCCGGCATTTACTTTTTTGTAGTTTTATTTTTTATCACTGGATACATAAAGATTGCACCAAGAATAATGACAGCACCGGCGTAAAATCCTAAGGTCATTTGCTCTCGTTTTCCAAAGAAAATAAAGGCGAGAATTATCCCATAAACAGGCTCAAGGTTGGTAATCAATGCGACGCGGAACGCTGACAATTCTTTCATTACAGCCACACCTGCAACGTAAGCAACCGACGTACAAATGGTTCCAAGGACCAATAAATACATTAAATCTTCTAATCCGAGACTCATAGAAGCCGTATAACCGCCCGAAATAAATAAATAGACCGATATCCAGACAAAAGCGCCAATGAGCTCATAGAAGCTTATAATAGCTGCAGGACGGTTTTGAATCTGTTTGGAATTTATAATAGAAAAAATGCTCGCACATAATGCGCTGCTTAGTCCATAAATTATTCCCTCAGTATATCGCGATTCAAACTTAAAAATCATATAAATTCCACCTATGATTATTACACCAGTGATAATCTCGAGAAGGGATATTTTCTGGCTTTTAAGAAGAGGTTCCAGGATAGCAGTGAAGAGGGTAAGGGATGACAGGCAAACAAGCGTGACCGATACAGTTGAGACTTTAATGGATTGAAAAAAAAGGATCCAGTGCAGGCCGACAATAGCCCCGGTAAAGAACAACTTCAGGAACACATTCCGTGAGACGCCGATGGAAGTATTAGTAGCTTTGAAATAAATAAAAAGGGTAGCGAAGGCAATAAGAACCCTATACCATACCAGCTGAGTGGCCGGGATCGAAATTAACGCACCTAAAATGCCCGTAAAGCCCCAAACAAAAACCGTGAGATGCAGAATAATAAGATTTTTATTTAAAGCAGCCTTTTTACTTAACATATAAGAAAGTTTAGAAACAAAGATTCGTCCACGCGAGTGGATTATACTATAGGAATTTGTTAGTACTCCTGAATTATTTTGGAGCTTTTGCTAGCAGATAAATACCAACTATGCCGAAAATTATGTTTGGAATGAATACAGCGATCAGCGGGGGCAATCCTCCTTTTAAAGCAAACATATTTGAGAACTGAATAAATAATATGTAGGCGAAGCTCAGGAATATTCCAATACCCAGAGGAAGGCCAATACCGCCGCGGACTTTTCTAGAGGAGAGCGATACGCCCATTAAGGTGAGTACGTAGGCCGACAGCGGGTATACGAAACGCTTGTATTTCTCAAGCTGAAGATCTACCATTACACCTGTCCCCCTGGTTTCTTCTTTCTCTATCCGTTCATTAAGCTCACGCATATTCATAGCCTGATAAATGTTGTCATAGATAAGGAAATCTTTTGGGCGCATGTCAAGGGTAGTGTCTTTTTTCAGTCCCGAGGTCATTTTTTCTTTCAGCCCGTCTACAGTCCGTAAAGTGTAATTTTCAATTGCCCATTTTGTTTTCACAGAATCCCAGGTGATCTTGTCGGCTACCAGCTTCTCCTTAAGCTCGTATCCATTAAATTTTTCCATGCTGAATTTATAACCGACTTTTTGGTTGTTGTCAAAATTCTCGATGTACACATACGTATTTTTATCGATCTGCATGTGAGTGTACATTTTTGAGTTATCTGATTTCGGATTCACGTACACGTTTTCAAAGTCGATCTTCAATCCGTTGGTTTCAGGAATTATAAAGAGGTTAAACACCAGAGTGACTAAAAAAATCACTGTAGAAGCGATGAAGTACGGCCACAGAAAGCGACGGAAGCTTACACCACCGCTAAGGATGGGAACAATTTCCGTTTGATCAGCCATCTTAGCGGTGAAGAATATGACTGCGATAAAATTTATGAGCGGCGAAAGAAAGTTTAAATAATAGGGTATGAAACCCGCGTAATAATTGAATATAATTTTATCGAGAGGAGCTTCATGTTTTAGAAAATCATCTAATTTTTCTGAAACATCAAAAATCACAAAGATTACTGTGAAGATACCGAGGGTAAAAATAAACGTACCCAGGTATTTTTTGATGATGTACCAGTCAATGATCTTGATCATACCTATAAGCGTTGAGCGACCTGCTTAACCATTTTACTCTTCCACTGGCTGAATGTACCGTCAATAATTTTTGCCCGTGCTTCAGAAACCAGCCAAGTATAAAAATGCAAATTATGTAAAGTTGCAATCTGAGATCCTAACATTTCATTAGAATGAGCTAAATGCCGGAGATAAGCCTTACTGTAATTTCTGTCGGCAAAAAGATCGCTATCTTCTTCGATAGGGGAAAAGTCGTTTTTCCATCGCTCATTTTTGATATTGATGATACCATTCTTTGTAAAGAGCATTCCATTTCTTGCGTTGCGGGTGGGCATAACACAATCAAACATATCGATTCCAAGGGCGATATTTTCAAGGATGTTGACAGGTGTGCCTACGCCCATCAAATATCTTGGCTTGTCCATTGGGAGAATATCACATACAATTTCCGTCATCTCATACATATCTTCCGCGGGCTCTCCCACAGAAAGCCCTCCTATTGCGTTACCTTCCCTTTCGAAAGAAGCTATCATTTCAGCAGACTGTTTCCGGAGATCTTTATATACTGAGCCCTGCACAATAGGGAAGAGTGTTTGTGAAAATCCGTATTTGGGTTCCGTTTTATCGAAATGTTCGCAGCAGCGCTTGAGCCATCTGTGCGTCATGTCCATTGAGCGGCGTGCATAACCGTATTCGCAAGGATATGGTGTGCATTCATCAAACGCCATAATGATATCGGCACCAATTACACGCTGCGTATCCATAACAGATTCAGGTGTAAACAGATGTTTTGATCCATCTATGTGAGAACGAAAAGTAACTCCTTCTTCTTTTATTTTACGAACCCCGGACAATGAGTAAACCTGATAGCCACCGCTATCAGTCAGTATTGGCTTTTCCCAGCCGTTAAATTTGTGCAGGCCTCCTGCCATTTCCAGCGTATTAAGGCCTGGTCTTAAGTAGAGGTGGTAGGTATTACCTAAAATTATCTGAGCTTTTATATCATCCGCCAGTTCTCTCTGATGTACTGCTTTCACAGTGCCCGCGGTGCCTACCGGCATAAAAATAGGGGTTTGGATTACCCCGTGATCTGTTGTGATTTCGCCCGCACGTGCCTTTGAAAGGCTATCCTTAACTTCTAACTTAAACTTCATTTAAACACATGATAAGACCGGCAAAAATAGTAAATAGAAGCGAGTAACGATGCCCGGGCGACGAGATATGAGAAATGAGGCGGGCCAAGGCAAGCGTCTGGCTCCTTGGCGGGCGTCATTACATTCGTTTTATTTTGGAAACAATAGCGATTGTTAGCTGAAAAATCAGAAATTTACCCTTAATTAAAAAGATATTTTCTCGCGTGGACTATTTGTATATTATTGTTTTAATTGCCTTTCAGATTTGCTTTTTCATACAACTGTACTATACAATAGTAATACACAGGAAATTAGCCACTTATAAGATTCAATATCCGGAAGCTGTTGATCAAACACCCGTGTCGGTTATCATCTGCGCCCGTAATGAACTCGGAAATTTAAAAAAGAATCTTAGTTCATTCCTTGAGCAGGATCATCCGGATTTCGAGGTTGTTGTAGTTAATGATTGTTCAAATGATGGCACCGATTGGTATTTGAAGGATCTTTCGGAAGAGCATAGCAACTTAAAAGTTGTTACAATCAGTGATCATCCGCGGTTCAAACATGGAAAGAAATTCGCCGTCACCCTGGGCATTAAAGCCAGTAAGAATGAGAATATGATTTTTTCTGACGCGGATTGCCGCCCGGCTTCGACCCGCTGGCTGTCAATGATGCAGCGAAACTTTACTGATAACACGGAAATAGTACTGGGGTATTCGCCATATGAATCTTTTGGCGGATTATTAAACAAGATTATTCGATTTGAAACTTTCTTAACAGCCTTAAATTACATATCTTTTGCGCTTGATGGTATGCCTTATATGGGTGTGGGAAGAAATCTGGCTTACAAAAAATCGCTGTTCTTTAAAGGAAAAGGGTTTGCTTCACACATGCATATTTTATCTGGCGATGATGATCTTTTTGTAAATCAAAATGCAACAACAACCAACACTGCGATTGAAATACATCCGGATGCGCAGGTTTGGTCGGAGCCCAAGCATACGTTTAGCGGATATTTTAATCAAAAGCTCAGGCATCAGGGAGCGGGTAAAGCATATCAGTTGAAGCATAAGAAAATTCTCAGTCTTCAAGCCGGATCTGCAGTTCTGTTCTACCTTTTGGTTTTTGCGCTTATAGCCATCCAGGCTCAATGGTGGCTTATTCTGGGAGTTTATTTGATTCGGCTGGCCTTTCAGTTATTTGTTTATGTACCTTGCTTCAAAAAGTTAAGTTGCCCGGATCTGATTTGGTGGCTGCCTGTTCTTGATTTGGTTTATTATTTTTATATAATGGTTCTTAGCTTTGTTTCCTTGTTTAAGAAAAGATTGGAATGGAAATAAATCCCAACTTTTCGCCTAATGCGAAAAATGATTTCAATGTAGTTTCCAGAGCTAAGGAGGGCGATCAAAAAGCCTATGCTGAGTTAATGCAGCGCTATAAAGATTCTATATACTTCATGGCATTGAAAATGGTCAACAACAAGGACGATGCTATGGATCTTACTGTGGAGACGTTCGGCAAAGCATTCGAAAATCTTGATAAGTATAAACCTGATTTCGCGTTCAGCACGTGGCTGTTCAGAATTGCTACGAACAACTGCATCGACTTCATCCGTAAAAAAAGATTAAATGTAGTGTCGTTGAATGCCCTTACGGATCAGGATGGTGAGGAGAAGCAGTTTGAAGTTCGTTCTGAGAGTTTGAATCCGGAAGAAACATCTATAAAAAAACAGGAAAATGAGAAGCTCAAGAATATCGTAGAGCAACTGCCGTCCAGATACCGTACCTTAATCGTGTTACGCTATTTTGAAGAACAGAGTTACGAGGAGATAGCACAACAGCTTGATCTTCCCCTGGGAACTGTAAAAGCTCAATTATTCAGGGCGCGCGATCTATTAGCAAATGTTATGAACCGGAAAAAGAATAATCTTCGAAGTGACTTCTGACCTTATACTACAATATTTTCCAGATCTGACGCAGAAGCAGAAAGATCAATTTGCTGGCCTGGATGACCTTTACAGGTTTTGGAATTCCCGTATAAATTTAATATCCAGGAAAGATATCGATATGCTTTATCTTCATCATATCCTTCATTCTCTTGCTATCGCAAAGGTGGTAAGTTTTCTGCCGGGAGAGAAAATCCTCGACGTTGGTACGGGGGGAGGCTTTCCTGGTATTCCCCTGGCTATATTGTTTCCTGATAGCCACTTTCATCTTGTTGACTCGATCGGGAAAAAGATAAAAGTAGTTCAGGAGGTATCTCAGGCAAGCGATATACAGAATCTGATTGCTACTCATGCGAGGGCCGAGCAGATCAATGATAAGTTTAACTTTGTTGTGTCGCGGGCCGTTACCAGGCTTTCGGAGTTTTACCCGTGGATCAAGGGTAAGTTTCTTAAGGAATCTATCAATGAGCTGCAAAACGGAATTCTGTATTTGAAAGGCGGAGATCTCACTGAGGAAATCAAGGAATCCAGACTTAATGCCAAACTGATCCCGCTCACTGATCATTTCAAGGAGGATTATTTTGAAACCAAATATGTAGTGTATATACCGCAATGATTTGAATAACTAGAAACGAAATACGAGCTGCCAGTCAAGTTTTAGCGCTAACATTTCTCTAGTTTTCATCCGGTGTATTTCTCGTATCTCGTTTCTGATTGCTCCTCTACCGTTCCCTTATTATTACGCACAGATCAATGTAATTTTTGAAGAGCAGTAAAAATATGCAGATTTTGCTTTTATGTCTCTGCTGCACCAAATTGC
The DNA here is from genome assembly GCA_040384965.1 of Bacteroidota bacterium. Taxonomy (GTDB): domain Bacteria; phylum Bacteroidota; class Bacteroidia; order Sphingobacteriales; family Sphingobacteriaceae; genus Daejeonella. Next base: position 9,796 of record JAZKIH010000148.1, on the reverse strand, counting down.
CTTGTCCTGCATCCCCGGTATAGGGTCTATACTTGCTCGAAATCTGATCACTTATTGCGGAAGTCCCGAAGAGGTTTTTGCGACCAAAGAAAAGCATCTAAGCAGAGTGCCGGGAATTGGCGCTAAAACCGTGGAGCTAATCCGGCATCATAATGCTTTCGAGCGGGCACAAAAGGAATTGTCGTTTATTGAGAAATACGACATTCAGGCTTTATTCTTAACGGATATCAATTATCCAAAAAGACTTAAGAACTGCTTTGACGCGCCGGTTATGCTATATTTCAAAGGCAACGCCGATTTAAATGCCGGTAAAGTTATAAGTATTGTAGGCACAAGAAAGGCTACCGAATACGGAAAGGATATTTGCAGGGAATTGGTAGCAGGCCTTGCAGTTCATAGTCCGTTAATTGTTAGTGGCCTGGCTTACGGGATTGACTTTTTAGCTCACAAAGAAGCATTGCGAAATTCAATATCAACTATCGGAATTATGGCTCACGGCCTGGATCGGATTTACCCCCCGCAGCATAGATCAATAGCGGAAAAGATGATTGCGGATGGGGGATTACTTACGGAATTCATGTCGGGTACTGTTCCCGATCGCGAAAATTTCCCAAAGCGAAACCGGATTATCGCTGGCCTGGCTGATGTAACTATTGTTGTCGAGGCTAACATCAGAGGTGGTGCATTAATTACGGCAGAACTGGCCAATTCCTACAACAGAGATGTTTTTGCTTATCCGGGGCGGATATCTGATGAGTTTAGTTCAGGGTGTAACCATCTTATCAAAACCAATCGGGCTAACTTAATCACTAAATTGATTGATCTCGAATATATTTTAGGCTGGGCAGAAAACTCAACTTCATCCGCGGTTACTCAACAATTGAGTTTGGCTATTGACGTGTCAGCGGAGGAGAGGACAATTATGGATGTTTTGCAGGCTAAGGGTAGCCTCACCGTTGACGATCTTGCCATATTCACAAAATACCCTCAGAGTAAACTCTCCGTTTATATACTTGGAATGGAAATGAAAGGAATTTTAACAGTGATGCCCGGGAAAGTTTATAAGCTTTCTTAAAACTAACCCCATTAGTCAAGCCCATTTTTCGGGTAGTCATAAAAAACTAAACTACCTGTTCCAGCACTTACCATAGCCCAATCTTCGAAAGGAAATTCTATCAGCACCATACCACAGGTTGGAACATTGTGTAGATCCTCATTGCAGAGATTACTAACCAGACTCGTAATACCAGGGTTGTGCCCAAACAGCGCAGTAAAAGAATAAGCATTATCCAGCTCATTGATAACATCCATTAAGGTGGACGTGAGAGCCTCATAAATTTCTGGTTCTTTTACGATGTCGGATTTTTCGAGTCCAAGCTCCTTTGCAAAATACCGGGCTGTGGTTATAGCCCGGACCGCCGGACTACTGACTATCTGCTCCGGCTTTATGCTTTTTTTCAGCAGGCGCTTTGCCATTTCGGGAGCATTTTTCTCTCCTCTCGAATTAAGCGGCCGATCGAAATCTGAAAGTTTAATATTATCCCAGTCGGATTTGGCGTGGCGAACCAGCAGAAGTTTCTTAGGCATGGACTTGTTGGTTGATTTTCGTGAGGTCAATTTTATTCATACAATTAAAATGCCCAAGAGGGCATTTCTGATATCCAATTTTGGAGCACGGCCGGCATGAAAGGCCTTTCACTTCATATATATAGGATTCTTCTACCTTATAGGGGTACATCCCAAACTCGGGAACAGTGTTTCCCCAAATAGAATGGATGGGTTTTTTAAAGGCTGCCGCAATATGCATCAAGCCTGTATCATGGGTTATGACGTACCGCGACATCTTAACCAGAAAAGCGGACTGATCAAGTTTGAATTTTCCGCAGCCGTTTAATACATGTTCTCCACCGCTTGCTGCGATCATATCCCCGCGTTCCATATCTTCAGGACCCCCAAGCAGAACTACCGGCAGTTGTATTAGCCTGCATAGTTCTATTAACCGTTGTGTGGGCAACCTTTTCGTGGCATGCTGTGCACCGATGACCAGGGCAATGTATTGCTGATGTGAAGTAGGAAGTAGCAGTTTTAAGTCGTGATCATTCATCAAGAAGTAGTCGAGACCTGCCTGATCGTTTTTTACGCCGAGGAATTCCACTGTTTTTAAATATCGGTCAACGATATGTGCTTTTGGAAGATAGTCCAGCTTAAATCTTACTAACAGCCATTTCTGCCAGTTTAGTTTATCAAAGGAAGACGCTGGTTTCCCCAATCTTGTTTTGATAAACAACGTACGGATATTATGATGCAGATCTATTATATGATCAAAATCTTCTAAGTTCAGTTCTGCTATGGTTTCTGATAATGAATCCTTTAAAAAATGAATTTTATCTATGTATGGATTTCCTGACAGAACAGGTTCAAATGCCTTCTTTGTAAGATAGTGGATTTCAACACCTTTTACCTGCTGTTTGACGCATCGCATAACGGGGGTGGTTAAGACGATATCCCCGATGGAGCTGAACCGAACAATAAGAATTTTGAGTTTATCCTTTTTCAAATCAGCTTACTTTCTTTTGTTAAAGAGGACTTTCACCTCCTCAAGCTCCATAGCATTTAAACAAGTAACTTTAGATACGCCACCTTTCCGTGCAATAAGAGTACCATAATGCATATCGTAAAAACCCTCTTTGCGGTGTGCATCTGGATTAATGGATAAAAGGACTCCTTTTTCAATAGCATATTGCTGCCAGCGCCAATCCAGATCAAGTCGCAGGGGATTAGCGTTTATCTCTATTATAACGTTGTTGGCCGCACATGCATCTATTACTTTTCGATGATCTATAGGGTAGCCGCTTCTGCTTAACAGCAATCTGCCAGTAGGGTGCCCTAAAATAGTAGTAAAAGGATTTTCAACAGCCTTTATTATCCGTTCCGTTGCTTTTTCTTCACTCATTTTAAGGATAGAGTGAACGGACGCAACTACGAAGTCGAATGTAGATAATACTTCGTTTGAATAATCCAAAGAGCCATCGTACAAAATGTCAGATTCTATTCCTTTGAAAATATGAAAGGGAGCCAATTTAATATTCAACTCATCAATCTCACGCTGCTGGGCTGCAACCCGGATCTCATTCAAGCCGTTTGCATAAAATGCTGACTTTGAGTGATCGCATATGCCGAGATAAGTTAATTTTAATTCGTTACGGCAGAAAACAGCCATTTCTTCCAAAGAATGTACGCCGTCACTCCAGGTACTGTGATTGTGTAAAGTGCCCTTCAGGTCAGCGTACGAGATGAGGTCAGGTAATTTATCGGCAGCTGCAAAAGCGAACTCGTTAAGACCTTCACGCAATTCCGGCTCTATAAATGGAAGTCCGGCCAAGGTGTAAATTTCGTTTTCACTTTTACCTTTAATATCGGTGTTTACCAGCTTTAGAGCCAGTGCATCTGTATGCTCTTTATTTCCTGTGTGCAAAACCATTTGCCAGCCCAACACATCTGCCTTGCAGAAAATCAAATTGACTTTGATGCCGAAGTCCGTTTCACACGCTATGCTATCGTCAACAACGGGGCCCGGGGTTAAACCTGAGTTTTCGAGGGTCAAACGGATTTCATCTGTAAGAGTGTGGGTTGTTAAAATGTCGAGTGAATCAATAATCTCACATCGTCGCCGATACTGACCGGTGAGAAATACCTGATCAGTATTGAACTGCTTTTTAAGTTCCTGCAGCAGATTTTCGGCAAAATGTTCAACTCTTGCATAAAGAAAGCGGCCATTGCTGGCCATTGTAAATTCAATTACTTTTTTTATTTCCTCCTGAGTTTTAAGGCCAAAGCCTTTGGCTTCGATCAGACGGTTTTCATTGCAGGCATAATAGAGCTCACCCACATTCTCTATTTCAAGCTCCTTCCATATTACCACAATCTTTTTCGGCCCTAAACCCTTTATTCGCATCATTTCAACTATGCCGGGAGGAGTTTGCGCAAGCAGTTCGCTTAGTTCAGGGATGGAGTTGGTTTCCAACAATGCCCACACCTTTGAAGCGGTGCTTTTTCCAAGGCCATCAATCAGTTCCATTTCTGCAAGGCTTTTTCCTGAAATAGGATAGGGGAGCTTGTCGACTTTAAACGCAGCATTGGCGAGAGATTTGACTTTAAATGGATTTTCGTCGTGAAGTTCCATTAGCTGGCTCAGAAGTCGTAAGGTTCTTGCTATTGTTTTGTTTTCCATGAACTATTATCTGATCAAAAATACAGAAATGTTCTTATGTAACGTGAACGACATCTCCGGGAACGGCGATAACTTTTTAATTATTGTTTAAACAGAAATGACAGCAATTGAAACAATTGCTGTCATTTTAATAGAGTTTGGTAGCAAGCTTACCTGACTGTAATATTATATGGTATTCTGGCTTGAATTCCTGTAGCACTTAATGCAGATTTCAGCTGCTCATAATAGGTGAAGTTATCACCGAGTTCTTTTTTCGCAAAATATATGCGGACTTTATCGGCTGAATTATCAAAAAATGACTTGAAAGGATCAACTTGTGTAGGATAGCTCACTATTTTGTAGTCGCTAAGCTTAGCTTTTTTCGCGGCAGATGCTATGGCATCATCTATGTCTCCTAATCTATCGACCAGGCCATTATTTAAAGCTTCGGTTCCGCTCCAAACACGCCCTTGTCCGATACTATCAATGTATGCCTGGGATTTCTTTCTTCCATCAGCAACTTTTTTGGTGAACGTGTTATAAGTCTTATTCACCTCATGCTGAAAGATTAATTTTTCATCTTCAGTAAGCGGTCGGCTTACATCACCGAGGTCGGCATATTTCCCTGTTTTAACACCATCAAAAGTAATCCCCAGCTTGTCGTTGAAGAATTTCTGCATATTTGGAATAATGCCGAATACCCCAATAGATCCGGTAATAGTGTTGGGCTGGGCAAATATTGAATCTGCGGCGCAGGCGATATAATATCCACCAGATGCAGCAACATCTCCCATCGATACGATCACCGGCTTAACTTTTTTAGTCAGGACCACTTCTCGCCACATTACGTCGGAAGCAAGTGCGCTTCCTCCGGGAGAGTTAACTCTGATAACCACAGCTTTTACTTTATCATCGGTTCGGGCTTTCCGGATGGCTCTGGATATGCGCTCCGAACCCATCGTATTGTCATTGCCCTCGCCGCTGATTATCTCGCCATTGGCATAGATAACAGCTATTCTATTAGATGAAGTTGAATTCTCTTTATCGCCTTTGGCAGCATACTCCTCTATACTCACAGACTTAACGTCTTTCTTTTTATCGATTCCTGTCCGCGATTTTAGCTCATCCAGCACCTGGTCTTTATATAGAAGACCATCAACCATTTTAAATGCAACAGCGTCTTTAGGGTCTCTTACTTTTGCACTGTCGGCGATAGAGAATAGAGTTGGCTTGGATATTTTGCGGCTCTCGGAAATCTTTGTCAGGAAGTGATCGTACATTGATCCAAGAAACGAAGTAACCTGCCGACGGTTAGGTTCGCTCATTTTCTCCAGGATAAAAGGTTCAACGGCACTTTTATAAGTTCCAACTTTTATGATCTGAGCCTCGATGCCCAGTTTGTCGAGTGATCCTTTGAAAAACATGCTTTCTGAACTCAAGCCTCTGAAATCGACTATGCCTTCCGGATTTAAATATATTTTATCCGCAGCTGAAGCGAGGTAATAAGCACCCTGAGAATAAACTTCACTGTAGGCAATAACAAACTTCCCGCTTTTTCTGAAGTCAATTAAAGCGTTTCTGATTTCTTCAATGGTAGCAAAACCGGCAGAAACAGACGACGCATCGAGATAAATTCCTTTTATATTCTGATCTGTTTTAGCCGCGCGTATACCGGAGAGAATCTCTTTTAGGCCAAGGGTTTTCTTTCCCTCAAATCCCATGAAATCAAACTCTGCAAATGGGTTTTTATCAGCACGTTCTGAGATAGGATAGTCCAGACTCATATGCATAACGCTATTAGCCGAGACCTCAACTTTTCCATCCCCTCCCGCAGAGGAAACGATAACCGTAATAAATATAATGAAGAGTATAAAAATCGCAAAAAACGACAATATCATACCAACCATTGAGGCGAAAACAAATTTGAAAAATTCTTTCATATAAGGGTCAAATGTTTTAACTATGCAAGTATACTAAATAACAGATGCTGGACTTGTTTATTTGTTACAGGACTGGCTAAAATAACATGTATATAGCGTATTTATTACTGGGGAGTAATCTGGGAAATAGCGTTAAGTACCTGGCTGACGCTGCTGACCTGATCAGTTCGAGGCTGGGAAAGCTTACAATGAAGTCGTCATTGTACAAAACAGCGTCCTGGGGGAAACATGATCAGCCAGATTTTATTAACCAGGTTTTGTCTTTGCATACCAGGCTGACTCCCCAGGATCTTCTTAAAGGAATTTTGGCCATAGAGATTGAACTTGGCCGAGAGCGTAACGAAAGGTGGGGATCAAGGACAATAGACATTGACATATTATTATACGGAGATCTCATTGTAAATGAGCCTGCGCTTAAGATCCCGCATCCGTTTCTTCATGAACGAAGGTTTACACTAGAACCCTTATGTGAGATCGCACCAAACCTTGTTCATCCATCGTTAAAGAGGTCTCTAGTCGATTTGTTAAATGATTTGTCGGATGGTTTGTTTGTAAAAAAGTTATCTTAGCGAATACTTATTTATTTATTGGTTATGTCTGAAAACAATTCTCAAAATAAACCTGAATTCAATATTGATCTGACTTATCTCCGTGATGTGTCCAGCGGAAGCAATGAATTTATGATTGAAATGATAGAATTATTTCTGGAGCAGACACCAGTATATTTCGAACAATTAAGGCAATTTATTGCTGAGGAAAATTGGGCGAAAGTAGCAGAAATAGCGCACAAAATTAAACCAACCCTGGCATTCATGGGTGCAGATTCGGCGAGAGAAATCATGTCGGAAATTGAGACAAGTGCCCGAAACCTTACAGACACCGAAACAATCGGACCAGCCTTTGAATCACTCCACGAATTCAGTGGAACTCTGTTCAATAAACTAACCGAGGTCAAGAAAGAAATGGAGCAGGCTGGTTAAGCAGGCTGTAAATCAAACTCATAGCTTTCCATTATTAAGTTAGCAAGCAATTTTTTGCATGCTTCGTCAACTTTTTGATGTGCTATGCTCTCATTCGGTGCTTCCAACTCCAAGGTAATATGTTTACCAACTCTTACGTTTTGAATTTCCCCTAACCCAAGATTTTTCATGCTTCCGGTCACAGCTTTCCCTTGCGGATCAAGGATTTCCTTAAGTGGCATTATATTTACTTCTGCGATAAACTTCATTTTGCTGTTCTGAATTGGATATAAGATAGGATAAAGTACAAAATCAATATTAGTGGAACTGCGGCAAATTTAAATATTACAAGCAGAATGAGGGAGGAAAAAACCAAAATATAACGATTAGAATTTTTTCGCACATCCATACTGCTGAATTTTAAGGACATAAGATTGATTTCTGAGACCAGCAATATCCCCATTCCCAGACTGAATATAGTTAGAAATGTTGCATTTTGAAGGTATGCAGACAGGAAATTTCCTTGATCGGCTATAAATGGCAAAGATGATATTAACATCGCGTTGGCTGGTGTTGGCAGGCCAATGAAATTTTCTGACTGTCGGGTATCATTATTGAATTTTGCCAGCCTCAGCGCTGAAAAGATGGCAATAATAAAAGCTGAGAAATTCAGCCATTGACTCGTTGATGAGGATTGGAGAAAGAGCTGATAGATAATAACCGATGGCAAAACTCCAAAACTAACCATGTCAGCAAGGGAATCCAGATCTTTACCGATATCAGAATATGCTTTTAACAGGCGTGCAAGCATCCCGTCAAGAAAATCGCAAATTGCAGCAATAAGGATAGAGTAAGATGCCCATTCCAAATCTCCCTGAAACGCAAACACAATACCCAGGCAGCCAAAAAACAGGTTCAGACAAGTAACTGCGTTTGGGATATGTTTTTTCATCGGGGAGAGGTATCAGGTATGAGATATCAGTAATCAGGTATCATAAAAGGATTAGGGCTGATACCTGATTGCTATAGCTCACAGGCCTATGAGTTCATCGAAATTAAGAATTCTTCATTGGTTTTCGTGCCCCGCATTTGCGATTGTAAGAATTCCATTGACTCCTGAGAATTCATATCTGCGAGATGATTTCTTAAAATCCAGATACGTTGCAGGGTATCTTTATCCAATAGTAAGTCATCACGACGGGTACTTGAAGCTGTAAGGTCAATTGCAGGGAAGATCCGTTTGTTAGACAATTTCCGGTCTAATTGAAGCTCCATATTACCTGTTCCTTTAAATTCTTCGAAGATCACCTCATCCATTTTGGAGCCGGTTTCAGTAAGCGCAGTAGCAAGGATAGTTAATGAACCCCCATCTTCTATATTTCTTGCAGCTCCGAAAAAGCGCTTTGGTTTATGTAGAGCATTTGCGTCTACACCGCCTGACAGGATCTTGCCGGAAGCAGGAGCGACTGTATTATATGCGCGCGCAAGGCGGGTAATAGAGTCGAGAAGAATCACGACATCGTGCCCGCATTCCACCATGCGCTTCGCTTTCTCCAGTACAATGTTTGCAATTTTAACATGTCGTTCGGCCGGTTCATCAAAAGTCGACGATACCACTTCTGCGCGAACGCTTCTTGCCATATCAGTAACCTCTTCAGGCCTTTCATCTATTAACAGGATGATCAGATATACTTCGGGATGGTTCTTTGCGATAGCATTTGCTACATCCTTGAGCAACATGGTTTTACCGGTTTTAGGCTGCGCCACGATCAAACCCCGCTGGCCTTTACCGATAGGTGTAAAAAGGTCTATAATACGTGTAGAATGGTTGGCAGTGTCTACAAATAGGTTAAGTTTTTCAGTAGGGAAGAGAGGTGTAAGGTAGTCAAACGGAACCCGGTCGCGAACTTCAGCGGGCATACGTCCGTTAATTGCTTCCACTCGCACCAATGGGAAATATTTTTCACCTTCCTTTGGCGGCCGGATGCTGCCTCTAACTGTATCTCCTGTTTTTAATCCAAAGAGTTTTATTTGTGATTGCGAAACATAAATATCATCCGGGGAAGACAGGTAGTTGTAATCAGAAGATCTTAAAAATCCATAACCATCAGGCATAATTTCCAGAATCCCTTCATTGACAATCACATTGTCGAAATCCATGTTAATCGCCGGTTCCTGATTTCTGTTCTGATTAGGATTATTCTGATTCTGGCGGCGATCAAATTTCTTTTGATCCCCCTGCGCAGCACGCTGGCCTTTATTAACTTCGGTATTTTCCGTCGGGTTAGGCTCTTGTGGCTGACTCTGTTCTTCAGCTACAGGCTGGCTTTCAGGAGTATTTTGAGGCTCAGGAGTTTCTCTAATCGCGTCCTGTTGAGATATTTCTTCATCTTCAGGAAAATCAAACGTTCGTGTATTGTCGAGATGGACCTCCTGATGTTGCTTGGTTTCGTTTTTCGTCTTTACACTTCTTAAACGCTTGCGTGGCTTATCGTCGGCAGCATTACTATCGCCTTCATTGCTAATAACAACTGCTTCTTCAGGTGAAGGAGGGTTGGCTGAATTTTCAATGATCTTGTGTATAAGATCCTGTTTACGTAGAGTGTCGGTGTCGGCAACACCAAGGTTTTGGGCAATTTCACGCAGCTCAGAAACGAGCTTATCGTTCAATTTATTACTATCCAGCA
>JAZKIH010000147.1:0-4298 GCA_040384965.1 Bacteroidota bacterium | reverse complement strand
TAATTATGCTGAAAAGTACCTTTCCGGAGAAGTCCGGACGGAGTTTCGCATACAGTTAGAGTCCGGTTGGGGCGTAGTCCGGATAGACGTATTTTGAATCCCCTACGGGTGCATTAATCGGCAATGTAACAAGGGCCATTGTTACATCTATCCAGACTACGTCCAAACGATCATGACCTCAACTACAGTTATTGAACTTCTCTCCGACGAATTACACGTGAAAAAGAAGAGAATTGGGATCAAACCAATACATACATATTTCAATTCTATTCCTCGTTCAGTGCACCTAGCAAATATTGACATGGAGCGTACAAAGGAGTTGTTGGAAGATAAAAAACGTCAACTGGCTCAAGTTACTCAAGAAGAGGAGAAGAAGAAACGGAAGAGCGATGAAGTAGTACTAACGAATAAGCCTACGACCGTTGAAATAGTAAATATTAACGATATATTAACTGACATTGCAGAGTTACCTGCTAAAGAGGTTGTTACATAGATATTATTCATACTGATTATCGAATGATATTTACTTTACGTAGGCATTTCATAAACTATTCGATATTGGCGAATTCCGCACTCGCAGGAATATTGAAACTACTCCAAAAATTCCCCGACCTGCTAACTGGATTGAGATCACTGAATATTTTATGATATTTGGGTTCAAGTCAACTATCGCAACGTTCAAGGGCGAAATGGAAAAATATAAGTCGAATGCAGCGAGAACTGCATTGCATAGATGGAAAAATGAGCTAAAATCAAATAAATTCGACAATTTAATCTTAGCCATGATCAGAAGGCAATTGTGAAACTGGACTTGCATTATTCTCACAAAGATTCTACTGTTTTGGAATTGATGGAAAAATCCAATTTGATCCCCCTATATGTTCCAGCAAAATGTACTGATGTACTCCAAGAATGTGACACTGTCCTGAATAAGCCATTTAAAGAGGGTTGTCGCCATGCCTTTACAAATTGGCTACACGTAGAATTTGACAAATTCATTGCAAGCGGTGGACGCGCTGAAAATTTCAATCCAAAATTAACTCAAGCCTGTATGAAAGCGGAATTACCTTCATTTGTAGAAGCTAGTTTCATTCGATTGCGTACTGAAGATTTTAAAGCAGTTATTGCCAAATCCTTTTCTGAAGACGGATGTTTTAAAATAATGCGTGATACTTCCGCAGCAGTTGCTGAGGTGGATACCAGTGATATTCAGTCTGGGATCGAAGATAATACACCTGAAGATGAGATTATCGAAGCAGCTGTACCTTTTTGTGAATAAGGGAGACCACAGTGAGAGTAAAACAGCGATCAGAGAACAGTTTACTATGTTATTAATTAATAAACATTGCTGATTATTAATAGATTTAATGCTATTAATTAATAAATTCTTGACTTCTTAAATCGGCTATGTAACACGAGAGCCCCAAAACTAGAGAATGGGTCCGCGGCAGACGGCAGGACTTTCGCGGACTTTCGCGGTCTTCGCGGCAGAAAACAGCGGTTCGTGTGGTTTTCGCTGTTAATACTGCAATTAAATTATTTTAAAACATACCAAAAAGATTTTTAATTTATATGATTAAATTTTACAAGCGTATTAATTTGTATTTATATTGTTATGACATATATAATAATTATTTTCTTTTGCGTCGCGATTCCAAAAATGGCGTCTCCAACCAAACATTTCAAACAATAGCTGTGTCTTGCGGGTCTTCGTCATCGGATTCTGATTCCGAAGCGCTATCTACGTACCTACTTTCTAGGCTAACAAATCTCTTACAGTAATTATGCAGAAATACCAATGAAGACGCATGTTGGGGCTTCAAACGGGTTCTCTTTGCTGTAATTGTCAAGCCCGCTGATGAAAATATTCTTTCCGATGGAGCACTCGTGGCAGGGCAGCAAAGATATTGCCTCGCCAGTTTGGACATTAATGGGTACTGCTGCTCACGAGTTTTCCACCATTCCAGTGGATTGTTAAATTCTCCATTTTCATCTTCAACTTTTATTTGACTTTCTCTTCTGAAGGTTGCAATCTCATTATCAACAGCCTCTTCCACAGGCAGCGGCTGAATATCGTCGGAGTGTACGTATAGGGATTCAAATAATGATGTCTGGGTGCCTCTTGTTGGTTCACTTGAAAATGTTGAGCTTGTTGCTTGCAATCGCGACATGCTGCTCACCCTCTGTAATTTGATGGCTATTGCCTTCCAAATATGTTCTCGGTCCGCCACTGGTATGCCAACCAAAGAAAAGGTTCTTGGATCTAGTGCAGCACTTATCAAAACTGATTTTGGAAGTCCTTTTTGCCTTTGTCTTGGCCCTCGTGATTCGTTTTCGATCCAAACGTTTAACCCATTTCCCCACCGAAGATTGAAGTCTTGAAGCATTTTTCGTGCAAGTTCTAGTATTCCTGTTATTTCTTTATCTTCTTTATGTTCTTGCTCTGCTTGTTGTTCCTCTGGTGGGTTGCTGTTGTCAAAATACTGGGTTTGCATGTCAACAGGTTTTTGTCGTGCGGTAATTGCATTTGCTTCGGTCGTAGCGATAAAAGCAGTCAACTCGGTTCGAATTTGAAATATCGCGTAAGGTACCAAGCTAACGGTGACATATTTTTCACCTTCCAATATTTTTTGAAACAGCATAAACGGTTTCAGAAGTCCTTGAACGGCTACCAGCGTCTGTTTGCAATAAGTAAACGGTTGCCTATACAGGAATTGTGTATATAATATAATTCACCTTCCATTGTTGCTCTGATAGATGCAAAGTTTTGGAGAAAGCGTTGTGGCTCTGGACGTACTCTATGGATGGTTTGAGTTTTATCAGCCTTTCAATCATTTTGTAAGTCGACCACCAACGTGTTGCAACATCCTCAAACAATCGAAGAGGTGTAGTAATGCCAAGAATTGCCTGAGTCTTTCTTAGTAGCTCGGCTGCTATGCTTGAGTGTTTAAAATGTCCTACCAATGCCCTTGCGGCTTGCATTGTGCCCTGGCAGCCTGGTAGGTTTGCATCTTTGAAGGCTAATTCAGTCGTTAATTCCAACACATGATCTACGCAATAGTGATGGGGAGTATTAAATTGTTCTTGAAGTAATTGCCCGAATAGGTTCATGGCTGGATCTGTGTCTGTTGTAATGGAAAGGATATTGCTTTGCTGGATGTTGAATTGAGCACAAATAAATTGACAGTCATTCAGTGCTGCGGCTGCTGTGCCTGTCGATGCAATAAGAAAAAATGTTTGGATTTGAATGTGTAATGTAAAAACATTGTTTCAATGCGTTACCTCCAGAGTTGGGAAAGTTATTGCACGCAAGAACTGCATCTTGCAGATTCCATTTATTGTCTATCCAGTGACAAGTCATCGCAATATAGGGTTGGGTTGCTCTGCTCGTCCAATGATCAAGTGTTAGCGCTAGGTGTTGCCCACAAAGCATATGCTTTAGCTGTCCATAATGACGCCAATAAATTACTCGTTTTAGCTCATACAGAATACACTTACATTTTCGACAGCTTTGGCCTCCAATTCAATCAATCGAGAAGCAACACGATGCTCATCAATGGATTCCATGTTGTTCAATTGTTGCATAAAGCGAAACATTTTGCTGTTGCAGCAGTTGAAGGGGACATAATCACAAATCGTCCACAACATATAACGGTCGAAATAAGTATCAGCCGGAAAATCAAACGGTATCCCCTGGCTACGATCCAGCCGCCTCCTCTTGGCTTCTCTTTCCGAGATCACCTCAGGGTGTCGCGCTTCAATGTGATGTTTCATCTTTGAAGTTGGCCCATTATACGAAACGCTCTGTTTGCACAACAGACATCGAGACTCCCTTCTCCCATCTGCATGTTGGAGTAATTCAAAGTGCTCCCATAACCAACTGGTGGCCCTATTTGGCTTCATGACTCTTGCCGGAACCTGAAATGTAATGAATTTGTGTTTAATTCAAGTTTCAGTGTCATCGAAATTCAGGAAACATTGTATTAATTATTGGATTTATATATGAATAATAAGCATCAGTGCCGTCTGCTGCCGGCACGAAAGGACCGTCCGCCTGCCGGCGGCAGAGTTCCAGACGGACCCATTCTCTAGAAATCAATCAATCAATCGATCAATCAATCTAAAACACAGGCAAAAACACCAAAGCCAAATGGATGGCTAGCAGAAGTACAGAATGCCGGCAGGCCGAGCCAGTAATGGCTACAATACCTACTAGGCGAAGAACTAGTTTTTTTTTAAATTCTTCGTCAGAAAGGAATTCGTCTTCACCAGCTACATCAGCATCCATTAACATAGAT
>JAZKIH010000146.1:0-1247 GCA_040384965.1 Bacteroidota bacterium | reverse complement strand
CCTGCCGGCCTTTAGGTTTACTTCAGGAATTCTACGGTAAATTTGTGGAAAAGGAATGGGGTGAACTTTCCTGCCGGCTAGACTAGAGATCTATTGCCTGTATCCGTCCCCATTCCGATCCACTGTTGCCTGATGGCCATTTAGAATTTTAGACTTTGAGGTCTGTTAAAGGTCTTAGCCTGGCAACTATTTTAAAACCTAATACAAAATTATGAATTACAGATCATTTATTGGCATCGATGTTTCCAAGCTAACCTTTGATGTCCACATCTACTGCAGTAACCAGAAAAAAGAGTTCAGCAATAGTAGTAAAGGTTACCTCTTATTGATGCAATGGTTGATTAAAGAGTTAAGCCATGTCAAAGAAGAGATGCTTGTTTGCTTTGAGCATACGGGTCTTTATTCTCTGAACTTGTCTCTGTTCCTTCAGAAAAATGCTGTTCCCTTTGTTATGGTGCCTGCCTTGGAGATAAAACGTTCTCTTGGAGTAACCAGGGGGAAAAATGACCAGATTGACGCTCAACGCATAGCTGCGTATGCTTATCTGAAAAGAGAATCACTTCAACCGACGGTTTTGCCATCCCAAACGATCTTGAATTTGCAACCATTGCTTGCCTTACGAGATAAGCTAGTGGTTGATCGGGCGGGCTTTAAAGCAACTTTTGGAGAATATAAATCCATTTTAAACCAATCAGATAATCAATATCTGATGGACACTTACCAGGAGATAATAAGCGCATTAGACCTTAAGATCAAAGGCGTTGAAAAACATATTAATGAGCTTTTGCAGAAAGATCAACAGGTTAAAGTTACCTATGATTTGATCACTGGCATTAAGGGAATAGGACCTCTTACAGCTGCTTATCTGATCGTTTGTACACACAACTTTACTCGCTTTGAGTCCTGGCGAAAGTTCGCTTGCTATGCAGGGATTGCCCCTTTTGAACACAGATCGGGCACTTCCATCAGAGGCAGGAATAAAGTCTCCCACATGGCTAATAAACAAGTTAAAATGCTCTTGTTCCTTTCAGCGAATAATGCCGTTAGAGGTGATAAGGAGCTCAAGGATTACTACATAAGACGTATTAACGAAGGAAAAAGCAAGATGAGTACGTTAAATATCATTAAGAACAAACTGGTAGCTAGGGTCTTTGCAGTAGCTAAAAGGCAAACCGAATTCGTTGATCTCAGAAAGTTCGCCGCATGAGTTAAAAAAACATTTGCTTTTTCCTTAGAATACAGGCAGG
>JAZKIH010000145.1:0-19748 GCA_040384965.1 Bacteroidota bacterium | reverse complement strand
ATATTTCCGGACACGAAAATATGTGCATCGAATTTCTGCGCATCCGTCCTAAATCGGAATCACAGCTTGAAAATCCGATCGTGCCTCTCCATAATTCTCAGTTCAACAGTGCAAGCAATAACGAGATCTCTCCGGATGATTATATCACTCCGAACCAATACCAGCTTTTGAGAGCGGACGTTCCCCTGGGCTACAATGTAGGCCTGAAGAAGGGCTTTGACTGGACCATTGACCAGGATCAGACAGGAACCGGAATCGGAATGGTTATGTTTATCAGCTCTGTCCTGGACAAGGATATGGCCCTGAAGAACAAACCGATGATCCGCCAGTTTGGTGCTTCATCTGCGTTCTTCACTCCGACCGCACCGGTGGGAGCGATCGAGAACCTGATCACTCAGCAAGCGCTGCAATCAGGGAAGCCGAGATAGTAAAAATGATTTCATACAGGGAGAGAATTTATTTTCTCTCCCTGTATTCATTAAATAATTTCATCTATGTCAAACGATTCAGAGACAGTACAAATAGAAATGCAGCCTGAGGAAGCGGTTGCCTTAGCGCTCTGTCAGGACCTGATCGAAAACAATCCTGCGATCGTAAAGGCTATCCTGGTGCAGCACCAGGTCCAGCCCAGCACAGATCCCGAAGCTAATATCCTGGCCCTTGCAAAGCTGAGCGCTGAGCGCGGCCGGTTCTTTAATGAGGACTTTGATAAAGCGGTCACGGCTGCCGGATATTACAGGACTGAAATGATGCCGGACGTGCTGAGTAGGTACGTTGCCCGTCATAGGGATATCAAAACTTTCCGCTCCGGATATTTTTCGATAAAGGATCTGTTTAAAAAGAAACCGGGCGGCACACAGGTAGGAAACCTGATCAAAAATCTTTTCGGAAAAAAACCTACTGAAGTAGCAGGGCCACCTCTTGCACCTGGTGACGTGGCTACGTCTCCGGAAGCGAAGGAGCTGATGGATAAAATAGAGAAAACAGCTGGAGAAGGTGAGGATGACGATACTGATAAAGATAAAATTCTGGGCCTCACGCCTTGGATATTTTGGACCGGGACAGGATTTGTGCTCGTTCTTATTATCGTAATCATCATTCTGATCATGCGTGCCGGTAAAAAGAAAGCGCCAGCAGCAGCTGCCGCTAAATAAAAATAATGCGGATGGATGATACAGTCGAAGATAATTGATCTAAGCAATAACAAGGAAGGCGTTACGCTGTATTTCAAATTAAAGAATATAGGTAACGCCTTTTTCATTCTCATAAAGGATGCAGACAGTCCGGAGCAGTATTATAAACGAGAATATGATCTACCAAACTTAAAAGTAAATCTCCCGGTGCATCCTAAACGGATCTGTGTCCTGGTCGTAGGCGCGGAACTGGATACCTGGATCATCAGGAAAATCGATATCTATAAAATTCCGTACCAGGTCAATGAAAAAATTCGCATCCCTCGTTCTTATGCTCTCGGTGATATCAAGATCCGGAAGGTGCGCGGCCTTCCTGAAGGATCAGAGGCCCGGTTCCTTTATGATGAAGGTGTTATCGAGTGGGATGTGGACCGCTGCGCTGGCATGGCTCAGCCAGTTTTCAATTTCATCCTGGATCACGAAGTGCATCATTATTTCTATGGCCGGCCGATCCCGGTTCCTGAAGAGCTTGCAAAGATGCCTCAGGCCATCCGGGACCATTTCTATCAGATTTCACTGGAGGACGAATCTGAGTGCGATCGCGGAGCTTTGTATGCCGGCATTAACAAGGGATATAATTTCTCCGGCATCCTTCACGGCCTTATGGGTACTCTCAACGCAAGTCACTACAATGTTTCCCGGATCATTTCCATTCATAATGAAATTTGCCGGATGCACAAAAAACTGGAGCTATGACAAATAAACAAGTTCGGATTCTGCTGATCGTGATTTTAATTCTGTTCCTGCTGTTCTTCGGTGGCCGTTACCTGATCATATACCTGATGAAGGACGGACTGGAGCAGGGATGGATCGATAAGATCGAAAGTATGTCTTCAAAACGGACCACGGAGGACGGATCCACTGCGAAGGGAATTAAAGTGACCGTTCCTCCGGGAGTGAAGGCAGCGATTCACCGGAACCTGGCAAAGCTCGGATTCAAGGACCTCAATACGCTGGTGAAATTTTCAAAGCTGATGGAGAAGCAGGATTATGTCGGAGCGCTGAGTATGCACAAAGAAATTAAGCCGATCCTGATGGAAAAAACGGACTTGTCAAAAATACAAGAACTGGGAGGAATACTTTTCGGAACATGAAAAAAAGAACTGTCCTGATCGTGATTTTAATTCTGTTCCTCCTGGCCGTGGGTGGGACTGGATTATATCTCGGGACCAGGGACCCGGAAAATTCCCGGATCGGTGGTTCTTCCAAAGGCGGTGGAGGAGGAGAAGAAAAAGATCCTTCCTCACCTGGAGGAAGGCCCGGAGCAGTAAAAGCAGGGGAAGGCCGGGGTGATGGTAGACCCGGAGCAATAAAAGCAGGAGAAGGAAGAGGGTAAAAAATAATTCACTATGTCAGAAACAACAACAGGAAAAAAAGGGATCTCACAGAGGACCGTATTCATCATCATTGCAATTCTTTTGCTCCTGGCCGGAGGAGGAACAGCGTATTATTATTTTATCGGTCCTGGAAAAGAGAAACGCAAACTGAAGAAGGAAGCGGAGGAGATCAAGAAAAAGGATGCTCCGGACAAAACAGTTGCAACGGATAAACCGGAGAAGACTGATCAATCACAGCCCCGGCCATCCGGAAACGATAACTGGCCGCTTCAGAAGGGAAGTGTAGGCGAAAGGGTCCTTTACCTGAAGAGAGCTGTGAACCGGATTCTACCGGTAGGATATGCAAAACTGAAGGAGGATACTGTTTTCGATGATCTATTTTACAAAACACTGATCACGAAGCTCGGGACCAGGTTCTACCCGGTGACTGAGGATATTTGGATCGAGGTTATGCAAAAATCAAATCAGCTCGTAAAGTAAAATGGAATTTCCAAAATGGAAGGATATACCCAAACCTATTCGAGTGATCATTCTGATCATCGTTATACTCCTTTTAATTTGGTTTGGCGCAAACATATACAGGATCCTCCGGAAGCCGCCCAATGCTCACTATATATCCGGAGGAGGAGAGATTCCGGAAGGCTGGACCCCAACAACAATTACAGATGATCTATTTAATGTTATATCCGGAGTATTCACTCTTCCGAAAACGAAGCAATTAATATTTGGACAATTTAACGATCTCAATGATAATCAGATGATCAAAGTATATAACGACTGGAATGATCGATACGCTACCAGGTCAATCTTCCTGGGAATGGGTAGTTACGGCACTTTGACAACAGCTGCGACAGAGGAATGGAATTATTCTGTAATCGGAGCAGACAACGAAGCAGAAATTATGAAGGGAAATTTAAAGCGATTAAAACTTAAATAATTATGGCAACAACCACCGCAACCAAAATAATTCAGAAGGACGATATCTCCTCACTGAAAAAAGCGATCAATGATTTTTTTACAGCGATCGGGAACAAACTTGTTTTCTCCGTAAAGCTCAATGCGTATGCTTTATACCAGGGAAATAAAATTTACATAGCTGTGATCGCTTACGATACAGCCACGGCCAGCCCTGTGAACCCGAGTGTAAACCTTTTTGAAGAAGATGGTAGCACAGCGCTTCAAAACGCCATGAATACTTATATCACGGCTACCGGTAACACTCCGTCCCTGGTTGATTCTACCGGGATCCTTCTTTTCAATGGGAATAATTCCTTCCTGGGAATTGTCGGTTATAATATCTCACCACCGGCCGGAGGAGGAGGATTTCCTTATAAGGAGTATGTGGCGCTGATCACCCAGGCAGGGACCAGCGCTCCCACCGTGGAGGTCCTTCAAAACACGATAGGCGCCCTGGTTTGGACTTATGATGGGGTGGGACAGTACCGGGCTACACTTGCCGGAGCTTTCCCTGCACTGGGAAAAACATATCTCACACTGCAAAGCAATGTTTTTGGCTTTAATGAAATTGCATACGGAAGTGCGAATCACATCGCAGTTTTTACTGTGGATATTGCCGGAGCCGGTATCAACAGCCGACTGTATCACGCTACAATCGTAATCAGAGTATATCCTTAACAATTTTTAAAACCTCTCAATATGTCAAGCAGCAGGATCAAAACAATACAAACGGATTTCTTTGCAACCCTTCAGGGACCAGCAAATGATTTCCTTTCAACCACGGCCGGGTTGGTAGTGGAAAAAATTATCTGTGATGATTTTATAATCCTTTCAAACGGAAACCAGGCACACAATTTTACTTGCCAGTATCATATCACCGGTGAAGATTTACAGCGCCAGCTGGTCCAGCTGATCATGCGGGACAGTGTCCTGGACCTGAAGGCTGCTATTAATGCAGCGATCACGGCCCTGGTAGAAGAAGATAACGAGATCCTGGATATCCAGCGCTGTGATGCGATCCTGGACAACGGAAATAAATTTTACTGCGCTTGCCTGATCTATGAGCCATCAGAAGAACCATCGATCGGTCTTCAGGTAAATATCATCGAGAAGGACACTGTCGCAGATTTACAAACAGCGGTAAATGTTTTCCTGGCTACTGCGATCGATCTTAATACGATCGGAGTACTGAGACAGGAAATGATCCTTGAAAATGGAAATAGAGTTTACACCTGTACAATCCCATATACTATCCCCGGTTAAAAAAATTATTTACCTATGGCAACATTAACAACAGCAGAAGAAGTAAAGCTCACCACCCTTGAATACCGGTATATCAGTCAAACGATATGGGACAACTTTATCGATGATGTCTATAATAGTATTGCAGGATCATTCAAAATAAAAGGGAACATTGATGCATCAGCAAATCCTAATTACCCGGCTTCTGATAAGGGGGATTTTTATAGGATCACTGTTGCCGGAAAAATTGGCGGTGCTTCCGGATTTCGCGTTTCCGTTGGTGATATCATAATTTCATGGGTTGCAAGCTTAGGCGGCACACAAGCTGCTGTGGGATCCGACTGGAACATAAAGCAAGTAGGCCTACAGCGTGTATTTGAAGTTAATTTTTCTACCGGGGACCTTGTGCAGGATGTTATAAGAGATAAGGCAACAGCCATTGGCCGTAATGAAACTTATGCGCTTGTAGGGAACTATTCCGGAACAGTTGGCGGTACATATTCAATGGTGGCTACCGGTACCTGGGCTGTGTCCGGAACAAACTTTCAGGTTGCTGCAAACGGCAATGTTATCGCAGGGCTGGCAAACGGGACTATGACTATTGGACGAGGTGCTGGATTCGTTCCGGGAGTTGTAGGAAATACTTTTGTTGGATGTTTTACTGGAACAGATATTACAACTGGTGCGAACAATACCGGAGTAGGAACCAACGCTCTGAATAATGCCACTACGGGAGGAACCAATACTGCAATTGGAAATTTGGCAATGGGTATTGGGATCGTTACAGGTGATAATAACGTGGGGGTTGGTAATGAAGCTCTGATGTCCTGCACCATTGGACGGCTTAATACCGTAGTGGGTTATCAAGCATTTAGTAATAGTACCACATCTCAATATTCTACGATCGTAGGTGCAAATGCTTTTTACCTACATACCGGTGGCGATGATAATACTGGGCTTGGCAGACAGGTCGGTTATTATAATACAACCGGAATAAACAATACTTATATAGGGAGTTATGCCGGTCAGGGAAATGCGAACTACGTAGCATCCGGTGGGGTGTACCTTGGTTACTTCGCGGGATATTATGAAGGATCAAACAATAACAAATTTTTCGTAGATAATCAGGACCGGACTTCCCAGGCATTGGGAAGGTCCCTGTCACTGATGTACGGAATATTTGGAGCAACAACTGCGCTCCAGTTCCTTACGGTGAATGCACATTTGCTGATCAGCGAAGATATTCAGTTCACGACAAAAATAATCGATATAACTTCAGGCGATTCGGCCACTATTGATTCTCCGGCAGGCCGTTTCCGGAAAGATAATTCCGGTACTACGTTCACACTTACCAATTCTTATATTACAGCAAATTCCGTTGTTCAACTTACACCAGCCAATGCCAATATAGATGCTACTGCTGTTACTTGGACAAAATTATGTGGAGCGGGTTCTATGGTAGTTACATTTAATCTGGCTCCTACTGCTGATTTTGATATGGATTTTTTAGTTATAAATTAATATTCTCAATATGAAAAATGCAAAAACTATCCCGAACAAAACTGTAGATCTCCGTTTCGGTAATGAGATCAAGAAAACAAAGTATTCTGAGCTTGCAAAGCAATGCCTGGAGACAACAACCGTGCAGGGAATACCTATAAGTGAGATCCGGCAGCGCCTTCGCATACTGGATTCCCTGGAAGCAGCCAATGTATCCATTGACTTGGATCCCTCGGACCTTTCATTGTTTAAAAAAGTGATCATGGAAAACAAGTGGGTAGTAGTTTCCCATGGGATCGTGGAATTTGTGAATGATGTCGAAGCATTAAAATAATTCTATTATGGCAAATAAAAAAGTAAAACCGGAGAGTGCAGCAGTAAAGGCTTTCAAGGAAAAATGGGGCAACGCTACAAAGCTCTGGCCATCCGAAGAAAAGAAAGCCCTGGCAGAGGCAGAGGAGCGGAACAAATATGTTCCTAAGGAGAAAACCAAATCCGGAAAGAAACGGAAATCGGGTAAAGGGAAAAGCAAGCGCAGGAAGAAATGAATTTCAGTCTGCCGGTCGAAGGACAGATCACCTCCGGGTTCGGATGGAGAAAATATCCGGGAACCGGTTCAGACGAATTTCATAATGGAATTGATATCGCAGTTCCGGAAGGCAGTCCAGTAAAAGCGGCCGCTTCCGGAATCGTTCTTAAAAAATATTATTCTGACAGTGGAGGAAATCAAATGGTCCTCCGTCATGCAAACGGATATCAGACTGGGTACGCGCATCTGAGGTCCTTCCGGAAGGAACCGGGGGACCAGGTGAAGAAGGGAGAGACGATCGCTCTCTCCGGGTCCACCGGCCACGTAACAGGTCCACACTTGCATTTCACAGTCACGAATAAGAAAGACGAAAAAATAGATCCGGTCCGGGCGCTTACATCGATGGACTGGGTCCAGTGGACCATCGGAGGAGGAATAATTCTTCTGATCGTGCTGATCATATTATTTGTAAGGAAATTTAAAATAACAAAATGAGCGCTACAACCATCGAGAGAAAAATTGCTAAGAATATGAATGTGGACCAGCCGGATCTGTTCTCGCTGGCCATAGGAGTAGAATCGTATGCACTTTTCTCCCTTCAGTTCTTTTGCACCGGGCAGGCCGGAGGTGTGAATGGAGTGATCACGCTGATGGTCAGTAATGACGGAGTAACATTTAAAGCGGTCCCGACCAAATCAGTTACGCTCGATATACTCGGAACAAATACCTATTACATTTTTATCGGGACCAGCGAAGGGATATCAGCCGTTACACACGTTAAAGCCTCCTATGTGAAAAATGCGATCAATGCCGGCACGATCGAAAAGGTGATCCTGATGGGAAATCTCGGTAATCAATAAAAAATATGGAACTCGATCACGAACAGCGGAAAGTAAGTTTTTACCCCAGTGAATTTAATTCCTGGAATAACGCTGCACCTCAGGTGAGCAGATATTATGTTATGGATAAGGACGGTTACGCCTATCTCGATATCAATGCAATAGGGGAGGACCTGGACAAGCTCTCCGGAGACGACTGCGCGTGCAGCGGTCCCGGATGCAAGTGCCGGCCGGCCGGTAACGTGGGAGGAGCTGATCCATACACTGAAGCGATCAGCGTAGGGCTGAAGGGCCTGGGAGATTTTGCACAGGCATTTAAAAAAGGGGAGAAGGCTCAGGAACTGAGGCAGAAGCTGAAGGCATACAAAGAGCAGTGTCCGAAAAAACCTTTTCTGAGGATCACGAAAAAGCAGAAGGCTCAGTATGAAGCGCACACCCGGTGCATCGCTGAAGTAACACAAAGGGAGCAGGAGCTGGAGCGCGAAGCGATCCGGGCCGGACAGCGCCAGGAATCAGAACCGGCCGCCAAAGCAGATAAAGACAATACCGCCCTGTACTGGGGAATCGGGATCGGAGGCTTTTTGCTGGTCCTGCTGGTAGTAATTATGATCCTGTTTATGCGATCTCAGCGGAAGAAAGCGACAAAGACAGAATAGAGGTCCATTCCATCAGGAGGCCCTGAGATAATGTCCCTGAGCGCTTCTAATGCAGTCAAAAAAACACCGTTCTTCATAGGAGAATAGAATCAATGAAATTTTAAGGCATGACTACCCGAGTGATTCTAATAGTCCTAATCCTGCTGATCCTGGCCGGAGCTGCCTATACCGTAAATAAACTCAGGGAGATGAAGGACAAAAACAAATTCAGGCTCACCGGGTACACTGTTTCCCTGGGCCTGTTCCCTTCAGTGGATATCCAGTATGATCGCACTGATCAATAAACACCTAAAATTTTGGCACTCGGATATCTCCCATGGATCTCCGGAGGACCAGGTTCTTCAGGATCCTGGCCAGGTTGACGTTTCATAGCTAAAATTTTATTCACTTCACCGATCAGTTGCAAACATTCCGAAATCGGCCGGGAAATTTTGGCACTCCGTTGGCCGTAAATTAATTCTACATTTGTGGCATGACAGAATATATCCACATCGTAATCCCGGATAACTGGGAATCTCCATCCATCTTAAAAGCGTACCGGTCCCGGAGGACCGCTTTCCGGATCGCTGGTGAGGAAGGCGCTCGCACCAAAAAGGTAGAGCTGATCGAGAAGAAGTTTGACGGCTCAATCCGAGTGCCAAAAAAACGGAAGCGATTGGGGAATCAAAAAAAGAGCCGTTCCGGAAGAAAAAAGTAGAAATTATTTTTTAGCTATGAAATCCAGCTCCCCGGGCGTTTACCTGGTCAGCTGGTCCCGGAAGCGGCCGCGGAGTGATCATCCAGGATATCCGAGTGCCAAAATTCAGGTCCCCGGAAGTTGTTTTGGGTCCTGCTTCTTCTCGATCTCCTTTTTCGGACTGTAGAATAGTTCAGAGACTGCTTTAAATACAGAATTGAAATCAGTTGTATCGACCCCCTGGTCGTCCAGCTGCTTATCGATCTTCAGCGCAGCGCTCAGGATCGAGCTTGCAAAATCCTTCTTACCAACTTTAGCGGCCAGTTCTTCGTAATACGATTCTGCTTTGCCTTCAGATACAGCGATCCTCCGGAGCGCTGCCGTGTGCTGCTTCAGGATCTCCTGGAAGATCTCTTTATCTCCTCCCGGTTTGTCCGGATGATGCTTGTGAGAGAGCTTCCGGTATTCTCTTTTTACCTGAGGCTCAGTCTTACAATTCTCGAAAAAGTTATGCATTTGTTTTTGATATTAGGAAGAAGCATATTTCAATTTTGTCGAGTGGGTCAACTGCGATACGTTTGTCCTGGAGAAACTTTGGATCCAAATCTAAGTTCATAAAATTAAATGTCCGGAGGGAAAAGGACTGTCGATGCCATTGATCATAAGATTCCTTCGGAATATTGAACAAAGTATATAAAAGCTCTTTGGTAAGCATTTTTTGATCTGAGGAAGTGTATATCCGGATTCCGGAGATCTTATGCAATTGCAGTTCCGCGAGGATCTTTCCGTCTGACATATTTAAAGACTTTCCGGATTTTATAATTGCATCAGTAAATTCATCGTATATATCGAAGGTCTTTTGATCGTTGTAATTATGGGAATTGTCAAATGATACCTGTACAGTTTTTACAACACCGTGAGGATATGGGTCTGGAACGAGTGAAGGAGGTTGATCAACTGCAAACCCTGCCGGTGCTGATACTTCATCGGGCTGATCCTTCATTGCTTGCGCCAGGCTGAGATCAATTCCGTATTTGTTCCTTAGAAATCTCGGCATGAAAATCTTTTTATAGGTGAGGATTCCTAAAAAAAATCCTACTGCATAACAGATCAGGTTGAAAATGTATATATTCATAGTGTTCCGGTTGCTCTTAGAATTATACGTTTAAATGCAAATTTGTTTTCACTTTGGTTCACCCATTCAAACCACTTCTTTACTTCTTCGACTTTATCATCCGGGAACCGATCCGCGATCTTACTCCAGTTATCACCGGTTTTGAAGAGGACTATTTCATTCATTTGCCGGAGAATGTACGGAGGAGTATCTGCTCCGGAGTGGAAGACTCCGAGCCAGTCCGTAGCTTTATGCCGTAACCCGATAATATTTCCGTACACGTCCGTATTTTTTTGCGAACTAAGATCTTCCCCGGCATCTTCGTGTCCGATGGTCCCTTTCCATCCTCGTTTCCATTTATCTTTTGCGATCTCGTAGAACAGACCGAAATCCGGATCGGCAATTCTGTAAAACCCGTTGACCATTTTAAACCACTGGTCCATATTGATCTCCGGAAGATGGGACCAGGCTTTTTGATAATTGCGATCGTAAATAATTCGTCCCTCTGCTGCTACACGCGGAACATCGAGCAGAAGTTTCAGCTGAGTGGACTTTCCGCACTCCGTACCTCCAATGAACGCAACTTTTTTCCGGCCTCTGCTCACGCTGCGATCTTTTTACGTTTCCGATATTTTTTCCATTCTGCAAATGCTTCGTGCTGGCCGGCCGACACGCTGCCGAGCTTTATGCCGGTAGGGGACCATCCGGATAGACCGGCTTTTGTTTTGTCCCGGATCGCTGCCTGGTCCGTAAATTCCACATTGTCCAGATTCCACACTTTTCCCTGAGAATCCTGAAAGATGTGATCCTTATCCTCTTCCGGATCGAGATCTGTTGTTTGCTGGTCCTTCCTGAGCATTACGTAGTCCGCATCAGATACTCCACCGCCAGGAACTTCCTTCTTTTTAATTTTATTGAGCAGTTCCTCCAGCATATCGTTTTTACGTTTCAGTTCCTTCACTTCCTCAGAATTATTTTTTACCCCGACTTCAACTTCATACCGGGCCTTCTCCCTGGTAAATAGCGCTTTGTAATCGATCGATTCAGATTTTTTTTCCTGCTCTCCGGAAGCGGCCGCTTCGCCTTTTGGATCTCCTGATCTTTCTCCGGGAACAAATTTGTAATCCAGTTTTTTAGCATAAACAACTTTTCCCCCGATCATCAAGCCCATCGCTCCGAAGAAAAGATATTTAGTAGGTACACCGGTCCAGCCTTCCTCTTTAGCTGATTCCTTTAATAACAGTCCGAGATCTTTTTTGTCCTGGACAGTGAGGGACCAATATTCTCGCGGCCGGTCCGGAGTAAGGATCCCTCCGAGCCTGGTCATAAAAATATCGAACATGAGCATAGTTGTGTCCGTATTGAATAACCTGGCCACCGCTTCGCTCTTCTCGGAAGTGGGGGCGCTCTGAATAATTGTCTTCTCGACAATTTTTTCCCCATCTGGTCCGGTAGTGGTTTTAATTACTTCCTTTTTTATTTCACCATTGGCGGCTGGCGCTGCTGCCTGAGCAGCTGGAGCGGCCGCGGCTGTCTTTTGTTCCTGGACAGCTGCTGCCGGTGTTTGCGGGATCTCCAGCGTTTCCACAGAGAAGTCCCCCGCATTAATGGCCGCTGCGCTGCCGGCAGCGCCTGGCGCTTCCGGTTCCTCCTTCAGGACGTTGGTGATATCG
Organism: Bacteroidota bacterium; assembly: GCA_040384965.1. Classification (GTDB taxonomy): domain Bacteria; phylum Bacteroidota; class Bacteroidia; order Sphingobacteriales; family Sphingobacteriaceae; genus Daejeonella. The sequence goes on along the minus strand of JAZKIH010000145.1, from coordinate 8,032 downwards.
TCCGGTCCTTCGTGTAAATTCATCCGAGTATTGTTTTAATAAATTCATCCGTAGCTCCACCTTCCTTTAGATCTCTTCGCATTTCCTCGCGATCCTGTTCATCCGGAGATTCATCATACTCTCCTCGCATAACTGAATTTGTTATTTCTATTGTTTCCGGAAAGTGGGATAGATCATCGATCAGAACCACTTTCGGCATTGAATGAACAGATTTAAAATCGTGGTACTGATTTTGCTCCGCAGCCTTTATAATTCCATCCAACCTCCCTGAAGAATTTATTTTTGTAAGATCTTCGACCAGGTCCACGTTTGTAGATTTCCTTTTCATATCAATTTTTTAAAGGTGTAAAATGCTGTCCGTTTGTTCTTCAGCCCGTTTGCCTTCATATCCATAGTGAGATTATCACTAAGGACCAGTTCATTGAGGATCTGCCGCATCCGGGCCTCCGGGAGAAGTATTTTGTGCATCGTTTCAAATTCCGTTATTGCATCGGCCACTGTAAAATCCTTTTTGTTCTGTACCATGAAGAGGATGAACACCTGTACCGGGATCGAGAGCGCTGTTACTGTTTTAACCTGTTTTTCATTTTCCATTTCATCCAGGAAATTTTTTCAGGATCTCTACCATGAATTTAATTCCACCGCCCTCCAGCTGATTCACACCTTTATAGGTGAGCTGGTAAATAAATTTTCCGGGATCTTCAGACTGGAATCCCAGGAAACTATTTTGAACCTCTGAGAAGATGGACCATTGAGGGATAAGCCACTGAGTTTTTTCCTTATCGAGCGCTTCCACGGCCCAGGTCTTCAGCGGCCGGCCCTGTGCGATCACTCCGGGACCCGGTCCGATAAATTTGCAGAGTAGGGGAGGAAACTTTTCAAAATCGTAAATGTATTCCAGTGGATCTCTTTCATCAACTGCCGGAGCTTGCTTCTTTTCAGATGAAGCGGCCGGAGCGCTGCCGTTGGTGGCCGGTGCTGGAGCTTTGCCTGTCTTCAGTTGTTCTATACGATCTGCCAGGACTTTTAATGTTGCCTCAAATACCATAACGATCGAATCATCTCCGTAGCCCTGGTTCCTGGCCTCCTGTTCAACTTCATCCATCATCTCCAGCGCTCCCTGAAGGTTTGCCTGAAGGATCTCCTGGGAGATTACTTTTTTATCCGGTCCCTTTTTTTCAACTCCGTTCCCGGAATGTTCATTCAGGGGAGGAAACTGCTTTGTTATTTCTGCCGATAGATCCATTTTACTTTTTGTTTTTAATTATTCGATCCTCAGAGCCAGGTCCGGCTGTCCTGGTACTTTACACCGGAACTGGAGATCGATGCTGTCCACATTATCGATATCTTTTCCCACCAGGTAGCAAACCATCAGGAACACCCGGTACTTACTTACATTCCACTCTTCAGCACGTTTTAAGATATGTTCTTTAAAGAGAGGAAACATTTGCTCCAGCAAAGTCATTTCGCTGGACCCGGTGGATGCCTTCGCAGTGGAAAGCGCTTCGGAAATATCTCCTCCCTTTACGTGCTTCAGTTCTACGATAGCGGATTTAGGATCATCCATATCGCAGTCGGGTTTATACCGGCCGACCAGGTACACCTCGTAAAAAGGACAGTTATGTTTTACGCTGTACCACTCAAACCACTTTTTTAAGTGGGGAGCGATCTGCCGGAGCGTCATATTATAGAACGCTGCTTCTGATTCCTGAGTGCTCATTATTTTTTCTTTTTGGTTTTACCTTTAGCTGATTTCCTCTTTCCCTTTTTAGAGGATTTTGCTTTGCCTTTTTTTTTAGCTGTATCGAGTGCTTCATCGGGATTATGAGCAGCAGCTTGCGAAGATTCAAGAATAACCGGAGAGGCCGCTGCCGGTGCTTCCACTTTTTCAGCTTCAGCGGCCGGAGCTGCTGCCACCTTTGCCTTTGCTTTTTCCTTTCCAGTTATAGGAGGATTCAGTATCGCATCCGCTTTTCCCTGGATCTCTGCATAAACATTTTTATTTGATTCAGTCGGATATTTCTGAAAGATCTCCATAGCGCTGCGCAGAAGAGACTGAGCATTTGTTTTGTCCTTTTCCTTTGTGAGTGAATTATTGATATCGGAAAGGTCCTTTACAGATTTTTCCAGCTCTACGATCCGTTCTTCAGTGATAGACCCTCTGAGTTGATAGGTCTGTTCCACTATTTTAATGGCTTGTTTTACGTGGACCGTACTTTTTCCACCTCCTTCAAAAAAATCCTTCTTTACCAGGAGCATTTCTTCATCAGAGATATATCCGATGTTCTGTCCGAACGCGAAGACTACTTTCTGATCCTCGCAGTCAACGACCAGGAGGTGATCAGTGAGCTTTGTGAGGCCCGCTGCTTTGAGATTTACTTTTTCCATTGTGGGTTTTGTTTTATAGGTTGATTTTAAGATCCTTTTTTTCTGAGAATAAAGAACATGGCTAAAGGGTTACGCTGCTTCATAATAAACAGCGTGTCCCGGAGGAAGCAACTTTCAGCACTGGAGAACATGGCCAGGAAATTCCCTCCGAGGATATCCGTAGGCTTTGTGGCTTTTTTGTATTCTGCTTCACCTTCAAACACGATCAGATCCAGTACAGGATAAGGAGTGTTGAGTTTTACCTCGACTACTTCAGTCTTTTTGCTATTGAGGTCCAGTATTACGTTTCCCATTAGTGTAGAGTATTAAATGATCCTCTGTGCAGATACTGAAGGGGACCACTGGATAAGTTCATTCTGATCTGTTTTAAACGGAAAAGGGTGGTAGGGTAGGGGATTTTGCCTGTTGATAACCCCATTAAATAGCAAAGGTTCGGACGTGGTCCGAACCCTGCTTTTCCCTGTGACAAGATGCTTATTTCAATGGCAAGGGATTGTTCTGTTGAAAAGAACTCCGGTAAAGGTCGCCCCTTTTGGCATAACTCTTGTAATATTACCTTGCTTATTTCAATGGAACTTCTTAACAACCAAAAGCCGTTTTTCATAGTGTACCATACGTGGTGGATCATATCCTTTTTCATGCTGATTATCAGTGTGTTCCTTCAAATCTACAAAGCTTTTCTTTACCATTGTTCTATAATTTACATTATACTGATAGTCAATAAGTTACAACTTTTATCTGAATATTCAATACAATACCTGAAATTTATTTTGATACCTTTCCCGCGCGCGGGAAATATAGAAGAGGAGGGAGCAAAAATTTTCAAATGCAGAAGCCAGGGGGAGAAATCCTTCCTGGCTTTTTGCTTTTTACCTATGAGAATTGATCTATGAGAGGAGTAAAGACAAATAATTACACGCGTGAAATGATTCTCCTGGATTACATCCGGGACAAATCCTCCTATGAAGTTTTATCTGCTAAGCACAAAGTACCGAAGGGAACAGTTCGTAGAATAATTGACAACTGGATAAAAATATCAGTGCAACCCATCGACACCCGGCATCACGGCCGGCAGATGAAATTTATTTTCACATGATAAAAATTGACAAGGACCTGGAGGCGCTGCTGGCCACTGATATGGACAGCGAAAATTTCTTGACTGATATGAGATGCGATGATCCCCGGTACGTGCGATCGATCATCAATTTTTTCGGATTCATTGATGATGATCTCTTCCACAACATTTACATGGACTGCGCTAAAGTAAAAATATCACACAACTGATTTTGAATTTTAAACGATCAAATATTAATTCCCATTACGTCCGAGCTGTTGGCAACAGCTGGAGAAGCACGTTGAGAGATCTGCTGTGTAATGGCTTTAAAACACTCGTAGAGAGAAGAGAAAGAGACAGAGGGACCATATTGAAGTAAGGTGCAGCATCGACACAAAGGGTGCTGCAAATGCAGCAGTACCCTCTGAATGTTAACGATACTGTATTGTCTTTTTTTATGGATCAAACCTCTGATAGACCTCTAAAAAACGACCTGGAAAGGGTCCGTAACCGGTACGCGCTGCGCGTGCATAGGGGAATATCGAAGAAGATCATCCAGCATAAACATTCCAGGTCGTTCTATATGTGGCTGGAGCTTAAACCTCTGTTCATTGATTCCATCATTCGAGCAGAGGAGGAAACTGAAGGAGGAAAAACCTCTGATCCCAAACTTCCATACGAAAAGATCGCTGGCTTCCTGAAGGTCGGGATCAGTACGGTGCGGATGCACTTCCGGATTTTAAAAAAATACAAACTCATAAAATATGATCAAGACAGAAACATTCACTTTGCTTCCTACGAGATATTCGCGGCCATCTTCCGGCACACGGAGATCCGGAAGTACAAACTGGCCAACAATGGAGAAACTCAATTCATCCTAAAAAAAATTGCCGTGTTCGAGAGCCTGGCGAAGCAGGACTACATGAAGCGGCAAAAAATGTTCTACCGGGAGCTGTTCAATATCCTCTATGAAAGAAGTCGCGATTCACAGTTAGCACAAGTTTCAGGTTTGACGAATAACACGTTGAACCGTTTATATCACAACAATAAAGAATGTGCGAATTTCTTTCCCAAAGGAGAATTGAAAAAACACCGGAAGCATTTCAATAAATACTTCGATCTCTACGAAGAAAAATATCAGAAGGTTTTCAAAGCACAAATTCAGCAGCTGTCCCTGGGATTCCCGGACCTCAATATGCAAGTCACTCTATCACAGGGCGGTTTGTCCAGGTTGTTCGGTAAGGAGGACGGAAAACAAACGTGCGGCCAGTACCAAAAGAAATTACTGGTAGATAAGAAAATGCTTTTTGTCGAAGGGGAATATCAATACATCAATGATCAATCTCCTGCGATCTACGAGAAGACCATGTACGGCCGATCGGATATTTTCTCGTACAAGTATTTCTATCGCAGGGAGGCCCGGACCGTAGAGAAGTTCTTCAGGAATATGCCGGACACGGTCCGTCCGGTGTTCCCGGAGAGATTCATCCAGGACAATTTCCGATGGAAGGACACTAAATCCCGGATATGTACATTAATCGATCGTAAAACGGAGCTTCCGCTATATAAATGCTAGGAATTTATTATTACTCATTGCACAAATTTCTTTTAACCGCTCCCGGTGCTGGCTGCTTGCTGTTGGCTGCTTGTTGTTGGCTGCTTTTCTCTTTTTTGCTACTTTTTTCTCTTTCGCGGCCCAAATTTTGGCACTCGGATATCTGCCGGCAGCTGGTCACCTGGTGGATCCACCGGCCGCTGCATTTCATAGCTAAAATTATTTTCTGTTTTCAGACCTTCAAAGATCACCCTTTAAATTTTGGCACTCCAAAATGGTCCGGAGTTGGCCAACGAATAAATATTATCTCTATGAGAATCGAACGGATGAAACCAAATCCCCCTATATGCCAATGATCAAACAGAAATTAACTAGGGCAATGATCGTGTCCTGCATGAATATGTCACAACGCGGGATCGAGGAGATCACAGCTCTCCGGAGAGATCTTCCCGGACACGATAAAATTACACAGATGCAAATGTTTGTTGAACAGTCAAACCTTCAGAGGTTCTACGATCTGATGGAGGGAAAGCTGCTGAAGGCAAAGTATTTCCAGGAACAGCAGACGCTTACTATCTCGATCGATCCGAACTATGCTTTTGCTTTTGTAAAGTACGGGATCATCGATCAGTCCGGAGGATATGATATTTATGTCGCTGAGAGAGTGAAGGAACCAATTACAAAATATTTACTAAAATAATTTTCATGTTCAATCCCATACGCTTTGAAACGGATCTGCTGATGAAATGCCTGAATTGCAGGAATAGATTTTGGATCGATGGAGATCTTCCGATCGGTTCCTGTCCCTGTACGAAATGCGGATCTGTAAACATCGATAACGTACACCAGGGAGATCTTCCGGAACAAACCTTTGACCTGGTGGATGAAGAGCTGAAGGACCTCCAGCGTAAACTGAAAAATAAAAAGGACCGGACTTCAAAGGATATTATAAAATTCGGAACGCTTCTCGATCACTGGAACCAACGTAAAAATAAAAAGTAGTATGATCTTCTTTAACCCCACCGCAAAAGCTGAGATCAGAGTTATCTGTCCTCACTGTACAATGATCAATGAAATAGATATCCAGTTTGTTTCCTCTGATGATAAGCCGAAGGAATATCCTCAGAAATGCAAACGATGTCTAAATAAATTCTTACTGGTCCTTTCCCTGACAGTCATGTTCCACGTTAAAAAAGATGAAGAATAATATGAGCAACAGAATTGAAAAAATACCTCAGCTTGATTCCCTTAGAGGAATTTCTGTCCTCCTGGTTGTATATCATCATTTTGCACACGAATACCAGTTGCCTTCACTGAAATATTTAGGATATGCCGGGGTAAGTATTTTTTTTGTGATCTCCGGGTTCCTGATCACTTCTATTCTGCTGAAGCAAAAGGAAGCAGTAGATGACAGGATTCTAATAATAAAAAATTTTATTATCAAACGAGCGCTCCGGTTGTTCCCGGCCTATTACCTGGTGCTGATATTCTTCCTGGTCCTGCTTGTAGTATTTAATTTCCGGGTGTGGGATTCCGGCAATGGAATTTATTATTTCACGTACACACAGAATATTTTATTTTTCGTAAAGGGGGTTCAAGGGATCCAGCTCAATCATTTGTGGAGCCTGGCCGTGGAGGAGCAGTTCTATTTATTATGGCCCTGGGCAGTGATCTTTGTACTGAGAAAAAAAGTAATCTCTGCCCTGTGCATTATAATACCGGCCACTGTTATATCAAAAATTATTTTCCCGATGCAAGATCTTTGGATGTTTCCCTTTTATCACTTCGACACGCTGGGATCCGGAGCGCTGATCGCATACCTGGGAGTTAAGGTCCCGGATTTCCCTCTCCGGTCCGCTTTGAATTTCTCAATACTTCAGAAGCTGGGAGTAATCAGTTATGGAATTTATCTTTATCACAAACCGGTTCCTACGTTTCTGGATATTATTTTTTATAAGACCCATGTACAGGCTCCTGGAATTGTAATGCTTCTTCTCAGCTTCGTTATTACTATACTGTTATCATACGTATCCTACCGGGTCCTCGAGAAACCATTTTTGAAGTTAAAGGACAGATTCGATCTGTGATCCTCGCGCGCGTTAATTAAACATTTTCCGGACACGTTCAACCTACGAAATTTCAAGGTAGAAATTTCGTAGGTTGAATTTTCCAAAATCCTGCGTTACATTTGGAGAACTGAAACTCGAAAAATATTTTAACACTAATCCTCCTAATTTTTTTAACTACTATGGACAAGCCAATTACAGAAATGTCAGGACTGAAATTCTTTTTCATCCTGGTTGTTAGCCTCCTCATCACAACAGGAGCCATTAAGCTGATCGGTTACGGAATGGAGCATATCAAAATCACCTCAGGCACTTAACCCACCCATCCATCCGAAAAAAAAATCAAATAATTTAACTAACCACAAATATGAAAAAGGCACTCATCTTCTTACAGCTCATGCTGATCACAGCGATCGAGTTTATCGAAACGCTGTTCCCAAAGCAAATCTCCGGTCTTAATGACTGGATGCAGAATAAAGCGGTCCTCAGTATTACTCAGCAGGAAAGGCAACAGCTGGGAATAATCCTGGACCAACTGGAGCAACAATCTCAGCGTTACGGGAATTACAATCCGGATGCCGGCAATTTCCAAAATCGCAGCAGGGGAATTTTAAATTATAATCCGGATGCCGGCAATTATGGAGGAGATGAGGGGATCCTTCGCATTGGTGGCCAGCAAGCTGCAAACTGGGCGCAGGATAAACAAGCCAGCACAAACCTTGCTACATATAGAGTTAAAATTTTCTATACACCGGTTGCCGTTGCACCGCTGCCGGTAGATATCCGTTTGTTCGCGAGCGCTTATCCGATCGGAGGAGTGTTCTCCGGAGGAAACCAGGTGTTCACAAATGCCGGTGGAGATACCGCTACGATCGTAGGACGTGGCCGTACAACAAATTGGGAATCGATGTTCAATATTTCCGGACACGAAAATATGTGCATCGAATTTCTGCGCATCCGTCCTAAATC